>SCRI01000017.1 GCA_004298675.1 bacterium | reverse complement strand
CTCCGCCGCCAGCTCGTACCGCGCATCGATCCGCATCGCTTGCTCTGCCCCTCCTTGGGTCAGATTCTTCCGTGAGCGAACGATCCGGGCCGGGTCAGATTTTGGGTGAGCTAATTCGAGCGATTGACCGCCGCACGCGCCGTATGGTATGATTCGGCGGTCATTTTGCCATAGGAGTCGAATCGCCCGTGCCCAACATCAAGGCCGCCGTCAAATGGGTCCGCCAGTCGGAGAAACGCCGCGTACGCAACCTCTCCACCAAGACCCGTTTGAAGACGCTCTACAAGAAAGCGCTTGCCGCGGCTGACAACACTGCCTTCGCGCGTACCGTCGAGTCCGCGTTCGACAAGGCGGCTAACAAGGGCATTATTCATCCCAACAAAGCCGCTCGCAAGAAGGCGCGCCTCGCACGCGCCCTGCGCAAGGCCGCGGCCACGGCGTAGCGCCGCTTCTGCGACAGGAATGTTGAAACCGCGGGGCCGAACGGCCCCGCGGTTTTTGCTGCCGGTCAGGGATCGACGTTGACCACGACGCGGGCGGCCCGGTCGGTGCGGGCGAACGAGAGGATACGCTCGCGCACGAAGGCGCGCAGCTCGCTCGGGCGCGCGCTTTTGCAGGCAATCCGCCAACGCCACTCGTCGTTGACTCGCTCGATGGGATAGGGAGCGGGTCCGAGCACCTCGGCTAACTGCGAGTCCCGCAGCCGCTGCGCGTAGGCGCGCGCCGCTCGCTCGACGTGCGCGCGATTGCGTCCGATCACCCCCACGTACAGCAGCGCGGCAAAGGGCGGATAGCGCAGTGCCTCACGCTCCCGCAACTCGCGCTCCGCAAAGGCCTCGTAGTCATGCGCCGCCGCCAGCGCGATCGCCGGATGCTCCGGCGCATACGTCTGTACGATCACCTCGCCTGGACGCGCGCGGCCGCTGCGTCCCGCCACTTGCACCAGCAGCGCGAACGTGCGCTCGGAGGCGCGAAAATCCTGGCGGTGCAAGCCGATGTCCGCGGCCACGACGCCCACCAGCGTCACCTGCGGGTAGTCCAAGCCTTTGGCGATCATCTGCGTCCCTACCAGGATGTCGCCCTCGCCAGCAAACGCATCGAGAATGCGGGCGTGATCGCCTAGGCGCGTGGTGGTATCGGAGTCCATGCGTTGCACGCGTGCCCGGGGAAAGAGCCTCCGTACCTCTTCTTCCACCCGCTCGGTGCCCACGCCGAACTCGCGAAAGATATCGCTGCCGCAGTTGCCGCAGCGTGCTGGCGGCGGCATTTGCAGATCGCAGTAGTGGCAGCGCAGCCGCCCCTCCGCGCGGTGCAGCGCCAGCGAGACGCTGCAGCGCGCGCAGGCCGGCACCCAGCCGCAGGCGCGGCAGAGCAAGAAGCCCGCTGCGCCGCGCCGGTTTACGAAGAGCACGCTCTTCTCCCCCGCGTTCAGTCGTTGTTCCAGCGCCTGCAGTAGCGCCGTGGAGAAGATGCGCCGGTTGCCGCTACGCAGCTCCTCCGCCATGTCCACGACGCGCACGGCAGGTAGCGGAAGCCCCGTGGCACGGTTCGGCAGGCGCAGGAGCGCGACACGCTTCGTCTGCGCATCGTGCCAGCGCTCGAGCGACGGCGTCGCACCGCCGAAGATGAGCACGGCGCCGTTACGCCGCGCCCGCTCGCGCGCCACGTCGGCCGTGACGTAGCGCGGCGTCGTGTCCTGTTTGTAACTCGACTCGTGCTCCTCGTCGACGGCGATCAAGCCAACGTTCTCCAGCGGTGCGAAGACGGCCGAGCGCGCGCCCACCACAACGTCGATCTCACCCCTCCAGCAGGCCTGCCAGGCCTCGAAGCGCTCGCGGTCGGAGAGCGCGCTGTGGAAGACGGCGACCCGCCCGCCGAAGCGGTCCTCGAAGCGCGCCGCGGTCTGCGGCGTCAGCGAGATCTCGGGCACGAGCACGATCGCGCGCCGGCCGCGCGCCAGCGCGGCGGCGATGGTTTCCAAATACACCAGCGTCTTCCCGGAGCCGGTGATACCGTAGAGCAGGAACTCGCCGCCGCGGTCCAGCGCCCCCCGCACGGCGTCGATCGCCGCCTGCTGCTGCGCGGTAGGCGTGACGGCGGCCGCGCGCTCACGGCCCACGCGCTCGCCGCGTGCCGCTTCGCGCGCCTGCTCCACGAGGACCCCCGCGGCCACGGCGCGCGCAATGACCTCCGCGCTGAACCCGCGCAGCAGTGCCTCGTCGCGAGCCAGCTCCCCGCGCTCGCGCACGAGCGCCGCCAGCGCCTTCGCTTTGGGGCCGCGCGCCGGCGCGGCGCCGCAGCTCAGCCAGCGTTCGCGCCGTGCGCGCACCGCTAGGTGGCCGAAGGTGCGCCGGCGCTCGAGATCGCCGCTGCGCTGCAGCGTCTGCAGGTACCCGCGCAGCCGCGCGGCGTCGGCCACGCGCCGCGCTTCGGGATGGTGCAAGAGGCGCTGCGGTGTCCAGCCGTCTCCCAACTCGTCCCAGATCAGCGCCAGCAGCCGCGCGGGCACGCTGGGGTAACGCTCCGGGCGCGGACGCTCGCGCGTGCGATAGAGGCGGTCCAACGCGCGCGGTACGGCACCCGCGAAGGTGATCGCGCCCAGTGCCTCGCCCAAGCTGCAGAGGTAGCGGTCGGAGAGATACTCGGCCAGTGCCAGGCCCTCTTCGTTGAAGGCTCGCGGCGCCTGCGTGCGCGTCAGCAGCTTCAGACGCGGTATCTGCGCCTCAGTTGCCGCGAACGGCGCTCCCACCACGTATCCGTAGACGCCGCGAGAGCCCAGCGCAACGCGCACCACGTCGCCGATCCGGGGAACCTCGCCGTCGTCCAGCGCGTACGTCAGCCGCCGGTCGAAGCGGCTGGTCTTCACGTCGACGAGGACGTCTACCGCGTGCAGCGCTCCACCGCCTCGCGCACCACCGCATCGTCGAGCTCGACGCCGCTGACGACGTCGCCTAGCGCGCGCGCCAGGACGAAGCGCAGGCGTCCTTCGCGCCGCTTCTTGTCGACGCGCATCGCCGCCAGTACGCCATCCACGTCGAGCCCGTGGTACGCGAGCGGCAGTCCTAGCGCTCGCAGCAGCGCGACGACGCGTTGCTGATCGCGCTCGGTCCACGGACCCCAGCGTTGCGCCGCGATCCCCGCGGCACGCAAGCCGACGGCCACCGCATTGCCGTGCGAGAGCGCGTAGTGTGACTCGCGCTCGAAGGCGTGCGCGAAGGTGTGCCCGAGATTCAGTAACGCGCGCTCGCCGCGCTCGAGCGGGTCGCGCGCCACGATCCCCGCCTTCACGCGCACGTTGCGCTCGATCAATTCGGCCCACGGCCAGCGTTCGAACGGCGCAGCTGCCCAATGCTCCAGCTGCTCGAACGCCGCCGCGCCTGCGAGCACCGCATGCTTCACCATCTCGCCCAAGCCTTCGCGAATCTGCCCGGCTGGTAACGTCTCCAGTGCGCGTACGTCCGCGACCACTGCCACGGGATCCGCGAAGGCGCCGGCGAGGTTCTTGCCGGCTGGCAGATCCACGGCGGTCTTGCCGCCGATGGCCGCGTCCACCATCGCCACCAGCGACGTCGCCACGTTGAGGAAGGGCAGGCCGCGCATGTAGGTGGCGGCGGCGAAACCGAAGAGATCGCCCGCCACGCCTCCTCCGACACCCACCACCAGCGTTCCGCGATCGGCTTCCAGCTCCGCGAGCGCCCCGTAAACCTCGGCTAGCGTCGCCAAGGTCTTACGCTCTTCACCCAAACCGAACGTCCGCAGCAACGTGGGGGTGTCGAAACTTGCGGCGACGCGACGCGCGTGAGCCTCCACATTGGCATCGGACAGGACCACCGCACGGCCATGGCCGCGCTGCGCGGCGAGAGCTCCCACGCCCTCGAGCAGCTCCGTGCCGACGACGATCGGATATGCGAGCTGCGGCTCTTGGATCATGGCCGCACCCCCGCGTACCAGGCGCAGATGCGCTCGGCGATCGTCGCGGCGTCGCCGTTGCCGTCGAGCGTGAGATGGGCGCGTGCATAGTGCGGCTCGCGTGCGCGCAGCAGTTCCTCGACGTGCGCGCGCGTCGGCTGCGTCCCCAAGAGCGGGCGCACGTGCTCGCCTGCACGAGCCAGAATGCGCGCCGGTTTCACCCGCAGCCACGCCACGCGGCTGCGCGCCAAAATCCGTTCCGCCGCACCGGGCTGCACGAAGGCGCCGCCGCCCAATGCCACCACGCCTTCGCCTTCGAGCGCGGCATCCACCACCTCGCGTTCGATGCGCCGGAATTCCGCCTCGCCGCGCTCTGCGAAGAGCCGCTCGATGGGGCCGTGCAGCCGCTCGATCTCTTCATCGGTGTCGAGGAAGGGGAGGCGCAGGCGTCGCGCGCACAGGCGCCCGACGGTGCTCTTACCCGCACACATGAAGCCTACCAGCACCAAGGGCATCACGAGAGCGCGACGTTGGGGAAGATCCCCGCGGCGGCCTCCTGCGAGCGGCGGAAGTTGTCGAGCGTCTCCTCCATGGAATCACCGCCGTACTTGTCGAGGAACGGTGCCACCAGCGCCAGCGCCACCATCGCCTCGCCGACGATCGAGCCGGCGGGCACGACGCAGACGTCGCTGCGCACGATGGCGGCGGGTGCGGTCTGACCCTCGTGCAGATTTACGGAGGGCAGCGCCTTCATGAGCGTGGGGATCGGCTTCACCGAGACGCGCACGCTGATGTCCTGACCGTTGGACATGCCGCCCTCGATGCCGCCGGCGCGATTGGAGCCGCGCACGAGCTGGCCCTGGTCGACGGCGAAGGTGTCGTGCGCTTGCGAGCCCGGCGTGGCGGCGATGGCCGCGCCCGCGCCGATCTCCACCGCCCGTACCGTCTGCATCGCCATCACGCTGCCCGCGATGACACCGTCGAGACGCTCGGCCGGCTGCCGATTCGAGCCGATGCCCACGGGCATCCCGGTCACGCGCACCTCGAATTGACCGCCCAGCGTATCCCCTGCGGCCTTGGCCGCGTCGATGGCCTCGACCATCTGCTGCGAGGCCGTGGGGTCGGGGCAGCGGACGTCGGAGGCATCGACACCCTCGGGCGCGGGAAACGTCTGACAGGGTGGAGCCTCGACGGGGCCGATGCGCGTGACGTACGAGCCGATGCGCACACCAAACTGCTCCAGCAACTGTGCGCAGATGGCGCCGAGCGCCACGCGCATCGCGGTCTCGCGCGCGCTGGCCCGCTCCAGGACGTTACGCAGGTCGCGTTGACGGAACTTCAGCGCACCGGCAAAGTCCGCGTGGCCCGGGCGCGGGTTGGTGATCGGCTTGCCCGATCCCGTCAAGGGATCCATCAGGGCACGCACGTTCTCGAAGTCGCGGTTGCGCACCATCACGCACAACGGCGAACCCAGCGTCACACCACCGCGCAAGCCGGCGAGAAACTCGATGGCGTCCTTCTCGATCTTCATACGTCCGCCGCGTCCGTAGCCGCCCTGCCGGCGTGCCAGAGCGGCATTGATGCGGTCGACGTCGAGCCGCAGTCCAGCGGGAACGCCGTCGAGGATACCGACGAGTGCCGGCCCGTGCGACTCACCGGCGGTAATGTAGCGAAACATGTTGGAATCCTACCGGGTGGAAGAGGTTGCATCAGCGGGGCCGATGCCGGCAGCTGAGCCTGCCTTGCCCAGCGCCCCATCGAGCTCACGTCCGAGCGTGCCGCAGAGCGCGTGGGCGACCATGGCGAAATCCGCTTGGAGCGAGAGCAGCGGCTCCTGGAACGTCTCGGGGCGGTTGCGCTCGATCAGCACGTGCGAGAGCCAAGCCGGAGCGTAGCCGGCCACCAGCGCCGCCGCCAAGAGCGCCGGCCGGCGCGACGCCAGCGCATACGCCGCAAGGCCAACGCCCGCGAGCGTTCCCGCGACGTGGAAGGCGCGCGTGCTGGGGTCGGAGTGCGCTCGAAGATAGCGCGGCCAGAACTCCTCGAACTGCATGGGCGGCGCTTCGACGCGGCGTGTGCCGCCCCCCGCCGCGGACGCAGTCAATTCACGACGCGCGGCGTGATCACGAAGACGACTTCATCGCGCCGCTCGTGGGCGCTGCGGCTGCGAAAGAGCCCGCCGAAGACCGGAACGTCCCCCAGCACGGGGACTTTGGAGACGGTTTGGGAGTCGATCTCCTCCAGCATCCCGCCTAACACGATCGCCTCGCCTTTGCGCACGCGCAATACGGCATCGATCTTGCGGTTGCCGATGATCGGATAGTTACCCACGCCCGCGTTGCCGATCACGGTGCTGTACTCGGGGTGCAGCTCCGCGATGATGGTGCCGTCGGCGCCGATCGTCGGCGTGAGCCGTAGCTTGACGCCGATGTCCAGATACTGCACGCTGACCTGCCCGGTGCGCAGGTCGATCTGCGTGAGCGGATAGGTCTCGCCCACCAGCAGCGAGGCCTCATGGTTGTTCAGCACGGTGATCTTCGGCTCCGCCAGCACGCGCGCTTGAGAGCTTGAGACCAACGCGCCGATGCGCGCGTCGAGAGCCGCACCCGCTGCCGTGAAGGCGCGCCCGTTGCTCGTCGAGAGATCGATCTGCCCAGGCGTAAAAGCCCCTGCACTGAGTGAGCCCCAGAGCACACCGACGTTCTGCGTGCGCTCGCGCGGCGTCACGTCCAGCACGCGCACTTCGAAGGTCACCTGCGGCGCCGGAACGTCGAGCGCGGCCAAAAGCGCCCGTGCCCGCGCCGCCAGCTGCGGGCCGCCCGATACCACCATGGCGTTCTGACGATCGTCAGGGAGATAACTGCCGTCGGGGAGCATGCCCTTGAGCTGCGTCGCAACCTCGCTCGGCCGCAGATATTTCAACGGGATCGCGCTGGCGGAGCCGAGGGCACCGCCGCCGCCGACCACCGCCACGTCCAGCGTCGCGGCGAGCCGGCGCGCACGCTCGACCACGCCGTGCTCTCCCTCCACGACCAGCGTGCCGCTCCTCGCATCCGGAACCACCACCGTGCCCAACGGCAGCGCCGCGCGCAGGCCTGCGGCAACCTCCACAGGGTGCGCGTTCTCCAAGCGCACGACCGCGGTCTCCAGGCCGCCGCCGTCACCGCCGTAGGCGCGGTTGAGCGCCTCCACGCCGCCTACGACGATCAGTCCTTGCTCGCGGTGAACGGCGAGCCCGCCCGCATGCGCCACGGCCTCCAACGCGCGCTCGAAGGTGACGCCGCGCAAGCGCAGCGTGAGACGCACGCGCGGCAGGCTGGCGTCGGCAACGAGATTCACTCCGGATTCCGTGGCCAGCAGGCGCAACACGTCGGCTGCATCGGCCTCGCGCGCGTCGAGATCGATGCGCGTGGAGTGCGGCGTGCTCGCACCGGCGCCGCCTAGCACCGCCAGCGGGAGGACGAGTCCGAGTATCGCCGCTGGCAGGACCCCGGCCTTCATCGCTCCGCCTCCAGGCGCAGCGTCAGCTCCGCGCCCGCGCGCGCGAGGCGCACTCCCGCGGGCGACACCGCCTGCACCCGCCAGTCCCCGGCCTGCTCCCCGGCCCGCGCCACGACCGAATGCCCAGCCACGTCCAGGAGCGCCGCCGCGTGTTCTCCTACCAGCAACGCGCGCAGCACGGGAACCGCGCCAGGCGCCTGCGGACGCGCCGCGCTCGTTGCGGTTGGCTCCGGGCTGCGTTCGACCGACGCGCCGGCAGGCGGTTGAAAGGGATCGCGCGCGAGCGGTACCGTAGCGAAGACGCCGGCGGCAACGCTGCGTGCTGCGGCGAGGGGCCGAGGCACGGGCGCGGCCGCACGCGCCGGTAGCAGTACCCCGTCGCCTCCAACGGCGATAGCCGCCAACGCCAACACGCTGCCGGGCGTCAGCGCGAGTACAACCCGTAGCGCGCGTCTCACTCGCCGCCTCCCGGCCGTTGCAGCGCTGCGAACAGCAGCACGGTGCGCGCCTCGAGGACGCCCGTATGCTTGCCGTGCGCGGGCTGCAGCGCGATGCTCTCCACCCCGACGCTACCGGAGCTGGCCGGTAGCGCGTGCAGCCACACCTCCATGGCGCGCCAACTCCCGCTCACGCGCACCTCCGCAGCTTCGCGCACCAGCGCGTCCACCGGCGCACGCCCGGGCGCGGCGGCGTCCACGGGGTGCACCGCGGTCAAGACGAGCCCGCGCCGGCGCGCGGCGCGCTCCACATCCTCCAGCCACGCGCCGGCCACGTGGTGGCTGCCGCGCAGCGCGAGCAGCAACCGTTCGCGGTGCGCACGCACGGCGGCCGCGTTACCGAGTGCGGTGTCGGCGGCGGCTAGCGCGGCCCGGTCGGCGGCGCTGCGGACGCTCACCTCGTGCAGTCGCCACAGCGAGCGCCCCAGATCCGCGGACGCGAGCAGGACCGCCGTCGCCAGAATGGCGACGGCGGCTGGGGGGAGCGTGCGTGGAACGATCGAGCGGCTCACGCCGGGAGAGTGCCCCGCCGTGAGTCTGCTAGACGGCTTCGGACTTAACTGCGATACCGCAGAAAGGCCGGGACCTCGATGTCGTCCATGTTCAGTGGTGCGATCTTCTCGAAGGGCGTCTCGCCGGCGTTGAAGGCCACGCCGTTACGCCGCGTGCGTGCGCCGAAGCCGGCCGCAAGCACCGTGACGCGGACGCGGTCGCCCAGCTCGGGGTCCACGGTGGCACCGAAGATGATGTTGGCTTCCGAGTCCACCGCGCGCGCGATCATCTCGGCCGCCTCGTTCACCTCGTACATCGAGAGATCGGGACCGCCGGTGATATTGAAGATCACGCCGCGCGCGCCCTCGATGGTGGTCTCCAGCAGCGGTGAGGCGATGGCCTTCTGCGCGGCATCGGCGGCGCGATGCTCGCCGGAGCCCACGCCAATGCCCATCATCGCCGAGCCCGCCTCCGTCATGATCGCCTTGACGTCCGCGAAATCGAGGTTGATGAGACCGGGCTGCGTGATCAGGTCGCTGATGCCCTGGATGCCTTGACGCAGCACATCGTCAGCGTAACCGAAAGCCTCTTGCAGCGGCGTGCGCTTCTCGATGATCTGCAGCAAGCGCTCGTTGGGAATGGTGATGAGCGTATCGACCTTGCTCTCCAACTCGGCGATGGCGCGCTCGGCCACCTGCATGCGCTTGCGGCCCTCGAAGGCAAAGGGCTTGGTCACGACAGCAATCGTCAGCGCGCCGGATTCGCGTGCGATCTCCGCGGCCACCGGCGCGGCGCCCGAGCCGGTACCGCCGCCCATGCCCGCCGTGATGAAGACGAGGTCGGCCCCGTCGATGACCATCGCGAGATCCTCGCGCGATTCGTCGGCGGCCTGACGTCCGGTGTCGGGATTGGCGCCGGCACCGAGCCCCCGCGTCAATCCATGACCGATCTGGACGCGGTTCTCCGTGCGGCAGTTCTTGAGCGCCTGCACGTCGGTATTGACGGCGAAGAACTCGACGCCTAGCAGCCCGGCGTCGATCATGCGGTTGACCGCATTGGAGCCGCCGCCGCCTAAGCCGATCACTTTGATCGTCGCGGCATGATCGGGGACGTAACGCTTACTTTCAGCCATCGATTCCTCCGGGGTGAGCATGAGCTCGAGTTGCGGATCCATTCACGACCACAGGTCGGAGAGCCAGGCGCGGATGCGTGCGAAGAGACTCGGACCGTTGCGGCGCGCGGAGCGCGGCGCCTGCTCCGAATTGGGACCGAAGATCACCAGACCCACGGCCGTAGCATAGGCGGGATTGCGTACTGATTCGGTGAGGCCGCCCACATTCTGCGGCACACCGACGCGCACGGGCAGGCCGAAGAACTCCTGCGCCGCCGCGTCGAGGTCGGGCAGCAGCGCGCCGCCGCCGGTGAGCACGACTTCGCCCAAGATGAGATCGCGCGGGGCGTGCTCCACCAGCTCGCGCTTGATCAGCCGGAAGAGCTCCTGCACGCGCGGACCGATGATGCCACGCAGCTCACCCACGGTGGCCGAGCGCGTGGCTCGGCCGTCGAGCGTCTTGACCTCGATGGGCGCGTCGTCGCGCTCACTGCGCGCAAAGGCCGCGGTCCCGTACATGCGCTTGATCTGCTCCGCCTCGGCCAGCGTGGTTTTCAGCCCTACGGCGATGTCGTTGGTGAGGATGTTGCCGCCCACCGGGATCGCCGCGGAGTGCACGACGCCGCCGCCGGCGTAGACGGCGATGTCGGTGGTGCCGCCGCCGATGTCGAGCAGGACCACGCCAACGTGACGTTCCTCCGGCAGCAGCGTCGCCGCGCAACTGGCTAGAGGCTCGAAGACGATCCCGCGCGTCTCCAGGCCGGCGCGATGAACGCACTTGAGCACGTTGGCGAGAAACGTCGTGCCGGCGGTGACGATGTGTGTCTCCACCTCCAGACGCTGGCCGGCCATGCCGACGGGATCTACGACGCCGTCCTGACCGTCGATGGCGTAGGAGCGCGGCAGGGCGTGCAGGATCTGACGGTTGGCGTCGAGGTCGATGATCTTCGAAGCTTCGACCACGCGCGAGACGTCGGCGGCCTCCACTTCACGGTCCTCACCGGAGACGGCCACCACACCATGATTGTTGCGGCTCTTCACGTGCTCGCCGGTGACGCCGACGTAGACTTCCGTGATCTGCACGCCGGCCATGCGCTCGGCCTTCTCGCAGGCGGCTTCGATCGACTTGATGGTCTGATCGAGATCGGTCACCACGCCTTTGCGCAGACCCATACTCGGGGCTTCGCCCACGCCGATGATCTCCAAGCCCTCGGGTCCGTAGGACGCGACGACGGCGCAGGTCTTGGTGGTTCCCACGTCGAGCCCGGCGATCGTCTCCTGTTTGGGCATCCGCGCGTCCGCTCTCCTCGCCGGCCATGGCTGCTGCCGGTTTCGCGGTTCATTCCGGCGGCGGCGGGGGACTCCCTTGTGGACAAGCGGTGGAAAACCACGAAATGTAGGGTAGGACACGGCAGGCCGCCCCAAGATATTGTGGCGGGCGGGCAGGCGTTAGGCCGCGTTGCACGGGCGCTGAAACTCGGCGCGTCCGGCGTGGGTATCGGAGACCATGTACGATTACGCCGCCAACACCGCCGTCCGGACGCGCGCCCTGCTGGGGCAGGTTTTGGTCATCACCGCTGGGGCGCTAGCCGTCGCGGGGATTACCGCGTACGCCGTGCCCGCTCCGCCGCCGGTGATCTACTTCGCCTCGCTGCTGCTCTCGTTCGCGTTGATCTTCGCGGTGCAGATGACGCGCGCCAACGCTTCGCTCTCACTAGGGCTCTTCTACCTGTTCGCCATCGCAGACGGCGTTTGGCTGGGGCCGATCATCGCGCGCTACACCGCCGTCATCGGCTCCTCGCAGGTGGGCGAGGCGGCCTTGACCGCAGGCGTCGGCATGGGCTTGTTGGGTGCGCTCGTGTACACCTCGACGTTCGATTTCCGGCGCCTCTCCGGCATCGCCTTCGCCGCGTTGATCGGCCTGGTCGTCGTGGGAATAGCCAGCGCATTTCTGCACTTCATGGCGCCCAGCACCTACGCGTGGTGGACGCTCGCCATCTTCGCACTGCTCACGCTCGTCGACTTTGCGCGCGTGCGCGCGGCGGCACCGTACGACACGCCGGTGACGCTGGCGCTCTCGATCTACCTGGATTTCGTGAACATCTTCATCGCGCTCTTGCAGCTCTTCGCCAACGCCGGCGGCTCGCGCCGCAACGACTAGCCCCAGTGCGGTCTAGCGGGCGCGGCGGAGGCGGCCGATGATGATGCGGCGCATGATCGCGATGTTGTTGAAGATGCGTGCGCCGAAGACGATCACGGCGGCCAAGTAGAGCTCCACGCCCAAGCGGTCGCCCACATACGTGAGCAGTCCCGCCAGGACCGTGTTCGCGACGAAGCCCGAAAAGAACACCGTGGGGTCGTAGGTATCCTCGAGCCCTGCACGCAGACCGCCCAAGGCCGAGTCGAACGCGGCCAGCAGCGCCACGCCTAGATACTTCACGTACGCGTTGGGCACTTGCCCCGGCACGGCGAAGCCCAGCCAGATTCCGAAGGCCACTCCAAGCGCGGGGAGCAAGAGGCTCAGCGCCAGCTTCATGTTACTGCGCGGCCTTGGCGTAGTGGAATGCGGGCAGCGCCGGATAGGCCGGCACGGTGAGCGATGTTGCCGCGGCGAGGTGCACCTGCACGCCGCTTTGAATCTGCGGCCCCATCGCGTCGAGCACGCCACCCGGCATCTGGAGCGCCGCGGCCATCGCCTTAGCGGGACCGATCGCGCTGATCTCGTACGGCGGAGCGATGCGCTCCTCGTTGACCAGGATCACCGGACCCACGCAACGGATCGGCGTTCCGGCGACGTAGCGCTGTCCGTTCACGGCGACCGCCTCCGCACCGGAGGCCCAGAGTTCGTTGACGATCTCACGCACGTTGTAATCGTGCACGAGCTTGTACTGCGCGTCCACAGGACCCGCAGCCGGCTTGGGCGAGTCGTTCAGCGCCACCGTGAGCCCAGGCCCGGTCAGCGCCACCAGGCCCGCGGCGATCTTGAAACGCTGCAACTCGCCGCGCGCCACATGCGAGAGCGAGCGTCCTGCGGCGGCCTGACGCTCGTAGCGGTCCAGCTCTAAGCGTTGCTCCGCGATGGTCGCGCGCAGGCGCCCGTCCACGGCATCTTGCTGCTTGAGCAGCGCCGCCAGCGTCCCGGTGCTCTGATTGGCCAACGGAAAGCCTTGACTAGCCTGGGTCCGGAAGAGCAGCGCGACGATCACGCCCAGCACCACGCCTACGAGTGCCAGCGAAAGCTGCCACGAGAGGCGCAGATGAGCCGGCTTGGTGGGTACGGTTGCGAGCGTTGCCATGTTAGCGGTAGACGACCACGGGTGTCCCCGGTGCGCGCAAGTCCAGTGCGGCTACGCCTGCCACCCGGCGCCCGAGTCGAGCGATGATGGGATTGACCAGGCTCGCCTTGTGCGAAAGATCTTCGTCGTCGCCGAGATCGAGCCTAAGTCGAGTATACGTCACCGCCACCAGTTCGCCAAGCGGCGTGACGTCGAGCTCGCGCACGCGCACACCCTCCGTCGCCAGCGTCTCCAAATCCGCGATCACGCGCGGAAAGTTGGCGGCCCCGGGCGCCGCGCCGCGCACGAGCGGATATCCCCACAGCTTACGTTCGCCACGCTCCAACACGTGCCCGCCCGGGTCGACCAGAGCGAAGCCCGGGGCCGCCCCCGCGTCGAGAGGAACCACGGCGGCCGGCACGCGTTCGGTCACCTCGATGCGCAGGAACGCGGGTGGCCGGCGCGCCAGCCGGACGTGTGCCACCCAGGGCAACGACTCGACGCGCCTGCGCACCGGCCCCAGGGGCAGCAGCCAAAGATTGCGGTCGTGAGGGACCGCCGCCGCCGCTACCACTTGCTCCGCGCTGAGATGGCCGTTGCCGGTGACGATCACGCGCTGCACCTCGAAGCCCGGCCACTCGGCTAGGCGGAAGCCACCGTAGGCGGCCAGACCCGCCAACACGGCGAGCACGAGCGAGGCGGCTTTGAGGCGCGCGCGCAGCGGCGGGCGGCGGCGCTGCGTGGGTCTCACGGCACGGCGAACTCGCGCAAGGCCTGGCTGACTCCGTGCGCCGCCACCGGCGGCACGACGGCGCCCGCCAGCGCCTTCAGTTCCGGCGGCGCCGAACCCATCGCCACGCCGAATCCGGCGGCACCCAGAAGCGGCAGGTCGTTCCACGAGTCCCCCACGGCGATGGTGGAGATGGGATCCACCCCCAGTGAGCTGACCAAGCGGCGCATGGCGTCGCCCTTGTTGGCCAGCCGGCTCAGCACTTCGACGAACTCCGGTTGGCTGCGCGTCACGTACAGGTCGGGAAATGCCTGGGCCAGCGTGCGCGCATACTCCTCCATGCGCGCGGGATCACCCACGGCCACCACCTTGGTGGAGGGGCGGGTGATGGCCGCATCCAGCGACGCGACCAGCACCGGTTCGACCGCCGCGATATTGGTGTAGACGCGCGACCAGTGGTTGATGCTCTGAACGTACAGGCGATCGTCGAAGTACGCCTGGGCGTGGAAGCCGTCCGCCAGCACGCGGTCCACGACGCGGCGCGCCCGCTCCGCAGGCACCGGTTCCTCCCACAGCAAGGCGCGCGAAGCCACATCGTAACAAGCCGCGCCCTGATAGCACACCAGCGGGCCGTCCAACTCCAATTCCTGCGCGAAGCGTACGCTGGCGGCGAACATGCGCCCGGTGAAGAGTACGACGCGGCTGCCGGCGGAGCGCGCCGCCGCGATCGCCGCCTTGTCCGCTTCGGCCAGCGTCAAACGGGCATCGACCAGCGTGCCGTCGATGTCGAGCGCGATGAGTTGCGGCGGCTTGGCATAGGGCGGATCGGCACTCACCCGCGCTCCTCCCCGGCCGCGCGCAGACGCGCCGAACGCGCGTGCGCCCGCAGACCTTCGAAATCGGCCAACGCCGCCAAGTGCGGAGCATCGTGCACCATGCGCCCGGGGCTGTAGGCCACGACCGAAACCGTGCGCGTGAAGTCCGCCACGCGTAGGCCGGAGGCATAGCGCGCCGCGCCGCTGGTGGGCAAAACGTGATTGGAGCCCGCGAGATAATCACCGGCGGCCACCGGCGTCCAATCGCCTAAGAACATGGCGCCGGCATGGCGGAAGCGTCCCACCAGCCGCCACGGATCCGCCGTCTGCACGCTCAGGTGCTCGGGCGCGAAACGGTTGGCGACGTCGACCGCTTCGTCGAGGCTGTCACAGTCCACCAGCCACGTCCCATCGCGCAGGGAAGCCTCCAGGATCTCGTCGCGCCCCGTCTCGTGCGCGAACGCGCCCTGCAACAGTGCCGCAACCGCATCGAGCAATGCGGACGAGGGCGATGCTGCCACCACTCGCGCGCGCGGATCGTGCTCTCCTTGCGCGAGCAGCTCGCCGGCCACGAACTCGGGGCGTGCGCGCTCGTCCGCAACCACGAAGACTTCGGAGGGTCCCGCCAAGCTGTCGATGCCGACGGCGCCGTACACTTGACGCTTGGCCTCCGTGACGTACAGGTTACCGGGACCCACGATCTTCTCCACCTCGGCGATCGCCTGCGTGCCGTACGCCAGCGCCGCCACCGCCTGCGCCCCACCTACGGCGTATACCTCGGTGATCCACGGACACAACGCGCAGGCGAAGAGCACCGCGTCGCTCACGCGTCCGTTCCGGTCAGGCGGCGAGCAAACCACGATCTCTCCGACACCGGCCACGTGCGCGGGGATCGAGTTCATCAGCACCGATGACGAGAGTACGGCGGAGCCGCCGGGCACGTAGAGACCGACACGCTGCAACGGCTCGACCAGCCATCCGCTGACGCTGCCGTCGCTCTCCGGCTGCAGCTGCGCGTGCGCGCGCTGACGCTCATGGAAGGCCACGATGCGTGCGCGCGCCAACTCGAAGGCCGCCGCCACCTCGGCCGAAACTAGCCGCTGGGCCTCCTCGTACGTTGGGATGCGTACGCGCGTCCCAACGGACAGCTCCACGCCGTCGAAGCGGCGGGTATATTCGGCCAGCGCATCGTCGCCGCGCGCGCGCACCTCTGCGATGATGGCCCGCACCGCCTCCACCACCTGCGCCGGCGGTTCCCAGCCGCGCGCATAGAGCCCGGCCGCGGCCGCCTCCCCGGCTCTTATGCGTCGCATTGCAGGCGCTCCAGTAAGGCGGTGACTTCTTCGTATTTCGCACGGAAACGCACGGGGTTGACCACGAAGCGCGCCGTCGAGGGTGCGATTTCGTCCACGATCACCAAGTCATGTTCGGCCAGGGTGCGCCCCGTGGCCACTAAGTCGACGATGAGGTCGGCCAGGCCCACCACCGGAGAGATTTCCACGCTGCCGTGCAGCGGGATGATCTGTACGGGCAGGTCGCGTTCGGCGAAATACCCCTCCGCCGAGCGCACGAATTTACTTGCCACGCGGCAGAACGTCGGCAGCGGCCGGCCTTGGTGGAACCCCGCCGAGCGTGGCCCCGCCACCACCAGCCTGCAGTAGCCGAAGTTCAAATCGGCTAGCTCCGAGACGCTGCGTTCGGTCTCCCAAAGGACATCGGCCCCGACGATACCGCAGTCGGCGGCGCCGAACTCCACGTACGTCGGTACGTCGCTGGGGCGCAGCAGCAGGAAGCGCGCACCTCCGCCGGGGTCGTCGAGGATCAGCTTGCGGCCAACGTCGTGCGGCAGCGAGAGGCCGGCGTTGGCTAGCCGCCGGCGTGACTCCTCGAGCAGGGTCCCTTTCGGTACGGCGATGGTCAGGCTCACGAGCGCCCATCCCCCGCGGGTGCGCCGAGCACCTCCTCGATGGGGCGGCGAGTTCCGTCAGCCACGCCGATACAGAGCCCCGCGACCACGACGTGCGGGATGCCGCGCAGGCGTGCCTCGGCCAAGAGCGCCTGCTCCCCGCAATCGTCAAGCGCACGCAACACGCGTGCTCCGCGCTCGCGCAGCGCGCGTGCCGTGCGGTCGTCACACGCCACCAAAAACTGCACTGAGCCGTCCGGCGCTTCAGGGATACCGCCCCGGCGCTCCAGCGCGATCAAGAGGCGCTCGACGCCGACGGTCCAGCCTACCGCCGGAGTCTCGAAGCCGAAGTTTTCCAGCAGCCCGTCGTACCGGCCGCCACCCAGCAGCGAGAAGCCAAGTTCGGGCACGTACGCTTCGAAGACCAGGCCGGTGTAGTACTCGAAGTCGCGCAGCAGCGCGAAGTCGATCGCGATGCGGTGCTCCATGGAGAGGCTGGCCGCACGCGCCAAAATCGCGCGCAAGCGTGCGATGCCGCCGTCCACACGCGGGTGCGGCACGTACTGCAGCAGGCGCTCCAGCACCTCTTCCCCGCCCCGCATCAGCGCCAGTTCCGGAATCACCTGTACGCCGGGTGCGCCGTGCGCGGCGCAGAAGGCCCGTAGCGCCACGAGATTGCGCCGGCCCAGCAGCCCTTTGACGATGCGCACTTCGCGCGGCTCCAGCCCTACTTCGCGCAGCACCGCGTCGACGATCGCTACGTGGTTGACGTCGATACGGGCATCGGGCAGGCCGGCGGCGTCGAGCGCCTCGAGCGCCGAGAGCATGATCTCGACGTCCGCCTCCACCGACCCGTTGCCGATCAGCTCGACTCCGGCTTGCGTGAACTCCCGCATGCGCCCCTCTTGCGGCTCTTCATAGCGATAGACGGGGGCGACGTAACAAAGCCGCAAGGGCATCGGTGCACCGCGCAGGCGCGTCGAGACCAGGCGCGCGATCGGCGTGGTCATCTCCGGACGCAATGCCATCGTGGTACCGCGCCGGTCCGTGAACCGGAAACTCTCCTCGCCCAGCGCCTCGCCCAGGCCCGCTTCAATCACGTCGAAGCGCTCGAAGCCGGGGGTTGCGGCCTCCCGGTAGCCGAAGCGCGTAAAGACCTCGCGCAGCGAGGCCTCTAGGGCACGTTTAGCCGCAAGCTCCTCGGGTAGCCAGTCCCGGGTCCCTGCGGGCAACCTCATGGCGATGACCGTCCTCCTCCGTCGTCTACTGCACCTTCGCGCATGCCTTCGCTGCCGAAGATGCGCTCGAGCTCGGTGCGGACCTGCGGCGCGCCGCTGATCCCTGCCGGCAGGCGCTTCACGTGCGAGCCGTGGTGCAGCACCAGCGGCACCTCCCCGGGCCACTCGGAAACCAGCGCGCGCAAGCGGTCGATCTGAGCCTTCGTCGCCACGCGCAAGTGCCAGCCGCGGCTCTGCGCACTACCGTTATACTCAAACGGTGCCGCTTCGTTCACGTGGATCGTCAGCTCCAGCGGCGTCTCCTCCTCGCCCTCGGCGGGCACGGCGCCGCGCGCCTCCCGCACGCGTAAACGCCCTTTGACGATCACGACTCCATCGCGCTCGAAGAGCTGCTGCACGGCGGGGTAGACTTTCGGGAAAACCACGACCTCGATTGCGCCGGTCGTGTCCTCGATCTTGGCGATCAGCATTTGCTGCTGCTGCTTGGTGAGGACCTTGCGCAACTCCACGATGATGCCGCCAACACAGACGAACTCGTCGTCCTCGCAGCGCTGCAGCTCGCGGATCGAGCGTCCCGTGCGCGCGTAGAGCGTCTCGGCCGCCTCCGCTAGCGGATGTCCGGAGAGGTAGAGCCCCAAATGCTCCTTCTCCCAAGCCAGCGCCTCCGACTGTGGCGGCGGCGGTAACTCGCGTAGCGCGTGCGTCAGAGCCGGACCGCCCCCGTTGGCCTCCAGCGCTCCGAACAGCGACGCTTGCCCCAACTCACGATCGCGTGCGGCGCGCCCGGCGGAGGCGAGGGCATCCTCCACGGCATCGAGCTGCTGGGCGCGATTGCCCGGCAGCGAGTCCAGCGCCCCCGCCTTCACCAGCGCCTCCAACACGCGCTTGTTGAGCTGCTTGGTGTCCACGCGCGCCGCTAGATCGAAGACGTCCGCGAAGGCGCCGCCTTGCTCGCGCGCGGCGATCACCGCGCGCACCGCCGACTCCCCAACCCCCTTGATGGCGCTCAGCCCGAACCGGATCGCCGCGCCGTCGGCGCTGAAATCGGATTGCGAGGTATTGACGTCCGGCGGCAGCACGTCGATGCCTAGGGCACGCGACTCCTCGATGTACTCTACCAGCTTGTCGGTCTTGTCCCGTACAGAAGACGCCAACGCCGCCATGTACTGCTGCGGATAGTTCGCTTTGAGGTAGGCCGTCTGATAGGCGATGAGGCCGTAGCAGACGCTATGCGACTTGTTGAAGCCGTAGCCGGCGAACGGCTCGATGAAGCCGAAGACCCGTTCCGCTAGCGCTTCGTCGATGCCTTGCTGGACGCAGCCGTCGACGAACTTCTTACGGTACTTGGGAACCTTGTCGACCTGCTTCTTCCCCATGACCTTGCGCAGCTCGTCGGCCTGCCCCATCGTGAAGCCGGCCAGCTCCCGCGCGATCTGCATCACCTGCTCCTGATAGACCGCGACGCCGTAGGTCTCCGCGAGGATCGGCTCCAGCTTTGGATGCAGGTAGGTGGGCTTCTTTTTGCCGTGCTTGCCGGCGATGAAGTCCGGAATCCAGTCCATCGGCCCGGGACGGTAGAGCGCGTTCATCGCCACGAGATCGTCCAGGCAACTGGGCTGCAGCTCCATCAAATAGCGGCGCATGCCGTCGGACTCGAATTGGAAGACACCCGTGGTGCGCCCTTGCGAGAGCAGTGCGAACGTCTTGGGATCCTCCAGCGTGACGGTATCGAGATCGAAGGTGGGATTGACCGTGCGCCGGATCTCCTCGACCGCGTTCTGCATGACCGTGAGGTTGCGCAGGCCCAAAAAGTCCATCTTGAGCAGGCCGATCTTCTCGATCCAGCCCATCGAGTATTGCGTGTTGACGTCGTTGTCGCCCAGCTTGATCAGGGGCGCGTACTGCGTCAGCGCCTCCTTGCCGATCACCACGCCCGCCGCATGGGTGGAGGCATGGCGCGCCAAGCCCTCGATGGAGCGTGCGGTGTCCAGTAGCCGGCGTACCTGCGGGGAGTTATCGTAGAGCAGCCGCAGCTCCGGAATCTGCTCCAAGGATTGCGCGATCGAGAGACCGCCGGGGCCGCTGGGAATGAGCTTGGCAACCTTGTCCACTTCCGGTAACGGCACGGCCAGCGCGCGCCCGGCGTCGCGTACCGCGGCACGCGCCAGCATCGTTCCAAACGTCACGATCTGCGCCACGCGCTCCTTACCGTACTTCTCCTCCACGTAACGAATGACTTCGTCGCGCCGCTCGACGCAAAAATCGGTATCGATATCCGGCATCGAGATGCGGTCGGGATTGAGGAAGCGCTCGAAGATCAGGGAGAAGCGGATGGGGTCGACGTTGGAGATGTGCAGACAGTATGAAACCAGCGAGCCCGCAGCGGAGCCGCGCCCCGGCCCCACCGGGATGCCGTGGTCGCGCGCGTACTTAATGAAGTCCCAGACGATGAGGAAGTACGAAGCGAAGCCCATTTTGACGATGATGCCGAGCTCATACTCCAGGCGCTCGCGCAGCTCGGGATCGCCGGCGGCACGCTGCGCGCCGTAGCGCTCCACCAGGCCCGCTTCGCATAACTCGCGCAGGTAGGCTTCCGGCGTCGTCTCCGGCTCGGGCACGGGGTAGACGGGCAGGTGAAAGACGCGCTCGGGAATCTTGATGTCGATACGCTTGGCGATCTCGACCGTGTTGTCGCAGGCATCCGGAAGATCGGCGAAGAGCTCGCGCATCTCTTGCGGCGTCTTGATGTAGAACTGATCGGAGAAGAACTTCAGCCGCTGCGTGTCCGAGACGGTCTTGCCGGTGCCGATGCAGAGCAGCACGTCGTGAGCCGGCGCATCGCCGCGGCTGAGGTAATGCGAATCGTTGGTGGCAACCAGCGGCAGGTTCAACTCGCGCGCGACGGAGACCAACCCGCGATTGAGCTCCTCCTCCTCAGGCATGCCGTGGCGCATGATCTCGACGTAGAAGCGATCCCCGAAGATCTCGTGGTAGGTCTTGGCGTTCTGGAGCGCGGCCTTGCGATCGTTCTTGAGCAGCGGCGCGGCCACCAAACCGCTCATGCAGCCGGAGAGCACGATCAATCCGTCGTTGTGCCGCTCCAAGAGTTCCAGATCGATACGCGGCTTGTAGTAGTAGCCTTCCAGGAAACCGGCCGAGATCAACGCGACCAGATTCTTGTAGCCGGTATGATCGGCAGCAAGCAGGGTCACGTGTGCCTCGTCGCGCACGCTGCGATCCTTGCGGCCGCGCGGTGCGAGGTACGCCTCGCAGCCGATGATGGGGACGATGCCGTGGTCCTTGGCGGCGTAATAGAACTCCATCGCCCCAAACATCACGCCGTGATCGGTCAACGCGACTCCCGGCGCCCCTTCCTCCACCGTGCGGCGGCAGAGGTCCTCGATACGGCAAGCACCGTCGAGGAGGGAGTACTCGCTGTGGACATGGAGATGGACAAAACTCACGGCGGGCCTACATACCACGCCGCCTCGACGCAGCCCTGGGCAGCGCCGGCGGCTGCCGCGCGGCGAAATCTCTTACCGTAGCCTTACGTTCTACCGGAGGCACCGATTGTCCGTGGACCGAACCGAGCGAGCAGGCCGATCATGACGAGTACGGAGGGATCTGCGCTGGGGGACGCACCTGACACCCGCGCGAGCGAGTGTGAAGCGCTCCGCCGGGAGTTGGCGTCCGCGCGCGAATGCTTAGCGCGCGCCGAGGCTGAACGCGACGAACTCGCTAGACAGAATAGCGAGTTATTTATCTTGCAGCAGGTCTTCTCCGCGATCAACTCGACCCTCGAGCTCGATGACATTCTCTCGATGGTCATGCGCGGCATCCGCGAGGCGTTGGGTTACCAGCGCGTGGTGCTGCTCGACGTGGAGGGCGGCGCCGTCACCCCGCGCATGGCCACGGAACCCGACGGCAGCGTGGAGCCGCTCGCGCTCGCTGGACCCCTGGCGCTCGACGCCGAGTCACCCCTGCTCTGCGTGGCCACCGGTAAGTTCGAGTTGTACGTCGCCCACGAAAGCCTGCCGCCGCTTACCTCCGGCAGCACCTTCTGCCTGGTTCCGCTGGTCGCGCGCGACGCCATCCGCGGCGTCCTCTTCGTGGACGGGCGCGACGGCGAGATCACCGATGACTCGGTGCGCGTGCTGCTGGACTTTGCCTCGCAGGCGGCGATGGCCATCGAGTCGGCGCGACTCTTCCACGAAACCAAGCGCCTCGCGCTGGTGGATCATCTCACGGGCCTGGCCAACGCGCGCCAACTGCACGATCAGATGGAGCATACGCTGGCGCTGGCGCGGCGCCACGGCCAGCCGCTCTGCTTCGTCATTCTGGATCTGGACGATCTCAAGCTCATCAACGACTCGCAGGGGCACGCTGCCGGCGACGCGGCGCTGCGCACATTCGCCGAAACGCTCAAGGCGACCGCGCGCACGAGCGATCTGGTGGCACGCTACGCCGGCGACGAGTTCGTGCTGGTGATGCCGCAAACCGGCGCTGTGGCCGGGGTGCGCGCGGTGCAGCGCGTGCTGGAGGCGCTGAACGCGCGCGGCATCCGCGCATCGGCCGGGTTGGCCGTGTATCCCAGCGACGCCCAGAACGAACAAGAGCTCTTCGTGGCGGCCGACAAAGCACTCTACCAAGCCAAAGTCGAGGGAAAGAACCGTTGCTCCGTCGCACAGTCCATCCGATGACCCGCTTGGCAGTGGCGGCTCTCGCCGCCTTGCTGACCCTGTCTGCCCTCGCGCTTCCGGCGCTCGCGACGCCCCAGCACGCCCTGCAGCTCGAGGAGCCGGCGCGAGGACCGCAAGTCCTAGTCGCCGGCGGAACGCCGGCCGGCATCGCCGCGGCGGTTGCCGCCGCGCGCAAGGGCCTGAGCGTGGAGCTGATCTGCGACCGGCCCTATCTCGGCGGCCTGCTCACCGGCGCCATGATGGATCAGTGGGACCTCAATAAAGCACCCGACGGCGGGCGCATCGAGGGTGGATTGTTCCGGGATATCTATGATCAGCTGGGTGAGTCCTTCGATCCGCAGAGCGCCGAGGCGGTCTTCCAGCGCCTGGTCGCCTCCTATCCGGAGATCACGCTCCACCTCGACACCCAGCTGCTGGCGGTCACGCTCGCGGGCCCCGAGCTCGACCGCCGCGTCGAGAGCGTCACCTTCCAAGACCGTGAGACGCGCGCGCGCCTGGAGATCCGTGCGCCCGTCGTCATCGACGCCACCGACGGCGGGGACCTCGCGGCATTGGCGGGCGCCCGCTATGACGTGGGGCGGCAGGACACGGGTCTCGACACCAAGATGCAGGCGGCGACGCTGATGTTCTCCGTCGACGGCGTGGACTGGCACACCGCGGTACGCTCGTACGACGATACGCGCTACGGCGAGGGCGGTGCCACCGAAAAGAAGCTGTGGGGGTACACGCGCCTCCTGCGCACGTACGAGCCGCTCTCTCCCCGCGTGATCGTGCGCGACCTCAATCTAGGGCGCGAGCCGGGCGGGCGCGTCACCGTCAACGCCGTCGACGTGGTGGGCGTGGACGGGCGCGATCCGAAATCGGTTGCGGAGGGCGCGGCGATCGCACGCGTCGAGATCTTCCGTCTGCTGGCGTTTCTGCGCGCGCGCGTGCCCGGTTTCGCGCACGCGCGTCTGGCGGCATTCGCCGACGAGCTCTACATCCGCGAGACACGCCACATCTTGGGTCTGACGTTGCTGACCGCGGCGGACATCTGGCACGGACGCATACCGTACGACACCATTGGACTGGCCTCGTACCCGCTGGATATCCATCCTACCTACGTGGGCGAGCCGCCGGCTTACGCGCCGGTACGCCACGTCTACGGCGTGCCGTTCCGCGCCATGGTGCCGCACGGCTTCGACAACCTGCTGGTGGCCGGACCCGCGATCTCGGCCACGCACGTGGCCGCGGGCAGCGTACGCACGATCCCTACGACGATCGAGGAGGGTGAAGCGGCGGGCATCGCGGCATCTTTCTCGCTGCGTCGTGGCGTGGACTTCGCCAGCCTCGCGTTGCAGCGCAATCTGATGCATCAACTGCGCACGGCGCTCGTGCAAGCCGGCGCCGTGATCGACGTCGCGCGCCGGTAGCGCGCTAGTTCAGGAGGACCGGAGCCGAGCGCCGATCCTCGATCGGCACCAAGAGCGCGGTCGAGAAATCCGAGACCGTGGAGAGAATCGTGCGCCGCGAGCGAACGGTCAGGCGCAGATACGGGACGCCCGCGCGCATCGTGTATCCGTCGAATCGGTATTGCACGAGAGCGACGCCGCTCGCTCGCGGCTGGTCCAGGCGCCCCGCGCGCACGAGTGCCTCGACCACTCGCCGTTGAGCCAGGTAGGGGATCAAGACGTCGCGTTGACTGCTGCTGAGCGTGCTCCCGGTGGCGAAGACGCTGCCATCCTTCTCGCCCGTGCAGGCCGAGCGCATGATATGGTCCCAGTCGCCATCGTTGATGGCGGCGAACTTCAAGCCGTAACGATAGTGCGTCCGCGCGCGGTAGGTAACGGTATCGCTCCAGCAGATCGTCCCGGAGACGGGAACGGGGCGCTCACCGATCAGCACCAGCGCCCGCAGCAGCGTGTTGCCCTGCGGGAGCGGTTCCTGGGTCAGCAGGCAGAGGCCGCCGCCGCCGATGTCGAGGCCGACTGCGGGCACGCGCGTCTCCTGGGTCGGAAAGTACACGGCCCGAAAGGGTTTGCGAGCGCGGGGGAAACGCCGCCGATTGTGCACGAACGCCCGATCTCCTCACGGTATATCAGCCAAGGAGTTCTGCGGCCGCGTACTTGGCGCGCTCCCGAGCATAGGCCTGCTTGAGTTCCTCGAGCGCGGAGCGCTCCAGTCGCAGACCCGCGCCTGGGCCGCCCCGCAGCGGCTCGTCGAACAGGCGTGCCGGCAGCACGTCGTCCTCCGGCCTCCAGCCGAGGCGGACGTTGATCGCCCGCTTACGCGCCCAACTCTGCGCGGCCACCGCGCGCAAACGTGCGGCGTCCCAGTTGCCGCCCACGGCTGCCTGTAGCAGGCGCGAGCCCTCCTCCCAGAAATCCTCAAAGCAGTCGCGTACGAACTTGCACAGCAGCAACGTGTCCCACGCCGCGGCGTAATCCTCTTGCTCGACGCAGGCTCGCGCGCGCTCCTCGGCACCATACGTGGCCGTGGGGCGGCGTAGGTCTAGGTCGTAGGTAGCGGCACGATTGTGGCAGGCACCGCGCGTGCAGACGGCTAGACCGAGCGCATACGTCGGCAGGCCGCGCGGCTCGTAGCCCGGCATCTCCAAGCCTTTGCAGTGCATAGCGAAGCGCTCGCTGCCAGCGCCCACGGCAGCGGCCGCCGCCCGCACGCCACGCCCCAAGAGCGCGCCGAAGCCCCGCGCCGCGGCGATGGCATCGATCAGCTCGAGCATGGCGGCGGCGTGGCCGAAGCGCGCCTCTACGCCCACCTGCGCCGCGCTCAAGATGCCGCGCTCCACGCACTCCATCGTCCACGCGATCACCCCCCCGGTGGAGATCGTGTCCAAGCCATAGCGGTCGCAGCGCTCCACGGCTGCGAGCACGGCGTCGAGATCGTCGACGCCGCAGTTGGGGCCGAACGCCCAGGTCGACTCGTATTCGCTGGCGGCAGCGCGGCGCCGGTCGCCATCGCGGCGCACGTAGCGGTGCTCGCACTGCACGGGACAGTTGGCACAGCCGGCGCGATACTCCACGTACTCTCCCGGTGACTCGCGCGCCCGTTCGGGCGTCACCCGCTCCGTGCCCTCGAAAACGGCGGCGCTGAAGTTGCGCGTGGGCAGCAGGCCCATGCGATCGAGCACGCGCATGTTGGCGCCGGTTCCCAAGACGCGGTACTTAGCGGTCTTGGGCCCAAGAGCGCGCTCGCGCAGCACGCGCGCAAAGCGCGCCGTGGCATCCGGATCGGCTACCGGCACCTCACCACCGCCACGCAGCGCGATGGCTTTGAGGTTCTTAGCCCCGAAGACGGCCCCCGCTCCGCCGCGCCCCGCTTGGCGCCCGTCGTTCTCGACAACCGCGAAACTCACACCGCGTTCCCCAGCCGCACCGATCGCACAGACGCGTGCGCGCATATCGCCGAGCTCGGCGCGCAGCATGCGGCCCGCCTCGGCGGCGGAGACCCCTGCAAGCCCCCGCGCGGCGCGAAACTCCACGCCGCGCTCGTCGACGACCACGGCCGTCGGAGTGCGTGCGCGGCCATTGATCACGAGCGCCGCCAAACCCATGCGGCGCAGCGATGCCGACCAATGGCTCGACGAGAGGGTGTCGTTGACCAGCCCCGTCAGCGGCGAAACCGTGGCAAGGGCGTGTTTCGTGGCGGCGGGGACGCTCGAGCCGGCGAACGGACCCGCGGCGAAGCAGAGCGGATTCTCGGCCGAGAGCGGATCCAGCGGTCCGTGGATTCGCTCGTCCAACAACCGTACAGCTAGCGCCGTACCGCCGGGAGCCGCTTCGAAAACAGCATCATCGAGGCGGCTGCGGTGCCAGGCCCGCGTCTCGAGGTCGATCTCGAGCAGATCGCGGGGCAGGCTCGACATCGCGCGCTACCCCCCCGAAGCCAGCACGAACAGACAGGGACGATCGCCGTCGCTGACCGGGTCATCGAGCGCCGCAGTGCCGCGACCGTCGAGCAAGACGTAATTCGGCGCAATCGGCGTTCCGTCGGCTTCCAGGACGACACCCACCAGCGCCGGAGCCAGCCGCGCGGCCTCGCGCAACAGCGCACCCACCGTTGCATCCGGCGCAACGGGTACGCGCATGTCGCCTGCGCCAACCAGGTGGCGCGCCATTCCATAGAGCTCCAAGCGTACCATGTGCTTCGATTCCATGAGGTTCCGCACAGTGAGAAGCTTCGCGCCCAAAGCTTTTGCCCGGGAGAATGCATTCGCCCTCGCGAACCCTCAAACCCGTTGCAGAGACCGTTCTTCCGGGGGGGATCGTCGGCATGGCGACCAAGAAGGACTCACTGGGTGTTCAGCAACTCTTCGCGCGCGTCGCAGATACCTTACGCGAGCGCGTCGGCGTGCTTCCCAATCCGTTAAGCGAACGCTCGCGCGAATTGCGCCCGCGCATCGCCAACGCCAAAGTCACGCCGAGCGTCTGCCCGTATTGCGCGGTCGGCTGTGCCACGCTGGTCTACCATCGCGGCAATACCATCATCGACATCGAGGGCAACCCAGCCTCACCGATCAACGCGGGCACCCTCTGCCCGAAGGGGGCGGCTACCTTCCAGCTCCACGTCAACCCCGCGCGCTGGACCACGTGCAAGTACCGCGCGCCCGGAGCAACGGCGTGGCAGGAGGTGTCGCTGGAGTGGGCGATGGAGCGCATCGCGCAACGCGTCAAGGAGACGCGCGACGCGACGTTCCAAGAGGAAGACGAGCACGGGCGCCGCGTCAATCGTACCATGGCACTGGCTTCGCTGGGCGGCGCCACCCTGGACAACGAAGAGAACTACCTCATGGCCAAGCTCTTCCGCAGTCTTGGCATGTGCTTCGTCGAGAACCAGGCCAGGATATGACATAGCTCGACGGTGCCTGGTCTAGGCACCTCCTTCGGCCGCGGCGGCGCCACGACGTTCCTGATGGATCTCCAACACTCCGATCTGATCGTCATTCAGGGCAGCAATTTCGCGGAGTGCCACCCGGTGGGCTTCCGCTTCGTCATGCAGGCCAAAGCCAAGGGCGCCAAGGTGGTTCACGTCGACCCACGCTTCACACGTACCAGCGCTCTAGCCGATCTACACGTACCGTTGCGCTCCGGTACCGACATCGCATTCTTGGGCGGCTTGATCAACTACGTGCTGGAGCACGAGCGTTACTTCAAGGAGTACGTGGTCAGCTACACCAACGCGTCGTTCATCGTCAACGAGGACTACCGCGACAGCGAGGACCTCGAAGGCCTCTTCAGCGGCTTCGACGCCGAGCGTGGGATCTACGATCCGGTGACGTGGCGTTACGAACTGGAGCCCGGTGGCGAGCATGACGCCCCACGCGCCAAGCGCGATCTCACGCTGACGCATCCGCGTTGCGTGCTGAACATTCTGCGCCGTCACTACGCGCGCTACACGCCGGAGATGGTGGAGCGCATCTGCGGCTCCCCCCAGGAGCGATTCCTGGAGCTGGCCGAGCTGCTCTGCACCAACAGCGGGCGCGAGCGTACGGCCGTCTTCTGTTATGCCATGGGCTGGACGCAGCATAGTATCGGCGTACAGAATATCCGCGCCTGCGGCATTCTGCAAGCGTTGCTGGGCAACATGGGGCGCCCCGGCGGTGGCGTCATGGCGCTGCGCGGCCATGCCTCCATTCAGGGCTCCACCGATAACGCCACGCTGTACGATCTCTTCCCGGGCTACTTGAAGGCACCCACGCTGGAGAAGAACGAGATCGACTTCGCCACCTGGTGTAAGAATCAGACCCCGCGCACGGGTTGGTGGAACAACTTCCCCAAGTACGCGGTCTCGTTCATGAAGGCGTGGTACGGTGACGCCGCCGCCAAGGACAACGACTGGGCCTACGACTACCTGCCGAAGAACACCGGCGACCATTCCCACATGCCGATGTTCGTGGGTATGAAGGACGGCACGGTGCGCGGCCTCATCCTCTTCGGCCAGAACCCGGCCGTGGGCGGGCAGAACGCGGAGTTTCAGCGCAACGCCATGGCCAAGCTCGATTGGCTGGTCGTGCGCGACCTCTTCGAGATCGAGTCCGCGGCATTCTGGAAGCGCGAAGGCGTGGATCCCAAGCAGATCCCCACGGAGGTCTTCTTCCTGCCCAGTGCTGCCATCGCGGAGAAGGCGGGGACGCTCACCAACACGATGCGGCTGGTGCAGTTCCACGAGAAGGCCGTCGATCCGCCCGGCGACTGCCGCAGCGACTTGGGTTTCGTCTATCAGTTGGGCAAGCGCCTCAAGCAACTCTACGCCGACTCCACGCAGCGGCGCGACCGCCCCGTCCTCGATATGACCTGGGACTACGATCATCCCGACGCACACGAGCGCGCGCTCGGCGATCCGGACGTCGAGGCCGTGATGCGCGAGATGAACGGCTACCGCCTCGACACCGGCGAGCAGCTCAAGGGCTTCTCCGAATGCAAGGACGACGGCTCGACCGCCTGCGGTAGCTGGATATACTCCGGCATGTATCCCTCACCCGGCGAGAACCTCACGCGCCGGCGTAAAGGCGACCGCTGGGTCTCGCTGGAGTGGGCTTGGTCGTGGCCCTCCAACCGCCGGCAGATCTACAACCGCGCCTCGGCGGACCCCGAAGGCAAGCCCTGGAGCGAACGCAAGAAGTACGTCTGGTGGGACGCGGCGCAGAGCAAGTGGGTGGGCTATGACGTCCCCGACTTCCCCGTCGGCAAGGCGCCGGACACGCCGGCCAAGGCCGACGGCAGCGGTATCGACGCGCACGACGGCGCCTCGCCCTTCATCATGAACCCCGATGGGGTGGTGCAGCTCTTCGCGCCCGCGGGCACCGTCGACGGACCGCTGCCGGCGCACTACGAGCCCAAGGAGTCGCCCGTCGGCAACGCGCTCTATCCCAACGCACAATACAACCCAGTGCTCAAGCAGTGGCGCCGGCGCGACAACCCCTACCACGACATCGGCGATCCGCGCTACCCCTACATCATCACGACGTATCGCCTCACCGAACACCACCTCAGTGGCGCGATGTCACGCTGGCTGCCGTGGCTGGCGGAGTTGCAGCCGGAGCTCTTCTGCGAGATCTCACCGGAGTTGGCGGTAGAGCGCGGCATCCGCAACGGCGAGTGGGTGACCATCGAGACGGCGCGCGCCGAGGTGGAGGCCAAGGCGCTGGTTACCGGGCGCATGCAGCCGATCCGGCTGGGCAAGGGACGCTTCGTCCACCAGATCGGCTTGCCGTGGCACTGGGGCACGCAAGGCGTCGTCACGGGCGACACCCCCAACGACCTTCCCCCCATGGTCGCCGACCCCAACGTCTCGATCCACGAGGGCAAGGCATTCACGTGCAACATTCGCCCCGGACGCCGCAGCGCCGCCCGTCCCTACGCCGCCGACGACGACGTACCGTTGGGTCAACGCAACCCGCTGGGGACGCCCACGCGCGCGGGCGCCGTGAGTTCGAAATCCGCCGATGAGGCAACCTCGCCGGAGATCGTGCCGCCGGAGACGATCATGGCGGCCTCTCGCTACACGCATCGTCACGAGGAACGGTCATGATCGACGACGCTTCCCCCGACATGGGATTTTTTACCGACGTGACGCTCTGCATCGGGTGCAAGGCGTGCGAGGTTGCCTGCAAGCAGTGGAATCAATTGCCCTCGGACGGTTATGCGCTCTCCGGGAACTCCTACGACAACACCGGACGCCTCTCAGCGACGACCTGGCGCCACGTGGACTTCGTCGAGCAGTTCGATCGTATCAATCCAGCCGAGTCGCGCTGGGTGATGATGTCGGATGTCTGCAAACACTGCACGCACGCCGGCTGCATGGAGGCCTGTCCCACCGGCGCCATCATCCGCAACGAGTACGGTGCCGTCTACGTCCAGCCGGATATCTGTAACGGTTGCGGCTACTGCGTGCCCGCTTGCCCATTCGGCGTCATCGCACTCGAGCCGGACCAGGGCGTGGCGCAGAAGTGCACGCTCTGCTACGACCGCATGAAGGATGGCATTGAACCCGCCTGCGCCAAGGCGTGTCCCACGGACTCGATCCAATTCGGGCCCGTCGAGCAACTCAAGGAGCGCGCCCGGCGGCGCACCGAGGAGCTGCTGGCGCGCAACGTGCCGGCGCGGCTCTACGGCGTCGACGAAGACACCTCGGTCGGCGATCTCAACGCGTTCTTCCTCATCACCGATCGCCCCGAAGTCTTCAACCTTCCGCCCAAACCCGTGCTTCCCTCAACCTACCAGCCCGTGGCCTATCTCAGCGGGTTTCTCGCCACCGCAGCGCTGGCAATCGTGGCGATGCAGGCGTTCAGGAGCCGCTGATGGCTGGCGTCACCCACGGCGACATCGTCCAGATCACGCCGGATGCCGTCGCCGCGAGTCTAGCGCGGGGCGACGGCGGCTTCGGGCGCAATCAGCGCTCGTACTACGATCACCCGGTGCTGCGCGGCGCACACTGGCGCTGGGAGATCATCTGGTACTTCTACATCGGCGGACTCATGAGCGGCAGCGCCATTCTGGCCGCTGCCGCCGACACGTTCGGCGCTGAAGGCGATGAAGCGGTCGTGCGCAACGGCCGCTGGCTGGCGCTCGTGGGCGCTGCGATCAGCCCGCTGCTGCTGATCAAGGATCTCGGGCGCCCAGAGCGCTTTCTGAACATGACCCGCATCCTCAAACTGAAGTCTCCGATGTCGGTCGGCGTTTGGTCCCTCCTGAGCTTCTCAGGCCTCTCCGCGATCGCCGTGCTGGAGGAGTTGCGCGGACGCGGGCGTGTGCCGTGGCTGCTCGGGGGCCTCCTGCCGCGCGGCCCACGCAATCTGGCGCACGCGCTGGCCGCTGCCTTCACCGGGTCATACACCGGCGTGCTGATCTCGGCTACGGCCGTCCCCGTGTGGAACAGCGGACGCCGCCAGATCCCGGCCATCTTCGTCTGCTCGGCCGTCGCCACGGCCTGCGCCGCCCAAGCGGCTCTCTTGGCGCTCCGCGGCGGTTCCGCGAGAAGCATCAACAAGCTCGAGCGCATCGAGTTCGTCGCGTCGTTGACCGAGGGCGTACTGCTCGTTGACTACGCCTCGTCGGCAGGCGAGACGGGCAACGCACTGTTCGGCGGAGAGACCGGACAGCGATTGCGTGCCAATACGCTCGTGGGCGGGATCGCGGTTCCGGCCCTGCTCAATCTCGCCAGCCTTTTCACCAAACCAAGCCATGCCGGCAAACCCAACGTTGTCAAGACGCTGATCGCCGCGGGCCTCACGCTCTACGGCGGGTACGTCTTGCGGAAGTCCCTGATCGAAGCGGGCAGGGCCTCGGCCGATGACCCGCGTGCCGCCTTACGTCAACCAGAGTGATACGGAGGACATCGCATGTCACCGACAGCAGCGACGCCGAACCGATGGCTCATGGCGATCTCGGGCGCGATCGTCAACATGACCATCGGGACGGTCTACGCGTGGAGCGTCCACGTCAAGCCGCTCGAAGCGATCTTCGGATGGAACGCCACGACGACGTCGTGGGCATTTGCACTTGCCATCTTCTTCCTGGGCGTGGGCGCCGTGATCGGCGGCCGCTGGCAGGATCGCGCGGGGCCGCGCACGGTCACCATCGCGGGCGTACTCTTCTGGTCGGTGGGGAACATCCTCGCCGGGCTAGGCACAGGAGCACTCAACTGGCCGTGGCTCTACCTCACCTACGGCGTCATCGGTGGCCTGGGGCTGGGCATGGTGTACATCTGCGCGGTCACCATGGTCACGAAGTGGTTCCCCGACCGGCGCGGCTTCGCCAGCGGCTTCGTCGTGATGGGCTTCGGCTTGGGCGCGTTCATCTTCGCGCGGCCGGTGCTCAACCCGCTGATCCGCGACGTTGGTGTCCTGCACACGTTCCTCTACGCTGGGATCATCTACCTGATCATCGGCCTGATCTTCGCCTCGATTCTGCGTAATCCGCCGGAAGGCTATACCGTTCCCGGCTGGACACCGCCGCCGGTGCAGGCTTCGAAGTCGTCGGGCGCCGACTTTCCGCCCGAGGAGATGTTCGGGCGCTGGCAATTCTACGCGCTGTGGGGCATGCTGTTCCTGAACGTTACCGCGGGCATCTTCGTCATCTCGCAGGCTGCGCCGATGGGCGTGGAGCTGGCCGGTATGACGCCGGTCGCAGCGGCCGGACTCGTCAGCATCATGTCGATCTTCAACGGCGTGGGGCGATGGTTTTGGGGCACCGTCAGCGACCGCATCGGCCGCCGTTGGGCCTACGGGTTGATCTATGGCGTGCAGGTGGTGGTCTTCCTGATCCTCAACGTTACGGGCCACTCACCGAGCGCGTTCGTCCTGCTCTTCTCCATCGTGCTCCTCTGCTACGGCGGAGGCTTCGGAACGATGCCGTCGTTCACGGCCGACTACTTCGGCGTGAAGTACATGGGCGTCAACTACGGCTGGATACTCACCGCCTGGGGCGTGGCCGGATTGGCCGGTCCGCTATTCGGGAGCCGCATTCGCGATCTCACCGGTTCCTACCACGGAGCACTGGTACCGTTCGCGATCATGCTGCTGCTCTCGATCATTCTGCCGCTGATCACCAAGCCGCCGCAGAAGGCTATCGGCGTGAAAGGGGCCGTGACCGCGTAGAGCATTCGCCGTCGCGAGCGGCCCCGCGTACGCGCGGAGGTCGCTCGCGGCGACGGCGAGAAAGCGCCGCCATCCGTGAACCTGCGATTCTCGCTCGTATTGGCGGTAGGCCTCGGCGGAGCCAGTGGCTCCATGTTGCGCTACGTCGTCTCCGTCGCGTTGACCGAGCGCGTGGGCCCCGGCTTTCCGTGGGCCACACTCTTCATCAACGTCAGCGGCAGTTTCATCCTTGCACTGATCGCCGAGCTCTCCACCACTCGCGTCGTCACGCTGAGCCCTGCCGCGCGCGTCCTGCTGACGGTCGGGTTCGTGGGCGGCTACACCACCTTCTCCACCTTCACCAACGAAGCGCTGACCCTCGCCGGTGAGCGCGCCTTGATGGCGTCGTTCGTCTACACCATGGCGAGCCTGGGCGGGGGGCTGGCCGCCGCCTATCTTGGGTTGATTGCGGCGCGGCTGTTGGGAGCGCTACGTTGAGCGCGGCGCGGCTCGTACGCGTCTACGTACGCGAAGCCGAGCGTCATCACGGCCGGCCCTTGCATCGGGCCCTGCTCCTGCGTTTGGCAGCCGGCGGCTTTCCCGGCTGTGTTACGTTCAAAGCCATCGCTGGTTACGGCTCGCACGCCGGCATGCGCACCGCGCGCATCTTCGAGCTGTCACAGGATCTTCCGGTGGTCATCGAGATCGTGCTGCAGGAGGAGCGTGTCGAGGCGCTCTTCGCGCTCTTCGACGAGATGCTCGTCGAGGCGCTGGTCACGAGCGAACGCATCGAGACCGTGAAGGAGTAACCCGTTGAAGGTAAGCGCTTTCGGAAGGCTCCTGCGCATCTTCGTCGACGAGAACGATCGCTGGCACGGACAGCCGCTGTACACCGCCATCGTCGACGTGCTGCGCCGCAACGGCGCCGCCGGCGCCACCGTCTTTCGCGGCGTCGAAGGTTTCGGCGCGCATCGCGAGCTGCATCAAGCCAGCGTGTTCTCACTGAGGCCCAACTTGCCGATCCTCATCGAAGTCGTCGATGACGAGGAGCGCATCGACGCGCTGGTCCCGCTGATCGGCGAGATGGTGAGCGAGGGATTGCTGACGCTCGAGCGGGTCGAATACACACGCTATACACGCGACCCTAGCTAGCGCATGCGGATCTCGCCGCTATGCTCGACGCGGTAGCCCCCAAAGGCCACGATCTCCTCGCGCAACCTGGGTTCGCGCAACGTCTGCAGCAGCACGCGGAACGCTTCCTCCTCTAAACGCGAAGGCAGCGTCGCAAGTTCGTAACGCTCTTGAGCCAACGGCACGAAGCCGCAGCCCAGCGCCTGCGCGGCGGCCAGAATCCCCACACCGCAGTCGGCAGCGCCGTCGCGCACCAGCGCGGCCACGGCTGTGTGGGTGAATTCGATGCGCTCGTATCCGTTGAGGCTTTCTGGACGCAGACCCGCCTGTGCCAGCAGATAGTCCAGCAGGATTCGCGTTCCCGAATCGCGTTGCCGGTTCACAAAACGTGCGCCCGTGTGCGCCACGTCGGCGACGGACTCCAGCTGCAACGGATTGCCGTGCGCCACGATCAGCCCTTGCACGCGCTCCACGAAACCGATCAGCGCCACGCGTTCGTCTTCGCAGTAGTGGGCCACCGCGAGCTCGTTGTACGTTCCGCTGGCGGGATCCAGTACATGCGTGCCGGCCAAATGGCAGGCCCGGGCCTTGAGCGAGACCAAACCCGCGATCGATCCCACGTTGGAGGAGACGAGATCGTAGCCGCGCGCGCGCAGCGCGGCGCTCAGCGCGTCGAGCGCGACGTCGTGTGAGCCCGCCGCCAGCAGCGTGCGGGCGACGCGCCCGGGCGAGCGCAGCAGCAGCGCCGGCGCGAACTCTCCCTGCCGGTAGCCCTCGCTCTCACGCGGCGAGAGCAGCAGGGCATTAGCCCGCGCGAGGGAGCTGATGGCTCCGGCACCGCGCTTGAGCGGTAACGCCGTAAGCGTGCCGTCCACGGGTGCGACCACGGCGCGCACGTACTCTTCTTCGCCGAGCGGCGAGAACAGCTTGCGTGCCAGACGCGCCTGGACGCGCTCGGGCTGCGCAGACCGGCGTCCCGACAGCCGCTCCACGAGGGGCCGCAGGAAAAGCTCCGCGCACAGCGCCGCACTCACCGGATAACCCGGAATGCCGAGTACCGGCTTGCCGCGTGCCGCGCCCAGGATCAGCGGATGCCCCGGACGGATCGCCACGCCGTGCACCACCACGTCCCCACGCTCCGCGATGACGCGGGCCGTGTAGTCCTCTCGACCCGCGCTCGACCCCGCATTGATCACCACCGCGTCGCACTGCTCGAGCGCCACCTCCAGCGCGTGCGCCAGCGCAGCCAGATCGTCCGGCACGCGCTCCTGGGCGACCGGCACGCCGCCCCAGGCCTCGACGGAGGCGGCGAGCAGCACGCCGTTGGAGTCGAGAATCTCGCCAGGCCGCGGTTGTACATCCGGAGCCACGAGCTCGCTGCCGGTCGTGATGACGGCAACGCGCGGGCGACGCACTACCTCCAGGTGCGTGACTCCGGCAGCGGCGAGCGCGGCGAGATCTACCGCGCGCAAGCGATCGCCGGCGGCCACCACCAACTCGGAGGCCACGACGTCCTCACCGATGGGGCGCACGTGCTCCCAGGGCGCCACCGGCGCGCGCAGCAGCACCCGGCCTTCGGGCAGGCTCTCCACGACCTCCGCCATCACCACGGCATCGCAATCGGGCGGCAGCGGATCGCCGGTGTCGACGCTGACCGCCTCCGTCCCTAGCTGCAAACGTACGGGAGCGGCCTCGCTGGCCCCGGCCGTGCGAGCGGCCAAGACCGCGATGCCATCCATCGCGCAGGCGTGGTAGTGCGGCGACGAGAGGCGTGCACCGACATTGGCCGCGGCCACGCGGTCGAGCGCATCCCGTAGCGCGACGGTCTCCCCGGTCAGCGCCGCCGCCGCGCCGCTGCGCTGCAGCAACGCCTCGAAACGCGCGCGCGCCTCTTCCAGCGGCACGTCATGCAGGTAGAGCGAGCGTTCGGTCTCACTCACCAGGTGTAGATTTCCGCGAGCTCACCGGCCCGCAGTCCGCCCGCGTCGCGCGGAACGCGCAACAAGCCCTCCGAGCGCACCAACGAGAAGATCAGGTTCGACTTGGCGAAGGCGGGACGGGCCTCGGGCGGCGCACCGCCGGCACCCCATGAGAGCGTGACGGGAACGTAATCTTCGCGTCCCGCGCGCGAGGGTACGTTCTGCGCGAGACGCGCCACGTGCGCCGCGGGACCGAGCCCGCCGTACGGCACGCTCTGCCCCAGCAGCACACGAACTGCCGGGAGCACTAGACGCCAGCAGAGCACGGCGGCCGACACGGGATTGCCGGGAAGGCCGAAGACGGGGCGACCGCCGGCGCAGGCGACGAGCGTGGGCTTACCCGGTTTTACCGCGAGGCCGTGCAGCAAGATCCCCGGCGGACCCAGACGCGCAAAAGCACGTGCCGTGGCATCGCGTGCGCTAACCGAAGAGCCGGCGCTGACGACGACCACGTCGCTCTCTTCAAGGGCACGCGCGGCCGCGGCAGCCAACAACGCTTCGTCGTCACGGACGATGCCGGCGTGGCGCACCAACGCCCCAGCACCCTCGAGGAGCGCGCAGATGAGCGCGCCGTTGACGTCGCGGATCTCGCCGGGGCGCGGCTGCGCCTGCGGCGCCACGAGCTCATCGCCAGTCGAGATCACCGCCACGCGCGGAGCCACCGCCGCCGCAACCTCGACCACGCCCAACGCCGCCAGCCCGCCTACGTCGACCGCGCGTAGCCGTTGCCCCGCCGCAAAGGCACGCTCACCGGGGGCTAGATCTTCGGCAGCCGCGATCACGTCCTCACCCGGCGCAACGGATGCCAGCACCTCGATCTCGTCACGAGGCAGTGCATTGGTCTCTTCGATCATCACCACGGCATCCGCGCCGCGTGGCAGCGCCGCCCCCGTGTGGATGCGCGCGCAACTGCCGGGGAGGACCTCAAACGATGGTAAGCTTCCCATGAGCGACTCGCCCGCCAAGCGCAAATAGACCGGCGACGTCTCCGCTGCTCCAAGCGTGTCGCGCGCGCGCACCGCGAAGCCGTCCATGGCGCTGCGCGCGAAAGGTGGAAGCGCCTCCCGGGCCACGATCTCGCGCGCCAGCGTGCGCCCCAGAGCCCGTTCCAGCGGCACGTTTTCCGCCCGCGGCACGGGCTTGAGAACCGCGCGCAGCCGCTCGAACGCCTCATCCGGCGCGACCACCGTGAACAGCTCGGGCATGGAGCCGAACTTCGCGGCTAGAGGCTCGGGCTCCGGCATAGTCGTAGAAGGTCGGCCATGAAGGTCTCGCTTCCGACGGATCACCCGCTGGTTGGTATCATCATGGGTAGCCGTTCCGACCTCCCCACGATGGAACCGGCCGGCGCCGTTCTGCGTGATTTCGGCATCCCCTACGAACAGCGCGTCGTCTCCGCTCATCGCACGCCCGATCTGATGTACGAGTACGCCGCAGGCGCACGCGCGCGCGGCCTGCGCATCATCATCGCGGGGGCGGGCGGTGCGGCACATCTGCCGGGGATGACGGCGGCCAAGACCACGCTGCCGGTCATCGGCGTGCCGGTTACCTCGAAGGCTCTCAAGGGGTTGGACTCCCTGCTCTCGATCGTGCAGATGCCGGGCGGCGTGCCGGTAGCCACGGTAGCCATCGGCAACGCCAAGAACGCCGCGCTGCTCGCGGTGCGCATGCTCGCGCTGGCATACCCCGAACTCCATGGCGCGCTCGAGACCTACGCGCGCACGTTGGCGGCCGAGGCCGTGGCGCCGCCAGAGGAGCACGCGTGAGGGCGATCTCGCCGGAGGCGACGATCGGTATCTTGGGTGGCGGTCAGTTGGGGCGCATGCTGGCGCTGGATGCCAAGCGGATGGGGTATCGGGTGGCGATGCTCGATCCAACGCCCAACTCCCCGTGCGGGCAGATCGCCGACCAACAGGTCGTGGCATCGTACGGAGACCTGGCGGCGGTCCAGCGCTTGGGAGTGATGTGCGACGCCGTCACCTACGAATTCGAAAACGTCGACGTGCGCGCGGTGGAACTGCTCGAGGGATCCGGCGTGCGCATCGCCCCCGGCAGCCGCGCCTTACGTGTCGCGCAGCACCGGTTACGCGAAAAACGCTTCCTGCGCGACCAGGACATCGCCGTCACGCCGTTCGCAGCCGTGACGACCGCGGACGACTTGACGTCGGCAGGCGAGCACGTCGGCTATCCCGCCGTCATCAAGACGGCCGCCGGCGGTTATGACGGCAAGGGGCAGGCGGTGGTGCACACGCGCGCTCAGGCTCTCCAGGCCTTCGAGCGCCTGCGCGGGCGCGAGTTGATTTGGGAGCGCTTCGCACCGTTCACCCGCGAGCTCGGCATCATCTGCGCACGCAGCGAGAGCGGGCAAATGGTGACGTATCCACTCACCCAAAACATTCACGAGGAGAATATCCTCGCATTCTCGGTCGTGCCCGCCGGCGTCCCAGCACCGGTAGAGGAGCGCGCCCGCGAGATTGCCCAGCGCATCGCCCTGGGACTGGATTTCGTTGGGACATTCTGCGTGGAGTTCTTTCTGCTCCCAGACGGGGAGCTGCTGGTCAACGAGATCGCGCCGCGTCCGCACAATAGCGGCCACTACACGATCGACGCCTGCACCCTCTCGCAGTTCGAAGCGCAACTACGCGCGATCTGCGACCTCCCGCTGCCGGCACCGCGGCTGACCAGCAGCGCGGTCATGGTGAATATCCTGGGCAGCGGCTCCGGCGACCGCCTGTTGGGGATACCGGAACTCTTGAGCGACCCGGCCGTTTCCCTGCACCTGTATGGAAAGCGGCAAGCCCTGGCGCGCCGTAAAATGGGCCACTTCACGCTACTGCGCGATCCCGGTACGCCGCCCGCGCAGCTGCTGCAAACGGCACGAGAGGCGCGTAAGCGCCTCTCGTGGGGATCGGCTTCCGCGCTGTAGGGCGCTACTCGCCCTGTGCGGCCGCGAAGCCGTTCTTACCGTTGAAGGTGCAGAGGTTTTCCGTCTTGATGAAGTCAAAGCCGGCAGCTGCCACACGCCCGAGCAGGTCCACGATCTGCCGGTGCTCGATGCTCTTGCCGTTCTGACCCAGGTAACGGCAGGTCCAGTGGTCGCTGCAGAAGGTATCCGGGAAACCATTCGGCCACACCTTGGTGCCGCGGTTGGTGATCATATAGAGCTCCAGCCCTGGAACCGTAATCGTCTTCATCTTCTCGCCGAGCTCGTCGGGCGAACCGGTCCAGTCCAAAAAGACGTCGACGCCGACCGTCACCTTCTGCTCCGGCGCGGCGGCCGGCCGCGGCTTGCGCGGTTCGCTCTGCGGTTGCGTGTTGTAGCTGGCGGCCTTGAGCGTGCGCGGCGTCTGCCCCAGGCGCGCGATGACCGCCTGCGCGAACTCTTTGGTCCCGACCTTCTGTTTGCTGACGCCATCCTTATACACGTCGTAGGTGTGGACGCCGTCCTCGATCGTCGTCAGCCAAGCGTTGTGAACGCGCTGTGCAACCTCGGGCTGACCGATGTGTACCAACATCAGCAGCGCGCCGAAGAGCAGGCCGGACGGGTTGGCGAGGTTCTGGCCGGCGCGGCGCGGCGCCGAGCCGTGAATGGCCTCGAACATCGCGTAGTTGTCTCCGATATTGGCGGATCCCGCCAGGCCCACCGAGCCCGCGATCTGCGCCGCGACGTCGGAGAGCACGTCGCCATAGAGATTGGGGAGCACGATGACGTCAAAGGCCTCCGGCGTATCGGCTAGCTTCGCGGCGCCGATGTCGACGATCCAGTGCTCCTTTTCGAGCTCCGGATACTCTTGGCCGATCTCGTCGAACACTCGATGGAAGAGCCCATCGGTGATCTTCATGATGTTATCTTTGGTAAAGCACGTCACTTTCTTACGGTTGTGACGTAACGCGTATTCGAAGGCGTAGCGCACGATACGCTCGGAGCCGGGGCGCGAGATGAGCTTCAGGCACTGTGTAACCTGCTGCGTTTGGCGATGCTCGATGCCGCCGTAGACGTCTTCCTCGTTCTCGCGCACGATCACCACGTCCATGTTGGGATGTTTGGTCGCGATGAACGGGCTGTACGACACGCAAGGGCGCACATTGGCGTAGAGGCCCAGCACCTTGCGCGTGGTGACGTTGAGGCTCTTGAAGCCGCCGCCTTGCGGCGTGGTGATCGGGGCCTTCAAGAAGACTTTCGTCGAACGCAGCGAGTCCCACGCGGAGGGCTCGATACCGGCCGAGATACCTTTGGTGTAGACCTTTTCGCCGATCTCGATGATCTGCGGGGCGATGGAGGCGCCGGCCGCTTGGATGATATCGAGTGTCGCCTGCATGATCTCGGGGCCGATGCCGTCGCCGTAGGCGACGGTGATCGGAGTTGCCTGTGCCATACTCACCTTTCCACACGGAGACGCCGCGCCGGCAGGCGCGGCGCTGGGCGCTTCGGCCCTGTTCGCGTTGAGTCCTATCGTGCATATGTGGCGGAAGGCACGTCGCCGGGGGCGCGAGAAAGTCCACGCGAGCGGGGTCTTCCACTCCCCGAGATACCGTCGTCCGACGCCTAGGAGTTGCTGAATGATCACCGCCCACGGAGATACGAAGATCGCGGTTCGCGCGGATTTGGAGGCCATGGGGCTGCGCGGCCTGGGGGCCATCGCCGTGAACCTGCCATCCGCAACGCTCTACGAAGAGGCCCTGCGCCGTAGCGAAGGCAAGGCCGCCGAAGGAGGCCCGCTCGTCGTCTTAACCGGGCGCCACACCGGACGCTCGGCGCAGGACAAGTTCTTCGTGCTGGAGGCGGGCTCGGAGAGCCACATCGACTGGGAGGCCAATAAACCCATCGCCCCCGAGGTCTTCGAGCGCCTCTTGCAGCGCGTCGGCGAGCATCTGCGCGGACGGGACGTCTTCGCGCTCAATTGCTTCGTAGGCGCGGACGCGGCGTATCGCATGCCGGTGCGAATCGTTTCGGAGTACGCCTGGCACGCGCTGTTCTGCCGGGACCTCTTCATCGACGACGACGAGGCCTTGAATCACAAGCCGGCATTCACGGTGCTCTGCGCTCCAACGTTCGAGGCCGATCCAACACGCGACGGGACGCGCTCGGGGACCTTCATCATCATCAATTTCGAGCGCCGGATCGTACTGATCGGCGGCACCGAGTACGCCGGCGAGCTGAAGAAATCCGTCTTCACGATCATGAACTACCTGTTGCCGTTGCGCGGCGTGCTCTCGATGCACTGCTCCGCGAACATCGGCAAGAGCGGCGACAGCGCGATCTTCTTCGGCCTCTCCGGAACCGGCAAGACCACGCTCTCGGCCGATCCCGAGCGCCAGTTGATCGGCGACGACGAAACCGGTTGGAGCGACCGCGGCGTCTTCAACTTCGAGGGCGGATGTTACGCCAAGGTCATCCGTCTCTCGGCGGACGGGGAGCCGGAGATCTACGCGGCCTCGCATCGCTTCGGCACGGTGCTCGAGAACGTCGTGATGGACGATCAGACGCGCCTGCTCGATCTCGACAGCGACCGCTACACCGAGAACACGCGCTCGGCCTACCCGTTGACCTTCATCCCCAATATCGCCCCGGGATCAGCCGGCGGCCACCCTCGCAACGTGATCCTGCTGACGGCGGACGCCTTCGGCGTGCTCCCGCCGATCTCGCGTCTCTCGCGGGCCCAGGCGATGTATCACTTCCTCTCCGGCTTCACCTCAAAGCTGGCGGGTACGGAGAAGGGGCTGGGCAAGGAGCCGGAGGCGACGTTCAGCACCTGCTTTGGCGCGCCGTTCATGGTACACCACCCCACGGTCTACTCCAAACTTCTGGGGCGCAAGGTCGCGGAGCACGGTGCGGAGTGCTGGCTGATCAACACGGGCTGGAACGGCGGTCCATACGGCGTAGGCAAGCGCATGAGCCTGCCGTACACGCGCGCGATGGTGCACGCGGCGCTCGACGGCACGCTGGCCAAGGCCGAGTATGAAACGGAGCCTTTCTTCGGCCTCTCGATCCCCAAGGCCGTCCCCGGCGTGCCCAGCGAACTGCTCAACCCCCGCAGCACTTGGGCCGACCAGGCTGCCTACGACGCGCAGGCGCGCCGGCTAGCCACGCTCTTCGCCGAGAACTTCAAACGTTTCGCAGGCCACGCGGACGAGGCCACGATCGCCGCGGCGATCGCGCCGCGCTAGGAAGCCGGCGTGATCGCACGAAGAGGCCACGCCGTGGAACAGGCACCGCACGCTTCATCCCTACCGCCTAGCGTCGAGTCCGTGGAGCGCGCGCTGCGCGCCTTGGGTTCAGAAGCTACAGTCGTGATGCTCCCAGCGACGGGGCGCACCGCACAGGAGGCAGCGGACGCGATCGGCTGCGAGCCGGCGCGCATCGCCAAGTCGCTCATCTTCGTAGGCGCGCAGAGCGGGCGTCCGGTTCTCGCACTGATCTCCGGATCACGTCGCGCCAGCCTCGACGAGCTGGCCGGCGCCTTTGGTGAGAAGCTGCGGCAGGCTAACGCCGGTGAGGTCCGCGCCATTACCGGCTATGCCATCGGAGGCGTACCACCGGTAGGCTATCCGCAAGACGTCGAGAGCTTCATCGACGAGAGCCTCCTCGAGTTCGAGACCGTTTGGGCCGCTGCGGGCCACCCGCATGCGGTCTTCGAGATCGAGTCGCGCGAACTGGTGCGGGTGACGGGTGCGATGCCCGGCCCGTACGGCGCCTAACGCGGCGCGGTCTCACCTAGCGTCGCTTGGGCGCGGTAGGCTAATGCGACGTAGCCCTCGCGATCTGCGTAGCGCGCATGCAGCCTGCGGATGCCCGCGAGGAGGCGTTCGTAGATGGGCCCCGCATGCGGGACGTACGAGGTGCTCTCGACGCGGCCACTGAGACCCGCAAGATCGAGCCGTTGAAAGTTTACCACCTCAAGCCTGCGCCCGTTGGTGAAGCGCGCATCGCGTAAGAAGGATTCGACGGCACCATGGCGACGCTCGACTTCGCGATCGACGGCGGCGGCGCGAATCAGTTCGCCGTACTCACCGGTGAAGGGATCGCTGTCGTCACGTACGTTCCAAACTAAAGCCACGCGGCCGCCGGGCACGAGGACGCGGGCAAACTCGCGCTGCGTGGGCTCCGGGTCGAACCAGTGGTAGGCCTGGAAGGCCGTCACGAGATCGACCGACGCGTCTGCGAGCCCGGTGCGCTCTGCTGTACCGTCGACCGCCAGCACGCGCTCGTGCGCAGAAGCGGCGTTGCGCATTGCCGCATTAGGCTCGACGGCGTACACCAGGCTTCCTCGATCCGCCAACAGGCGCGCCGAGATCCCCGTGCCGGCGCCGATGTCGGCGATGCGCAATGCCGCCGGCTCACCCAAGCCCTCGAGGACGGCATCGATGAGCCCGGGGGGATAGCTCGGACGGAACGCCGCGTAACTCTGCGCCCGCGCGGTGAAACGCTTCAGTGGATCGCGCTCGTCGAGCGCGCGTGTGTCATCGCCCATTGCATGGATGCTACGCGAAAATAGACAACGGAGCCTCCGTTAGCGGAGGCTCTGTTGCCGGCTGCGCGCGCGAGCTCTTACTTGGAGTGCGCGCCGCCGTTGATGTCGGCTTTGGTCACCGCCCCCTGCGAGACGTTCCACTTCTTGAGGATCTTGGCGTACTCGCCGCTGTCGATCACCGCTTGGAGACCGGCTTGGATCGCCTTAGCCAACTCGGGCTGGTCGGTACGGATCCCGATGCCGTACGGGCTCACGTCGAACTGACTCCCTGCGACTTCATAGGCGTTACCGGCTGCCTCAGACGACGCCAGGTAGGCCGCGACCGGGAAGTCCGTCACGTGTGCCACGCTCCGGCCGATCTTCAGCTGCTCGAAGGCGCCGCTGTCGGAGTCGAACTCCAACAGGCTGATGGCCTGTTTGCCCTTGGCTAGGCAATCCTGTGAGGCTGCCTTGAGCTGGCGGTCCTCGGAGGTCGCCAGCTCGACGTCCACTGCCTTACCGCAGAGGTCATCGATGCTGTGGATACCCTCGGGGTTCCCCTTCTTTACCAGGATCGAGCTTCCGGCCAGGAAGTAATCGACGTAGGTAACGCGCTTCTCACGCTCGGGTGTGTCGCTCATCGCGGTGACGATGATATCGAAGCGCCCGGCGTAGAGCGCCGGCACGATGCCGGCGAAGGGCGTGTCGGTCCACGTCATCTTCGTGCCGAGGTGTTTGCCCACCGCCGCCATGAGGTCGTACTCGAATCCGACCACCTTATGGGAGCCGGCCGCGTAGAACTCCGCGGGCGGATAGTTGATGTGGGATCCCACGCGGACAACGCCCGCCTTGGCGATGGCCGCGGGGAGCGCGACCTTCGCGGCAGTGCTGGACGCAGCCGACGCGGGTGCGCCGATAGCCGCGGCCATCGCGAGCACGGTTCCCGCCGCAACGGCACGCGCTCCGATGGAGCGTAGCATGTGCATGCGAATCAAAACCTCCTGTAGCGACGTAGTAAAGTTTGAGGACCGGGTCTCTTGCGCCCACGCAAGCGCAATCCCCTGCCGCGCTGCTGGTGCTTATTCTCCGCTCTTACGTACCGCACAGCGACAAAACGAGCAAAGCCCGCGGGCGTGGTGCCGGCGGGCTTTGGTCCTTAAATAATCTGGCGCTGACCTACTCTCCGGGGGCCCTGCGGCCCGCGTACCATTGGCGCGGGTGGTCTTT
>SCRI01000016.1 GCA_004298675.1 bacterium | reverse complement strand
GCTGGGCGCACAGCTGAAACTAGCCGACCGTAACGGCGCGCGCCTAGCCGCCATCTGCGGTGATGCCGAACTCGAGCGCGGCGTCCTCGTGCTCCGCGATCTGGAGACGAAGGAGCAGCGCGAGGTCTCGCTGCCTACCGCCGGCGAGGACGCCGGCGCGTTGCTGACGGCGATGAGCGAGATGGCTGCCATGCCGGTGCCGGTCGCCTCCGCACGGTGATCAGCCTGGCCGGCTAACCGGCGATGCCGAGGTGGCTCTTGACCAAGCGCATGTCCTGCTCCAGACCGCCTACCTTATCTTCCAGGCCGCCGACCTTTTCTTCGAGGCCGGCAACCCGGTCTTCGAGGCTGCCGACCCGGTAGTCGAGGCTCTGAACGTGGGTCTCCAAGCCGGAGATGCGATCGTCCATCCGTGCCAAGCGGCGATCGACCTGGGCGAAGCCTGCGCGCATCTCGGTGCGCAAGGCGCCGATCTCCGTAGTGATCCGGGCGTCGAGCCTCTCGATCGCGCTCATGACGGCGGTAAACCCTTCCATAACCTCGGATCTCGACATCGTCTCGTCTTCGTTGTCCATCACCACACCACTGCGCGTGGCGTGCTTCTTGGAAAGGGGGAACGCAAGGTTCTGCGGGCCCGCGCTGGGACCTGCGGACCCCCGGGAACTCTTTTGCGATGCCGCCGCTACTCCAGGAGTAACGAGAGCCGGCAGACGGAGATCGCCGGTTTCAGCGACTTGAGCTTGCGCGACCATTCGCCGTCGTTCGTGACGATATAGCCGGCCTCGCGCACCAGCCCTGTGGCGATGATGAGCGCATCGGGCGCGGCGAAACCGAGGTCGGCGCGTAACTCGGCGGCTCTGCTTGCGATCTCGAGATCGACCGGCTCGACACGCAGATTCGGGAAGTGCTCGAAGAAGTCGAGCAACTCGCGATAGACAGCTCGTGCCTTGCGCCGCGGCTCGATCAACACCTCCATGACGCTCACGGCGCAGACGATGGCGCGATTGCGACCGCTGCGCACCATCCCGTCGACGACCTGTGTCGCCAGCTCCGAAACGTGCTCGTCGCCGCGTACGTGGGCGATCAACACCGAGGAGTCGAGCAGCAGCGGTACCCCGGGGCTTAGAACGCGCTCGAGCGCGCGTGAAATCACGGGCGCTCTTTCTTCCAGCTCTCGCGTTCCTCGCGCAGGTAGCGATCCGTGCCCTCGTCGCTCTCGCCGTAGAGCCCCTTCGCGACTCCCGCGTAGCTGCGACGCAGTAGGCGCATCTCCACCCGCGGTAGCGCGTCGCCCTCTAGCAGCGAGAACAGCAGGTGATCTCCTTGTTTGGCGCCCAGTCGCGACGCGATCTCGGCCGGGAGCGTGATCTGGCTCTTCAGCCGCACGGTTGCTTCAGCTTCGATCTTTCCCACAGTGTTACCTCGGTACGACGAATACATTCTAGTACGACGTAGATGACTTCGTCAAACTCCCCAGAGCTGGGACGCGCCTTCGGAGGGACGCTGCCTGCCCTACCCGTATCCTGGGTGGTATTGCCGTGACGGAGACAGTGTGAATCACGATCAGGTCGTCGAGCAATTGCTCGAGTTGATGAAGGAGAGCGATCTCGACGAGCTCCGCGTCCGCTTTGGCGAGACGTCGTTCGAGCTCGTCCGCCGTGAGGCGGTGCCAGTGGCGCCCGTGGCCTTTGCCGCGCCGCAGGCCGCCGTCTCGGCTGGAGCCGTGCCTGCGGGCGCGACACCGGCGGGCAGCCAGGGCGGCGGACAGCCGGCGGTTTCCAACACTCCGCCGGAGGGGACGCACGTGGTCAAGGCGCCGCTGGTTGGCGTCTTCTACAGCGCCCCGTCCCCCGGCGCCGAGCCCTTCGTGCAGGAGGGCGCGCGCGTGCAGCCCGGCCAGGTGCTCTGCATCCTCGAAGCCATGAAGATGATGAACGAGATCACGGCCGAGTCCGCGGGTACGGTGACGAAGATCGGCCCGCGCAACGGCGAGCTGGTCAAAGTAGATGAGGTACTCTTTTGGATCGCACCGTAGACGTCAAAGGGGTGCGCGGTTTTCGCGAAATCCTCTCCGATCGCAAAGGTCTGCTGGAGGAGCCCCGCTACGAAGCGCAGGTGGGCGCCATCGTCGAAGCGCTGGTGCGCTGCTATCGAGCGCGCGGCAAGTCGCTTTGGTTTGGCAACGGCGGCAGCGCCGCCGATGCGCAGCACATCGCCGCCGAGTTCACCGGCCGCTTCCTGCGTGAGCGCGTCGCTCTAGCCGCCGAATCGCTGGCGTGCAACCCCTCAGCCGTCACCGCCATCGGCAACGACTACGGTTACGAGCGCATCTTCGCGCGTCAAGTCGAGGCCTTCGCGCGTCCCGGCGACGTGGTGGCGGGCATCACCACCAGCGGCAACTCCGCCAACGTGGTGCAGGCGCTGGAGATGGGTAAGCGCGCGGGCGCGGTGACCATCGCCTTCACCGGCAACGGCGGCGGCAAGGTGGCGCAGGTCGCGGACCTGAGCCTGATCGGTCCCGACGGTTACTCTGCCATCATTCAGGAGGTCCATATCACGATGGGCCACATCATCTGCGACCTCGTGGAACAGGAACTCTTCCTCGCGCATTGAGGTTGGAGTGACCGTGAACGAGCGCGCGCTATTTCTCGATCGTGACGGTACCATCATGGCGGATGTGGGCTATCCCTCCGATCCGCGCCAGGTTCATCTCTTGCCCAACGCTGCCGAGGGGCTGAAGGTGCTGCAGGAGCGGAACTACGCGCTGGTGGTGGTGAGCAATCAGAGCGGCATCGCGCGCGGCCGCCTCACCTTGGAGGACGCGCAGCGCGTGAACGCGGAGCTGGAGCGCCAACTGCGTCAGCGTGCGGACGTGCGCATCGATGCGTTCTATCTCTGTCCGCATCTGGACCGCGACGGCTGCGATTGCCGCAAGCCCAAGCCCGGCTTGATCGAGCGCGCCATCGCCGAGCACCACTACGACCGCACGGGCAGCGTTGCCGTCGGCGACCGTCCGCGTGACATCGCAGCGGGCCGCGCGGCGGAACTGCGCACGGTGCGCATCGTCGGCGGACCCCACGCCGACGAGCGCGGCGTCGCCGCCGATTACGATGCCGAAGACCTACTGGACGCCGCGCGCTGGATCATCGCCGGCGAGGGCAACGGCGCGCAGCAAGGAGACGCTCGTGCCGCATCTTAGCGCAGCGCAGGCCCGCGAGCTCTTCGAGCGCATGCGCGGGCGGCGCGTGCTGGTGGTTGGCGACTTGATGGTGGACGAGTGGATCTGGGGTCGCGTCTCGCGCATCTCACCCGAAGCCCCCGTGCCCGTGGTGGAAGTCACGGACCATTCCTTTACGCTGGGCGGCGCCGGTAACGTCGCCGCTAACTTGCGCGTACTGGGCGCCGAAGTGCGCTTGGCGGGGGTGGTGGGTGACGACCGCATCGCCGAGCGGCTGCGCGCGCTGGTCGGCGGGCTGGGCGTGCAAGACGATGGCCTCTTCGTGGCGCACGACCGTCCCACCACGCGCAAGACGCGCATCGTAGCGCACAATCAGCAGGTGGTGCGCGCCGATTGGGAGCGCGCCACCGCGGTGCCGGAGGCCACGGCAGCGAAGCTTGCCGCGCACGTACGTGCCGCGGCGTGCGAAGTGGATGCGGTGATCTTCAGCGACTACGCCAAGGGTTTGCTCGCGCGCCCGCTGGTGGAAGCCGCGCTGGGCCTCTGCGCCGTGGTGACCGCCGATCCCAAGCCCGTTAATCTCGGCCTCTTCACCGGCGTCACCTGCATCGCTCCCAACGCCGGCGAGGCCGCCAAAGCCGCCGGCGTGATCATCTCCGACGACGCCTCGCTGGAGCAGGCCGGGCGCGCGTTGCTCGAGCGTCTCGGCTGCACGCACGCACTCATCACGCGCGGCGAGAGCGGCATGTCGTTGTTCACCCCCGGTAAGCCGCGCTTCGACGTTCCCGCCGTTGCGCGCACGATCTTCGACGTCTCCGGCGCCGGCGATACCGTGATCTCGGTGCTCACGCTCGCGCTTGCAGCCGGCACGCCCGTGCTCGACGCCGTGACGCTGGCGAACTTCGCCGCAGGGGCGGTGGTGGAGAAGTTGGGTACGGCCAGCGCGAGCCCGGAGGAAATCGTCGCGTTGTTGCAGCACCACGACCGCGCCGACGGCGCGGTGGACACCGCGCAAGCGTAAGCGTAAACGAGGTGCACTTGTGGATTTCGGTGAGATTTTCGGCGACGCGGAGCAGGCGCGCGTCTGGCGCGAGGCGCAGCGCGCGGCGGGGCGGCGCGTCATCTTCACCAACGGCTGTTTCGACGTGCTGCATGCCGGCCACGTGATGTATCTGGCTTGGGCTCGCAAACACGGCGATACGCTGATCGTGGGCCTCAACGGCGATGAAAGCGTGCGTGCGCTCAAAGGCGCGCCGCGACCGGTCAACGTCTACGAGGATCGCGCCCACGTGCTGGTCGGACTACGACCGGTCGACGCCGTGGTGCGCTTCGACGAGCCGACGCCCGAACGGCTGATCGAGATATTGAAGCCCGACGCCATTGTGAAGAGCGCGCAGTATCGCGAGGAGGACCTTCCGGAGGCGAAGATCGTGCGCGCATACGGCGGTGACGTGCTCTTGGCACCGCATCTGGACGGGCGCTCGACCACCGCGATCCTGCGCCGCGGCGCGGAGCGCGCGGGGTGAGGATCGCCGTCGCCAGCAACGGCCCCGGCGAGACCATGGGCTGGGTGCGGCCGCTGGCGCGCGCCCTCTACCGGCTGGAGCCGGAGCTCGACCTGCACGTCTTCTTCTCGCCGTGCGAGTATGCCAGCGGCCATGAGGCGCAGGTGGTACGCGAACAGTTTCCTTCGGCCACCGCTTACGCGCCCAACGAATATCTGAAATTTCTGGTCTCCGGTTCGCTCGGAGGCGTCAACGCGTTGCAGTATCTGGGCGGCGATCTCGGCCATACGGCGCTGCTGGCGCGCAAGCTGCACGCACCCGCCTACGGCTACAAGTTCGTCACCAAGAAATGCCGTGCGCTCTTCCGGCGCATCTTCGCCGTCGACGAAAAGAACCGCGAGCAGCTGATCCGTAACGGCGCCTTGCCGGCACGGGTGGAGATCGTGGGCAACCTCGCCATCGATGGCGCGCTCGACGACGCGCAGTCGTTGAGCGAGTTGACTCCCGGCGGCATCGTGATCCTTCCCGGCTCGCGCCGCGAGGAGGTGGCGAACCTCATTCCGTTCTTCCTGCGCGCCGCCGTGGAGCTGCGCCGCTTGGCGCCGGATCTGCCGGTGGGCTTCGCGCTCGCGCCGTTTACCGCGCGCGCGGAGGTGGAGGCGGCGCTGCGCGACGGCGGCGATCCGCTGGTGTACGGCTCGCGCGGCCGCGTGGAAGACGGTGAGTTCACGCCGGAGATCGTGGATGAGCGCAGCGGCCAGCGCTTTCCGGTCACGCGGCGCAGTGCGGCGGCGATGGCCAAGGCGCGCCTCGTGCTGACCATACCCGGCACCAAGACGATCGAGGCGGCGGCGCTGGGCGTGCCGTACCTGGCCTGCGTGCCGCTCAATCTGCCGGAGAAGGTGGTGGTGAACGGGCCGCTGACCTACTTGGACCGTCTGCCGCTGATCGGCATTCCGCTCAAGCGCGCGGTGATCGCGCGCGTGGGTAAGCGCTATCCGCTGGTCTCGCAGCCCAATATCGACAGCGGCGAGATGGTGGCTCCGGAGCTGCGCGGCACGCTGATGCCGGCGCACGTGGCGCACGTGGCGCTGCAAGTGGCGTACGACGAAGAACGTATGCGTGCGATGCGCGAGCGTCTGGGGGCCCTCTACGCCGGTCATCGCGGCGCCGCTGAACGCATGGCGCGCGCGCTCTTGGAGGAGCTCCGTGCCGCTGCTTAGCGTGATCATCGCCACCAAGGATCGCGCGAGTTTCTTGGAGGCGGCGCTCTCCTCGCTGGAACAGCAGGTGCTGCGCGAACCGTTCGAAGTAATCGTGGTGGACAACGGCAGCTCCGATCATACCGCCGCCGTGATCGAGCGCTTTGCGAGCGTTCTGGACGTGCGCGGCGTCCGCGAAGAGCGCCCCAACCGCGGTCTTGCCCGTAATCGCGGGATTGCGCAAGCGCGGGGAGAGATCGTGGTCTTTTGCGACGACGACGTGGTGCTGCCGCTGGATTGGTTGGCCGGCCACGCGCGCGCCCATGCCGAGAGCGACGGCGCCGTCTGCGCGGTGAGCGGACCCATCATCAACGTGCTCTCGCACGACGAACGGCCGCTACCCGGCCCGCGTAATTTCTCACGCGCGTTCTTCTGCACGTGCAACGTCAGCGTGAGCCGCGAACGGCTCAATGCTGTGGGCGGTTTCGATGAGTCCTTCGATCTCTATGGCTGGGAAGACACGGAGCTTGGCGCGCGTCTGCGCGATGCCGGCGTCGAGCGCCGTTTCGCCTGGGATGCTTACCTCTGGCACGTGAAGCCGCCGGCTGCCGAGACGCTGGACGCGCAATTGCGTAAGGCGGCGGAGAAGGGGCGCATGGCCGCACGTTATGTGCGCAAGCGCCCCTCACATGACGCCGTGCTAGCCACCGGCGCGTATGCGCTCAATCGTTGGAAGGGGCGTCTGTTGACGCCCGGACCCGTGCGTGTGCTGCTAGCCGGCGCGCTGGCCGCCGGGCGCGTGCCGCGGGTGTTGGAAAAGGCGGCACGTGCTCAACTTCTCGATGGTATCTATCTCTCGGAGATGGAACGCGAGATGCGCTCGGCTCCTCGTTAGGGGCCAACCTCCAGCAAGAGATGGCGTGCGCGCAGGCGCTCGCGACGCTCGACGGCCCGCTGGTAGCTTGATTTGGACGTCTCGTCATCGGGATCACTATCCGGCAAATCGGATGTGATCGCGCTTTGCGCGATGGGTATCGTCTTGACCGGCTGCTGTTCAGCCGACGCGATCGCCGTTCCAGCCGATGCGTAGAGCACTGCTCCAAGCAGAATCGTGTAGCCGGCGCTGCGTGATCGATCGTTCATCATCTTCATCTCCTCCTCATGTTGTGGCTCGAACGCCCTGCGTTCGACTGCCGCATCCTAGGGTCGAAAGATAACAGGAATCGAACAGTGCGCGTACTCGTCGTGGAACACGATACAACGGACATCGAGATCATTCGTGAGGCATTGGAGGCTGAGGGACATGCGGTTGACGTCGCTGCCGACGGCCGCGCCGGCGATCATCTCGCCGCTGACGGCAGCTACGACGCCGTGGTGGTGAACCGGCATCTGCCCGGCCTCAGCGGGCTGGATATCTGCCGGCGTCTGCGTGAGGCGGAGAGTGACGTTCCGATCGTGATGCTGACCGCGCAAGACGACGCCGTCGACGCGGCAAACGGACTCGATGCCGGTGCCGACGACTACGTCGTCAAACCGCTACGCGCGCAGACATTCTTGGCGCGCCTGCGTGCGCTCGTACGCCGCACCGGCACGCAGCGCAGCGCGTGCTACCGCGCGGGGACGATCGAGGTTGACGTCCGTAAGCGCCGGGCGATGGCAAACGGCGAGGAGCTGGCGCTCAGCGCGCGCGAGTACCAGTTGCTGGAGTACCTCGTGCGCAATGCCGGGATCGTGCTGGAGCGCGAGCGGATCGAGGAACACGTCTGGGGCGCGGTGTTCGAAGAGCCCTCGAACGTGGTCGGTGTGTCTATCTCCCGCTTGCGCCGCAAGCTGGGTGAGGCGGGGCACGTCATCGAGACGGTGCGGGGCTTGGGCTATCGGATCGCCGCCTAGCGCCGCGGCCGGCGTGCGTCAAGAGAGGTTGACGCTGCAATCCTCGCAGTGCTAGGCTGGCCTGTGACCACCCGGACGTCTTCAGCGGTGCGCGTGCTCCTCGTGCGCATGGACGGCATCGGCGATGCTCTGGCCATGCTGCCGCTGGCGCTCGGGCTGCGAGACACCGGCTGCACGCTGGGTGCCGTGCTCTCGCCGCGCAATCAAGATCTCTTCGCGCGCGACCTGTTCGCGCGCGTGCACGTGTTGGTGCCCGATAGCACGCGGCTGCACGGCTCCACCGAGGAATCGTTCGAGCGCGCGCGTGCCGAGATCTCCGGTAACTACGACGTCGCGCTGATCTGTTCCGAAGAGCCCGACGCCTATCGGCTGCCTGCGCTGGCCGGAACCCCCGTGCGCGTCGGCTTCTGGAACGCTTTCGAGAAGCCGTTCAAATCCCTCTGGACGCGCTGGCGCTGCACGCGCGTGGTCTATCGCCCCGCGGCCTGGGTGGAGCAGCCGCACGAAGTGCGCCAGCTCTTCGCGCTGGGCGTGAAGGCGGGGCTGGTGCGGGGAGAGCCGGCGCACGCGCTAACCGCTTCGCGCGAGGCACTGAACGTGGATCACGTCTCGCGCGTGGACGTGATCGCGATACAAGCCACACGTAAGTTGATTCCGCCGGGGCGCGATGCGGCGTGGATGGGCGAGGCGTTGCGCGCTGTGCCCAAAGCGCGCCTGCTGGCACACACGGCGGAATTGGGACTCGGGCGTCAGCTCAGCGCCGCCAGCGGCCATCCCTGCGACCCGCTGGGAGCGAAGGGGCAGTGGCTGCGCGCCGTCGCCGCCGCGGGCGTGTTGATTACCCCGGATTCAGGTGCCGCGCACGTCGCGGGCGCGGTGGGAACGCCGGTAGCCGATATCTTCCCGCGCGAGCACGGCCAGCGCTTGGCCACGCAGTGGTATCCGTGGAACTCGCCCTACCGTGTGATACTGGAGCCTTCGGAAGACGAATCGGCCGCAGCTTACGGCGCGCGGCTGCTGGAGGCGGCAGCTGGACTCCTCGGCTCGCACTAGGCTGATAGGTCGTGCGTCGTTCCCGCGTGCCGTGCCGTTGGCACGCACGACTGGTATGCTGGAGCTATGGGTAAGCCGCCCTTCGATCCCTCCAGCCGCAACTTCCCCTACTTCATGACCTCGTTGCGGGGCCGGCGCGGCCGGCGCCGGCCCGCGGGGATGTTCGAGTCGTTGGTGACGCTCGTCGTAGCCCTCGTGATGCTTGGATTCATCGTCACGTTCCTCATCGCGTCGCTCTTCCACTGAAGGCGGCGCAGCCCGGCGTGAGTGCCACCCTGATGGCATTCTCCGGGTTTAGAGTAGCGCAATGAGAAACCAGATACGGCAGCAGGGCCCGCGGGCCCGCGCCATCGCCGCAACGCGCGGCAACAGCGTCGAGTCCGCCCTCGCAATAGCTATCGCCGGCATCATCGCCGCGGTGATCGCGAGCTTGCTCTAGCGCCGCCCCTACGGCTGCGTCTTGCCGGTCCAGGCGCGTTCGAGCGCCCAGGCCACCGGTACGAGAGCGGCGTCGCGTCCGAAGTGCCCCACCACCTGTATGCCTACCGGGAGCCCCGTCGTGGGATAGGGTAGCGCATAGACCGGCTGGCCGGTAACGTTGAACGGGCGCGTGAAGCGCGAGAGCGGTTCGCGCATCTCGAGACTGCTCGCCGTCACCAGCGGCGGCGCGATTGCCGTCGCGGGTACGAGCATGGCGTCGTAGTCCGCCATGGCTGCTTCGGTCTCGCGGCGCACGGCGAGTAGTTCCGCCTGCGCGCGCTCGTAGTCGCTCTGCGTCACGTCTTTGCCGCGCATGAGCGTGGCGAGCACGTCGGCGCCGTAGCGTGAGGAGTCGCTCTCGATCCAGGGCCGGTGGTAGTCGTAGGCCTCGCGATACATGATCGTGAGCGAGACGTTGGCCATGCGCAAGCGTTCGGGCAGGTCGATCACCGGAAGGCCGGCGCTGACGCGTTGCCAGACCGTGCTGACGTCGGAATCGAGCTCGCCCACCCAGCCGGGTGCGGGAACGGCGAGGCGGAACGCGGAGAGCGGACGCGGCGCCGCCGGTACCAGCCCCGGCACGTCGCACATCATTGCCAGGGCTCCCGCGGCCTGGATCACGTCGTGCGCGAGCGGGCCGAGCGTATCGAGCGTCTTGCTGAGCGGAATCACGCCTGCGGTATCGACGGTGCCCACGGTGGGCTTGAAGCCGGTCACGCCGCACATAGCCGCAGGATTGCGAATGGAGCCGCCGGTGTCGGTACCGATGGCCCAGTCACACATATCGGCCGCCACTGCGGCGGCGGAGCCGCCCGAGGAGCCTCCGGCCACGCGCCCCGGTGCCTTTGGATTGTGGACGGTACCGTAGTGCGGGTTGATACTCGTGAGGCCGTAGGCGAACTCGTGCATGTTGAGCTTGCCGATCATCACGCAACCGTGCTTGCGTAGCCGCGCGATCACGGGATCGTCCTGTGCGTCGACGGTGGCGGGAAACACCTTGCCGCCGCCGGTGGTCACGGTGCCCTTGACGTGCACGAGATCCTTGACGGCCACCGCGGGGCCATCGCCCTCCTCGTCCGTATACGAGATGAAGATGTTCCAGTCGGGATGCGCCTTCGCGCGCGCACGCGCCTCCGCAGCAGTCATTCGCCTACTTACACTTTCGCGGCGTTGCGCCGCAGCAACTCGCGTGCGCCGCTGAGCGCCGCCAGCGACTCGCCGGCGCGAATACGCTCCAACAGCTCGGGCTCCGCCGACTCTTTCTCCGCGACCGTGCGCGCCCAGCGTTCGGCGTCGGCGGGATCTAGGATCGCGATACCGTTGTCGTCGGCCCAGACGATGTCGCCCGGGCGCACGAGCGCGCCGCCGATGACCACGGGGACATTGATGGCTCCTTCGGTGCCGAGGATGCGTGTGGTGAGCGCGGAGATGGTCCGCGAAAAAATGGGGAAGCGCCACTCTATGAGCTGGCGCACATCGGTGACGCCGCCTTGGACGACGGCGCCGGCGATCTTCTTGGCCATAGCGGCGGTGGTGACGAGACTTCCCCAGGGAGCGCGATCCTCATCGCCCGATTGGTCGACGACGACGACGTCGCCCGGCTTCACGACGTCCATCACCGCGTGCACGGCCGCCGAGTCCATGTGAGGAATGCGTACGGTGACGGCCGGACCGGCAAAGGAGATCGGAGTAAAGAGCGGACGCAGCCCACGCGGAAAACCGAAGTCGGTCAGATGGCCGAGCGTGGAGGGGCTCAATCCGTTCAGCATACGGATGAGCGCCGGATCGGGCTCGGGACCTCGCGCCCCTTCGACGAACATGCTTCCTCCTGTGACGGACGCACCTGGAATGCGCGCGCATCATATTCTCCTGCTTGGCCCGAAGCTCTCCTGCCCAGCTTGCGCATGATGCGAGAAAGAGCGCTTCGCACCCTAAGCGAATCCAATGCGGAACCGGGTAGCCGTTTTTCTTACGGAGGCTTTGTTGTTCATGACAGATCGTGCACTCAGTAGAGAATCGTTCCTGAAGCGTGCGGGCGCCGGCGCTGCGGTGCTCGCGGCCGGCTTTCCGGCCATCGTGCCTCGCCGGGGCGAGGCGGCGGAGGCGCTCAAGATCGGCCTCGTGGAGGAGATCACGGGAACGTACGCGGCCTTTGCGCGCAGCGAGATCCGCGGCGCCACGATGGCCGTCGATGCGTGGAATAAACGCGGCGGCGTGATGGGGCGCCCCGTGCAGTTGCTGATCGAGGACAATCAAAACAACCCCGGCGTCGCCGTGGAGAAGGCGCGCAAGCTGGTCAATCAGGACAAGGCCGTCGCGTTGGCGGGGACCATCAACTCGTCCGCCGCGCTCGCAGTCAGCGGAGCCGCGGCGACGATGAACGTGCCGTTCATCGATTCCGGCAGCCACGCCGATCAGATCTCGGGGGCTCAGTGTCACTGGAATACGTTCCAGACCTGTCACGCCACCTGGATGCAGACGCATGCCACCGGGTACTCGATTGCCAAGAAATTCGGCAAGAAGTGGTATCTGATCGCGCCCGATTACGCGTTCGGCCATGCTATCGCCGCCGGATACCAAGACGTCCTCAAAACAGTCGGCGGTGAGGTCGTCGGTTACGACCTCACGCCGCTGGGCACGAGCGACTTCAGCACCTACCTCACGAAGATCGAAGGCGCCAAGCCGGACTGCATCATCGCGATCGTCAACGGAAACGATCTGGTGAACTTCCTCAAGCAAGCCAGCAGCTTCGGCTTGCTCAAGAAGTTTCCAGTGGCCGGTCCGCAGATCGATCTCGAGACGGCGTGGGCGCTCCCCGAGGAGGCGCGCGTGGGCTTTTGGGGCGTGGAGTGGTACTACCGCGGCGACTTGGTGTTCGGCAAGGGCAACAAGTTGGGCGCCGGCTTCGTCTCAGCCTACATGAAGGCGCATCAGGAACCGCCGACCGCGCACTCCGCGTTTGCGCACGTGGCCGTCGACCGTCTGCTGTGGGCGATCAACGAGGCCAAGACGACCGACGCCGTCAAGGTCTCCAAGACGTTGTCGGGTGCGAAATTCAGCGGGCTCTGGGACGGTACTTCGGAGTACCGTGCCGTCGATCATCAGCTCATGTGGCCGATGTGGTTCGGCGAGCTGCGTAAGACGGGGCCCGGCGGCGACGCGCACGATCTCCTCGAGATCGTCGATCGTCAGCCGCCGGAGAAAATCGCGCAGTCGGCAGCGGTGCAGTCAACGATCTGCAAGCTCAACTACCCGTCGTAGCGAGCGCCTCATGGCGCAAGGCCGTGATGAACATCGAGCCTGGCTCATGGGTGATCACGAAGGGTAGCTTGCTCTCGATGGTCACGAGCTGAGGCGTCACACCGCAGCCCCAGAAGACCGGGACCTCGCCCGCCTCCAGCGGGATGGGGTCCCCCTCATCCGGGTGGTTGATGTCGGCGATGCCGAGCTGGGCGGGATCGCCCCAATGCACCGGCTCGCCGTGGCCCTCCGCGTAAGCGCGCGTCACCGTGCGCACGCCCTCGACGTCGGCAGCGGGAAACGAGCGCATACTGACCACCATGCGCCCGTGCAAGCGCCCCGAGGGCGCCAGCGGCACGTTGGTGCGGAACATCGGCACCGTGCGGCCCAACTCTTGGTGGCGCAGACGATAGCCCGCATCCACCAGCGCGTGCTCGAACGTGAACGAGCAGCCGATCAGGAATGCCACGAGATCGTCGCGCCAGAGTGCGCGCACATCGTGGCGGCGTTCAGACAACGTGCCGTCGATCCAGAGCCGATACGCGGGCAGATCGGTGCGCAGATCGCTCCCCGGCGCGCAGCGCGGCTCGACCGCGCCAGTGGGCAGCTCTTCGACGAGCGGACAGGGCACGGGATTGCGCTGACAGAGCCCGCGCACATCGGCCGCGTAGGCGGCGGGCACCACGACGAGATTGGCTTGCACGTACTCGGGCGCGAGGCCGCTGGTCGTACCCGTCATCTTGCCGGCGCGGATCTGTTGGATGATCTCGTCTCGCGTCATGCCCATAGTATAGAGGCATCGGGGCGTGGACGGCAAACAGCGGCTCCGGCATGCGAAAGCTCGAACGGGCGCTCGTGATCTGCGCGGGCGGCGGTGCCGGCGACGTCCTGCTGGCCACGCCCGTCGCGCGCGCCTTGCGGGCGGCGGGGGCGCGAGAAGTTGTCGCGCTGACGGCGCCGCGTCACCGTGAGGTCTTGAAAGGTAATCCCGATCTGCACGGCGTCTGGCTGGACGATGCCGGTTTGCTCGCCGTGGCGCGGCGCCTGCGCGGCGCCCGCTTCGACGTTGCCGTCGTGACGTGGGCCACGCAGCGCTCGGCGCTGCTGCCGTTTCTCGCCGGCGTTCCACTGCGCGTGGGGCAGGCGCGCCGGCCGTACTCGCTGCTCTTCAACCGCCGCGTGACCGTGCGCAGCGAGTTGGGCGATCGCCAAACACACTGGACGCAGATCTTACTGGATTACGCGCGTGCGGCGGGTTGCCCGGAGGTTGATCCCACGCCGAGCTTCCGCGTCGATCGCGAGACGCGCGCGGCGATGCGTGCCCGCGTGCTGGAGCTGGGGATCGGAGATGGCGGCTACGTCGTCCTCCATCCTACGCGCGGGCTCGACTTGAACGGGCGCCCATGGCCCGTGCAGACGCTGGCCGCGGTGGCGTTGCGCCTGCGCGAGCGCTTCTCGTTACCCGTGCTGGTGAGCGGGACGCAGAGCGATCGTGCGCTGGCGGAGGCGGTGGCAAGCGGCGCGGGTGCGCGCTGCCTCGCCGGCGAGACGACCTTCGGTGAGTTGGCGGCACTGCTGGAAGGCGCGCGTCTGTGCGTAGCCGTTGATTCGGGGCCGATGCATCTCGCAGCATGCCTTGGCACGCCCACCGTCGGTATTTTCGCGCTGCAAACCGACGAGCCCAAGCGTTGGGCGCCGCTAGGGCCGCGCACGGCGGTGGTGGAGCCGGTCTATCCGTGTCCGGCGTGGCACCGCAAGGAGAATTGCCCGGACTTCGCCTGCCTGCGCGAGCTCGATCCCGAGCGCGTCGTCGCAGTCTGCGAGGCGCTGCTCACCCGCGTCTAGAGCGCACGAAAGGAGCCTCCCTCATGCGCGCACTGTGGTTGGTCAGGCACGGCGGCGGCGATGCCTGGGCCGTGCGCGAGACGCCCGATCCCGTGCCTCAAGCCGGGGAGGTACGCATTCGCGTGCATGCTTCCGGCCTCAACTTCTCAGAGCTGATGGCGCGCCAAGGGCTCTATCCCGACGCCCCCAAGCCGCCAGCCGTCCTTGGCTACGAGGCCTCCGGCGTGATCGACGCCGTGGGCGAGGGCGTCGATGCCGCGCGCGTGGGCCAGCGCGTGGTTGCGTTGGCGAAGTTCGGCGCGCACGCGGAGCTGCTCTGCGTGCAAGCCGGCCAGGCGCTACCGATCCCGGAACAGATGCCGTTCGAAGCGGCCGCCGCGCTCCCGCTCACCTACCTTACCGCCTACCACATGCTCTTCCGCGCCGCCTGCCTGCGGCCGGGCGAGTCGGTGCTGGTGCATATGGCCGCGGGCGGCGTGGGAACGGCGGTGCTGCAGCTCTGCCGCACGGTGGAGCGCGTCACCACGTTCGGTACGGCCTCGTCGCGCAAGCACGGAGCGTTGCGCGCCAACGGCTGTACGTATCCCATCGACTACCACGCCGTCGACTACGCGCAGGAAGTGCGCCGCCTCAGCGACGGGCGGGGTGTCGACATCGTGCTCGACCCGCTTGGCGGCCGCGACACGGTGAAGGGCTATAAGCTGCTGCGGCCCGGCGGGCGCATCGTCGTCTACGGTTTCGCCAACATCCAGCGCGGCGAGCGTCGCAGCCTCGTTCATGTACTGCGCCAAGGCCTGGCGATTCCGCGCTTCAGCCCGCTTGCGCTCATGGCCGCGAACCGCGGCGTGATCGGCGTGAACGTCGGCCACCTCTGGGGGCAAGCCGATCTGCTGGAGCAGGAGATGGCGGCGCTGATCGTGCTCTACAACGAAGGCAAGATCGTCCCGGTGATCGACGTGGTGCTCCCGCTCGAGCGCGCAGCCGAAGGCTACCGGCGCATGGAAACAGCGCAGAACGTTGGCAAGATCATCGTAACGCCGTAGCGGCCGCGCGCCATCGACGTGGACGATGGCGTGTATCGAAACAATCGCACGCGGCAGCGCGCGAACGGTGCTACCATCGTGTGGTGTCGTCACCGCACCCTGCGCTCGGCCGTCTCCACGCCGTCGTGCTCTACGTCGGAGCCGTGCTCGGCTCCGGCGTGCTCATCGTGCCCGCATTGGCGGCGGATCTCGCCGGTCCCGCTTCGATCATGGCATGGATCGCAATGGCGATCGCCGCGCTGCCGATGGCACTGACGATGTCGACGCTGGCCGCTCGCTTTCCGGGCGGTGGAGGCGTCTCGACGTTCGTCGAACAGGCCTTCGGCTCGGGCGCGGGCGCCTTCGTGGGCTGGCTCTTTCTCTTGGCGATCCCATTTGGCGCCCCGATCTCCACGTTCGTCGCAGCGGCGTACGCCGTCTCCGCGTTCGGATTGCCGGCGCGGGCCGTTGGGCCGCTGGCGGCGGCGCTGTTGGCGGGCGTGCTCGCCGTGAACTATCGCGGCATGCGCGCGGCAGCGTGGCTGCAAGTGGGCGTAGTAGGCGCCGTCGCCGCACTGCTGGCGGTGGCCGTCGCAGGCGGAGCCTGGCACGTGCGCGTCGAGCACTTCACGCCCTTCGCACCCCATGGGATCGTGGGCGTCGGCCGTGCCGCCGCAATTCTCTTCTGGTCGTTTATCGGTTGGGAGGCCGTGACGCACCTCTCCGGCGAGTTTCGCGATCCGCGTCGCGATCTCGTTCCCGCCGTCAGTATCGCCGCCGCGATCATCACGGTGCTCTACGTCGGCACTGCCGTTGTTACCGTCGGCACCGGCAGTTACGGCGGCGGACGCAGTGCTGCCTCGCTCGTGCTGGTGATGCGCGCTGCGCTCGGGCCGGCGGCGGGCTGGGCTACGGGGATTCTCGCGCTCGCCTGCGTCAGCGCCATGCTGGTCACCTATCTCGGTGGCGCGGCCTCGTTAGCACGCTCGCTCGCGCAGCGCGGCCTGGCGCCTGCGTTTCTGGGCGCCGCCAATGCCGTCGGCGCGCCCGCGGGTGGGCTGTTGGCGATCGGCGTACTCGGCGGCGGAGTTTTGGTGGCACTGGTCTCCAACGCCAGCTCGCTGCAGACGCTGATCCTGCTGCCGTCGGCAAGCTTCATCGCCGTCTATCTGCTGGGGACGGCAGCGGGTGTGAAGCTGGCGCCGTCGCGCGGTGAGGCGGGCATGGCGTGGTTCGCGTTCGCCACGAGCGCCCTCGTCTATCCGTTCTTGGGATGGGGCGCGCTCTATCCGCTCGTCGTTGCGATCCCGGCGTGGCTGACTGCGCGGCGCCGTCAGCGCGCAGCGACGGGAAGCGTGGCGGAGAGCCACTCCGCGAGCGTCTGAACCACAGCGGGATCGGTCTGGCCTTCCAAATGCATCGCCGCCAGCGGCGCCGTTCCCGGCGGTACGCGCTTGTAGTAGTGCT
>SCRI01000015.1 GCA_004298675.1 bacterium | reverse complement strand
CCAGGCCGTTGGAGGCCACGGCATTCTCGGCTGCGGTGGAGCTGAAGTACCCGCCCACGGAGGTGTAGTAGGTCATCGCTCCGCTGACGGCGTTCATGTAGGTGAAGCCGGTCATCGAGGCGTCGGTGGACGCGGGTGACGTATGATCGACGAACCACGCAAACTCGTCACCGGAGCGCAGGATGCCGAAGACCTCCGGCCGCGCCGGCAGGTGCACGTCGCGCTCGCCCAGATGCGCGTTCCACCAGCCGTGCACGTAGAGGCCAAACCACGTGTTGTAGGCCAGCGCGAGGTCCGGCGGCACGACGCGCGTGACCCAACGCGGCAGCGCGCTGAAGCGCTCGCGCGCGTAGTACTGCATGGCGCCGCTGACGGGGTCGACGATAACCGCGCCCGTGACGACCATGCCGCCGTCGCCGACGGTGGGACGCCCCAGCGTGCAGATATACCACGCTTTGCGCTGGTCGTCCAACTGCACCGTCGTCTCCAGCAGCACCCGGTTGCCGTAACGGAAGTAGACGTGGCGCATCAAGTTGTCGTTCAAGAACGCGCTCGGGATATAGGTCATCGGCTGGTCGCGCAGCAGCTCCGCGCCCTGGTCCGGACTCTGCGCGGAGACGACCACCACGCCGGGGGAGGCGCGCCGCGTCAGCCACTTGATGATGTCGCGGAACTCCAGCGGCGCCACCCAGACGAGCTTGCCCGCCGCCTTCTGTACCGTATACGTGCCGACGGTGTAGTAGGCACCAAGCTGGCCGACCACTTTCTCACCTTCGAACGTCGCCGCCTCTTCGGGGACCACGCGCAGCAGCGACGGCTCGATGGGCTTGGGCAACGCCGTCGACGCCTGCGCATGCGTGAGATCCCGCAGGCCGCCGGCATCGACGACCGGAGCGATCTGCATGACGCCCAGGATCAGCACCAGGATTACGGCGATGCTAAAGTACGGCAGCACCGGCTCGCGATGGATCGAGACGATCCGCCGCGCCACCACCCACGTGCGCACCGCCAGCAACGTGCTGTAGAACGCGTTGGGCGCGAAGGTCAACAGCAGCAGCGGCAGCGACTGCGGGAAGACCAGCGGCGGCATCGCGAGGTAGACGTACGCCGCCACCAGCGGCGCGCCGATCGCCAAACGGAAGCCCTGGCCACGCCACCAATGGTGGCGGAAGTCCAGATTTACCAGACCCAGACAGAGAAAGCCGACCGCTGCCCAATAGATCATCAGCCTGGCCTACGGCGCCACCACGCACGGCCCCTTTCCAACGGCGCTCCATCCGTGATCTCTCTTGTGGAGGTACACGATGGAGATTCAAGCCGGTTTATTCCCCGGCGACGGCCAACTGCGCCGCGCCGTGCTACAGCATCACCGCCCCGCCGAGGTGACGTACAGCGGCACCGTGGCCAGCAACCCCATCTTCTTCCACAGCAATCGCAGCGGGATGACCCACGAGATGTTCGACGTCGACACCAGTTCGGGGCTGCGCACGCAGGTGGTGGAGAACGTCGACGTGGGCCCGCGCGTGCCGGTCTACCGCGGCGAGGACGTGACGGTGCGCGGCGAGTACGTGCGCGACGCGGGCAGCACGCACGTGGTGCACTTCACGCACCACGATCCCAGCGGACGGCACGCGAATGGGTTCATCGAGGCCGGCGGGCGGCGCTACGCGTGAGTGCGCGTCAGCACGGCGGAGCGGGCGCGCGCTTTAGCGTCGAGAAAACGCACCGTCCCGAAATGCTCGAAGCCCTGGACCAGGTGCAGGTAGCGCGGATCGTTGCGCGAGATGCCCTGCAGGGTCAACAGGTTCGGCAGCGGCTTGTCCTTGGCCAGCACGATGTGGTACTCGTGCCCGGCTTTACTGGCCCAAAAGACGGGGCTCGTGAACGTAAAGGCATGGCTTCCGCTTACCCCCGCGATCGAGGAGGCGACGCGGATGGTGTAGCGCTCGTTGGCACCGTTGACCGGCGGCTTGCTGGCCAGGACCTTGACGCCTTCGGATTTAGCCTTGTCAAAGAAGGCGGGAACGTCCACGCTGCGCAAGTCGTCCCTCACGGTGGCGCGGACGCCGTTGCGCCCTTCGACCGTGTAGACGACCTCGGAACGGCCGCTGAGATCGTCCATCTCGTAGCGCTCCGCGAGCAAGGGGCCGCTGCGGTATGAGACGCTCATCGACAGGTGAAGCTCGCTCGGTGAGGAGAGAACGCCTTGCACTTGGTCGAACTTGCGAAGATCCCCACGCACACCGTAATGCCACGCACCGTAAAGAAACAGTAAGATCATGGCTAGGAAGCCGGAGTCGCGGGCGATGCGGGATAACGAGCGCTTCATCTCACTCCGATATTAGTAAAGTGAACACGGGGCATGCCACCTGGCCGCGGTGGCGCATGAGACTCGAGTTCCAAGCCATGGTTGGTCGAGCCGTCACCGGCACCCTGGTGCTGCTCACGTACGCGTTCGCCCCGTCCGGATACCACAGTGCCTTGGCGATACCGCTCGGTTTGCTGGCTTTTGCCGCCGACCTCGGCTTCTGGGCAGCGCTGCGTCTGGTCCGCAAAGCGAGCGGCATGGCCGCCTTGGCGCTGGTCTCGACTATCGTGGACCTGGTGCTCGTGGCCGCCGTCGCGGCGGCCGCGCTCGTTCCGCTGGTGGCGCTGCCGCTCCTGGTGATGCTTCCGATGGAAGAGCTCACCGTTCGCTACCACACCGACGGCGCGATCGCAGGAGTGCTCTACGCCATCGCTCTGATCGGCTACGCGGTGCTGCACCAAGGGGGCCCGCTGCTCCCCGCCACCCTGGTGGCGATCGCCTGGCTGCTGACGCTGCTGCTGGTGCTCGGCGGCGTGCGCGGCGTGGTCGCGTCCTTCAACGAGTGGCGCGCGTCCAAGCTGCTGGAGCGCGGGGAGCGCAACGCCGCCATGGCCGGCCAGCTCTCGACGCTGCTCGAACTTTCACGCGAAATCCTCGGACAGCACGACGTCAACGACGTGCTCTCCTCGATCGCCGTGGGCGTCAGCAAGGTCTTCGGATTCAAATACGTCTCGATCTGCTTCCAGCGCGGGCCCGACGGCGACTTCGAACGGCGCGTGCTGTGGGGTCTTCCGTCCGAGATCGTGGCGGAACGCTCCGGCGAGATCATCGACCGCCAAAGCATCACGGAGATGCTCGCGCGGGCTCACGAGATCGTCGAATTCTGCTACTACACGCCGGCCGAGAATTACGTCACGTTCAAGAACGAGATCTACGTCGGCGACCTGCCCCGCCACGCACCCCGCAGTAGACCGGGTGCCTGGCACGAGCGGGACTCCATGGTCCTCGTCATGACCGGTTATCGCCACGAGATCATCGGCTATATGTCCGTGGATGGCCCCCACGACGGGCTGGTACCCAGCCACGAGACGATGGCGTCGATGCAGATCTTCGTCAATATGGCCGGCATGGCAATCATCAACGCCGAACACTCGATTCGAGAAAGCGAACGTGCGCGGACCGAGGAGGACGCGCGTAGGCTCCAAATGGAGTTCCTCAGCGACGTCTCGCACGAAATACGTGCCCCGCTGGCCACGATCCAGGGGGCATCGTCGTTGTTGGAGAGCCACGGTGAGGAGCTGGAACCAGCGCGCCGGCGCGAGTTTCTCGCGGCCCTGCGCGACGCCTCGGACGGACTGGCGCGCATGGTGGACGACCTGTTGCTGCTCTCCAAGCTAGAAGCCGGCCACTTCCGGCTCTTTCCCGAGCCTATCGACCTGATGGCCGCAGTCCGCGACGTTGTCCGCTCGATACTGACCGAACACCCTGGGGCACCGATCTCGCTGTCCCTCCCCTCCGAACCCATGCGCCCCGTCTGGGCCGACAGCGGGCGCCTCCAGCAAATCGTCGTGAACCTCCTCTCGAACGCGCTGAAGTACTCACCCTCTCAGACCCCCATCGACGTCGAGGTCCAAGCCGACCCGCAGGCGGCCGTCATTCGCGTCATCGACCAAGGACCGGGGATCCCCGAATACGAGCGCTCCAAGCTCTTCACGCGCTTCGGCCGGCTCAGCAATGCCAAGGCCGACTCGACCGGGTTGGGGCTCTACATCTCTAAGGGTCTGGCACAGGCAATGGAGGGGGACCTCGACGTCGATTCCGAACCCGGCGCTGGAACGACATTCTATTTAACGCTCCGCTACGCCGATACCAAGGCGGAGCCTCGAATCGCGGAGACGACCGACGGAACACGCAGCGACCATCCTGGAGGACTTGCGTAACGGGCTCCTACTAGCCGACGGGGCGATGGGCACGATGCTCATCGCCGAAGGTGCGGCGCCCCACAAGTGTCTGGAAGCCCGCAACCTGGAGCAGCCAGAGGCGGTGCGGGCGATCCACGAGCGCTACGTGGAGGCCGGAGCCGATCTCATCGAGACGAATACGTTTGGCGCCAACGCGCTCAAACTCGCGGACTTCTCCCTGGAGTACCGCCTGACGGAGATCAACGCCGCTGGAGTCCGGATCGCGCAACTCGCGGCGCGCTCCGCACCGCGGCGCGTCTACGTGGCCGCCAGCGTCGGTCCGCTGGGGAAAGCGCTCCATCCCTATGGAACGCTGACCGAAGAGCACGCGTTCGAAATCTATCGCGAACAGTGCGCCGCGCTCGCCGCCGAACACCCGGACGCCTTCGCCCTGGAGACGCTGACGGGCATCTCCGAGGCGCGTGCAGCCATTCGCGCCGCGAAAGAAGCCGCCCCCGGCATCCCGCGCATCTGCACGCTGGCGATGCTCGAAGGCGGGCAGACGCAGTACGGTGAGGACGCGCGTGAAACGTTACACGCACTCGTCGAAGCCGGAGCGGACGCGATCGGCCTCAACTGCGCGCTCGGCCCGGCGCAGACCTACGAGATCCTCGCGCCAATCGTCTCCGAGTTCTCCGTGCCCCTGGTCGCGGCACCGAATGCGGGCTTCCCGGGCCGCCTCCACGGGCGGACCGTCTACTTCAGCTCACCCGACTATTTCGCCGAGTATGCCGGTTCCTTCGCTGGCCTTGGGATCAATCTCATCGGCGGCTGCTGCGGCACCACGCCCGCGCACACGGCGGCGATGCGCGCCGCGCTCCGCGCCGCCGTGCTGGGCGATCGTCGCGCCACGCACGTCGTGAGCGTGCAAGACTACGAACGCCCTGTCCCCATCACGCCCGCACGCCGTCGCAATGCCTTCGAGGAACGCCTCGGCCAAACGTTCGTGATCACCGCCGAAATCGAGCCGCCACGCGGCATCGACTTCCGCGCCCAACTCGCGGGCGCGCGCGTGCTGGAGGAAGCCGGCGTTGACGCCGTCGATCTCACCGACAACCAGCGCGCGCAGTTGCGCATGAGTCCGATCGCGCTCGCCAGCCTGCTGATGCAGCACACGAGCTTAGCCACGATCCTGCACTTCAGTTGCCGTGACCGCAACTTGCTCGCGCTGCAGTCCGAGCTGCTGGGTGCGGCCGCCCTTGGCATCACTGCAATCCTCGCGCTCACGGGAGACCCGGCCGCCTTCGGCGACTATCCCGTGGCAACCGGCGTCTACGACGTGACCAGCGTCGGTCTCGTCGGCATCCTGCGTGCACTCAACGAAGGCAAACGGCACGGCGGCATCGATATCGGTCCCCCGGCAGCATTCAAGATCGGCGTGACGGTCAATCCGCTCGCCCGCGACCTCGACGTCGAGCTCGCGCGCTTCCGGCAAAAGATAACCGGCGGCGCGCATTTCGCGTTGACGCAGCCGCTGTACGAGATCGATGCGCTCAAGCGCTTCGTCACCGAGCTCGAACGTGCGGAGATACCGCCTATTCCCATCCTTGCCGGCGTTCTGCCGTTGCGCTCCGCTCGCAGCGCAGAGTTTCTGCACAACGAAGTCCCCGGCATGTTCGTGCCGCTGCCGATTCGCGAACGCATGCGCCGTGCGGGGGAGGATGGTGCACGCGAGGGCGTCCGCATCGCGCAGGAGTTTCTGAGGGAAGCGCGCGCGCTTATCGGCGGCGCCTACGTCATCCCGATGGGCCGCTACCAGGAAGCAGCCGAAGTCATCGCACCGATCGCCGCTATGAGGTAACGTAACCGTGTTTCGGATCCGGTATAGCCCCGTGCCGAGCGATATCTCCGCCGACGTCGTGATCGTCGTCGATGTCTTGCGCGCTAGCACGACAGTACTGGCCGCGCTCGAAGCGGGGGCTGCCAGCGTGCACGCCACGGCCGAGGTCGATGCAGCGCTTCAGATGCGCCAGCAAGGTATGCTCGTGGCTGGCGAGCGCAACGGTGTGCGCGTCGACGGTTTCGATTTCGGCAATTCACCGCTCGAGTTCGACGCGGCATCGATCGGCGGCAGGTGCGTCGCGCTGTGCTCGACCAATGGTAGCCGGGCCATGCTCGGGCACGACGAAGCGACGGCCTTCGCCGGCTGCATCCGTAATGCGGGCGCGACGGCGGAGGCGGTCCGGGCCAGCGCAGAGGACGGCGCCACGATCTTGCTGCAAGGCTCCGGTCAAGACGGGCAACCCACCGAGGAGGATGCCATCGCCGCGGGTGCGATTATCTCGGCATTCATGCGGGTGGGTGAAGTCCTGCGCTTCGACGGCAGCGCATGCCAAGCCATCACCGCCTGGGCCAACACCGTCACCCACCCGGCGGAGGGCCTGCTGGCAACGCCGCACGGGCGTTACCTGGCCGAACTAGGCTTTGCCGGCGACGTGCGCTACGCCGCCGCCTTCAATGCATCGCGCAACGCCGTCGCGCTGCGCAGCGGCGTGCTTACCCTCGTGCCGCATCCAGCGCGCGATTGACCAGCCTGTCAGCCTCACGATTCTGTGCACGCGGCACGTGCTTGAGATCGAAACTCGTGAAACCGGCCAGCAGCCTACGCGCCTCTTCATAGAGCGGGCGCAAGCGTTCGTTCTTGACGCGATACTCACCGCGCAGCTGCTTGATGACCAGCTCGGAATCCATGCGAACGAATACCGTTTCGAATTGCAGCTGCGCGGCCGCCCGCAAGCCTGCGATGAGCGCGCGATACTCAGCGACGTTGTTGGTCGTCACGCCGATGCGCTCGGACACCTCCTCAAGTACCGCACCGTCCGCGTCGGCAACCACGGCGCCGATCGCGGCAGGGCCCGGATTGCCGCGACTCCCGCCATCGGCATGGACGATGGCCGTTTTCGGCGCCGCACTCTTTGTCCGATTTTGCATCCGCCGGAGTTACGGAAGCGCCAGCGGCTATCCTACGTCACGGCCACCCCTTGCGACCCCGGTCATGGTCAACCTGAGCACGAACCCTTAGCGTGATGGACAAACATGAATCCTTCAGGGGCCGCTGCGCCTACCGCCGGCGAGGCGATCGAACAGCTCGAAACTCTCATCACCTACACGCCGCCACAGCGCAACGATGCCTGGCGTATGACGTTCTTTGAGAATTTGCGCGTCGCCGGGCCGTACGCGCTGCGGCTGATCTCGGCGGAGGACTCCCCTAACGGCTTCCCGTACCACGCGCTCGTCGTCGCGGAAATACGTGGTGCCAACGCGACGCTCTCGTTCGAAGACGTACTAGACGAAGCACTCTCCGCGGGAGCGGGGCTTGCGATCTATGCCGAAAACGGCTCGCCGCACCCTGAGTTCCTGGCCTCTTTCGGCGATCTCGTGGGCGTTCGCGCGTGGGGACATCTCATCATGACGCGTGCGCAAAGCTCGGTCGAGATCCCCTCGTCCAATACGCCGGTCGAGTTCGAAGTTGCGAACCCACTTGAGGCCGGGTTCCCGGAGTACGCGCTGCGCCACACGCTTGCGTACATGCGCGCGCGTCTGAGTATCGATCGCCCGAGACTCCTTGCGGCACGGCGGCGTGGCTGGCTCGGCTGGGACCTGGTCGCCGACCTCGACCCCGAATCATTTTCGGACGAGGCGTTCTTCCTCGAAGCGCTCTCCAGCATCAAATGGTTCGTGCCCGCCGAGACGGCCGTCATGGCCAACCCGTTCGGCGGCGATACCGCGCTGCCGTGGTTCTCATGCACCTAGAGCTCGATACGATCCACGAATACGAAGGTCTGTTCGGTCCGGGTGCTCGCTGCCGGATCCAAATCTTCAAAGGCGAGCAGGGCCAAACGCCGGTCGTGATCGCAACCGATCTTCCCTCGAGTGAAGGCACGGCGATCAACAACGTTGCGGAGCAGCTCGCCGCGGAAGTTCTCGTGACGCATCTGCGCGATCGCACTAAAGAGCCTGAGCCGCTCATCTGGATCGAGCGCATGCCGCGCGGACCGTCCTCGACGGATCAGTTTGCGCAGGTGACGTTCGCGCACTACCAGCCGGTACGATTCAAAGGACGCTGGCGTATCGGTCCGCCGATCTGGCGGTATATGAGCGCGGGTGAAGTCGAGCAGTTGCTCGGCATGCCGTTAGCAGACTAGGTATTGTCTGTACAAACGAGCGCCAGAGCAGACGAAGGGCGTGGTCGGGCTGACTGGATTCGAACCAGCGACCTCGTGACCCCCAGTCACGCGCGCTAACCAAACTGCGCCACAGCCCGACGATCCGGAGCACTCTGTTACGCGGGAGGACTTGGGATACCCTGCGAGCGACAGACGAGGGCACGGCCGCCTAAGGCCGCGCCCTCGTAAAAGAACCGGAACGATGAATGCTTACGCGCGCTTACGGCGCTTTCCGGCGGCAGCCACCGCATCGCGGAGCCCTTTACCGGCGGAGAACGCGGCCACCCGGCGCGCTGGGATCACCAGCTTCTCGCCGGTCTTCGGGTTGCGCCCCTCGCGCTTCTCACGATGACGAACCTCGAAGCTGCCAAATGGAATGAGCTGAACTTTTTCGCCCGCCGTGAGCGACTCACGGATCGTGTCGAATACGCTGTCAACAGCGGCGGTCGCCTCGCGCTTGGTAAGCCCTGTCTTCTCCGCCACCGTGGCGATTAGGTCGGCCTTCGTCACGTTACTCCCTCCCCAACACTTCGGGGTTCTTCATCAGTCTTTGCCAAGCAAGCCGAAACGCGGACGCGTAGATCGTCCGCCTTGCCATTCGCCGGCTTGCTACGCTTTGGTGCAGCATGCCTCCTGCCAAAAAGCGCCGGAAATCCTGCGTTCATCACTATTTGCGCTTCAGATAGGTCATGAGCGCCTGTAGCCCGACGGAGTAGGATTCGGCACCGAAACCGGCGACGATGCCGACGCAGGCGGACGCAGTGACCGAACGGTTGCGGAACTCCTCACGCGCATGAATGTTGGAGAGATGCACCTCGACTGCCGGAATCGTAACGCAGCGCAACGCATCCGCAATGGCGTACGAGTAGTGAGTGTACGCCCCTGGATTGATCACGATTCCCTGCGCGCCCTCCGCGGCTGCGCGATGGATTGCACTGACGATCTCTCCTTCACCCTGGTGCTGCTCGCAGGAGACGTCGACGCCGTGCGCGCTTGCCTCACGCGCGAGCATGGCATCGATCTCGGCCAGCGTGGTCCGGCCATAGACGGCCGGCTCCCGCGTGCCAAGGGCGTTGAGATTAGGGCCGTGGAGCACGACGATACGCATCGAACCTCACCGATCGGCTGGCTGGTCAGCACGTCCCTTCTTGAAGGGATCGTGTACGTCCTCGACGAGAGGAGGGCTCCCTATGGATCATCTCGTAACGGCGACGGCCGCCGAGGGAACGGTCAGGATCCGTGCCGCCGTGACGACCCGCTTAGTTGCAGAAGCCCGCGATCGTCACGATTGCGCACCGACCGCCAGCGCGGCGTTAGGACGCCTGATGACCGCCGCCGCGCTCATGGGCAGCGGGTTGAAGGGCGCCCGCAGGGTGGCGCTCCAGGTGGCGGGAGATGGTCCCCTTCGCAACGTCGTGGCCGAGGCGTTCGAATCCGGCGAGGGCATTGGCGTGCGAGGCTACGCGCTGCATCCGGACGTCGACCTCCCACTGGCGCACAACGGCAAGTTCAACGTTAGCGGCGCGGTTGGCCGGGGCGTGCTCCAGGTCACGCGAACGCTCGAGAACGGACAGCCATATACCGGAATCGTCGAGCTGACCAGCGGTGAGATCGGCGATGACATCGCGGGTTATTACGCCAGTTCGGAACAGACGCCAAGCGTCGTTGCTCTGGGCGTCCTGGCGTCGCCCAAAGGCATCCTCGCAGCCGGCGGCGTCATCGCGGAATTGATGCCTGGGGCGCGGGAACACACGATCGACGCGCTTGCGGATGCCGCTGCGAAACTGCCGCCGGTCACAGCGCTTGTCCGGGCCGGCGCGGATGCGCCGGCACTCGTTCGAGCGCTGGCCGCGAACATGGAACCCAAGCTCCTGCAGAGGCTGCCGCTACGATTCGCGTGCCGCTGTTCGCGCCAAAAGGTCGAACTCGCGATCCGGAGCCTGGGCGCGGCTACGCTCGGCGAAATGGTACGCGAGCATCGCTCCCAAGACGTAACGTGCGACTACTGCGGCCGTGTCTACGAACTCACCTCCGATGAAGTCGCGACGCTCGCGAGTTCTGATGGACGCACTCGACCGCGGCCGCAAGGTTAGGTGCTAGGCGGCAGCACCTTCACGAAGCGCCGGCTACCCACCGACAGCACCACCGCCTCGCGCGCCTCCCACGCCGCCGCTGCTTGGGCGACGGGCTCGCCATTCAGCCGCACGCCACCGCCGGCCACCAAGCGCTCCGCCTCGCGCTTGCTGCGCGCGAGACCTACCTTGACCAACACGTCGGCGATTCGCTGCGGTCCCGCAGCGAGGCGAAATTCCGGCATCTCCGAGGGTGCCTCACGCCGCTGAACGGTCCGTTCGAAATACTCGCGTGCCGTCCGCGCTTCCGCGTGTCCATGGTAGAGTGCGACGATCTCCTCGGCCAGCGCCTTCTTCGCTTGCATCGGCTCGACCGTACCGGCCGCCAATCCCGCTGCGAGCGCGTCGCAGACGGCTTGCGGACGGAATGCCGCCAGGCGCGCGTAACGCGGTATCATCGCATCCGGCAACGACATCAGCTTGCCGAACTGCTGCTCGGCGGGCTCGACGAGCGACACATAGTTACCTAACGACTTACCCATCCGCCGCTCGCCGTCGAGTCCCTCGAGGATGGGCGAGGTCATGCAGATCTGAGGCGGCTGCCCCGCGTGTTCCTGAAACGCGCGCGCTAGCATGAAGTTGAAGAGCTGCTCCGTTCCCCCGAGCTCGACGTCCGCCTCCATGGCGACGCTGTCGTACGCTTGCGCCACGGGGTACAGCAGCTCGTGCAACGCGATCGGCAGCCCGGCCGCGTAACGTTTGGCGAAATCGTTGCGCTCCAGCATCCGTGCGACCGTCACTTGCGACGTCAAGCGCAGCAGCTCGTCGAACCCCAGCGGGCGCAGCCAGTTCGAGTTGTACATGATCTCGAGCCGCTCCAGGTCGAGAACGCGGCCGGCCTGCTCGCGGTAGGTGACCATGTTTGCCTCGATCCGCTCGCGCGAGACCGGTTTACGCTGCTCGTTACGGCCCGTTGGATCGCCGATGAGCGCGGTGAAGTCACCGATCAAGAGGATCACGCGGTGGCCGTGATCCTGAAAATCGCGCATCTTGCGGAGCACGACGGCGTGTCCGAGATGCAGCTCCGAACCCGAGGGATCGACGCCGAACTTGACCGTGAGACGTCCCTTGCGCGCAATGCGCGCTTCGAGTTCCGCCACAGTCACCACATCGGCGCAACCATCGGCTAGCGAGGCCGCCTGCGCGGCCGGCGTCATCGTCATATCGGCTGCCATGGAGGGGGAGGTTTTTCCAGGCTGGGCACAAGCCCCCTGCCTGCGCTCCAGCACAACCGTCAGCTCAACTCGATCACGGTGACGCCGGTTCCGCCTTCATCGGCGTTGCCGTAGCGGAACGACTGCACCTGCGGGTGCCCCTGCAGATAGGCTTGGAGTCCGCGCCCCAACATCCCCGTTCCCTTGCCGTGGATCAAGCGCAGCAGCTTGCCGCCGGCGAGCACGGCTTCGTCGATCCACTTCTCCACCAGGGGCTCCGCCTCGGCTACGCGCATCCCGCGCACGTCGAGCTCCACATGCGCCTGCGCGGCGGCCGCCGCCATCGCCTGTGCCTTCCTCTCCTGCGCGTGGCCGGGCGCACGCGCGCGAGCCGCCCGTTCTTCCAGCCGCACGTCTGCACGGGCAACGACGGTCTTCATCGTGCCGATCTGCACGAGCAGCCGTTCGCCGTAGTCCTCGATGACCGTACCGCTCTGGTCGAATGCGGGCAGACGAACGCGATCCCCAACGGCCGCCGCGCCTGCCTGCGCCGCATCCGCCGCGTCGTCATCGTGCTCGATCCCCAAATCCTGGTGAATCTGTGCGAGCGTCCGCTCCAAGAGCCGATGCTGCCCCGCGCTAGCGCGAGGCCGCGCCACGCCGCGCTCCGCCCGGCGCGCCAACTCCTCGTTGAACTCGCGGATGGCCCTTCCCAGACGCTCACCGCCCTCCGAGCGCAGCCGGCGGCGCTCTTCTTCCAAGCGCTCGCGCGCTTGTGCCAGCCGCTGCGTCTCGCTCACCAGCCGCTCGCGCTCCTCGCGCAAGCGCGTACTCTCGCCTTGGAGGATCGCGCGCTCTTCAGCCAGCGCGGAGACGGCGCGGTCGTACTCCCGCTCGCCCTCCGCCAACAACGTCTCGGCCCGATCGACGAGCGCACCCGCGATGCCAAGCGCACGCGCAAGCGGAAACGCCAGTGACTGCCCGGGGCTGCCGACGTCGAGCTGATAGGTGGGCGCGTGCGTGCGCGGATCGAACCGCACCGAGGCATTGCGCACGTGGGCCACACCATGTGCCCACACTTTCAACTCGGTAGCGTGCGTGGTGACGATGGCGCGAGTCCGGCGCCGCAGCAAAACCTCCAACATCGCGATTGCCAGCGCGGCGCCGGCGCTCGGTTCGGTGCCGCCGCCGATCTCGTCGACGATCACGAGGCTGCGCGCATCGGCACGCTCGAGGATGCCGCGCATGGCCACGATATGCGCGGAATACGTCGAGAGGTTCTCGGCGATCGATTGCTCGTCACCGATATCGGAATAGAGCCCGTCGAACATGCCGATCACGGTGCCCTCACGCGCCGGTACGTGCAAGCCGCAACACGCCATGGCGAGAAACAGCCCCACCATCTTCAACGTCACGGTCTTGCCGCCCATGTTCGGCCCGGAGATCACCACCACGCGCTGTTCTTCGTCGAGGCGGAGCGACTGCGCCACCGGCTCACCACGCAGCAAGGGATGACGCCCCTCCACGATCTCGATGCGCGCTTCGTCGACGATCTGCGGCGCGACGGCGCGGTAACGATCCGCTAAGCGCGCCGCCGCGGACGCGAGATCGAGCTGCGCCAGTACGTCGAGGTTGCCGAGGATGGCCGCGCTGTTCTCGCCCACGCGGACGGAGAGCTCCTGGAGGATCCGCTCGACTTCGCGCTGCTCCTCGATCCGCAGGGCGCGCAGACGATTGTTGGCCTCCAGCGTCACCAGCGGCTCGATGAAGACCGTGGCACCGCTGGAGCTCGTGTCGTGCACCACGCCGGGGAACTCGCCCGAGAATTCGGCCTTGATGGGCACGACGTAGCGCCCCTCGCGCACGGTGACGATGCTCTCGCCGATCATCTTGGCATAGCGCTGCGCGCGTAGCACCGACGCCGTGCGCTCGCGCGCCTCGGCCTGTGCTTGGAGCACCGCCTTACGTACGCGGGCAAGCGCCGGCGAAGCGCGATCGAGCACCTCACCGCGCTCGCCGAGCGCCTCCCCGATCTCGTGCACCAGTTCCGGGAGGGGGCGATGGGGGCGCGCGCGCGCATGCAGTCGCGGCGCATCCGCCTCATGCACCGCCCGCACGGCCGCGGCCGCCGCCGCTAGCGCACCGTGGACTGCGCGCAGCTCCTCACCGCTCAGAGACGCGCGCAGGGCGGCGCGCTCGACGACCGGCACGCAATCGGGGATGCCGCCGAATCCGAACGCCGCCTCGGCCAGAAGCGCACGCATCTCCGTCGTTGCCGCCTGCGCTTCACGAACCGTCTCGGGATCGGTGGAGGGGATGACGGCGCGCGCGAGCGCGGCGGCCATCGCGCCGCCGCATTCACCCGCTAGCGCTGCGCGCACCGCGGGGAAGTCCACCGCCGCCAACGTCCGTTCGTCGGCGAGACTCCCCCCACGCACGGTTACGTTTGCTTCAGACGCTCGCGCAGCAGGCTCTCCGCGAGCTGCGGGTTGGCCTTGCCTTTGGAGACCTTCATCACCTGGCCGACGAGCGCCTTGATGGCGTTCTCCTTGCCGGCCTGGAAATCGGCCACGGACTTGGCGTTTGCCGAGATGACTTGCGCAACGATCTGCGCCACCGCCGCGGGATCGCTCAACTGCGCCAAGCCTTCGCGCTGCACGATCTCCTTGGGAGATCCGCCCTCCGACATGACGCGCTCGAGTAGCTCCTTAGCGGTCTTCGAGGTGATCGCGCCGCCCATGGCGAGCTCCGCGCATTCGGCCAACGTCCGCGGCGTCAACGTGCTCTGCGCGCCGATGCTCGTACCGCGCTCGTTGAGGATACGCAGCACGTCGCCCAGAAGCCAGTTCGCGGCCGCCTGCGCGAACGCGCCGTCGTCTGGATGCAGCTCCACCGTGGCGAGCAGGAAGCGCGCCAGCGCGGGATCTCCTAGCAGTTGACGCAGCTGTGCCGGCGCCAACGCGCACGCGTGCTCCAGCCGCTCGTAGGCTACGATCGGAACCAGACCGATGCCATGGCGCAACTCGTCCACCCAGGTTGCAGCGAGCGTCAACGGAACCAGATCGGGATCGGGAAAGTACCGATAGTCGTGCGCTTGCTCCTTGCTGCGCATCGAATGCGTGACGCCGTTCGCTTCGTCCCAGCCACGCGTCTCCTGCGGCACGCGTCCGCCTGCGGCGATCACGTTGCGCTGGCGCTCGATCTCCGACTCGATGGCGCGCCCTACCGAGCGGAACGAGTTCATGTTCTTGATCTCGGTCTTCGCGCCGAACTCGGTCGAGCCCACGGGGCGGATGGAGACGTTGGCATCGCAGCGCAGCGAGCCTTCCTCCATCTTGACGTCGGAGATGCCCAAGTACAGGAACGTGAGCCGCAGATACTCTAAGAAAGCGACGGCGTCTTCGGCGCTGCGCAGCTCCGGCTCGCTCACTACCTCCATCAGCGGCACCCCGGCGCGATTGAAGTCCACCAGCGAGTGCGTGCTCCCCGCGATGCGCCCGTCCCCCGAGCCCATGTGGGTGGACTTGCCCGTGTCCTCCTCCAAGTGGATGCGCGTCAGCCGGCATGAGCCCTCGCTGCCGTCATCGCGACGGAAGCGCACCACGCCACCGCTCACCAGCGGCATGTCGTACTGCGAAATCTGATAGTTCTTGGGCATGTCCGGATAGAAATAGTTCTTCCGGTCGAACTTCGAGAACGGCGGAATCACGGCGCCCAGAGCCAAGCCCGCGCGCACGACATGCTCCACCGCCACGCGATTCGGCACCGGGAGCGCACCGGGTAGCGCCAGACAAACCGGGCAGACCTGTGTATCCGGGTCGCCGCCGAACTCATTGCGGCAGCCGCAGAACATCTTGGTCACCGTCTTCAACTCGACGTGACACTCGATCCCGATGACGGCCTCATAGGCCTGTTCCACCACGGTGCCGCTCATCGCACGCCCTCCAGCACCGGCGGCACGCGATCGAGTCCAAAACGCGTCGCCTGCTCGTACGCGTGAGCCGCTCCGAAGAGGCGCGCCTCCTCGTAGAGCGGGGCCACCAACTGCAGCCCCAATGGCAACTCGCGCCCCTGGGGCAGGCCATCGCCTGCGAAGCCGCAAGGAACCGAGAGCGCGGGCAAACCCGCGAGAGACATCGGAATGGTGTAGTAATCCATCAAGTACATGGCGACCGGATCATCGCCTTTGGCGCCGAACTCGAAGGCCGCCGAGCTCGCCGCCGGGCACGCGATCAGATCGCAGGCGGCAAAGGCACGTTCGAAATCGCTTGCCATCAGCGTGCGCGCCTTCTGCGCCCGCACGTAGTAGGCATCGTAATAGCCGCTGGAGAGCGCGTAGGTGCCGATCAAGATGCGTCGCTTGACCTCCGGACCGAAGCCCGCCGCGCGCGTCTTGCCGTACATCTCCTGCACGCTGCCGCCGTCGACGCGCAAGCCGTAGCGCACCCCGTCGAAGCGGGCCAGATTCGACGACGCCTCCGCCGGCGCGATCAGGTAGTACGTGGCCAGGCCGTACTCCGCGTGCGGCAGCGCGACCTCGACGACTTCGGCGCCCAGCGCCGCGAGCTGCTCGTAGGCACGGCGGTATACGGCGTCGATCTCCACACCCAGACCCTTGGTATCGAACTCCCGCACCAGCCCCACCCGCAGACCGCGCAGATCGTCGCGCAACGCGCGTGCCGTGGGTTCCACCGGACGCGGAAGGCTGGTGGCGTCCATGGGATCGTGACCGGCCATGACGTCGTACATGGAGGCGGCATCCTCGACCGTGCGAGCGATGGGGCCGATCTGATCCAAACTCGACGCGAAGGCGATCAAGCCGTAACGCGAGATGCGTCCGTACGTCGGCTTCATGCCCACCACGCCGCAGAACGCCGCCGGCTCGCGAATGGATCCGCCGGTATCGGAGGCGGTGGCCAGCGCCGCCTCGCGGGCCGCGACCGCCGCCACGCTGCCCCCCGAGCTGCCCCCGGGAACGCGCCGGAGATCCCACGGATTGCGCGTCACGCCCAGGGCTGAGTTTTCACAAGAGCTGCCCATGGCAAACTCGTCGAGGTTGGCCTTGCCCACCGGCAGACAGCCGGCCTCCAGCAGCCGGGCTACCGCGGTAGCGGTATACGGAGCCACCCAACCAGCGAGAATCTTTGAACCCGCCGTCGTCACCGTGCCCTGCAGGCACATGTTGTCCTTGACCGCCAGGGGCACGCCGGCGAGGGGCAGGCGCCGGCCGGCGGCCACCGCCTCGTCGACCCGCCGCGCCTGTTCTTGCGCCAGGCCGGCCGTCAGGCTCAGGAAGGCCCCGACTTCCGGTTCCATCCGCTCGATCTGCGCCTGCTGCGCCCGCAGCACCTCAACGGCGCTGATCTCGCCGGCGTTGACCGCCGCCGCGATGCGCGTGGCGCTCCACTCGTGCGGGGCGCTCATTCCTGCTCCTCGATGATGCGCGGTACGCGGATGAAAGGCCCCTCGCGAGCCGGCGCCCCGGCTAGGGCCGCGGCGCGATCGAGCGAGGGTACGGGCACGTCCTCCCGCAGCACGTTGGTCAGTGGCACTACCTGCGCGGTGGGGGCAACTTGGCTGACGTCCAGCCGCTGGAGGCTCTCGACGTGCTCTAAGAGGCGGTCGAGCTGGCGCTGATAGAGCACCGCCTCCTCCTCCGAGAGGTCGAGGCGCGCCAAGCGCGCGACGTACCGTACGTCGATCCCGCTACCTGATGACAAAATCCGGATACTCCTTTTCGCTCGAGGGCGGCACCGGCGCCGCGCTCAACCTCATCTCCTCATCCACTTTGGGCGCCGAATCCTTCCGCCATAGCGTGCAGAGCACCTCGACGTGCCCAGTTTGCGGAAACATGTCGAACGGCTGCACGATCCCCAACTCGTAGCCCGCCGTATGGAGCTGCGCCACGTCTCGCGCCAACGTCGCGGGATTGCAGGACAGATACCAAATGTTCGGCACACCCGCGGCGGCCAGCGCCTCCAGGGCCGCCGGCTCCACTCCCTTGCGGGGCGGATCGAGGAAGACGATCTGGGCCCCGCGCAGGGCCAGCCCGATGCGCGGCTCATCCAGCGCATCCTCGACGCGGCCCACCGTGAACTCCGTGCTCTCCTCCACGAGGTTGAGCCGGGCATTGGCGCGCGCTTCGTCGATGGCGTGTGAGCTCTCCTCGACTCCGAACACCGTACAGCCCAAGCGCGCGAAGAAGATCGAGAACGTCCCCGCCCCGCAGTAGAGATCGACGACGCGACGCGGCGAGGTGAGGCCGGAGGCCACGAACCGGAAGATCTGTCCCACCATCTCGCTGTTGACTTGGAAGAACGAGGCCGGCGAGACACGGAAGCGGATGCCGTCGATCTCCTCTTCCATTTCGTTCTGCCCCCAGATCGTACGCTGCTTGCGCCCCATCACCGCATTTTGGCTGGCCGGCTCGAACGAGTTCTGCACGCCCACCAGGCCCGGCAGCGCCGCCGTCAAGCGCGCGACGGCGTTGTCCAAGTGCTCGGCGAGGCGCTCCGTCGTCAAGGAGACGACCGCGTGACCCGAGGCCTTCCCGGCACGCGCCACCAAGTGGCGTACGCCCCGCAGAATGGCGGCCCCCGCCGCCGAGCGCGCCAGCGTGGCGAGGTTGCGCACGTACGCGTCGAGTTGCGGCAGGACGATCGGGCACGAATCGATGGGCACCAATTCGTGCGAGCGCGCCTGGTAGAAGCCGACGTCGAAGGTTCCGCCGGGGCGCTCTTTCACCACGAGCGACATCTTGTTGCGGTAGGAGCGGGGATCGGCCATGCCGATCGTCTCCGCGACCTCTACCTCCAGGCCCGCGATACGCTTGAAGGCGCTGGCGACCATGTTGCGCTTCCAGCGCAGCTGCGCGGGATAGGCGAGGTGCTGCACCTGACAGCCGCCGCAGATACCGAAGACGGCGCAGAACGGCTGCGTGCGGTCGGGCGACCGCACGATGATCTCCAACAGCTCGCCTACGGCGTAGTTGGACTTGACTGAGGAGATACGTACGCGCACGCGCTCCTGCGGCAGCCCACCGGTAACGAAGATGACCATCCCCCCGGCGCGCCCGACGCCTTGGCCGTTCGCGAGCAGATCCGTGAGGGTAAGGACGACCTCCTGACCGAGTGCGGGCGCGGGGCTAGTCGCGCTTCTGTTCGTCAAGCGAGCGGAGAAGCTGGTTGGCTTCGTCGATGAGCGATTGGATGCGGGTGCTGGTAGGGTCGGGCGCGCGCCGTCCCAGGAGGCTGCGCGCGACGACGAAAGCAGCGGCGGCGGAGACGGCGACGATGACGGCCAACGCCACCACGCGCCCATCGACCCCTTGGTGCTGGGCGCTCTGGGGCTCTTGCGCGTGGCCTGAGTTGGTACTCATCTCGGTCAGGTCGGTCATGGTCACCTCTGACCGGCTCATTCTGCTAAGAGACGGCCGTGGCCTCCGGTACGGCGGCGTCCACCGACTCCAACTCCCGCTTCTCAGAGGCGGAGATCACACGTTGCAAGTCGAGCATGATGATCAGGCGATCGCCCAACTTCCCGACTCCGCGAATATACTCGGTTTCGATGCCGGAGATCATCTCTGGTGCATCCTCGACCTGCTCCACCGGGATGCGCAGCACCTCACTCACCGCATCCACGACCATACCCACGCGTTTGCTGCCGATCTCGGTCACGACGATGCGCGTGTTCTTGGTGTGCTCGGCGCGCGCCATTCCGAACCGCGCGCGCAGGTCGATGATCGGGATCAACTGGCCGCGCAGGTTGATCACGCCCTCCATGAAGTGCGGGGCACGCGGAACGTGCGTAATCTGCACCATGCGGTTGATCTCTTGAACCTGAGCGATGTCGACACCGTACTCCTCATCACCCAGCGAGAACGAGACGACCTGAATCATCTCGCCCGAGAGTTGCTTCGCTTCCTTCTCTTGCATGGTTGACTCCTCGAACTTCGCAACGCTTAAACGGCCGCGTACTCCGCGCGCGCCACCCGCCCTAAGGCGTAGGCTTCGCTGACCAGTGAGTGGACGTCGATGATCAAACTGATGGACCCGTTACCCAGGATCGTGGCGCCGGAGATGCCGGTGATCCGCCCGATCACGTCGGACAGGGGCTTGATGACGATCTCCTGCTCCCCTTGGAAGGAGTCCACCACGATGCCGACCTGCCGCCCCTGCATGTTGACGATCACGATCATCACCTTCTCGGGGTCGCGCGCCGTGCCTAGACCGAAGAACTCTCCGATGCGCAGCAACGGCACGACCGCGCCACGCAACGTGATGACCTCGTTGCCGTGGACGGTGCGCACATCCGACATCTCTACGCGCTGCGATTCGATGACGGAATCCAGTGGAATCGAGTAGAGCTCGCCGCCCACGCGCACCAGCAGCGCCTGAATGATCGCCAGCGTCAGGGGGAGTTTGATCGTGAACGTGGTACCGGCGCCTTCGACCGAGCCGATGTCGAACGTCCCCTTCAGGCGCGCGATGTTCTTCTTCACCACGTCCATGCCCACGCCGCGCCCGGAGATGTCGGTCACCTTGTCGGCTGTCGAGAAGCCGGGCTGGAAGATCAGCTCCATGATCTCGCGGTCGCTCAATTTGTCCGACTCCGCGATCAGGCCCTGGCGGATGCCCTTCTTGCGCACGCGCGCCAGATCGATCCCGCGACCGTCGTCACCCACTTCGATGATGATCTGATTGCCTTCGTGGTAGGCATTGAGCCGAATGGTTCCCGTCTCTGCCTTGCCGAGCGCGAGCCGCTCCGCCGGTTCTTCGATGCCGTGGTCGACGCAGTTGCGGATCAAGTGCATCAAGGGCTCGCCGATCTCGTCTACCACGGTCTTGTCGAGGTCGGTGTCGGCGCCGTGAATCTCTAGGCGCACCTCCTTCTTGCGCGCCTTGGAGAGATCGCGCACCATGCGCGGGAAGCGCTCGAAAACTTGACCGATCGGCACCATGCGCACCTTCATGATGCCTTCTTGGATCTCGTTGGTGGTGCGCGCGAGCAGGCCCGCCGAGTCGGCGAGCACCTTCGCCAGCGGCTCGATCACGCTGTTGACGGCGCTGTCCTTGTACTCCGAGAGCGAGCGCGACAGCGTGGCCGCGATGTCGGAGATGCGGGTGCGGTTGATGACCAGTTCACCCACCAGACTCAACAGCGCGTCGAGGCGCTCGATGTCCACGCGGATGGTCTGCGAGAGGTTGCGGCGCTGCTCTTGGCGCGGCTGCGCCGCTGGGCGTGCCGCGTCGCCATGGTGCTCGAGCGCGGGAGCCTGAGGCAGTGGTTCGCCCACCGCCGAAGCCGCCGTCCGGTCGCCGTCTGGGCCGGCCAGCAACCGTGCCACCTCGGCTTCGAAGGCAGCGATCTCTTCGGCCGAGGCGTCGAGCCGCTCTTCGAATGGCCCGCTCTTGGACTCGGATTGCTCGCCCACGATGGCCGCGGCGGTCTCGTAGAGCGAGCTGAAGGACTCCAGACGCTCCATGTAGCCCTCGACGCCCTCGGGCACGATGGCCTCGCCCGTCAGCGCGCGAATCAACGCCGTCAGGATGTCGCGGCCCTCGAAGAGCAGGTCGATCGACTGCTGGGAAAGCGGCATGCGATCCTTGCGCAGCAGATCGAAGATGCTCTCCAGGCGATGTGCCAGCTCCTGGACTTCGTTGAATCCGAGCATGCCCGCGCTGCCCTTGATCGTATGCATCGCGCGGAACAGCTCGTTGACGATCTCCGGGTCGATGCGATCGGCATCGACGAAGCTCTCCAATCGGAGTAGGGAGGCGTCGACGGTCTGCAGCAGCTCGTCCGTCTCGTCCTTGAAGTACTGGACGAACTCTTCCCGGTCAAAGAACTCTTCGCTCATCCCTTCCGCTCCTTTTGACGCCCTTCGTCGTTGCTCGTCGCTCGCGTACGATTATTAGTACGCGTCGCTCCTCGCGCCTCGAAGGCCGCCAAAATGATCTGGAAGGACCCGT
>SCRI01000014.1 GCA_004298675.1 bacterium | reverse complement strand
TCTTGGCGGCCGCCTCCGGATCCATCTGGTCCCAAACCTTGGCGGTGCGCTCCACTTGCGCGGCATCGCCGCCGGAGCCCGAGCTAGGATGCCCGCTCGCGCGCGGCTGCGGCGCGGCCGCGCCCGCCTGCTGCTCCTGGGCCTGGTTGAGCTGCGTCGTCAGGCTGGAGATCTGGCGGTCGCGCGCCGCGACGTCGCGCTGCAGGCCCGCCACCTGCCGGTTGAGGGTGGCGATAGAGCCGTCGCGCTGGGCCACCGTATGGCGCAGGGAGACCAGATCCGAGGCCCCCGCCACGGCGTCCATGGCCGCGCCCACGGGCGCAAGCGCATGCAGCCGCTCCCGGCTCGCCGGCCAGACGAAGGCGGCCGCGACAAGCGCGAGGATCACCAGCGGGGTGAGGAGACGACCGAACCTGAAGTGCCGACGTTTCGTGCGCGTGACGATCACGTCTTGCCTCGCTCCCTCACGCGGGACTCCACGCGCGCATTATCGTCGTCCACCTGACGCTGCTCGGCCAAGCGCTCCTCGTGCAGAAAGTCCTCATGGCGCCGCTCCTTCAGGCGCTCGACGACCCGCTTGTCGGTACTGGCCGCGATCAACTCGGTGCGAGAGGTCTCGACCCGCCGCTGCGCCTCCGCCACACGCTCACGCTGGCACGCGCTCTCCGCCGCCAAATGTTCGAGGTGGGCATAGTATGCTTGCAGCTCCTCGAGCTCGAGTTGGCTGTGGCGCTCGCGCACGACGCGCGTCTCGCCCTGGCGTTCCCGATCGAGCTCCTCCAAGCGCTCTTGGGCCTGCTGCAGTTCGAGCTGCGCCTGCGCCAGGCGCTGCATGCGCTCGCGCTCGCGGCGCTCGCGCACGTCGAGCACGGGCTGTAACGAGAAGGTAAAACGCTTCACGAGATCGCCACGACTCCAGAGACAGCCTGCACCAGCGTCGAGCCTTCATACGTATCCTGCCGCAGAAAGTGGCGTATGCTCTCGATCTTCGCAATGGCCAAATCGACTTTGGCGTTGCTGCCGGGCACGTAGGCGCCGATGTTGATGAGGTCCTCCGCTTCACGGTAGGTCGCCAGCAGATCGCGCACGGCGCCGGCCGCGCGCAGGTGCACCTCGTCCACGACGTCGGGCATGACGCGGCTGATCGAGTTCAGCACGTCGATGGCGGGATAGTGGTTGGCGGAGGCCAGCGCGCGCGAAAGCACGATATGGCCGTCGAGAATCGAGCGCACGGCGTCCGCTACCGGCTCGTTGAGATCGTCGCCGTCGACGAGCACGGCGTAGATGCCGGTAATGGACCCGCGCGGCGAGGTCCCCGCGCGCTCCAACAGGCGCGGCAGCAGCGCGAAGACGCTGGGCGTATACCCCTTGGTGGTGGTCGGCTCGCCGATCGCCAAGCCCACTTCGCGCTGCGCCATCGCGAAGCGCGTGACGCTATCCATCATCAGGGTCACGTCCAGGCCGCGGTCGCGAAAGTATTCGGCGATCGTGGTTGCGACGAAGGCGGCCTTGATGCGCACCAGCGCGGGCTGATCGCTCGTGGCCACGATGACGACGCTGCGCGCCAAACCCTCCGTTCCGAGGTCGCGCTCGATGAAGTCGCGCACCTCTTTCCCGCGCTCGCCCACCAGCGCGATGACGTTCACGTCGGCGTTGGTGTTGCGCGCGATCATGCCCAGCACCGTCGACTTGCCGACGCCGCTGCCGGCGAAGATGCCCACGCGCTGCCCCTTGCCGCAGGTCAGCAGCCCGTCGATGGCGCGAATACCCACGGAGAGCGGACGATCGATGCGCGGACGATCCAGCGGATTAGGCGGCGCCGCGGCGATCGGCCGGCGCTCCGCCCCCTCGATCGCGGGACCGCCGTCCATCACGCGCCCCAACCCATCGAGCACACGCCCGAGTAGCGCATCCGAGACGCCGACTTCCAGAGGCCGCCCCAGCGCGAAGACCTCGGAGCCCGCACCGATGCCTGCCAGCTCCCCCAGCGGCATGATCAGCACCTTGTTGTCACGGAAACCGACCACCTCGGCCAAGACGGGGGCGGCGTTGCGCCGGAAGGAGATGCGGCAGGTTTCGCCCACCGCCATCTGCGGGCCCAGGCTCTCGATGACTACGCCGATGACCTGCCGCACGCGACCGTTGCTGCGGATGAGATCCGCGCTGCGCAGCTCTGCGGCGTAACGCTCGGCGGAGAAGGGCGCAACCTCGATCGGCTCGATCTCAACTTGCTTCAGCATGCCCGACCATTCCCTCGGTGCTGACCCGCCGGTCGAGCGTCACGCCGTCGTCGTCCAGACGCAGGAGGCGGCGCGCCTCTTGCAGCTGATGCTCGATCTTCGCATCCACGCTGCCGGCCTCGGTGTCGATGACGACGCCGCCACGGTCGACGCGCAGATCGCCGACGAAACGGATCGGCCGCGCGTCGCCGGGGAACAGTTCCTCCCGCGCCGCCCGCACGATCTCGAGGTCGCCGGGATTGACGCGAACGACCATGGTCTCCTTGTCCGAAAGATGCGCGATCGCCGCGCGTGCGACGTCCACCACCACGCGTGGATCACCCTCGATCTCGCGATGAATCACGCGTTGCGCCACCAGCAGCGCCAGGCGCACGATCTCCGGCTCGGCCGCGGCGATCACGGCACGCCGCTGCTCGCGCGCCGACTCGACGATCCCGCGCAGCGCCGCCGCGGCCTGCGCCAACTCTTCCTGGGCCGTCCGCCGGCCCTCACGCAAGCCCTCATCGTGACCGGAGATGCGGGCCTGCTCGCGCAGCGCCGCCGCGGCTTGCGCCGTCTCGTCGATCAGGGCCTCGCTGCGCGCGCGCGCCTCCTCGACCATCGCCGCCCCGCGCTCGCGCGCCTCCTGAATCACGTGATAGGCGCGCTCGCGCGCGGCATCCAACTCGGCGGTATCAGCGGCACTGTTACCATCCCGCGCCTGCGGCTCCGAGGCATCGCCGGGCTGCGCGCCGGCGAGCGCTTCAGAGCGCGCCATGGCAGCAGCGACGAGATAATGCTCGCCGGCGATCTGCGCACCCTTGATGACGCGTCGCATACGTCAGCCTCGAAGCCCGGCCATCAGATGAAACGCTCGTCCTTCGCGCCGCGCGCGATAATGATCTGCCCGTTCTCCTCGAGCGTGCGGATGACGTCGACGATCGTCTGCTGCGCGCGCCCCACGTCGCGTACGCGCACCGGCCCGAGCACCTCGATGTCCTCTTTGAGCGTCTGCGCGGCACGCTGCGACATGTTCTTGTAGATCTTCGCGAGCAGATCTTCGTTGGCCGACTTGAGAGCCAACGCCAGGTCCTTGCCGTCCACTTCGCGCAGCATGCGCTGAATCGAGCGCTCGTCCATGTTGACGATGTCCTCGAAGACGAAGAGCAGGTTCTTGACTTCGTTGGCGATCTCGGGATCGCGTTGCGAGAGGCCCTCGAGGATGTTCTTCTCCGTCTCGCGGTCGACGAAATTCATCACCTGCGCCAATGACTGCACGCCGCCGGCCTTGGCGAAATCGGCGCCGCTGACGAGTAGGCGGCGTCCCAGCAACTCGTCCAACTGTTCTAGCACCTCCGGTGCGGTCTTTTGCAGGATCGCGATCCGCATCGCGACGTCCGCCTGAAGCTCCGGAGTCAGCGCCGAGAGCACCTGGCCGGCTTGATCGGCGCTCATGTAGACCAGGATCAGCGCAATCGTCTGCGGATGCTCGTCCTGGATGAACTGCAGGAGTTGCGCGGGCTCGGTGTTCTTGACCAGCTCCAACGGATTGCCGTGCTTGAGCGCGGCGAAGAGGCGGCTGGTCATGTCGTCGGCCTGGCCCGCCCCGAAACTACGCTCGAGGATCTCCTTAGCGTACTCGATGCCGCCCTCGTTGATATACTTCAACGCGATGGCGCGCTGGTAGGCCTCGGCTACGACGGCATCGCGCTTCTCGAGCGGCACCGTCGTGATCTTCGCGATCTCGACGACCACGCGCTCCACTTCGTCCTGACGCAGAAACTTAAAGATCGTCGCCGAAAGCTCCAGGCCCAGGGTAATGAGCAGGACGGCCGCCTTTTGCGGACCCGTCATCTCGGCGAGCACGCCTTGATGGGTGTCGGTCATGAACGCCGACACCGCGCTCGGCGTCCCGGTACTCACCGCGCCGCTGAGATTGATAATGGGAGAGTCCATCCCACTCATGACGCTGCGCTCCTCACTCCGCTAGCCACAGCTTGATCAGCTTGCCCACCGAGTCCGGATTCTCTTGGGCCACCGTCGTCACGTACTCGATCATCTGCTCGCGCGTGAGATCGGCCGCACTGCGAATCGGTGCCGCCAATCCCGGTGCCTGCTCGAGCATCGGGTGCTCCTCGAACGGCGGCAGCTCTTCAGCCAACGTCGAGTCGAAGGTCGGCAGATCGGCTCCCAAGCTCGGGGTGAACTGCCGCCCGCGCATCAGGCGGAAGGCCACGGCACCGCCCCCCAGCAGCAGCAGAATCGCCAGCGCCCCGAGCGCCCAGCGCGGCAGACTGAGCGGTCCGCCCGGCGCGAAGGCCGTGGGCTGCTGCGCGAAGACGCTGGGATTGAAGGCGATACCCTCTACCGTCACGGCGTCACCGCGCGCGGTGTCGATACCAGCTGCCGTGGAGACGGCGTTACGGATCTTGGTGATGTCCGCCGGCGCCAGCGCATAGACGGGCTGCGCGCCTGCCGCTGGGGCGGCATTGGGCGGAGGCACGTTCACGAGCACCGCGACCGAGAGTTTGGTGACCTTTCCAGGGGCGTCGATGTGGTGAACGGTCGACTCGGTAACCTCGTAGTTGCGCGTGGTCTGCGACTTGGAATAGTTGCCCGTACCCGTCTGCTGCGCGCCTTGATAGGTGGGAATGTTGGACGTCGTCCCCGGGACGCCCGCGGCGGCACGAGCAGCGGGGGCGCCCGTATAACGCTCGCGCGAGCTCTGCTCGGAACGCACGACTCCCTGCGGCGCGTACTGTTTGCTCTCGGTGGAGTTGGCGTCGAAGTCCATGTCGGCGCTCACGCGCGCCACCGCGCGATGCGGACCCAACGTCATGTCGAGCATGGATTGAACGCTCTGCTGAATCGCCGTCTCGTAGCGCTGCTTGGCCACGAGCTGCTCCGCGGTGAGGTTGATCGCATCCCCCGAGCCGCCTTGGGCGCCCTTATCGGGCAGCAGTACGTTGCCGTCTTGATCGACGATCGTCACGTTCTCGGGTTTGAGCCCTGGCACCGCACCCGCCACGAGCTGCGTGATACCGCTGACTTCACCGGACAAGAGCGACATGCCGGGCTTGGTGCTCACGGCAATCGAGGCGGTCGTGGGCTGCTGCGCCGCGGTGTAGAGCTGCGCCTCCGGCTGCGCGATGTTGACCCGTGCGGACTCGACGGGCGTCAAGCCCTCGATCGTGCGCTGCAGCTCACCCTCGGTCGCGCGCAGTTTCATGACCTGCTCTTGAAACGTGGTCAGGCCCAGGTTGGTCTTGTCGAAGAGCTCCCAGCCCGATCCGTTGCCCTTCAGCGCGCCTTCACCGGCCAGCTTCACGCGCTCCGTGTAGAGGCTATCCATGGGCACGCTGACGGTCGTGCCGCCCTGGCTCAAGGAGTACGGCACCTTGTCGTCGCTGAGCCGCTGGATGACCGACGCGGCATCCTGCGCCGAGAGGTTGGAAAAGAGCATCCCGTACGAACGGTGAGCCGGGCTATAGAGCCAGGCCACCACGGCAATCGTAGCGACGAGGATGGCGATGCCGGAGCCAAGCAGCATCCGCGTACCCCGCGGCTGCTCGGCCCAGACCCCTTGGGCCCGGCCCGCCCAGTCTCTCCATGTCGTGGAGAGGCGATCCATTAGCTCACCTACTTATGGCCGACGCCGTATCCGCGCACGACACGGTATCGAGGAGCTCGCCAACCGTGGCCGAGTAACGGCACCCGTCCTTGGATGCCGCATCTTACCAGAAGGTTTCGGCCATTCGGCGTCGGCCTTCTTCTCCTACATCGCCCAAACGGTTAGCTTTGTTTAACAATCGGCTCGAGAGAGCCATCCGGACTCCGGCGCTGCCAGCCGGTTCTCACACCCTCCTTTCACTCTCCGCAAGCGAGATCAACGCCGATCGCTCCGCGCCGACGGAGATCCACCCCACGGTAGTATCGGCTGCTTGTTCCAAGGCCTGAACATAGGCACGCGCGTTGTGTGGCAGATCCTCGATGCGTCGCGCCGCGCCGACATCCTCGCTCCACCCGGGGAACCACGTCACCTGCGGCTCCACGCCCGGCTCGCCCAGCCGGTCCACGCCGACTTCCGCGCCGTTCTTGACGTATGAGGAGACGATGCCCACCCGCTCCAGGCCGCTCATGACGTCGAGCTTGGTCACCACCAACCGCGAGACTCCGTTCAAGCGGCAGGCATAGCGCGCGGCCACGGCATCGAACCAGCCGCAGCGGCGCGGCCGCCCGGTATTGGTTCCGTACTCGTTTCCGCGCGCGCGCAACTGCTCGCCCACCGCATCGTTCAACTCCGAAGGAAACGGTCCGGCGCCCACCCGCGTGCAGTAGGCCTTGGTGACGCCGATGACCTCGCGCACCATGGTTGGACCGAAACCCAGCCCGATGCAGGCGCCGCCGGCGATCGTATGCGAGGACGTGACGTACGGATAGGTGCCGAATCCGACATCGAGCATCGTGCCCTGCGCCCCCTCGCACAGGATTTCACCCCCGCGCTCGAGCACGCCGTGCGCCAGCGCGACACCGTCAACCAAGTGCGGCAGCACTCGTTCCGAGAGCACGCGCAGATCCTCGATCACGCGCTCCGCGCCGATCTCGACGCCGCCTGCATCCAACCGTCCGCGATGCTGCGCCAGCGCCGCGTTCACGCGCTCGGCCAAACGCTCCGGTTGGCGCAGGTCCGCGGCGCGCACACCGCTACGGGCGACTTTGTCGACGTAGGTGGGACCGATGCCGCGGCCGGTGGTGCCGATCGCACCCTGGCCGCGAGCCTGCTCACCCAAGCGATCGAGTGCGATATGGTAGGGCAGCGTCAGGTGCGCGCGCTCGTCGAGCTTGATGCGGCTGACGTCGACGCCGATGGCCGCCAACTCGTCCAACTCCTGGATGAAGCCGGCGAGATCGACGACCACCCCCGCGCCGATCAGCAGCGGCTTGGGTGCGTGGAAGACTCCGCTGGGAACGGAGCGCAGGACCACTTTGCGCCCTTCGACGACCAGCGTATGCCCCGCGTTGTTGCCTCCGCCAAAGCGCGCGACCATCTCGGCCCGCTGCGCCAAGACGTCGACGATACGACCTTTTCCTTCGTCGCCCCACTGAATGCCGACGACGATCGTTACTCCACCACGCATGCCGTTCCTCACTCGCCGCGAAACTCTAAGTCCCTGGTATCACCCTGCGGCAGGGGCGTACGTCCGCCGAACGCGGTCATGACGAACTCGCTGAACAGCGCGTTGGGCCAGCCGAAATCCACGCGCGTGAACTTGGCTGGATTGTTGGGATCGAATGACTCGTGCAGCAAATGGTCGCCTGGATCGCTGTCGAGCAGTTCCTTGAGCACCGCGCGCCGCTCGGCTTCCGTGGTAGCCGTCAGGCCCTGCATCAGCAGGGAGAGCGGCCAAACGTAACCGTCGGGCGTATGCGCGCTGCCGATCCCGCGCGCGTACGTCCCGGCGTAATAGTACGGATCGTTCTTCGAAAGCAGGAAGCGCCGCGTATTCTGGTAGACCAGCGCATCCGGCTTAGTGTAGCCCAGGTACGGCGCCCCCAACAGCGAGGGAATGTTGGCGTCGTCCATCAACACCGAGTGGCCGAGGCCGTCCACCTCGTAGGCGTAGACGTAGCCGTAGTTGGGAGTGAAGACGATGCCGAATTGCTGGATGCCGTCCTGTACCTCCGAACGCAGGCTCTTAGCCCGTTCGGACTTCAGCACGTTGCGGTAGACGTCGCGAAAGATGTCTTCCAGATCGCCCAGCGCCACCACGGCCATCATCTCTGAGGGGATCAGGTAGTTGTAGACGCAGGCATCGTCGGAGGGGCGGAAGCCGCTCCAGATCATGCCCGTGTACGCCACGGAGCTGCCCTTGCCGCCGTTGGGGATCTCCTTATGCGAATAACTCGAAGAGCGAGCGTGGTCCTGTTCGCGCTCCATGGTCTCGAGCGCCTTGGTCAGCGCGCTCTCCATCGTGGCGTCGAAAATCGAGGCATCGCCGGCCGTGCGCCAGTAGGTCCAGGCCAAGATGATCGGATAGCAGAGCGAATCCAGCTCGTACTTCTCTTCCCACACGCGGTAGTCGAGCGTGAAGGCGTTGGCATACGGATCGATCGTCAAGTAGCGCGCTTGGCGAACGATGATGCCACGCAGCAGCTTCGCGACGGACGGATCCTCCTGCGCGAAGAAAAGATAGGGACGGACTTGCGCGCTGGAGTCACGCAGCCACTCGGCGGGGATGTCCCCGGTCTTGACATAGGCGGTACCGTCGGCGGCGTACTGGGCCTGCTTGGTCGTGTTCAGCAAGGCTGCGCGAAACATCGCCTGCAGATGCGCGTCGGGATTACGAAACGATTCGGCCAGTGCTTGGATCGACGGCAGTTGCAGCGCATCGGCGCGGGCCAGCGGCAACGCGGCGGCGAACGACGCAGCGACCGCCGAGGCCAACATGGTCCGGCGGTTCATCGGCGGGCGGAGCGGGCGAAGGGACGCACGGGCTCTGCTGTTTGCCGCGCGGCGCCGGACGGCCTCCTGGTCAGAACAAAAGCCGGTGCAACTCCGGCAGATGGCGATAGGCCTCACGGTAATCGAGTCCGTAGCCCACCAAGAAATCGTCGCCGATCTCGAACCCAACGTAACGCAACGGCACGTCCACGATGCGGCGGTGCGGACGGTCGAGTAGGCTGCACACAGCGATCGACGCCGGTAAGCGCGCCCCCAGCGTGCGCAACACGTATTGCAGCGTCAGCCCCGTGTCGACGATGTCCTCCACGACGATGAGGTGGCGCCCCTCGAGCGGCATCGAGGCGTCGGTCTCCATACGCACGCCTCCGTAGCGCTCGGCGGCACGAGTATACGAGGAGATCGCCAAGATATCGAACTCCACCGGAGCGTGAATGGCGCGCGCCAAATCGGCGAGGAAGACGACGGAGGACTTCAGCACGCCGATCAGCACGGGCAGGCGCCCGCAATAGTCGGCCTCGATCTCGCGCGCCAGCTCGCCCACGCGCCGCGCGATCGCCGCGGCGTCGATCACCACCTCGTCCAGCCGTCCAGCCGGAGCGCTATCCACCCGCCACCACACCATACTTGGCGAAGAGGGCACGAATGTCGCGGTTGTAGAGCAACTTGACGCTGACGTGAGGATAGAGCGTGCGTAGCAGGCGTACCTTGCGGTTCTTGCGGGTCACCAGCGATTGCTTGAGGACGGTGACCTCGACGTAGAGGTCGTAGTCGGGGAGGTAGAAGTCCGGTGTGAACGATTCGACCACGCGCCCCTCGTCGTCCCAAGCGATGGGGAACGAACGCGGCTCGTACTCGTACCGCACGCGGTAGTAATCGAAGATCCTCGCCACCTCGGCCTCACTGGGGTGGGCAAAGGCGCGTTTAGCCCCCATGGCGCCTCTCTACGGCGCTCCCACGCGGCTACCCCGCCGGGATCCTCAGCCGCACCCGGGCACCTCCGTGCGGTGAGGTCGAAAGCGCCATCCCACCACCGTGCAGGGCGGCAACCGCGCCGGCAAGCGCCAGGCCCACCCCGCTGCCCGCGATTCCTCTACCCGCGGAGCCGCGGCGCCCGTAGACGGGCCCAGTGCGCAGTTCCTCGGCGTCGAAGCCGGGGCCATCGTCATCGACCACCAGCAATACCGCTCCACGGCCAGTCCGCGTGCGCACCCAGACCCCGGAGCGGGCATACTTGATCGCGTTGTGCACGACGTTGAGCACCGCCTGCGCCACCCGCTCCTCGTCGAGAACGGCACACGCTTGGCGCAGCTCCCGCCGCAACACCACGTCGCGCCGGCGCGCCTCTAGGGCCAGGCTCTCCAGCGCCGCGTGCGCGATTGCCGCAAGCGAGCCTCTCCCCAGACGTAAGGGTGCCGCCCCCGCCTCCAACAGCGAGAGCTCGAAGAGGCCGTCCACCAGACGCGTCGCGCGCAGCGTCTCGCGCTGCGCGATCTCCAGAAAGCGCCGTGCCTCCGCGCGCCGCTGCGGCGGATCGGCCAACAACAGCTCCAAGTAGCCGCGTACCGACGTCAAGGGCGTTCGCAGCTCGTGGCCCACGGCGCGGAAGAGCGCACGACGCTCGCGCTCGAGCCGCCCACGCCGTAAGGCCTCCTCCTCGAGCAGCGCCGGCGGCGGCGCCACTTCGCCGCTGAGCTCCAACCAGCCGACCGCGGGCGCGGCACACTCGCCCAACGCATGCAGCAGCGCGCGCTCCAGGCGCGCCGCCAGCACGCGCAGATCGGCGGCGGCGCAACGCGCCTCGGTACGCGCGGGGGCGACCACGATCACCCAGCGCCACGGCCTGCTGCCAGGGCGCAGCGCGTCGCCCGCACGCAGCAACGGCGCGAGCAGGTTGCGCCGCACCCCGCGCGCCTCCACCACGACCACGGCGGAGGCGGCTCTCACGGCGTCAACTTGTAGCCGTAACCCCGCACCGTGGTGATCACGCGCGGGCGCTCCGGATTCTCCTCGAGCTTGGCGCGCAAGCGCCGCACGTGAACGTCAACGGTGCGCGCGTCGCCGTCGAACTCGAAGCCCCACACCCGCTCCAGCAGCGTCTCGCGCGAAAATGCGACGTTGGGATTGGCGGCGAGCAGTGCGAACAGCGCGTACTCACGGGGCTTGAGTCCAACGGCCGCGCCGTCGCGGCGTACCTCGCGCGCCGCCTCGTCAACCTCCACGCCGCCTGCGTGCAGCAGACGCGGCCGCGTCTGCTCCGGGGCCAGACGACGCAGCACCGCATGCAGACGTGCCAAGAGTTCACGGGTCGAGAACGGCTTGCTGAGGTAGTCGTCGCCGCCCAACTCCAGGCCGAGCACGCGGTCCACCTCGTCGCCGCGCGCCGTCAGGATCAGCACCGGAATGCCGCAGCCCTCGCGGCGCAGCGTGCGCAGGACGTCCAAACCGTCGATGACGGGCAAGCCTAGATCGAGAACCAACGCGTCCGCGCCGCTGCGGGCTGCCCGCAAAGCGGTTGGACCATCGCCGGCGGCATGCACGAGATGGCCATCACGCTCGAGCGCATAGACGAGCATCTCGCGAATCTCGCGCTCGTCATCGGCCACGATGATCGTGCTCACGTCGAGTTGAGTGCCCTCACTCCTCGGCGCTAGACGCCTCCTCCGCCAACTCGGCCAGCGGACCGAACTGGGCCGCGTGCCGGCGCAGCACCTCGTAGATCAAGGGCGTATGGAAGCCCAGGCGCTCCAGCGCCCGCGCTAGCGAGGCATATCCTCGCCCCGGCTCCACGCGCAACATGCGCTCGAGCGCGGCCTGCGCGCGCTCGCGCTCGGGGCGCTGCCCCGACGACACGGCAGCGCGGGCCGCGTCGGGATCGACGCCTTTGCGCACCAACTCTGCCACGATCCTACGATCGCCGACGTTGCGCCGCTCCAGCGCGCTCTCGACGTGCAACTGCGCGAAGAGCCGATCATCGAGGAAGCGCTCGGCCTTACAACGAGTTACGGCGGCACCCACCTCATCCTCGGGGTATCCTTTGCGCTCCAGTCTGGCGAAGAGCGCCGCCTCGGTGAGGCGGCGCGTCGTCAGCATCCGCAGCGCCGCGACGTACGCGCTACTCGTCACCGCCCTCACTGGCCGCGCCCACGGCCGCCGCCACGCCGGCACCGTTGCTCGAGGCCGTACCCTTCAGCTGCTCGCGAATGGTAGCCTCGATCTCGCCGGCGATCTCGGAGTGCTCCTCCAGGTAGCTCTTCGCGTTCTCGCGCCCCTGACCGATGCGCATGTCGCCGTAGGTGTACCACGAGCCGCTCTTATCGACTAGGTTGAGCTCGAGGGCCTTGTCGAGTATGGAGCCGATCTTCGAGATACCCTTACCGTACGTGATGTCGAAATCCGCGACGCGGAACGGCGGAGCCACCTTATTCTTCACGACTTTGACGCGAGTCCGCGTGCCGACCACGTCTTGCCCCACTTTGATCTGTTCGAGCTTGCGCACGTCCAGGCGCACGGAGGCGTAGAACTTGAGCGCGCGCCCGCCGGTGGTGGTCTCCGGGGAGCCGAACATCACGCCGATCTTTTCGCGAATCTGGTTGATGAAAATCATCACGCACTTCGAGCGCGAGATCGCCGCCGTCAGCTTCCGCAAGGCTTGCGACATCAGGCGCGCCTGCAGGCCGACGTGGGCGTCACCCATGTCGCCCTCGATCTCCGCCTTCGGCACCAGTGCCGCCACCGAGTCGATGACGATGACGTCGACCGCGTTGGAGCGCACGAGCATCTCCGCGATATCGAGCGCCTGCTCCCCCGTGTCCGGCTGGGAGACCAGCAGGTTGTCGAGATCGACGCCGAGGTTGCTTGCGTACTGAGGGTCGAGCGCGTGCTCGACATCGACGAAGGCGGCAGTTCCACCGGCCTTCTGCGCCTCCGCGATCACGTGGAGCGCAAGCGTCGTCTTACCGCTCGACTCCGGCCCGAAGATCTCGACGACGCGGCCGCGCGGCAGGCCGCCCACGCCGAGCGCGAGATCGATCGCGATCGAGCCCGTGGAGATGACGTCGAGCGCCATCCTCATGTGGGCCTCGCCCATCTTCATGATCGACCCCTTGCCGAATTGGCGCTCGATCTGCGCCATCGCGGCTTCGAGGGCCCGCTCTTTCTCGCTCTGTGCCACCGCTTTCGTTCCCTTTCTCGTATGCGGCCGCTCGACCGCCGTCCTCATGCGTAATCTACCGGTACACTGTGCCATCTGTGCGGCACAGCGCATTGACAAGTGGTCAATTCTCGAAGAGCGCGTCCACGAAGGCTTTCGGCTCGAACGTCTCGAGCTGCTCGACCCCCTCACCGACGCCGATGAACTTCACGGGAACCCCCACACGGTCGGCGATCGCGACCACGATGCCGCCTTTCGACGTGCCGTCCAACTTCGTCAGCACCAACCCCGTCAACTGCGTTGCCTCGTTGAAAAGCGAAGCCTGCGAGAGGGCATTCTGCCCCGTGGCCGCGTCGAGCACGAGCAGGGTCTCGCAGGGCTGGCCGGGCAGCTCGCGCGCGATCACGCGGCGGATCTTCTTGAGCTCCTCCATCAGATTCACTTTGGTCTGGAGGCGCCCGGCGGTGTCCACGATGCAGACGTCGCAGTTGCGCGCTCTGGCAGCGCTGACACCGTCGAAAACCACTGCCGCCGGGTCGCCCCCCTCGCGGCCGCGCACGACCTCGGCACGGGCGCGTCCGCCCCAAATCTCGAGCTGCTCGGCGGCCGCGGCACGGAACGTGTCTGCGGCTACCAGCAGCACGCGTTTGCCCGCGCCGGAGAGTTGCGCGGCTAGCTTGCCGATGGTCGTGGTCTTGCCACTGCCGTTGACGCCGACGACCAAGATCACGGCCGGCTTCCCAGTCAAAGCCAGGGCCTGGCCCGGGCGCGTCATGAAGGCGGCAACGTCGGCGCGGAAACGGGCGATGGCCTGATCGGAGGTCTGCCAAAACTCCTGACGCGCCACCTCGCGCAGTGCTCCGAGGATCTTCTCGGTGGTTTCCACACCGAAATCGGCCGCGATCAGGAGTTCCTCCAGCTCCTCCCAGAAGGCGTCGTCCAGCGGACGGCGCTCCCGCGCCAGCTCCTCGACGCGCGAGAGTGCGTGACGCGACTTGAAGAGCGCGTCGCGCAGTTTGGTCAACGAAAACCAGGCCATATCCCTCGGTTGCCTCGCGGGAACCTCAACCCCTCCGCATTGCGACATCGAACATACGTTCGTTTACATTAGGTCTCTTCCCTGCCGTCGGCCCGGTACACGAAAACCAGGACTTCCGCCACGACCGCGTAGAGCTCGCGCGGGATGAGGTCGCCAGCGTCCAGACGCGCCAAGGCCTCCACCAGTGCGCCGTCCTCGTAGAGCGGGACGCCGTGCTCGCGTGCCGCCGCCACGATTTGCTCAGCGAAACGGCCCTTGCCGGCAGCGACGACCTCGGGCGCCCGCGGGCCGAGCGGATCGTAGCGCAAGGCGGCGGCGGCCGGCTGTGCCCGTTCGCCCTGCCGCAGGTCGACGCGCCGCTCGCTCATGCGTGCAGGTCCAGCCCAACAGCGGAGCCGGCCTCACGCGGCGGCTCGGTAAGCGGTGCCGCGTCGCGCGGCGGCGCGACGCCCACCCCAGCCCGTACGACCCGATAGGCAAGGCGTTCCAAGCGCGCGGTGAGGCCGGGGAGTCCACGCTCGAACGCGCTCGCCGCGCTCTCGCGCTCGGCCTTGACGTCGACGCTGAGGGCGCGGCCGGCGCAGAGTAACTCGACCGCGACGGTTCCATGGCGTTCCGTCTGCAGCACCAAGGCGATGTGGAAGCTCTCCGCACTCAGCTCCTGGCCTGCACGCCGGCCGTCGCGCGCGATGCGCAGGTAGGCCTGCTGTCCTCCGGCTGGAAACGGCAGCGGCAACGGTACCACCAACGCTTGGGGCGAGGCGTTCTGCTGCGCGAGCGTCTGGATCTGTGCCGCCGTGATCGAAGTCAGCGCCCCTTGCAGCGCCGTCTGAACGGCGGGAGCGGTGCCTGTGTCGGCCAAGAGGGTCAGCACCTGTGCCTTGAGATTGGCGGCTAGCGCTTCATGCGCAACCAGCGCACGCGCCTGTTCGATCTCCGGGGGCGTGCCGTCGGCAGCCGGGGGGCCAGATGGTGGCGGGTACGGCACAACGGCGGGCGGCGCGGGCGCGGAGCCGGCCGCGGGCGGTGCTTGCGGCGCAGAGCCGGCCGCGGGCGGCGCCGGCAGCAGCGCCCGGCGGAGCGCCGTCTCGTGCCCCAACACATGCTCCACGTAGGCGGCGATGCGAGCCGGAAGCACGTCGGGCCGGGCGGGGTCGAGGGTGCCCACGAACTCCGCGATGGTACGCAACTGACGCACGCGCGGATCCTGGCCGCCCTCGGGCAGCGCGCGCTGCAGCGTCTCGAGTGCGGTCGTTACGCGCACGTTCCCCTCCAGGGCTATCCGCGCCGCCGCCAGCGTCGTGGGCGTCAAGGGAATCCGCAACGCGCGCAAGATCGCCACGCCGGGGCCGGAGCGGGCGCCCGCCACGGCCGGGCGAGGCGGTGCGATAACGGGTGCGGGGCTGGGCTGCGGCGCGACCTGAACCTCCGGAGGCGCGGCGGGCGCGCCCGGGGCCGCCGCGGTGGAAGACGCGGCCGGAGGCGGGGCGCGGCGCTCTGGCGCCAACGCTCCCGCCGCCGTGGAGAGCCGAAAGGCCGCCAAGCGCGCTCGCAGATCACTCGCGCCGGCCGGGGCCAGCTCCGGCGATGTGGAGCCGGCTTGCGGCTCCGGCTGCGTTTGCGACTCCGGCGCAGCCGGAGAGGCCAAGTTGGGAGCCGCGGCGGGCGCGCCGGCCGCGCTGTGGGGCGCTGGGATCGTCTCCACCAGCTTCAGCAAGACTTGATCGGGTGTAAAACCCTCCACGCGGACCCGCAGCACGTCCCCGGGGCCCACGCTCTGGGGCAGCGCCGCGAGCACGGGCCTCCCAGCGATCTCGATCGTAGGCCGGCCGACGGCGCCAGCGAGAACTCTCACGGTGAGGATGTCGCCGACGTCGAGCAGCATGCGCAACTGGGCGGCATCCAACGGCGCCGCTGCCGCCGCCCCCGCGGGCGGCAACGGCGGGAGCAGCGCGCGGATCAATCCGTCGAGCCCGCTCATCTCAGCCCGTCCGCCTCAGGCGGAAAAATCGATGAGGTGCTCGTCGTCCGCGAAGGCGGGACCCTCGGCCGATCGAACGCGTGCCTCCGGGTGCCGCTGCCGCGGCTCCTCCTCCCCGTGCTCCCCGCCCGCCTCGCGCTCATCGGCGCGAATACGCGAAAATTCCGCCTCGTCGACGACGCCGACGCTCTCCTGGCGCTCCTGGACCCGCGCCGCAAATTGCTGCTGCGTGGCAGCCTGCGCGGCCACCGGGCCCTCTTGCTGCTGCTGAGTCACGGCCGCGGTCTGGGTCGCCTGCAAGATCGAGAGCTGCAGGTCGACGGGTCGCATTGCCATCCTTGGACGCCCCCTTCCCCGTGGAGAACCACCCGCTAGTACCATCGGCCCGAACCGTGGCGCGTTTTCGCCGCCGGCCCAGAGCGCCGACGATCAGCCGGCAGCCTCTTGGGGCTTGTTCCGCCGAACGTACTTCTGTTTGATGTTGGGATCGTTTTCGCGATAGCCTAGGTCCTGCTTGAGCTGCCGCAACGCCACGCGTAAATGGATCACCGCTTGTGCGTGGATCTGCGAGACGCGCGACTCGGAGACCTCGAGCACGCTCTTGATCTCCTTGAGCGTCAAACCTTCAAAATAGTAGAGCGAGATCACCGTACGCTCTTGCGGCGGCAGGCGATCGACGGCCCGGTGCAACGACTCCTTGATCTCCTGCGACTCGATAGCGGCCGTGATGTCGGCACCGTGATCCCTCAGGGTGTCGACGAGCGGAATCTCATAGCCTTTTTCGTTCGGGAGAAACTCTTCCAGCGAGAGAATCGTCGTGCCCTTGATCCGCAGCAGCAAGTTGTGCAGCTCGGCCAGCTCGATCCCCAGGTGCGCCGCCACCTCGGCATCGCTGGCTACGCGTCCTAGCCGCCCCTCCAACTCCTGATATGCGCGCTCCAACTCACGCGCGCGCTGACGAACCGCACGCGGTACCCAATCGAGCGCTCGCAGTGCATCGAGGATCGAGCCATTGATGCGCGTGATCGCGTACGTCTCGAATTTGACGCCGCGCGCATCGTCGTACTTCTCGATCGCGTCGATCAACCCGAGAATACCCTCGTTGATGAGATCGTTGATCTCGACGTTCGGGGGCAAGTTGATGGAGATGCGCCCGGCAACGTACTTGACGAGATGGAGGTATCGTTGGACGACCTCTTCCCGGGTATACGTCGCCCCGCCAATCGTATAAAGGGCGGGGGTCCCGGATCCACTCAAAGGCGTACGCTCCTTGCGGGTGACCGCGTAGCGAAGTTTCTTCCTTGAAGGAGGCGGAAACCTGCCCTATTCGTACAGGAAGTTCAGTAGGCTAAACGCCCGCTACAACTTTCCGTCTGCCAGCGTTTCGACGATGGCCTGGGCCACTCCGTCCAGCGGAGCCACGCGATCGACCACTCCCGCGAGCGCAGCGGCTCGCGGCATCCCGTACACGACGCAACTGGCCTCGTCCTGGCCCACCACGTAGCCACCCTCGGCCTTGATCCGCTTGAGGCCATCCAACCCGTCCTGCCCCATCCCCGTCATGATGACGCCGATCGTTCTGTCGCGGAATGCGGCCGCGGCGCTCGTCATCATGTGGTCCACGCTCGGGACGTGCAACGAGTGACCGGAAGGCTCGATGTAGAGCCGGCAGACCCAGCCGCCCTCTCCCCGCACCACCGCCAGCTGGCGTCCCGCGGGGGCGATGATCGCGGTCCCCGCGCGCAACGGCATGCCGTCCTCTCCCTCCGCCACGGTTAGCTGCGAGGCGCCGTTGAGGCGCTCCGCCAGCGGCCGCGTGAAGCCCGGCGGCATGTGCTGGACGATCAGCAGCGGTACCGGAAAGCCGGCGGGCAGGGCCGGCACGACCCGTGAGAGTGCAACGGGACCGCCCGTGGAGGTTCCCAGCGTCACCACCTCATAGGCCGCGTGCCCCGAGCGCACGCGCGGTACCACCAAGACCGGCGCCGCCCCGGGCGGCTCCGGACGTAACCGCACCGTCGGCGCTTGCACGGGGGCGCTCAGCGCAGCGGGAGGGGCCGTCAGCCGGCGGCGCGGCGCGCCCACCGCGCGCACTTTCGCCACCAAATCGCGCGCGACTTTCAAGATGTCCATGTACGCCGCAGTAGGCTTGGCGATGAAATCGACGGCTCCTAACTCCAGGGCACGCAGCGTCTCCTCGGCTCCCTCACGCGTCACTGCGCTGACCATGATGATCGGCGTGGGATGCGCGCGCATGATCGAGCGCACGGCCTCGATGCCGCCGATGCCCGGCATCTCCACGTCCATCGTTACGACGTCGGGGCGCAGCGCGGCCACGCGCTCCACGGCCTCTTCGCCGCTGCCGGCCGTGGCGACGACCTCGATACCCGGATCGTTCTCGAGCATCTTCAGCAGCGCTCGGCGCATGAACGCCGAGTCGTCCACCACCAGCACGCGGATGCGCTGATCCAGCTCGCTCATGCACGCGCCTCCTTCGCGCGGCGGCGATAGACGATCGTATCGGGCTGCAGGATCGGCTCATAGTAGTCGGTGAGGTGAAACAACGACTCCGCGTGTCCCAAGAAGAGGTAGCCGCGCTCCGTCAGCCGCTGCGCGAACGATTCAACCACACGCTTCTGAGTCACGCGGTCGAAATAGATCAAGACGTTGCGGCAGAAGATCGCGTCCATTTCCTGAAGCCCCGACAGCGCCTGCTGGTCCAAAAGGTTCAAGCGAAAGAAGCGCACGTGACGCCGGACTTCGTCTTTGAGCCGGTATTCGTGCCCCACCGGCTCGAAGTAACGCTGCAGCATGCCGGGCTCCGTAGCCCTGAACGAGAGGCTCTGATAACGGGCGCGCTGCGCCAGCTCGAGGACCCGGTCGCTGATGTCGCTGGCGTAGATCTCGAACTCGTCGGGGCGCAAGCGCCCCGACTCCATCAACGTCATGGCCAGGCTATAGGGCTCCTCGCCGCTGGAGCACGCTGCCGACCAGATGCGCAACGGACGCACGCGCACGCCGCCGCGGATCTCATCGAGCACGCCGCCGACCAAGGCCTTGAGTTGGGCGCGCTCGCGAAAGAAGTACGTCTCGTTGTTGGTGAGCACGCTGGTAAGCTCGCGCATCTCGGTCTCACGCGTGCGAGGATTGCGAAGCATGGCGCTGTAGGCGTCGAAGCTCTCTAGCCCGGCTTTCGCAAGACGCAGCGCCAGGCGCGATTGCAAGAGAAATTGCTTGCCGTCGTCGTAGTAGAGTCCGAACTCCTCGCGAATGATGTCGCGCAGCGCACGAAACTCTCCCTCGGACATCGAGCATTCCAACCATCCACCCCTGTCGCGCCGGTTTGCATTCGTCTCTAGGAACGTTTACGGCCGGATTTAGGGCCGGTTTTAGCCATAGCGGATGCGCGGATTTGCCGCCGCGTACATGAGGTCGACGATCGTGTTGACGACGACGAACGTCGCGGCGAAGAGCAAGATGCATCCGTTGACAACGGGAAAGTCACGATTGGAGATGGCCTCGAACGCCAGCCGGCCGACGCCCGGCCACGCGAAGATGCTCTCGGTGAGCACCGCTCCGCCCAACAACAATCCCGACTGCAAGCCCACCACGGTAAGAATCGGAATGAGCGCGTTGCGCAGCCCGTGCCGCAGGATCACCGTGCGCTCGCCCAAGCCTTTCGCGCGCGCGGTGCGGATGTAGTCGCTGCCCAAGACCTCCAGCATCCCGCTGCGGGTCATCTTCGCGATGATTGCAAGCGGGATCGTCCCCAAAGTCGCGGCGGGCAGCGCCAGGTGCCACAGGCCATCGGCCGCGGCAGGCAGGTTGCCCTCGAGCAAGGCGTCGAGAATCACCAAATGGGTGATCGGGACGACCGCGTACTGCAGCGCCAGCCGCCCGCTGATCGGAAAGAGATCGAGATGCCAGCGATCCGGTACGACGCCGAACAGATAGACCAGCATCCAGCCCAACCAGAAAACCGGGATCGAGACACCCACCAACACCAGCGTCATGATCGCGGTGTCGAGCGCCGTCCCGCGGCGCACCGCGGCCGCGATCCCCGCAGGCACGCCCACCACAATCGCGACGAGCATCGCCGCGAGCCCGAGCTCGATCGTGGCAGGGAAATACTGCAGGAGTTTAACCGTCACCGGCTGCTGGTCGAAGATGGAGGATCCGAGATCACCGTGCAAGACTGCGCCGAGGTAGCGGAGGAGCTGGACGTACCACGGCCGGTCCAAGCCCATCTGCGCGGTAAGCTGGGCGACGGCCTGCGGCGTCGCGTGCTCGCCTAGCCGCACGGTGATGGGATTGCCCGGGATGACGTGCATGAAGAAGAAGCTGGCGACGGTAATGGTCACCAGGACCCCTACGAGCCGTAGCAGGCGCTGAGCCGCGAAGCGTGCCATGTGCAAGCGCCGTGTTAGCGCGCCGGCCCGCCTGCCCCTCTACGGAAGGGGAGGGGGGCAATCGGGCGAAAGCGTGGGCCGTCGAGCCCGCGCGGCCCAGCGGTGAGTTATCCTTTGGCCAGGCCTCCTCTTCCGGCGGAGGCCCTTGCCGTGCGCGAGCCCAATCGAGCGAATTCGAGGGGCGTCATGCCGCCCTATAGTGGAGGAACATGTCTAGTAGCCTAGGGATACTCTTCGCCCTGGTGTGCGGACTCATCGCGATCATCTACGGCGCTCTGCTCATCGCGTGGGTGCTCAAGCAGCCCGCGGGCAACGAGCGGATGCAGAGCATCGCCCGCGCGATCCAGGAAGGCGCCATGGCGTTTCTGCGTCGCCAGTACACGACGGTTGCCATCGCCGCCGTCGTGGTCGCGATTCTCATCGCGATCGCGCCGCCGCTAGGTTGGAAGCCCGCGGTGGGCTTCCTCATCGGCGCCATCCTCTCGGGCGCGGCCGGCTTCATCGGCATGGTCGTCTCGGTGCGCGCGAACGTGCGCACGACCGAGGCAGCCCGCAACGGTTTGGCCCCGGCGCTGGCCTTGGCATTCCGCGGCGGTTCGATCACCGGGTTGCTGGTGGTGGGCCTGGGCATCATCGCCGTCTCCGGCTACTACGCCATCATGCTCCGGGTCACCGGCGGCGACGTCGCCGAGTCGCTTGCGGCGATGATCGGCTTGGCCTTCGGGTGCTCGCTGATCTCCGTGTTCGCGCGTCTGGGCGGCGGCATCTTCACCAAAGCCGCCGACGTCGGCGCGGACCTCGTCGGGAAGGTCGAAGCCGGTATCCCCGAAGACGACCCTCGCAACCCCGCCGTGATCGCGGACAACGTGGGCGACAATGTCGGCGACTGCGCCGGCATGGCCGCGGACCTCTTCGAGACGTATGTGGTAACCACGGTCGCCGCGATGCTGCTGGCTTCGCTCATGCTGGGCAAAGTCGTGCCTGGAGCCGAGAGCTTCCCGCTGTGGCTGGGCGGCATCTCGATCATCGCTTCGATCATCGGCACGTTCTTCGTGCGTAAGTCGCCCAACGGCTCCATCATGGGCGCACTCTACAAGGGATTGTGGATCGCGGCCGTCCTGGCGGTGATCGCGTTCTTCCCGCTCGCCAACGCGTTCTTCGGAAACGCCGCGGTGATTCCGTCGCTGGCGCATCCGCTCAGCGCGATGGACGTCTGGCTGAGCTGCCTGGTCGGCATGGTCATCACCGTCGCGATCGTCTACATCACCGAATACTTCACCGGGACTGAATACTCGCCGGTGCAGCGCATCGCGAAGGCCTCCACGACCGGACACGCCACGAACATCATCTCCGGGCTTGCCGTCTCCATGCAGGCAACGGCGCTTCCCGCGCTCGTGATCGTCATCGGCATCCTCGTCGCGTTCGCACTGGCTGGACTCTTCGGCGTGGCGCTGGCAGTCATGGCGATGCTCTCGATGGCCGGCATTATCGTCGCCATCGACTCCTTCGGCCCCATCACCGACAACGCGGGCGGGATCGCGGAGATGGCCGAGCTGCCCGACTCCGTGCGCGGCGTGACCGACCCGCTCGACGCTGTCGGCAACACCACCAAGGCCGTCACCAAGGGTTACGCCATCGGTTCGGCGGCACTGGCCGCGGTGGTGCTCTTCGCTTCGTATCTCCAGGAGCTGACCAACCACGGCCTCAGCGGCCTGCAGTTCGAGCTGGGCGATCCCTACGTGCTGACCGGCCTGCTCATCGGCGGTCTGCTGCCGTACTACTTCAGCTCGCTGTCGATGGAGGCGGTGGGACGCGCCGGCGGCGCGGTGGTCGAAGAGGTCCGCCGGCAGTTCCGCGAGATCAAGGGCATCATGGAGGGAACGGCGCGTCCGGATTACGCGACCACGGTCGACATCGTCACGCGGGCCGCGCTGCGCGAGATGATCGTCCCCGCATTGATTCCGGTGCTCGTTCCCATCGTGGTGGTCCTGATCGGCCTGCTGCTGCCGGCAACGGCGGGGGCACGTATGCTTGGCGGCGTGCTGGTCGGCTCGATCGTCACCGGTCTCTTCCTCGCGGTCTCGATGACCAGCGGCGGCGGCGCCTGGGACAATGCCAAGAAGTACATCGAAGACGGGCATTACGGCGGCAAGAAATCGCCTGCCCACCAAGCGGCCGTGACCGGCGACACCGTCGGCGACCCCTACAAGGACACCGCCGGACCGGCCATCAACCCGATGATCAAGGTGCTCAACATCGTCGCCTTGCTGCTCGTCGGATTCCTCACGATTCACTAGGATCCCCGAGGGGGAGGGGCAACTCCCTCCCCCCGCGGAACCCGCGGCATCCGCTCTTCCGTTCCCCTGGGTGAAGGGATGAACTGCATGAAGAGATTGCTCGCCGCCTTCCTCACCGCGCTACTGGCGCTCGCTCCGCTGGCGGCCCGCGCCGACGATACTGAGGCCCAGATCGGCCGGCAGGTCTACGATCAGCTCAAGAGTCAGGGCAAGATCGTCAGCGACTCGCCATACTACAGCACGCTCGACCCGATCGCGCACCGCATTGCCGAGATCGCCGATCCGCAGTACCAGTATCCCTTCCACTTCATTCTCGTCAAGGACAAGCAGCCCAACGCGTTCGCCGTGCCTGGCGGCAACGTCTACGTCACGCTGCCGTTGATGACGTTCGTGAAGAACCGGGAAGAGCTGGCGGGCGTGCTCTGCCATGAAACCTCGCACGACATCCACCACGACGTGATGCATCGCATCAACGTCGATCGTAACTTGAGCATCGGAGCATCGCTGCTCGGGGCGATTTTGCATGTGAACCAACTTGGCGCCACGGCGATCAACCTCGCTGCCAATCTCCAAGATCTCCACTTCTCACGCGGAGTCGAGCAGAATGCCGATCACCTCGGCGCCTACACCTGCAGCAAGGCAGGCTACAATCCGTGGGGGATGGTTTGGCTGATGGAGCGCTTCCAGACCATCGACCGCAACAGCGCGCCGGAATTTCTCTCCGACCATCCTTCAGACCGCGCTAGAATCGACGCATTGCAACAAGAATTCAGCGACGATCCCGCGATATTCTCTCGTTGGAGCTCGTCGATCTCCCGCGCGCATCCGTTGTAAATGAAGAGGGGCCTCCGCTCGCGGAGGCCCCTCTGTCGTGGTTGAAGTTCCGGGCCACTCGGCCCGGCTTGAACCTTACTTGATCTCGACCTTGGCGCCGACAAATCCCCACGAGTTTCGCTGCGCTCCACTCGCGGGGACCCCTGGACCTTGAAAGGTTCCGGGC
>SCRI01000013.1 GCA_004298675.1 bacterium | reverse complement strand
GAGTCACTGGCGCTGATGCTGGCCCTACGCACGTATCGCGATCAGCTACGCCACGTGGAGTGCGTGATCGTCGACGAGATCCATGCCCTGGCCCCCAACAAGCGCGGGGCGCAGCTCGCACTCCACCTGGAGAGCCTGGAGGAGCTTTGCGGCCGCCCGCTCCAGCGTATTGGGCTCTCGGCCACGGTCGCACCCCTCGAACGTGTGGCCGCATTTCTCGCGGGGGTGAACCGGCCGTGCGAGATCGTCGACGCCCGCGCGCTGCGGCGCACCGAGTTGGAGATAGCCGTTCCCTTCGGCGGCGCGATGGCGCCGCTGGCCGCTGTGGCCGGTGAGGTGCGCCGCGAGATCGAGGGTGTGCGCGGGGCACTCGTGTTCTGCAACGTGCGCTCGCAAGCCGAGCGCGTCGCCCACGAGCTGAACCAGCAAGGTATCCTCGGGCCCGCCGCTCTCGATCCCGATCCGCGCGGTGAGGGCGACATGCAGGCTGCCCCAACCGCCGGCCTCCCGCAGCGCCGCATCGGCGTGCACCATAGCGCCATCGAGCGTAGCCTGCGCCACCGTGTAGAGGAGGGTTTGCGCTCCGGCGAGCTGCACGCGGTCGTCTGCTCCGCCTCGCTGGAGTTGGGGATCGACGTCGGCTTCGTCGAGCGCGTCTGTATCGTGGGTGGCGCGCGCGGCGTCGCCGCGACGTTGCAGCGCGTCGGCCGCTCCGGCCACATGCCGGGCGCCGTAGCGCGCGGCGTCGTCGTGGCGCAGGACCGCGACGACGTGATCGAGGCCGCGGCAACGCGCCGGCTCATCGCTGACGGTGTCGTGGAGGAGATCGACGTCCCGGATTGCCCGCTCGACGTACTGGCGCAGTGGTTGGTGGGCTGCGTGGTCCCCGATCGCGCGCTGGGCGTGGACGCTGCTTTGAACATCGCGCGCCGGGCGCTGCCGTATGCGGCGTTGAGCGAGGCCGATTTGCGCGAGGTGCTCGCCTATCTCGCCGGTGGCGGCGCCGGCGGCGAGCGTGCCCACGTTAGCCGTGTCGCGTTCGATGGTACGGTTGTCCGCGGACCCGGGCGCGAGGCCGCGACGGCCTACTACGACAACGCGGGCACCATCCCGGACACGGTCATGGTGACGGTCGTGAGTAAAGAGGGCGAGGCGATCGGCCGCGTCGAGGAAGATTTTGCGCATCGGCTGCAGCCTGGGGATGCCTTCCTGCTCTCCGGGCGGGTCCTGCGCGTGCTGGAGGCGCGCGGCGCGATCGTGCGGGTAGCGCTGCATCGCGGCAAGCCCACCGTCCCCCGCTGGTCCAGCCACCTGCGTGGCGCCACGGAACCGCTGGCGCGCGAGGTCGGACGCCTGCGCCGCGAGTGCGTGGAGGCGCTGCGCGCGGGCGGGCCACGCGCGGCGGCGTCGTACTTGAGCGAGCGCTATGGTCTGCAAGGCCAAGAACGCGGACACGTGGTGCGCTACCTCGCGCAGCAGTTGGCCGTCTCGGACGTCGCCGACGATCGCCATGCCGTGGTCGAGCTCTACCGTTTCGACGGCGCGCAGTGCGCCATCTACCATACTTGCGCCGGTCGCCGTGTCAATGAGACCCTGGCTCGCGCCGCTGCCACACGCGTCCACGCGGCCATCAACGTCAACTGCGGCATCGCTTGCGATGACAACGGTTTCATGATCAGCCTCCCGGTGCGCACCAAACTTGCGGACGCGCAGTGGGCCCGTTTGCTCGCGCCGCGCGGCTTGGATGACGACGTGTTGGAAGGCGTGCGCAACTCCTATCTGCTGCGCGGTCAGTTCCGCCACATCGCCAATACCGGCTTGCTGGTCCTACGCCGGTCCGGCGGCATGCGCGTGACGCGCCAGTCTTGGCAGGCGGAGCGCATCTTCGAGCGCCTGTGGCGTGCCGATCGCGGCTTTCCGCTCATCCGCGAGACCGTGCGCCACGTGCTCTACGACCTGCTGGACCTTCGCGCCGCGCGGCGCTTCGTTGAACGCCAGCCTGAAGAGTTACGCGTCATCCATCCTCCCGCGGCTTCGCCCTGCTCGTTCGGTATCGTCACCTCGTCGTTTGCCGATACGGTGGTGCTCGACGATCGGGCGACGTTGGTGGAGGCTCTGCACGAGCGTATTACCGAGCTTACCGCCGGCCTGGAGGAGGCGCCGGCGTGAGTACCGGGCAGATGACGCTCTTGGACGGGGTGGTGGGCGTTGCACCCGGTTTGCTGCTGCTCGAGCGCACGCGCTCGCTCGTGGCCGCGGACCTCCACTTGGGCTACGAGGAAGTGGTGGGCGGCGCGCTGCCGCTGTGGAGCACGGCGGAGCAGTTGGAGACGCTGGCGCGGCTGACACGCGCGCTCGAGGTGCGCGAGCTGATCCTCTTGGGCGACGTGCTGCACGGCACGCGTATGAGCGCACAGGCCGCACGCCGCATCCGCATGGGCCTCTCCCGGATCGCGTCTGAGGGCTGCGCGATCGTCCTCGTAGCCGGCAACCACGAGGGGCGAAGCCGCGGCGTTCCCGTGCTGGGTGAGACGGTAGAGTCGGTGCACCGCGATGGCTGGCACCTGCTGCACGGCGACCGTCCGCTGGCGCGTGCAGGACGCGCCGTCATCGGCCACCTGCATCCTAGCCTGCATCTTGGCGGTTTGGTCAGTGCCCCGGTCTTCCTTTATAGCGAACGCCTCGTGGTGCTGCCCGCCCTTACCCCTTACTCGCCGGGCCTCTCGGTGCTTGGCGACTCGTGCGCCCACGCGTTGCGTGCGTGGGTCGACCATCCGGCGGCGCTGCGCGTGGCCGCGGTGACGGAAGGCAGAATCACGGCATTCCACACGCTCGGCGCCTTGCGTGTCGCGCTGCGTGTATCCCGGAAGTAACCACCAGTCCCCTTGTAGGTTGGCATCGCGCGATCGGCTATACTACCTGCACGCGCTACGCTGGCGCGTGCGCGCACAGATGCACATGCAGCTGCTTTGGGGAGGTTGACATGGCTGGATCTACTGGCGTCAAGAGTATCGAGCGGCGGACGGCATCAAAGCCTGACGAGACACGTACCTTCACCAAGGGTAAGATTGAGGTCACGCATCTTGGCGGCACCTCAATCGGCTTGGCGACATTCGAGCCGGGATGGAAATGGTCGGAGTGCGTGAAGCCGCTCGTCGGCACCCGTAGTTGTCAGGTGCGCCACCTGGGTTATGTCCTCTCAGGGCGCATGGAAGTCGTCATGGATGACGGGACCAAACAGGAGTTCGCAACCGGCGACTTGATGTTCGTGGCCCCCGGTCACGACGCGGTCGTGATGGGCAACGAGACCTGCCGGATCATCGACTGGCTCGGCGCTGAGAACTACGCGAAGAAGTAGTTCGTGCTAGCGCGTGCGCGGCGAGTGCGGGCGTTCGCCGCGCAGTGCGTGAAGGATCGTATAGATCGCCGCAACGTGATGGCTCACGGCGATCGAGCCGTCGTCGAGCAACGCGTCCAGCGCCTCTAGCGGAACGAGCTCCACGTCGATCTCCTCGGTAGGGTCGAGATCTTGGTGTCCGTTCGAGACGGCATCCCGCGCGAGGAACAGGTGCATCCGTGAATCGCTATGCGTGGGATCGGTGAGGAACGTTGCGACGTGCTCGAGTGCGGGAGCGACGTAACCCGTCTCCTCACGTAACTCGCGCGCAGCGGCGGCGCTGGGAGTCTCTCCCGGGTCGATCATGCCCGCAGGCAGCTCCAAGACCATCTCACCAATGCCGTGCTTGTATTGACGGACCAGCGGGACCTCGCCGCTGGGGGTGAGGGCGAAGATCACCACAAAGCCGCGGCTCTCTCGCACATAGTAGTCTGCGATCGTCCGGCCGCTCGGTAGGTCGATCTGATCGCGGCGCAATCGCAGCCAGGGGGTATCGATCACCACCTCGGACTGCGTGATATGCCAGCGCCGTTCCCGTCCATCCATCGCGCCCGGCTTCTTGACGGCCGGCCTCCCCTCCCGTAGAGTGGGAGCGTTGTGAACCTGAACGAGGCGGTCGCGGCACGCCGTACTTTCGCCATTATCTCGCACCCGGACGCGGGCAAGACCACGCTGACCGAGAAGCTGCTGCTCTACGGCGGGGCCATCCATATCGCGGGCAGTGTCGCCGCGCGCAAGCGTCAGCGCCAAGCGACTTCGGACTGGATGGAGCTGGAGAAACAGCGCGGCATCTCGATCACCTCGACGGTGCTGCAGTTCCCGTACCAGGGCTACACGATCAACCTGCTGGACACGCCGGGGCACCAGGACTTCGGTGAGGACACCTATCGCACGTTGATCGCCGCCGATGCCGCGGTTATGCTCATCGATGCCGGTAAGGGCGTGGAGCCGCAGACCAAGAAGCTCTTTGCCATCTGCCGCGAGCGCGGCATCCCCATCTTCACCTTCATGAACAAGCTGGATCGCCCCAGCCGCGATCCGCTGGAGCTGCTCGACGAGCTGGAGTCGGTGTTGGGCATCGGCGCCTATCCCGTCAACTGGCCGTTGGGCAACGGGCCTTCGTTCCGCGGCGTCTACGACCGTCGCGAGCGCAGCCTGCATCTCTTCGAGCGTACGGCGCACGGTGCCACCATGGCGCCGGTGCAGGTCACCGATCCGCGCGACCAGCGCGTGCGCGCGCTGCTGGACCAACAGAGCTACGACGAGTTCTTGGCGCAATTGGATCTGCTCGACGGCGCTGGGGCCGATTTTTCGATGGACGAGGTGCTGGCGGGTAAGGTTTCGCCGGTGTTCTTCGGATCGGCGGTGACGAACTTCGGCGTACAGCTCTTCCTCGACCGCTTCGTGGCGCTGGCGCCACCGCCCACGGCGCGGCTGGCGGGCGAGCACATCGTGGACCCCGCCGGCGAGCGCTTCAGCGCCTTCGTCTTCAAGATCCAGGCCAACATGGATCCGCGCCACCACGACAGCGTGGCCTTCGTGCGCATCTGCTCCGGCGCGCTCGACCGCGATCTGGTGGTACGCAATGCACGCACCGGTAAGGCCGTGAAGTTGACGCGCGCCATGAAGCTTTTCGGTAACGAGCGCGAGACGCTGGATGCCGCCTTTGCCGGCGACGTGGTGGGGCTGGCCAACAACGGCTTTGCCATCGGTGACACGCTGGCGGAGGGTGACGGCGTTGCATTCGATCCCATCCCCGCCTTCCAGCCGGAGTGTTTCGCCGGCTTGCGCGTCACGGATACGTCGGCCTACAAGCGCTTCCAAAAGGGCATCGCGCAGTTGGCCGACGAGGGCGCCATTCAGTTGATGTTTCCACGCGGCGGCGTACACAGCGAGCCGATCTTGGCCGCCGTGGGACGCTTGCAGTTCGACGTGGTGCGCTTCCGCCTGGAGAGCGAGTACAACGCGGCCAGCATCATGGAGACGTTGCCGTACGAGGAGGCGCGCTGGGTGCTGGGCTCCGCGGAGGACGTGAGCGCGGCACGCCTGCCTACCGGCGCGCGCTTGGTGGAGGACCGTCAGGGGCGCCCGCTGGCGCTCTTCTCCGCGCCCTGGGCTATTGATATCGCGCGCGAGCGTAACCCCGCGCTGCAGTTCCTGCGTCTGGACGAGCTGCCGCAGGCGCAAGGAGCGGAAACCGCCGCCTAGCGGCGAAGGCCGGCGTCGATCTGGCGGATAATCGTGGTCGCCGCGTCAATGACGCAAGGCGACGAAACGGTGATGGGTTCGGGTGGTTTTGCGAGCGCGAGCAGCGAGATATCCCACAGTCCGAAGGCCTTAAAAGAGGGATCGTAGTACGACCACCATCCCGCTCCGATCCAGTCGTGCCGCGCGTATATCTCGCGTGCCCATGCCTGTGTGGCCCTACGGTCGCGCGTGATCACGCTCGTCGGGCGCTGGATATGCAGCGATCTCATGGCGTCGATATCGTCGAGGTCGAAGATGAGCGCAGCGTCGGCTAGGTCGTACGTTGCCAAGGCGTATGGGTTTCCGTTCGCGTGAACGAAGTCGCCCGCTTTCCAAATCGCAAGCCTGCCAAAGATCTCGGCCACTGCTCCCTCGGGGTGGCTGCTTGCATAGAGCACACGGTAAAGATCTGGATTGTCGATTTGGCCACGTGAGCCCGCCGGGACAAACAGCGCGCCGCCTCGATTGGTCGGGGCGGCGGTATCGTCGTGGGGGAAGACCCGGTACAGTTTCAAGCGTATGCGCCCGCATCGATGGCTTCCAGGGCTTCGATCAGGGGTGCGGCGCCGCGGAGCGCGAGCACGTCGATAGGTCGGTGGTGGTCCAGGAAGGGCTCGCTGCTTACGAGCCATCGTGCGGCGGTGTCTGGCGGAAAGACCTGCAGCGCGCGGTTGAGGATGTCATGGAGGTCGATGACGCGCTTGGTCATCTCGGCGCTCATCCTGCGGCGCCCGCTGTTCCAGTTCGCGACCGTTCCGGGACCGACGCCAAGCAATCGGGCTAGCGGTCGTATGCCGTAGGCCTCGACGAGGCGCGCGAGGAGCGGCTGAACAGCGGAGAGCGCTCCCGGGTTCGTTGGAGCTTCCAAGTACTGAAGTAAGAGACTCCAAGCCATCTGTGTTCCTCCACCACCAAGTATATGCTTCGGTTTGGAAAACACAATCTGTTTTCCCAAAAAAGAGCGGTCTAAGCCGCGTCTGGTCGGGGCATTCCCCCGGCGGGAGGTGGCCCGTGCTGCGAGCGATGCCTGCGAATCTCGACCTTGGGCGTGCTGTGCGAGCTGGCGCGTTCTGCGCCCTACCGTTCATGGCCGTGGCGTGCGGTGGCGGCGGAGGTGGATCGTCTCCGGTGACGCCGGGCGGGTCGGGCCCGCCGGTTGCGCTTTCAGGCCTGGTTACCGACGATGCCTCACCGCTGCCGTCGCCGCTGGCGGGGGCCACCGTTTCGATCTACAAGGCGGGCGTCGCCCTAACCGGCGCGGTGCCGCTGGCTACGGCGACCACGTCGCCAACCGGCATGTGGAGCGTCGCGGTTGGCCCGCCTCCCGGCTCGTACTTGCTGCAGATCGCGCCGGCCGATGGGGGCCATGCAACACTGCATCGGAACGTGACGCTTGCTCCAGGCGCGAACGCGATTAGCAGCCCGCAATTGACGGTCCTCTCCGCAATGGAGCAGCAATGCATCACGCTCTTCAATCAACGACGCGTCGCGCTTGGCGTGCCGTCGTTGCCTGTCGACAACGCCGCGATGATCGCCGCCCGCGCAGAAGCCGCCGGGATTGCCGCGTGGAGCGGCCTTGGAACTCCGCCGAACGGCACCGCGGCTGCCTATGCAAGCGCTGGCGGCTTAGGCAACGTTACCGGGGATGATTACGACTCCGGTGCCTCTGATTGCGCGATGGCAACGGCTAATATGTTTGCGGCAAATAACTCCTTCTTTCCGCAAAATAGCGGAGCGGCAATGAGCTGGTTCGGCTTCGGCATTCACCCGGACCCTGTTGGTAACAGCGATTTTGCTGCGGCTGTCGTGCAGTATCCATAAATCAGTTGTGATCGGAAGGTACAAGACTAGCAAAGGTAACCACACAGCACTGCTCCTGCTACGCGCACAATCTGATATTTCGTCCAGAACAGGTTAGGATAACCTGTCACGCGTCAGGCAACTGTGTCTCTGGCCAACGAGGCCTTATTTTCCGACTGAGAGACTATGTTCCGCCGCCACATGCCGGGTAGAGTTCGGCGGTTACGGTAATGTAGATCGGAGTACCGCTAGCGGCGTTCTGAGCTTGTGCAATAAGTGTGTTCCACGAGCTTGAGTCGGTCGCCAAACCAGGTGGAGCAAGGTTGTCCGAGCTATAGGCGCTCTGGAAAGTTTGCCCAAGCACAACTGCTGGAGAAAAAGGGTAGCCGGCGCCCGATGACGGCGTTCCTTCTAGCGCTAGACGTGATGCGAGGACGGGGCCAACTTTTGCCGTAACGGTCGAAATTACACACGAGCCTCCTGTATTGACGTTGGCTACGGCCGCTAGCGAAAGGCTGAGCGGAATGCTTCCCGTCGGATATGGATCGATGTAAATCGTTTCTGTACCGGTCTGACTGTTCGCGCCGGCCACGGAAATACTACACTTCACGATTTTTGCATTCCCCAACTTCGCATTCGGTGTGACGGTGACGATGAGCGAGCCGTTGGGGCCGGGGGCCGTTGCCGTCACGGTCGCGGCAACGGTGCCGGCTGGGACGCTCTGGCCTGCGCCGACGACGCACTGCGGTGAGACCGTGAACGGCCCACGGTAGTACTGCTGCGAGATCGTGAACGACTGCGCCGGTGCGGTAGGCGAATCGAACGTCAGCGGCGGCCCCACGAGCAGCGGACTTGGCGGCGGCGTGAACGTGCCCACGACTACAGTGAAGCCGCTGGGAGAGACTCCGGGCAGCAGGTCGCCATTGACGTCATCGTCGGTGGTTACCAGATGTACCTCGGTCACCCCGTTGCCGCCATCGACGCCGGGATATCCGAGATTCTCGCGAACCGGTGCGCTCTTATAGGCGCTGAAGATCGGCTCGCTAAACGTGTTCACGGGCACCGGCATCGCCGTGAAGGACGTGACGCCGGGCAGCGGATCGCCCGACGCGGTTGCGGCGGTTCCCGGCGCGTTGTAGGTGTAGCGCTGCAGCGTATGAGCCGTGCCGTCGTAGCGATAGGCCCAGAAGAAGGGCGTACCGTGTCCGTCGCGGGTGAAGAAGTCCACTTCGTGGCCGTCGGCGTTGGAGGCGCCCGTTACGTCCGCGCCCGGCACGAAGATCGCCAGAGCGGAGGTGGCCTCGGCATCCCAGCGCTGGTCCAAATCTTCAGCCATGGCGTACGCATGGCGGTGTAGTGCAAGGGAAGCGGCAGCGGCGATCGTGCGGTGCAGCAGCACCACCAGCCCCACGGCGACTGCCGCCGTGATGCCCGCCGCAATCAGGATTTCCAGAATCGTGAAACCCGCTGCTCGCCTCATGGCGAGGCAATGCCCCAACCGCCCCCAAGGGGGACATGACGTTATCGCTAAGTGAACAATGTTGACGCTCCGGGAGGCCGGGGGTAGTATGACGGTACTCCCGTGGCTGGAGACCAGTCCCGTCGAAGCGCTTCGATGGGGGGCTGCGGTGTTGCTCAAGATAAGGGGGCCTGTACGAATACCATCATCGTGATCGGCGCCGGCACGATGGGCGCGGGTATCGCCGCGTCCGCGGCGGCAGCCGGCTACGCCGTCGCGTTGGTCGAATCGGCCGCGTCGGCGCGCGAGCGTGCCGCGGCAGGTCTCACTAAGACGCTTGGCCGCCTGCTTCCGGAAGGCACGGCCGCAGCCGACGCTTTTGCGCGCATCAGTCTGGTCGAGTCGCTGGCGCAGGCGCCGCCGGGCGATCTCTACATCGAAGCTGTGCCGGAGTTGCTCGATCTCAAGCATACGGTCTTCGCGGAGTTGGACCGCGTCGCGCCGGCGCCGGCGTTGCTGGCCACCAACACCTCTTCGCTCGCCGTGAGCGAGATCGCCAAGGCCACCGGCCGCCCGCAGAACGTGGTGGGCATCCATTTCTTCAACCCGCCCGCGCTGATGAAGCTCGTTGAGGTGGTGCGCGCGGAACAGAGTTCCGAAGAGAGCGTGCGCGCAGCCGTGGAGTTCGTCGAGCGCCTGGGTAAGGTGCCGGTGGTCGTGCGCGACACGCCGGGCTTCATCGTCAACCGCGTCGCGCGCCCTTACTACTTAGAGGCGCTGCGCGCCATTGACGCCGGCACCGCCGATGCCGAGAGCGTCGATGCTATTTTGGAGGGACTGGGCTTTAAGATGGGTCCCTGCCGTTTGATGGATCTCATCGGTTTGGACGTCAACCTCGCCACCACGCGCAGCGTCTATGAGGCCACGCAGTTGGAGCGGTTGCGCCCCTCGCCGCTGCAGGAACGCATGGTTGCCGAGGGGCGCCTCGGCCGCAAGTCCGCTCGTGGGTTCTACGACTATGGCAAGTAAAGGCTACGTGGTCGTCTTCGGCCGGGGACCGGTTGCCGACGATATCTTCAAGGCCGCGCAGGCGGCGGATTATCGCGTGGTCGCAGTCAAGGATCTGCGCACCATCGAGCGCGAGGTGGCCGAGGCCACGATCGTCGTGGAAGCGTGCGTCGCCGATCACTATCGCAAGTACGAGGCGCTCGAGGCCATGGGCCGCGCGCTGCAGCCGCGTGCGGTATTGCTCGCGGACGCGCTGCCGGCTACCGTCGCCGAATGCGCGACCTGGTCCGGACAGCCACGGCGTTGCGTGGGCTACGGTGTGGTGGCGCATCTTGCAGACCAGAAGATCGTGGAGCTGGCCACCGGTGCGGCCACGCTCGACGACGCGCTAGAGCAGGCGCGTACTTTCTTCAGCGAGCTGGGACACGAGACGCGTAAGGTGGGCGATCGCCCCGGCCTGATCTCTGGGCGTACGATCGCGGCGCTGGCCAATGAGGCCGCGTGGGCGGTGGCCAACGGGGTCGCATCAGAAGGCGACGTCGATCGCGCGATGCAGTTGGGCACCAACTATCCGCGTGGGCCGCTGGCTTGGGCGCGCGAGATCGGCCCCAAGCGCGTCGTCGCGATTCTCGAGAACATGCGCCGTCATGAGGGCGACGCCTACGAACCGGCCCCGTTGTTGCGGGAGATAGCCGGAAGCAAGGAGCCCGCGCAGCGATGAGTCCGTTACGAGATGCCGTCATTGTCGACGGCTTGCGCACGCCCATCGGCCGCTACGGTGGCGCGCTCTCGGCCGTGCGTCCCGACGATCTGGCCGCACGCACCATCGCCGCCTTGGTGGAGCGCACGCACCTCGATCCCGCCAGTGTGGACGACGTCTATTTCGGCGCCGCCAATCAAGCCGGTGAGGACAACCGCAACGTGGCGCGCATGGCGCTGCTGCTGGCGGGCTTGCCGATCGAGGTCCCCGGCGCCACCGTCAATCGTCTCTGCGGCAGCGGCATGCAGGCGCTGAACTCCGCCGCCATGGCCATCCAGACCGGCGTCGCCGATACGGTCATCGCCGGCGGCGTGGAGTCGATGTCGCGCGCGCCTTACGTGATGCTCAAGCCGGAGGCGGCGTACGGCCGCGCCCCCGATCTCTTCGACACGACCTTGGGCTGGCGTATGGTCAACCCCAACATGCCGGAGCGTTGGACGATCTCGCTGGGCCAGACCGCCGAAGTCGTAGCCGAGAAGTACGGCGTCTCGCGCGAGGATCAGGATCGCTTCGCCGTCGAGAGCCAGCATAAGGCCAAGGCCGCGCAAGATGCTGGGCGCTTCGACGCGGAGATCATCCCCGTCACGATCGTGGGACGCAAAGGTGAGACGCGCGTGGAGCACGACGAGCATCCGCGCCCGCAAACCACGCTGGAGGCGCTTGCCAAACTCAAGCCGGCCTTCAAAGCGGGCGGCACGGTGACCGCCGGCAACTCCTCGGGCATCAACGACGGTGCCTGTGCGCTGCTGGTCATGGAAGGGGAACGCGCTCGTGCCGCGGGCATACAACCGCTGGGGCGGTATGTCGCGGGCGCCGCGGCCGGCGTCGACCCCTCCGAGATGGGGATGGGCGTGGTCCCCGCCGCGCGGAGGGCGCTGGCGTTAGCGGGACTCGGCGTTGACGATATCGGCGTCTTCGAGATCAACGAAGCCTTCGCGTCGCAATCCGTGGCCAGCGTGCGCCAGCTCGGTATCGATCCACTGAGAGTCAACGTCAACGGCGGTGCGATCGCGCTGGGGCATCCTCTGGGATGCAGCGGTGCGCGTCTCGCTGCAACCCTGTTGCACGAGATGGCGCGGCGCAAGGTACGCTACGGCTTGGCGGCGATGTGCATCGGTGTCGGCCAAGGTATCGCCACCGTCTTCGAGCGGGTATCCTGACATGACGAGCACGGCCTCGCTGCGCACGACGCAGCTGTTGATCGGCGGAGCCTGGGTGGACGCGCAGGACGGCGCCACGTACTCCGATCGCAATCCAGCCACCGGAGCTCCGCTCGCCGACGTCGCCGCGGCAACGCGCGCGGACGTCGAGCGCGCTATTGCGGCGGCGCGCCACGCCTGTGACGCGGGGGTCTGGACGAAGTTGCCGCCGGCCAAGCGAGCGCGCATCATCAATAAGATCGCGCAACTGCTGGCGGAGCGGGCCAGTGAGATCGCCGAGCTGGAAGTTGCCGACAACGGCAAACCGATCTGGGTAGCCAAAGGCGAAGTCAACGCGCTGATCGAGACCTTCGAGTTCTACGCCGGCGCCGTCACCAAGCTCTATGGCCATACCATCCCCGGCCCCACTTCCTCCTACCTCACCTACACACTCAAAGAGCCCGTAGGCGTGGTGGGCGCGATCGTGCCGTGGAATTTCCCGCTGCTCTTGGCGAGCTGGAAAGTGGCGCCGGCGCTTGCTGCAGGCTGCACGCTGGTACTCAAGCCCGCTCCTTCGACGCCGCTCACCGCGCTCGAGCTGGGGAAGATCGCGCTGGAGGCCGGACTGCCCGAGGGTGTGCTGAACATCGTCACCGGGCCGGGTCCCGAAACGGGCAAGGCCCTTGTCGAGAGCCCGCTGGTGGACAAGATCTCGTTCACCGGATCGACGGCCACCGGCGCCTGGATCGGCGCCGCCGCCGCTAAGAGCATCAAGCGCGTGACGCTGGAGCTGGGCGGAAAGTCTCCGTCGGTGGTCTTCGATGATTCCGACGTCGATGCCGCCGTGGCTGCGGCGCTCTACGGCATCTACTACAACGCCGGGCAGACCTGCGAGGCTCGTTCGCGCGTGCTCGTGCACGAGCGCGTCTACGACGCGTTCCTCGAGAAGTTTGCCACCAAAGCCGCCAAGCTCGTCATGGGCAATCCGATGGAGAAGACCACGCACGTGGGTGCCATCACCTTGCCCGAGCAGTTCGCCAAGATCGAGCGCTACGTGGCGCAGGGTAAAGCTGAGGCTACGCTGATCCTGGGCGGCGAGCGCGCCGCGGTGAGCGGTTGCGAAGGCGGTGATTTCTTCGCGCCCACGATCTTCGAAGCCGATCCAGCGGCCACGATTGCGCGCGAGGAGATCTTCGGGCCCGTCGCGGTCGTGACACGCTTCTCCAGCGACGACGAAGCGGTGGCACTGGCCAACGACTCGGCCTACGGTTTGGCCGCCAGCATCTGGACCAGGGACGTGGGGCGCGCCGGCCGCATCGCGGGGCGCATCCGCAGCGGCACGATAGCCATCAACACGCCCTTCAGCGTCTTTCCCGGCGTACCGTTTGGCGGATACAAGCAGTCGGGCTACGGGCGCGAATTGGGTATCGAGACATTAGACCTCTACACAGAGACTAAGGCGATCGTGACCTATCTGGGTGAAAAGGCGGTGGAGGTCTTCCGCGTGTGAGGCGCGTGTGACGCTCGCCTCAGACCCCGGGTGGCACCGCACGGGGGAGGGCTATGGCGAGAATTGCGACCTTCGATGACTGGGTCGACCTGCTGGGCGAATGGCAGCGCGACATCGGCCTGGATAGGAGTCTGATCGAGCGCTACCTGCCCGGCTACGCGCTGCAGGAGAAGTTCGCGCCGTTGCCTTCTGAGGAGATCGCCTTCGGCGACTTCTCCGGCGAGCGTAAGTGGGAGCGGCTGACGCAGATCCCCGACCAACGCATCCGCGACGCGCTGATGAACATGATCGTCTATCAGGGCGATACCGAGTTTGCCTCCAACGAGCAGCAGCGGTTCTTGGTCCGCAACGCGCCCACGGAGTACGATTTGGCGGCGCTGGTGCGCATCATGATGGAGGAGACGCGCCACGGCTTCCAGATGTGCTATCTGCTGATCGAGCACTTCGGCGAAGACGGCAAGATCGAGGCGCAGAAGCTGTTGGAGCGGCGCGCCTTCGGGCGGCGCAATCGCCTGCTCAACGCCTTCAACAACGACGTCACGCATTGGCTGGATTTCTTCACCTATACGAACTTCATGGACCGTGACGGTAAGTTCCAACTCACGATGCTCTCGCACTCGGCTTTCGCTCCGCTGGCGCGCTCCACGCGTGCCATGCTGCAGGAGGAGGCTTTCCACATGGGCACCGGCATCACGGGGCTCAAGCGCATCGCCGCGGCCGGGATCGTCCCGGTCAAACTGCAGCAGAAGTACTACAACAAGTGGATCTCCGGATCGCTCGATCTCTTTGGGACCGATCATAGCTCCAGCGCCAGTTGGGCCTACGCCTACGGCATCAAGGGACGCGTGGACGAAGACAAGACCGGCGAGCCGGTGGATCGCGAACATCTCAACGAGCGTGCCCGCGCGCAGTTCTACGATGAAGCGTCACGCACGGTGGAGATGGTCAACCAGGCCATGGCAGGTGAAGAACGCCTCTACGTGCCGGACCCGCGCTTCAACCGCTCCATCGGAGATTTCGCGGGGCAGCGCTGGTCCGTGGATGGGCGCCAACTCTCCGAACAGGAGTATGCGGCGCACCTGCGCGAGGTGCTCCCCACCGCGGAAGACGAACGCCTCATCGGCGAATTCGTTCAACGGCCCGGCTGGATTCTTCCCAAGGGCCGGATCCTTCCCAACTGATCGACGGCGCAAGGCGCAGAGAAGGCACGTAATGGCAACCGAGATACAGGCGCAGCAGACCCCGTTCGGCCGCGATAGCCGCCCGTTTGAAGGCAAGCGCGTGGTCAACTACCACAAGGACGGGCACCTGGCGATCCTCGAGCTGTGCGATCCGCCTGCCAACACCTACACGCACGAGATGATGCGCCAGTTGGATGATGCCGTGCTGGACGCGCGCTTCGACGACGAGGTGGAGGTCATCGTCGTCACCGGCGCGGGCGAGAAGTTTTTCTCGGCCGGCGCCAACATCGCGATGCTGAACGCGGTAACGCCGGCGTTCAAGTACTACTTCTGCCTGCACGCCAACGAGACGCTCAGCCGCCTGGAACAGACGCCGAAGCTGGTGATCGCCGCGATCAACGGGCACTGCGTGGGCGGGGGCTTGGAGATCGCGTTGGCGTGCGATCTGCGCGTGGCACGCAAGGACGCCGGGAAGATCGGGCTCCCCGAGGTTAGTCTGGGGGTCCTGCCCGGCACCGGCGGAACGCAACGGCTGGCGCGGCTGGTGGGGAAGGCGCGCGCCATCGAGCTGTTGGTGAGCGGGCGCACGTTCAGCTTCGAGCAGGCGCGCGAGTACGGCATGGTCAGCGATGTCTACGAGGGTGATGCCGCGGCGTTCCGCGCGCAGGTCCTCGAGTATGCCAAACAGTTCACCTCGCCCAACAAGGCGCCGATGGCGGTTGGCCATATCAAGCGCGCGGTGCAGAGTGGCGCGGAGGTGTCGCTCGAAGCTGGATTGACCCTCGAGCGCGAGTTGCAGTCGCTACTCTTCAAGAGCCAGGACGCCAAGGAAGGCATCGCGGCGTACAATGAGAAGCGCCGCGCCAAGTTCACCGGACAGTAGAGTCGTATTCCATGGCTCCGCAACGTCGCACCCCTGAACTTGGGCGTCCGTTGCCGCGCGCCGTGACGCTACTGCTGCTTGCAGCGGGAACCGTCGCCGCCGCCGCGACGGCGTTGCGCGATCCGTGGCGGACCTGGGCGCTGGGCGCGGCACTTGCTGCCTTCGCGCTCACCGCGCTGTGGCGCCTGGGCGTGGTTATCCCACGAGCTCCCAAGCGGTGAGTCTGCCCGGCGCGGCCGTGCTTGCAGCCGCGCTCCTGACAAATGTTGCCGGCATCGATGCCGCAGTCCAAAACGCGCTTGCTGGGCCGGCACTGAAGGGGGCACACATCGGTGTCGCAGTGGTCGAGCCTCGCGGCGGCACGCTCCTCTACGGACACGACGCCGGCGGCGCCTACCTCCCCGCCTCGACGCTGAAGCTGCTGACCAGCGCCACGGCGCTCGCGGTGCTTGGGCAGGCTGCGCGCCCGCGCACGCAGCTCGTCTACGACGGTGTCACGCTGACGCTCGTGGGTGGGGGCGATCCGCTGTTGGGGGAGCAAGACTTGGGCGGCGCGGCCGCCGCGGTCGCGGCATCCGGCTTGACGGACGTGCAGCGGCTGGCGGTGGATCAGTCGTACTATGCGGCCCCGTTCTATCCCGCCGGCTGGTCGTGGGATGACTTGGCGGCGTACTACGCGCCGCCCATTACGGCGCTCGCGCTCGAAGAGAACGCACTCGACGTCGACGTGACGCCCGGCACAAACGTTGGCGATCCGGCCGTTGTGCGCGTGGAGGAAGCGTACGGGGATGGTCTCTACGCCGATGCCGCCGTCACGGGAGCCGCGGGTACGCCGGCCACCGCAGACTGTGCGCTGACGCGCGAGCCATGGGCCGTACGCATCGCGGGCAACGTTCCGATGGGAGGCGCGCCGATTCAGCAAGGCTGCGCGGTCCTGGAGCCCGCCGCGTTTGCGGCGGCCGTGCTTACGGGAGCCTTGCAGGCGCAAGGCGTGCGCGTCGAGTCGAGCGTGGGCGCGGCCTCCGCGCCGGCCGGCTCGCGTATGCTGTGGTCGCACGAGGGCGCGAGCGTGGGCGAGCTCATCGCCAAGATGCTCCCGCCCTCGGACAATTTCATCGCGGACGAGCTCTGCCGTTGGATCGCCAAACAGCGTGACCCCGCCGCCTCGTTCAGCGCGTGCGCGCAGGCGCAGCGTGCGTACGCGGCGTCGATCGGTATCGACGCGGGCACGCTCTCGTTGTATGACGGCAGTGGCCTCTCGCGCTACGATCTGCTCGCGCCGCGCGATCTCGCGCTGCTGCTGGCGGCGCTGAGTCGCGGCCCATACGCGGATCTCGTGCGCGGCGCACTGGCGCGCCCCGGGCATGCCGGCACGCTGCTGCATCGTTTCGAGGGCTCGCCCGCGGCGGCGCGCGTCGTCGCCAAGACCGGCAGCATGGAGCACGTCGACAACCTGGCCGGCTACGTGCGCAGCGCCGATGACGGCGACCTTGCATTCGCCGTGTTGATCCAGGGATTTACCGGCGAGGACCGGCGCGAGGCGGCCCGCCGTGCGGCCGAGCGCATCGTGGAGGCGATCGCCGCCCTTTAGGACCGCATTCTCGGCACGTTGCGGAGCCCGGGCCGCGAGGCAGGTGCATGCCGGTCACTGAATCGTCTTTGGATCGTGGTTGCGATCTTGGAGAGCGGAATGATCGAACTCAGGCCCAACGATCCGTGTATATGTGGTAGTGGTAAGAAGTGGAAAGGATGTCACGATCCCAAAAGCGGCAAAGCGAAGCCTGTATCGCCAGGACTTCCTAAAGGTGACCGAGTCGATGAGACACTGTTCTCGCTTGGGCTCCAAATTGTGGATTTCTTCGAGCAGGTGCTGGCGGCCATTAGACTCGACATTCTACACCGTGATCGCAGGCTCGCCCAGCTTTGTATTGCGTTCTACGCAAGTAAACTGTACCGCGTCACGTTGGCGGGACTCACCCTCATCTACCATAAGCAAGGCGTCGAGGCGCTGACAATAAAGCGTGAGCAGTATTACTACTGGCTGGCGTTGCACTACTATGCCGAGAAGCAGGAGGAGGCGGTTCTTTTCATGGCTTCGCAGCCATTGCGGCAACGTGACAGCGCGCAAGAGATAATCTCTTTTGATAAAGAGGTCGCGGCGGATCCGGTGCGCCAAGAACAACTTGCGCAATTGCTCAGACAATGCGAGCAGTCATACCGTGATTTCCCTGGTTTGAGACGCTCCAAGGGCAAGAGCGGTAATGCTTCTAACCCCGTGCTAATCGACTGGCAGGAACCCAACGCACGCGTCATGATTGATGCACTTGCAGAAGGTTGGGTTCGCGAAGATGCCGGCAAGAAGCGTGAGCCGCTTGACGATGTAGAGTTTGCGAGACGGGTTAACCTGGTCGCAAGGCGGATCCATTACTTTCACGCGGATGCTCCCGGCAAAGAGAAACATGGGACGCCGCTCGCTCTAAACCAAGCGCTGGACTTTGAAGGTGACTTTACGATGAGGCCCGGCGCCCTTGACTATGAAGACTCAAATGAGTTGCTGTGGTCTTATCTGGTCTACCCGGTCGGCGCGCTTAACACGCTCTGCAAGTTTAATGCTCTCGACGAATTGGCGAATCGTTATAACGAGCTGCACAAAGCGCTGCTCGCACAAAAAGAGCGCTTCGGCGGAGAGGACGACGCCGGGTTGTTCGAATTCTCGTAGTGCATAGTAGAGCGGTTTCGACGCTACAGTGCTCACCGAAGGGGCCAGCAAGGGGAGAACGATCCTGGTTACTGATGCTTCGGGCGGCATCGGCTCTCTGTCCCCCCGCTGCCGTCGCGTGGGCGCTCCACGAAGGCTAGCGAGTGGCCGGCGCGGTAACAATACGCATGACCAGGCCGGCGATCTTCATCGACGGTGAGGCCGGCACCACCGGTCTCCAGATCCACGCGCGCCTGCGCGAGCGTGACGACCTGGAAATCGTCAGCATCGCCCCCGGGCGCCGCAAGGACGAGGCGGAGCGGCGCCGCCTGCTCAACGCCGTCGATGTGGCCGTGCTCTGCCTGCCCGACGACGCCGCGCGTGAGGCGGTCGGGATGATCGCGAATCCAAACGTGCGCGTGCTCGACGCGAGCACGGCGCACCGCGTCGACCCCGCCTGGGTCTACGGCTTTCCCGAGATGCTCCCCGGACAGGACGTGCGTATCCGCAAGGCAGCGCGCGTCTCCAACCCGGGCTGCTACTCCACCGGCGCAATCGCCCTCGTGCGCCCGCTCGTCGACGCCGGCTTGCTGCCGCGCGAGTATCCGCTGGCGATCAACGCGATCTCCGGCTACAGCGGCGGCGGCCGCCGCCTCATCGAAGCATTCGAGAGCTCCGGCAGCCAGGCGATCGCCGATCCCTACTATCTGTATGCGCTCGGGCTGGCGCACAAACACGTCCCGGAGATGCGCCTCTACGGCGGCCTCACGCATACGCCGCTCTTCTCCCCGTCGGTTGGTGTCTTCCGTCAGGGCATGCTGGTGCAGGTGCCGCTGCAGTTGTGGTCGCTGCCGGGCAACGTGAGCGCGGGTGACGTTCACGGCGTGCTGAGCGCACGCTACGAAGGGCAGCGCTTCGTGCGCGTTGCGGCGCTGGAGTCTCCGCCGGCGCGCTTGGCGCCGGAGAGCATCAACGGCACCAATCAGCTCGAACTCTTCGTCTTCGAGAATACCGCCGAGCGGCAGGCGCTGCTGGTGGCGCGCCTAGACAATCTCGGCAAGGGCGCCTCCGGTGCCGCCGTGCAGAATATCGATCTGATGCTTGGACTCCAGCACGACAGCGGCTACGAGCTGGAGGCAACGGCCGCGGTAGGTTAGCGTCGCGTTAGAACAGCGAGAGCTGCGCGTGCGGCTCCAGAAACTCCGCATCGATGCCGCGCCGGCGCAACTCGTGCACGAAATCCTTGAAGCCGTGGTTGAGCAGCACTTTGCGCGGCGCGGCTAGCTCGAGGTAACGCAGCAGCGAGGGGAAGTCCGCGTGGTCTGAGAGCGGAAAGACGGCGTCGACGCCGCTGCGGTAGCGTGCGCCCGGATCGAGGGCCCAGCCGGTGAGCATGGCGGTACGCGTGTATCGCAGCTCCGCGAGTGCGCGCGCGTTGCCTCCCGGCGGGAAGATCACGACGTGGCCAGCGGCGCCGGCCGCATCGAAGGCCAGGTGGGGCGGGAGTTCCACGCCTTGCTCGGAGTAGACGCGTGCGAGGCGCTCGATGGCAGGGTGCACCATCAGCTTGAAACCGGCGCCTCCGAGCAGCGCCATCGCTTCCTGCGCTTTACCCAGTGAGTAGGCGTAGACCACCGGCGTCGCGCCCTCTTCCAGTGTGCGGCGCGCCCACGCGGTCAATGCGGCGCAGATCTCCTCGCGCGGCGGAAAGACGTAGCGCGGGCGCCCAAAGGTGCACTCCATCAGCAGCACGTCGCAGCGCTCCACGGTAGCCGGCTCGCACGTCAGTGCAGGCCCGAGCTTGAAGTCCCCGGTGTAGACGAAGCGTCCACGCTCGTTCTCGATCAAGAGCTGGCTCGAGCCCAACACGTGCCCGGCCGGAAAGAGCGTGAGGCGCGCAGGCCCGAGTTCGAAGGGTTCGTGGTACGCGTGCGTCTCGAAGGCGAGGCCGTCGCCCAGGCGGCTGCGGCAGATGGCGGCGCTCTGCGGCGTGGCGACGATCAGCGCGTGGCGCCGCGCATGGTCGCTGTGCCCGTGCGAGACGTAGCAGCGCTCCCGCCCCGCGGAGGCGTCGATCCAGAGGTTCAATTCCGCGGCGTAGAGCGAGCCGTCGACCAGAGAGAACACGCGAACAGACGTTCGCTTTCGTAGATGCGACTCCCGCCGCAGACAATACTAGACATTGTTGGTATAGTAACTTCACTATGGCGAGAATTTACGACAACCTAGCCGATACGTTCGGCAATACCCCGCTCGTCAAGATCCCGCGCCTGAATGCGGGTCTACCGGGCACCGTGCTCGTGAAGTTGGAGTCGTTCAACCCCGCCGGGAGCGTGAAGGATCGCATCGGCATCGCGATGATCGAGGATGCGGAGCGAGCCGGCGCGCTCAAGCCGAACTCCGTCATCGTCGAGCCCACCAGCGGCAATACCGGCATCGCGCTGGCCTTCGTGGCTGCGGCGAAGGGCTATCCGACGGTCCTGGTCATGCCGGACACGGCCACGCTGGAACGGCGCAACCTGCTGCGTGCCTACGGCGCGCAAGTTGTGCTGACACCCGGAGCGGAGGGCATGCCCGGCGCCATCAAGCGTGTCGAGGAGATCGTCGCTGCCGATCCCGCGCGCTTTTTCGTGCCCTCGCAGTTCGACAATCCCTCCAATCCGGACATCCACTACCGTACGACCGGTGAGGAGATCTGGCGCGATACCGACGGTCAAGTGGACGTGTTGGTTTCGGTCGTCGGGACCGGCGGCACCATCACCGGCGCGGGGCGTCTGCTCAGAGAGCGCAAGCCCACACTGAAGGTGATCGCCGGTGAGCCGTCCACGTCGGCCGTGCTCTCCGGTGGGAAGCCGGGGCCGCACAAGATCCAAGGTGCGGGCGCGGGCTTCTTCCCTAAGGTGCTCGACACCAAGGTCTACGACGAGGTCATCACCGTCTCGAACGAGGATGCCTTCGAGACCACGCGACGTGCCGCGCGCGAGGAAGGCATGCTCGTTGGAATCAGCTCTGGTGCCGGCATCTGGATCGCGCTGCAGGTGGCGGCGCGTAAGGAGATGGCCGGCAAGACGATCGTGACCTTCGCCTGCGATACGGGCGAGCGTTACCTCTCCAATCCGGTCTTCGCGGAGCAAGAGGAGCGCATCGTGCTGCCGGAGTTGGCGGGCGTCTAGCGCGCTCAAGCGTCGAAGAGCGAGAGGCTCTCGGGCAGCTCGCTCTTGGCGCTTGCCAAACCCAGTAGACGCGCGAAGTCGCGCGCGTTGTGCGCCGATTTCCCTGCGTAGCAGTTATTGAAGAAGACGAAGACCCGCTGCGCCTGCGCGGCGAGGTCCGCCACGCGTGCGGCCCACGGCGCCAGCTCTTCTATACCGTAGAGGTAGTTGAAGCGCTGCGCCTGATCGTGGCCCCACCACGCGGCGCGATTGCGGCCGTGGAAGCGCACGTACGCGATGGGTCCAACCAGATCGGCGCTGGGCGCCGGCAGGCTCTCGAAGTCAGGTTCGTCCACGTTGCACCAGCCGATGCCCAGGCGCTCGAGCAGATGCAGCGTGGCTGGAGCCTGCCAGGCGCGGTGGCGGAACTCCGCCACCAGCGGTAATCCGTGGTAGAGATCGGCCAGCGCCGCCAGGCGTTGCTCCGCTGCGCGCCCAGGATGGAAGGCGCTGGGAAACTGCAGTAGCACGCAGCCCAGGCGCCCGCGGGCGATCAGCGGTGCTAGCGCGTCGCGCAGCCGTGCCGCCTCCTCGCCCAATGCTCCGCGCGCGTCGGCGGGCAGATGTGTGGCCGCCGCAGGCGCCTTCGCGGTGAAGAGAAAGTGCGCCGGCGTGCGCTGCGCCATGCGCTCGATCGTCGCGGGCGGCGGGACGCGATAGTAGGTGACGTCGAGCTCCACGGCCTCGAAGTGGCGCGCGTAGTACGTCAGCATCTCCGCGGGGCGCGTCTTGGGCGGATAGAACGGGCCTACCCAATCGCGGAACGAGTAACCGCAGGTCCCGACGGAGACGCCGCCAAAAACGCTGGACGATGGCTGATCTGCACGGTGTTCCATTGATTGAAGTCACTCGCGGCCCGCTCGTGGAGTCCATCCATCGGATCGCTGCGGCCGTCTGCGATCCGGAGGGCGAACTGATCGTTTCGCTCGGCACCGTCGATGCCCCCGTCTACCTGCGCAGCTCGGCCAAGCCGTTCATCACCACGGCCATCGTGCGCAGTGGTGCCGCGGAGCGCTTCGCCTTCACGGAGCGCGAGCTGGCCGTCATCAGCGCCTCACACAACGGCGAGCCGTTCCATGTCGAAGCGGTACGCGGGATCTTGCACAAGATCGGCTTGGACGTTTCCGCGCTCAAGTGCGGCGTCCACGAGCCCTACCACGAGCCCACGGCTCGCGCGCTGCGCGAGCGCGGCGAGCGGCCCAGCGCGCTGCACAGCAACTGCTCCGGCAAGCATGCCGGCATCTTGGCGTTGACCGTGCACTTGGGCGCCGATCCCGCCGGCTACCTCGAGCCCAGTCATCCCGCGCAGCGTGCGATCCTGGAGGTGTGCGCCGCCTTCGTCGGTCAGCGCGTCGACGAACTGCCGTTGGGTGTCGACGGCTGCGGCATCCCGGTCTTCGCCACACCGCTGCGCAATGCCGCCATGGCCTTTGCGCGCTTTGCCAGCGGACGCGGCCTCCCCACCGACTTGGCGCGCGCCGCCGCAAGCGTCTACGGCGCGATGACCAGCCACCCCGAGTACGTGGCCGGGAGCGCGCGCTTCGACACCGACTTCATGCGCGCGGCGGGTGGGCGCGCAGCGAGCAAGGGGGGCGCGGAGGGCGTGATGTGCGTGGCTCTGCGCGAGCGCGGCGTAGGACTCGCGCTCAAGACGATCGACGGCACCAAGCGCGCGGCCGATCCGGCTGCGCTGGCGATCCTCGCGCACGCTGGTCTGCTCGACGGGATCGAGACGCAGACGCTGGCCGCGTACCGTAGTCCGCAGATCACCAACGTCGCCGGGCGGGTCGTGGGGGCGATTACCGCGAATGAGGCCGTTCTCGGCCGGGAGGTTTCGCTCTCGCCGGGGCATTGACGGCTACGCACGGGGCGAGATGACCCGCCCTTGCCGTGGGGGGAGACGTGAATCGGAGCTATCTAGGCGCGTTGCGAGAACGCGTCGTCGTTTTCGATGGTGCCATGGGCACGCAGCTCATGGACCGCAATCTTTCGGCCCAGGATTTCGGCGGCGAGCGCTACCTCGGGTGCAACGAGGCGCTCGTCTTGTCCTGTCCCGGCGCGATCGAGGAGATCCATCGCGCGTACTTGGAGGCGGGCGCCGACGCCGTGGAGACCGACTCGTTCACGGCCAGCCGGCTCAAGTTGGACGAGTACGGGCTGGGTGAGCACACGCTCGAGGTCAATCGCGGCGCCGCGCGGATCGCGCGCAGCGTCTGCGATGAGTTCGAGGCGCGCGATGGCCGTCCGCGTTTCGTGGCCGGGTCGCTCGGCCCCACGGGCTTTCTGGTCTCCTCCAGCGATCCCGCGCTCTCGAAGATCACCTACGACCAATTGCGCGACGTCTACGGCGAGCAGGCACGTGCGCTGGTCGAGGGCGGCGCCGATCTGCTCTTGATCGAGACGTCGCAGGATCTGCTGGAAGTCAAGGCGGCGATCGCCGGCATCGTGCGCGAGTTCCGCAACGGGCTGCGCCGCGTGCCGATTCAGGCTCAGGTGACGCTCGACGTCACGGGGCGCATGCTGCTGGGCACCGACATCCGTGCGGTGTGCGCGGTGCTGGAGGCGTTGCCCATCGACGTCATCGGCCTCAACTGTTCCACGGGTCCCACGCACATGCGCGATCCGGTGCGCTATCTCTCCGAGAACGCGCGCTGCTTCATCGCGGTGATTCCTAACGCGGGCCTGCCCCAGATGGGAGCGCAGGGGCAAACCATCTATCCCGAGCGGCCGGACGAGATGGCGGCGGAGCTGCGCGCCTTCGTGCGCGACTTCGGCGTCAATGCCGTGGGCGGCTGCTGCGGCACCACGCCGGCGCATATCCGCGCCATCCGCGCGGCCTGCGCGGATCTGCCGCCGGGCCAACGCGAACCGGCGAGTGAGGAGTACGTCGCCAGCGCCATCACCGCGCTCTCACTGGAGCAGAATCCGCGCCCGCTGCTGGTGGGCGAACGCCTCAACGCGCAAGGCTCGCGCAAAGTCAAACGGTTGCTCTTGGCCGACGACCTCGACGAGATGGTCAACGTGGCGCGGGCCCAAGTGGAGGGCGGCGCCCACGTGCTCGATCTCTGCTGTGCGCTCACCGAGCGTACGGACGAAGACGCGCAGATGGCGACGCTGGTGAAGCGGTTGCAGCAGTCGATCGAGGCACCGTTGATGATCGACTCCACCGAGGCCAAGGTGGTGGAGGCGGCGCTCAAGGCCAATCCTGGGCGCGCCGTCATCAATTCCATCAACATGGAGCGCGGACGCGAGCGCATCGAGGCCGTCTGTCCGATGGCCGTGGAGCACGGTGCGGCGCTGGTGGCGCTGACCATCGACGAGACCGGCATGGCCAAGACCCGCGAGCGCAAGCTGGAGGTGGCGGCGCGCATCTACGAGATCTGTACCAAGGAGTACGGCATCGCCCCCGGTGCGCTGATCTTCGACGCGCTGACCTTCACGCTGGCTACCGGCGAAGAGGAGTACCGCAGTAGCGCCATCGAGACGATGGAGGGTATCCGCCTCATCAAGGAGAGGCTGCCCGGCGCTTTGACGATCCTCGGCGTCTCCAACGTCTCGTTCGGTCTCTCACCGCACGCGCGCGCCGCGCTCAACTCGGTGTTCCTCTACCATGCCGTGCAGGCCGGCCTGGATCTCGCGATCGTCAACCCCGCCGATCTCACGCCTTATCCCGACGTTCCCGCGTTGGAGCGCGAGCTGTGCGAGGACGTCGTCTTCAACCGGCGTGAGGATGCGCTGCAGCGCCTGATCGCGCATTTCGAGTCGGCGGGACCGCGCGCGGGGGCACAAGAGGACGAGGGCCCCAAGCCCTGGGACGATCCGGCGCTGCCGGTCGAGCAGCGCATCCACAACTCGATCTTGTACCGGCGCAAAGAGAACATCCAGCGCAAGATCGACGAAGCGCTTACTGCGCGCGAACCCGTCGACGTACTCAACAACGTCCTGCTGCCGGCGATGAAGGACGTGGGAGATCGCTTCGGCGCGGGCGAGCTGATTTTGCCGTTCGTGCTGCAATCGGCTGAAGTGATGAAGGCGGCCGTCTCCCATCTCGAGCAGTTTCTCGAGAAGAAGGAAGGCTATAGTAAGGGCAAGGTGGTCATCGCCACGGTCTTCGGCGACGTGCACGACATCGGCAAGAACTTGGTCGGCACCATCCTCAGCAACAACGGCTATACCGTCCTCGATCTCGGCAAACAAGTGCCGATCAATACGATTCTCGAGAAGGCGCGCGAGATCGACGCCGATGCTATCGGCCTGTCGGCGCTCTTGGTCTCCACCTCCAAGCAGATGCCGGCGTGCGTCAAAGAGTTGGACTCGCTGGGCTTGGAGTTTCCCGTGGTGGTGGGGGGAGCCGCCATCAATCGTGACTTCGGCCGGCGCATCATCTACGTCGAGGGCGAGCGTGAATACCGGGCCGGCGTCTACTACGCGAAGGATGCCTTCGAGGGCTTGGAGATCGTCGATCAGCTCGTCGATCCGGAGAATCGTCACGCCTTGCGCGAGCGTATCTCGACCGAGGCGCGCGCGGCGCGCGAACGGCGCGCCAATGCCCCCGCGGTCGTGCCCTCCGGCAAGAGCGCGCGCGAGCATCTGCTCGTGCCGCCGATCCCCGTGCCGCCGTTCTGGGGCGTGCGCACGCTTGAAGACATTTCCGTCGACGAGATCTTCGAATGTTACGACCTGCGCTCGCTGTTCCGCCTCTCGTGGGGCGGCGGCAATCTCAAAGGCGAAGCCTGGGAGCGTGTCGTGCGCGAGGAGTTCGAGCCGCGCTTGGCGGGCTTCCAGGACGAGGCCAGGAGAACCGGCTTCGTGCGCCCGCGCGCCGTCTACGGATTCTTCCCGGCCTCAGGCGAGGGCGATGCGGTCGCCATCTACGATCCCGCGGACCCCGCGCGCGAGCTAGCGCGCTTGACGTTCCCGCGCCAGCCGGGCGGCGAGCATCTGTGTTTAGCGGATTACGTTCAGCCCTCACAGGGCGGGCGGGCCGTGGACTTCGTCGGCTTGCAGGTGGTGACGGTGGGCGACAAGGCGAGCGAGGCCTCGGCACGCCTGCAGGCCCAGGACCGCTACAGCGAGGCGCTCTTCTTGCATGGTTTCTCGGTTCAGGGCGCGGAGGCCACGGCGGAGTGGCTGCACCGCCGCATCCGCCGCGAGCTCGGGCTGGGGGAGAGCGTTGGACAACGCTACTCGTGGGGTTATCCGGCTTGCCCCGAGCACGCCCAGCACGAGCCCGTGTTCGCGCTGCTGCAGGCGCGGCAGCGGCTCGGCGTCGATCTCACGGCCGGTTTTCAGATCATGCCCGAACAGTCCACGGCGGCGCTGGTGCTCCATCATCCTCAGGCGAAGTACTTCGACGCCCGCGCCGCGCGCGAGTTAGAGCGGGTATAGGCCTCCTGACCTAACGGTGATCGCTTTGGCGGGCGCCGGTTTCCTCACGATACCCCGTGGGTTCATTCGTCGCCATCGTGGTACTGGGTTTTGCAAGATGGTAGAGCATACTGCAGGGGAAGGGAGCCTGGTCGCGTATTCTCCGGCTCGGGAACGGGGCCGTCTGGTGTAACGTTGCTCGTATCATCGCGTAGAAAGGTACGACTTTCGTCACACGGGAACAGCCCCCGCAGCCCGAGGGGTAATCCTCAGGACGTAAGCGACTCTCGAAGCGAAGTTTTCATCATCTTTTGGAGGGAGTACACGACAGTATGTCCAGACGTTCACTGGCGCGGTTCGTTGCATTGGCGGCGATCCTGTCCATGTTCGGCACGAGCGCGGCGTTCGCACCCGCGCAGGCTGCCGACCAAGTCATCAAGATCGGCGTAGATCTGCCGGTCTCGGGCGCCGACGCGTCCGATGGTATCCCCACGCAGAATGGCGCTGCTCTGGCCGTCGAGGAGGCCAACGCACACGCGCCCAAGGGCTTCAAGTTCGAGGTCGATGCGCTCGACGACGCCGTGGGTGGCGTTCACAACCCGCAGCAGGGTGCGACCAACATCCGCAGCCTCGCCGCCGACGCGGCGGTGATGGGCGTGGTGGGTCCGTTCAACTCGAACGTGGCCGCCGCCGAGATCCCCGTCTCCAACGAGACCGGCTTGCCGCTGATCTCGCCCTCGAACACCAACCCCACGCTGACGAAGACCGCGAAGTACCGCACCGCTCATCCCAATGAGATCACGTACTTCCGCGTCTGCGCCACCGACGACGTTCAGGGTAAGGCCGGTGCTCAGTTCGCCAAGGAGCTGGGCCTGAAGAAGGTCTACGTCATCGACGACAACGAGACGTACGGCTTGGGTCTAGCCAACGTCTTCGCCAACGACTTCAAGGAGATGGGCGGGACCATTCTCGGTCACGATCACATCACCGCCAACCAGCAAGACTTCAAGGCGCTGCTCACCAAGGTGGCGGCGACCAAGCCCGATGCCGTCTACTACGGCGGCACCACCTCCACCGGCGGTGGCCTGGTACGTCAGCAGATGGCCTCCGCTGGCATGGACCCGGCGAAGGTGAAGTACGAGGGCGGTGACGGCATCTCCGACGAGGAGTTCATCAAGGTCGCGAGCGACGCCGCCAACAACTCGTTCTACACGGTTGCAGCCCCCAACGCCGCCAAGTCGGCCTCCGCGCAGGCCTTCATCAAGGCGTACAAGGCGAAGTATCACAGCGACATCGGCGCCTACTCGGCGAACGGCTACGTTGCCGCTCAGGTGATCATCGCTGCGGCGGTAAAGGCCATCAAGCAGGATGGCGGCAAGGCGCCGACGCGTGCCCAGGTGCTGAAGAACATCCAGGGTACCAGCGGCTTCAAGTCGATCATCGGCTCGTTCGGCTTTGACAAGAACGGCGACACGACCAACCCGGTCATCTCGCTGTGGACGGTCAAGGACGGCAAGCAGGACTTTGTCCGCCAGATCAACGTCTCCACGAAGTAGATAGAGTCAGACCCTTGTCCCTGGGTTAGAGCGGGTGGGGGCGAGCGTTACCGCTCGCCTCCATCCATGTCGCGGAAGGACCGACTTTGGAACTCTTCATCCAACAGATGATCAACGGGCTCTCGCTGGGCGGCATCTACGCGCTCATCGCGCTCGGGTACACGATGGTTTACGGTATCATCGAGCTGATCAACTTTGCGCACGGTGACGTCTATACGCTGGGCTCGTTCTTTTCGATCGCGATCATCGGTCTGCTGGATGCCAGCGGTAGCCTGAAGGGTGTGCCGCTCTTGCTGGTCTTGGCCGTGACGCTGGTGGGGGCGATGATCCTCTGCGGCATCGTCGGTGTGCTGCTCGAGCGTTTGGCCTATCGGCGGCTGCGCAACGCACCACGCCTAGCGCCGCTGATCACCGCCATCGGCGCATCGTTCATCCTTGAAAACATCATGCAGCTTTGGCGCGGCCCCTCGCCGATACCGTTCCCCAACGTCGTGCCCAACGTGACCTGGCACTTCGGCGGGGTCAGCCTCTCCTCCAACGAGGTACTGGTGGTGGTCACGGCGCTGGCCTTGATGGCGGTGCTCCAGATCTTCATCTACGGTACGCGGCTTGGCAAGGCGATGCGCGCCACGGCGCAGGATCGTGATGCCGCGCAGTTGATGGGCATCAACATCAACATGACGATCGCGCTGA
>SCRI01000012.1 GCA_004298675.1 bacterium | reverse complement strand
CGCGGTCCAGCGCCCGAACGCTTCGGGCTCGCTCGCCGGACTGGCCGGTGGAGTGGGTTTCTTCATCGGACACCTTCACTTCGCTTCAGAGGTGTCCAGTCCCCGAGGGGGTCACTTCACGTGTGTTCACCCAGACGACGGTGTCGCCGGGACAACGTGAGATAGCTGAGCTGAGGCCAAAGAAGCGGGCGAGGCCGCCGAAGTGTGTCCAAAGCGAGCCGATGGCGCTGATCCACAGCCGGATGCCCGTTATCCTGCCGGAGGATGCCTACGACGAGTGGCTCGAATCGGGCGACGTAGCCGCCACGGGTCTCGTGCCGATGTTCCGGCCGTACCCGAACGATGGTATTGAAGCGCGGCCGATCTCGACGCGCGTGAACAACGTGCGCAACGACGATCCGGATCTCGTGGAGGCGTGTCGTGAATGGGAGCTTGCCTGGTGACGGAGCCGAGACGAGAGCGGGGCTCGAGCCCATAGGCTAGCGTCACCCATAAGTAGGACCGAAGGGGCGTCCGAGATCGATCGAACGGCCGGGTGGGCATGGAAGCGGGCGCCCCGCCGCTGGTGAACAGCTAGAGCGGGGTGGCGGGGCGCCCCTTGCCGAGACGGGGTTCCGATGGGAAGGAGAATGTAAACCAGGCATGTAAGGCGCAAGCGTGCGCTTTACATGCTCACTTTACAGCCCCGAGGGGAGGCGGCCATGATCCCTCGAGCGCCATGCGAGACTCTTCCTAATAACCCCGTAGCGATTGCCCTGGCCCAAGTGCGGTTCCCGGCGTTGCCGCTGTTTGCCGAGCGCCAGCACGTCGCGCCGTTTGCGGAATCGGTTCTAAGGCGATATCCGCTATGGTCCGAAGACCGCGTCGTGAACTTGCTCGTTACCGATAAGGGCGTGGCTCAACAACAGGGTGAGCCGCAGTACCGCTTCAGCACGCCGGATTACAGTTGGTCCGTTGTCTTTGGTGCCGATCAGGTTGCGCTCGAATGCAGAGGGCCGGCATATCCCGGGATCGTCGAGTTCAGCGAACGTTTTTGTGAAGTCACGCGAGCGCTACAAGCGCATCTGCCGGTTCACGGGCAAACGCGTCTTGGATTTCGCTTCATCAATGAAATCCGTATTGTAGGCGGAAACGAGTATTCGTTTTGGCGCAGAGTCCTTAACCGAAACGTGTTGGGATACGATGCGGCAAACGAATTCGAGGGGGTTGTGCAAAACACGATTTCTGAACTCTCCGTGGCACGGAATGACGGAGTATTCCGCATACGGCGTGGCTTTATACCCGGCGGTTCGACCGTGCCGCCGCGGCCCGGCGCGCCATCTCAACCGCTCGGACCGTTTTACCTCATTGATCTCGATTACTTCAACGAGCAGTATCAAGATTTCAACCCCAATTTCGAACCACGACTGAGGGCCTACAACGACTTCATTTACCAAGTATTTCGTTGGGTCACTGACGGCGATGGTACGCTGATAGCAGAGTTCAGGAGGCCACGACAATGAGCTTGACGTTGGAGCAGGTCGTTCAACGCTCGCTGCTCAGCGTTAGCTTAACGGCGGCGCTCGTCGTCCCACCAGCACTTCCGCGCTGCACGCGCACTACGGCCATGGATATCGTAGCTGGACGCCTATCGTATAAGGTTCCCGATATCTACTTGGAGGCGCAGTCGACGGGAGCGTTTACGGAAACCGTTGTCGCGCCGAACTTGATGAAGCAACTGGCAGATATACTACCGGGCGTGTCACGCGAACGCCTGGCGAGAATTATGGGTGTTTCCAGGCAATCGGTGCAAGGGTGGTTGAGGGGTGAAACGATAGCTGGCGAGAACGAGCAACGCCTCCAAACTGTGCTTACGCTTCTATTCCAAGTCCGTGCACGGCATGAGGATTTGGCGACCTTCGTTCAGCGGCCGACCGCCGTAGGAAGTCCGATCGATTTGTTGGGCTGCGGCAGGGACGATGTTGTAATGGCGATCGCATACGGGACGATCCCGCCGCTGCCGACGCCTACAGTATCACGAATAAAGCCCGTCTCGTTTATCCAAGCGCGCCCCTTTGATCGCATCCGCGATGCAGCAGAGGCGATGGGGACGTTCGTTCGAGATAGCGACGACACAACCACTGTCGAGGATGATTGGATAGCCGTTGGCCCAGGATTCAAATTCGGATAAACCGATCAATGCGGCATTAATCGAATCAGGATTGCAGCAGGGGAGCCTTCTGCCGCTGCTGCCTTATTTGGTGCTGTTTGACCCGAATGAGCGGGCCTCTTCAATATCGCGGCCGATCACCGACATTCACCAGCATCAGCCGAAAACACCGGACGTTCCGAGGCACGCCTACGGTGCTTCCGTGCCATCTAAGGCTGGTGAGCAACTTATCGTCATTTCGCAAACGTGCGATATAGCGCGCGCGACGAACATCGAGCCGTGCGTCCTCGCTGCCCGTGTTTTCGTCACCGGGGATCAGCGGGAAATTGCGATGGCGCAGGTCGGGTCCGTGCGCAAGTTCATGTTACGCCGGACCGATGACAAGCGCGCGATGATTGTGGATCTCACCTCAACCGTTCTTATCGAGAAGCCGGTACTGCGTGGGCTTAAGCACGAATTTGGGCCGCCCGATGCCGCAACGGCGCGCGCGTTCCGGCGATGGGTCGGGGAGCGGTTTTCGCGGCCGGACTTCCCCGACGGTTTTGTCGCGGCCGTGATAGATCCGATCGGTGCGCGGTTGCAGGAAATCTCTGCGGCCGGCGATCCACGGTTGTATGCGCTTGAACGCGTGCTGCTTCGCACGCCGATGCCGGATGACGCGGAGCCATTTCCGGTGAATGTGGTCGCTCTAATCCCGCCGGAAAGCGACACAAGCACTTTGAGGACCGATCTGCTGAGCCTCCTGCTAGACCTCTCAAGAGCGGTTGATCGGAAGCGCGCTCTGGAGCCTCGTTTGGACGTACGAAGTTTAGACGAATTCAGCGCTACGCAGCTGCTTTCAACAGAATCATTCCCTCTCGGCGGCTAAACCCCCGTGGCTAGCGACAACTACCCTGGCCGGTTGAGAGCCGATGCGGGAATGCTTCGGGGTGGAACCGCGAGCCGCCGACCACTAGGCCGAATTCGAGCGGATGCCCGGCAAAAGGATTTACTGATCACCAAGTGCTCATCTACAAGGGTCAGCGCTGAACGCGCACGCAAACAGGCCGCCAGGGCTGGCATCAGTGAGCGAAGCGTCCGCAGCCTCGAGGCCCGCGACGGACTGTTTTCCCGCTTGCGCCTCGGGATTGGCGAACTTGCCCCGACCCGTTCGCCGAAGTGTGGGAGGCGGAGCTCCTGCCGCTCTTAGAGGCCACCGCACAAGTTGGCGCTGTAACGCTCTTGGGTTAGCTGCAACGGCTCCATCCGGAGCATGCGGACTGGCAAGCTACGCCCGTCGCAGCGGCGCCTGCGCTCTTGGCGGGCAGCTCACGGCACCGAGCGGGAGTTGGAGGAATTACACCGCGGAAATCTAGAGTTTCTGGGGGCGAATACAAGAGGGGGCTGGCCCCCTTGACCCGTCGATCTCCCTTGTCTCACAACACATCCAGCCGCCCGCCGTCCACCACCAGTGTCGTGCCGTTGATGAAGCGTGCCTCGTCGGAGGCAATGAAGCAGATCGCGGCGGCAAGGTCCTCCGGCTTGCCGATAGCGCCCTCCACTTTCTCGACGCCGCTCTTGACGTTCGGGTTGTTCCACAGCATCGGCGTGTCCACGGCGCCGGGCGCCACGCAGTTGACGCGGATGCCGCGCTCCTCCATCTCGATGCTGAAGCCGCGGGTAAACGCCTCGATCGCACCCTTGGACGCCGCGTAGGGCACGACGTTCTTGGTGGTCTCGTGCGCGTGCACGGAGCTGATGTTGACAAAGGCGGACCCGGGCGGCATGTGCGGCGCGCCGTATTTCGCGAACAAGAAGACCGAGCCGAGGTTGGTCGTGACGACGCGGAAGAAGTCGGCCTCCGCGATGTCGACGATGGGCGTGTACGTCATCATCGCCGCGTCGTTGACGATGACGTGAATCGCGCCATACGCAGCCACGGCGGCGGCGATCGCCGCCTGCACGTGGGCCGAGTTACCGACGTCTACCGCCACGGAGATCGCTTGGCCGCCGGCGGCGGTGATGTTGGAAGCGGTGACCTTGGCGGCGTCGGCGTTCAGGTCCGCCACCACCACGCGGCCGCCTTCGGAGGCCATGCGCAGGCACGTGGCGCGGCCGATGCCGGATCCTCCGCCCGTCACGATGCAGGTCTTCCCGTCGAACCTCGCCATGGTTCGCACGTTCGGCCTTGCTGAAGGAAAGGCCCGCGTGCGGCAAGCATCCGTCCTCATGGCGGCACCGTTTCGCTTCGGCGTGGCCACGGCCGACCACCAGTGCGAGGCGTACACCGGGCAGGACGACATTCGCGACGTCTGGGAGCGCGTGCGCGGCCTGACGCCGCGTGGGCGGGCGACGGACTTCTGGCAGCGCTATCGCGAAGATGTCGATCTCGCTAAGGGTCTCGGGTGCCGGGCCTTTCGCCTCTCGTTGGCCTGGGCGCGTCTAGAGCCCGAGCCCGGAAGATGGGACGACGAGGCGTTCCAGCACTACCGCGACGTGCTGCAATACTTGCGCGACGCGGAGATGGTCACCATCGTGACGCTCCATCACAACGCCTGGCCGCTGCACGTCCAAGCCGCCGGCAACGGTGCCGGGATGCTGGACGCCAACTTTCCAACGAAGATGGCTGCCTACGCTGCGGAAGTGGCGCGGCGCCTGGGCGATCTGATCGACTACTACGTCACCCTCAACGAACCAAACCAGCTCGTCTACGGTTTCATCAAAGGCTTCTGGATGCGGGCATACGCGGTGCCGCCGGGGTTGGAGCCGTATGCCACGTCCGAACAACAGATGGATGCGGTGCTGCAGCTCATTCCAAATCTCTTCCGCGCCCATGCACTGGCGCGCCGCGCGATCTTGCATGTGCATCCGCAGGCCAAGGTGGGCGCGAATCCGCTGGTCCTCGGACTGCCGCGCTGGCTGCAGCGCTTGGCCGACCGCAACGCCACGCATCTGCCCTCCCAGGATCACGCGCGCCGCCAGGCCGCGCGCCTCTCGCAGCGCGCCGTCCTCGATTCGGGCAAGGTCGACGTCTCCATCGCGCAGATCGCCGTCACCGACGAGCGCATCGAAGGCGCGCTCTTCTCTGAGCCCTATGCTGTCGCGCCGGATGGCCGGTTCTACGCCGTGGCGATGGCCCTGGGCAGCCGCGCCTTGCTCAATGCGGTCGACCGCGCGCTGCGCGACCTCAGGCGTCATAATCCAAACCTTCCGGACGCCTACAACCGCAAGACGGTGGCGCATATCGGCCGCGAGCACCTGCGCGGCGGCGACGGCAGGCATGACGAGGTTCCCGATCTCGACCGCTCGCTGCAAGCCATCCGCAAGCGTGGGGTGTTGCGCGTCGGCATCCATCCCGGCGTCGAGGGCTTGTGCATGCCGGACGGCAAGAGCGGGTACCGCGGCCTGGAGCCGGAGATCGCGCAGGCCATTGCGCGCCGCATCCTCGGCTCCCCGGGTGCCAAGGTGCGCTTCGTACCGCTGCACGGGGAGCAGCGCCTGCGCGCCACGCGCTCGTGGCTGCGCATGTTCGACGATCTGCGCAAGTCGTACGCGCTCTTCACCACCCTGCTGGGCGCGAACTGGTGGAATCTGGGCATGGCGGGGCGCTTACCGCAGTTCCTCTGCCCGCCCGAGTGCGCCGGCACGCTCGACTACGTGGGCGTGGACTACTACTGGGGCGTGCCCTCGGTCTGGCCCCGCCAGTTACAGCGCCTGTTCGCCGCCGGCGAGTGCCGGTACTCGAACGCTCCAGTGTGGCCCGGCATGCTCGAGCAGTTGCTGTACGAGTCGCGGGAGCAGTTTCCCGGCAAGCCCGTGATCGTCATCGAGAACGGCTGCGTCACCAGCGCCGATGGATTCTCACGTGCCGACTACCTGAGCGCGCACATCCGTGAGGTCCGGCATGCCGTCGAGAAGGGCGTTCCCGTCGTCGCCTACCTCTGTTGGAGCATCACGTCCAATCGCGAGTGGGGCCTGCCCTTCGACGACAACAGCGACTTCGGGCTTTATCACATCGACCTCGACCACGATCCAGATCTCAAGCGCATGCCCACCGAAGCCAGCAAGCGTTACGCCGAAATCATCGCGCAAAACCGCGGGGGCACTTCCATGCAAGTCCTTCATAGTCAACGTCGCTAATATCAGGACCTTGGAGCCCGATCTTCGATACGTCGATTAGCTCGACGGTCGCCCCGCTGAGGAGAGTTCCAATGGGAAACGCAACCGTGACAGTGCCGCTAACCCGTGCGGAGATTCATCTTCACGATTGCTATGATGCCAGCGAAGAGGCGGGATTGGAGGCGTTCCTCGATCGTCAGTCAGGAGTACACAGCGCCACTCTCGATCGGACGCGCGCCGTCGTCCGCGTAGCGTACGAATCGAATGTCACGTCTGCCGAGGTCCTGGAACAGGCTCTGAAAGCGGCAGGCTACGGCTGCGATTGCTCCCCGATTGAAGATGAGGCTGCACATGCACATATGCACGAGGGCGGCGATGCCGCACCGCGCGAATCTGCGGCGCACGCAGGTCACGGCGAGCACGCAGGTCACGGCCCCGAGATGATCAACGACATGCTGCGCAAAGCGATTATCGCGGCGATGTTAGCCATCCCCGTCATCCTCTATTCTCCGATGGGGGCGATGGTCGGGTTCACGAAGCACCCGCCTTTCGGCATGAGCGAGGACATCCTCGGCTTCGTCCTGACGACCCCGATCGTGCTCTGGTGCGGTTGGGTCTTCATTTCCTCGGCCTGGCGCGCACTGCTGCGCGGCGAGCTCAACATGATGACCCTGATCGCGCTGGGCATCCTCGTGAGCTACACGTATTCCGCCGTTATCACGTTCCTCAACGGAGGCGACGTCTTCTTTAACGCGGCGGCGATGCTGACGGTCTTCTCGCTTGTGGGCCATTGGATGGAGATGCGCAGCCGCTTCGCCACTGGGCAGGCCGTCGAGGCACTGCTCCGGCTCGCTCCGCCGACGGCGCGAGTCCGGCGCAACGGCACCGAACAGGTCGTCTCACTCGATGGCGTGGTCGTCGGCGACGAGGTTCTCGTGAGCCCGGGCGAGCGCGTACCGGTCGATGGGAAGGTGATCTCGGGCGAGAGTTACGTTGACGAGTCGATGATCACGGGCGAGCCGATTCCCGTGGCCAAGACCGCCGGCGCCAGCGTGGCCGGTGGGACGATGAACCAGCGCGGCGCGTTCGCATTTCGCGCGACCGCCGTCGGTGCCGATACGGCGCTAGCGCGCATCGTCGAGATGGTTCGCGATGCGCAGGCATCCAAGGCACCGGCGCAACAACTCGCGGACCGCGCCGGGTCGGTCCTCGTGTACGTCGCCTTAGCTTCGGGAGCGATCGCGTTCCTGGTCTGGTATTTCCTTGGCGCCGGTGCGCTCTTTGCCGTGACCGCCGCGGTCTCGACGATCGTCATCGCCTGCCCCGACGCACTCGCCCTGGCAACGCCGACGGCAATTACCGTCGGCGTTGCCAGGGCAGCGCGCTTGGGGATCCTCTTCAAGAACGCAACGGTCTTGGAGGCAACGGCCTCGCTGGACACGGTCATCTTCGACAAGACCGGGACGTTGACCGTCGGCCATCCGGTGGTTACGGATATCGTGACGCTGTCGGGTGACGAGCATACCTTACTGCGCCTCGCCGCGGCGACGGACGCGCAAAGCGAACACCCGCTCGCGCGCGCGATCGTCGAGGCGGGGCAGAAAGCTGGAGCTCTTCCGGCCGCATCACGATTCGAGGCGATTCCCGGCTACGGCGTGCGGGCAGAGGTTGAGGGCGCGACGATCCTGCTGGGGAACCGCGCGCTGCTCGAGCGCGAGCATGTGCCGATTCCTGCCGATACCGATGGACGCGCGGCAAATCTCGCGGCTGACGCGAAGACGGCGATGTACGTCGCGCGCGGAGCCGAACTGCTGGGGCTCATCGCCGTGGCGGACGCAATCCGGCCGGGTGCGGTCACCGCGATTCGGGCCATTCAATCTCTTGGGCTGCGTGCGGTCATGCTGACCGGAGACAACCGCAAGACGGCCGATGCGATCGCACGGCAACTCGGGATCGAGACGGTCATCGCCGAAGTGCCCCCCGAGGGCAAAGCCGACGAGGTTGCTCGGCTGCACGATTCTGGAGCGCGCGTTGCGATGGTCGGGGACGGCGTGAACGATGCGCCTGCACTAGCTCGAGCCGACGTTGGGATCGCAATCGGCGCGGGAACCGATGTTGCTATCGAAACAGCGGGCATCGTCTTGATGCGCAACGATCCATCGGCAGTCGCGACGGCCGTGAGCATCGCGCGCGCCGTCCGCACGAAGACGGTACAGAACCTGTTTTGGGCGGCGATCTATAATCTTTTCGCCTTGCCGATCGCCGCCGGCGTTCTTTATCCGCGTTTCGGTGTATGGCTCGCTCCGGAGTGGGCGGCGCTGTTGATGGCGGCCTCGACGATCTCCGTCACGTTCAACGCGCTGCTTCTCAACGCGAAACGCTTTACACTTGCGAGCGCGCCGACGATCACAGTCTAAAGCGCGGAGCCGCCGAGATAGAGCGCCTGCAAACCCTGGTCCGCGCGTAACTCCTGCGCCGCACCTTGGTGCACCACTCGCCCCAGCACCAGCACGTATGCCCGATGCGCCACCTCCAACGACAGGTTCACGTTCTGCTCGATCAGCAGGATCGTCACGCCCGTCGCGTTGATCGCTCGCAGCGCTGCAAACGTTGCCTTCACCAGCGCCGGCGCCAAGCCCATCGACGGCTCGTCCAGAATCAGCAGCCGCGGCTGCGCCATCAGCGCTCGCCCTAAGGCCAGCATTTGCTGCTCGCCGCCCGAAAGCGTCCCCGCACGCTGCGCCATCCGCTCCGCCAATCGCGGAAACATCTCGCAAACCGCCGCTAGCCGCTCCGCAAACGGCGCACGACTGCTCAGGTGCCCCAGCACCAAGTTCTCTCGCACCGTGAGCCCGGGGAAGACGTGCCGCCCTTCGGGCACCTGCACGATTCCCCGCCGGACGATCTGGTGCGCCCGCAACCGCTCGATCGCCTCGCCGTCGGCCAGGATCCGCCCCCGTCGCGCAACCAGACCCGAGATCGCCCGCGCCAAGGTCGACTTCCCCGCACCATTTGCACCCAGTACCGCCACGATCTCGCCTGCGTTCACCGTCAGCGAGACCCCACGCAACGCCTCCACCTCGCCGTACGAGACCCGGGCATCTTCGATCTCCAGCTTCACGTCGCTATCCCGTGTACGATTCGACGACCGCAGGTGTCGCCATCACCGACTCCGGGTTCCCCTGCGCGATGATCTGGCCGAAACTCATCGCCACCATGCGCTCCACCAACCGCGCGAGGAATACCACGTCGTGCTCGATCACCACCAGCGCGAAGCCCAGGGCGCTCTGCATCTCCCGCACCGCTTCGACGAAGAAGCCCTTCTCGTAGTCATTCATCCCCGTTGCCGGCTCGTCCAACAGCAGCACGCGCGGTCGCGCCATCAGCGCGCGCGCCACCTCCACACGCTTCTGCATGGCATATGGCAACTCCGAGACCCGCCGCCCCTCTACCCCCACTAGCTCGAAACGGCGCAGCAGCGTACGTGCCTCCTCCGCGAGCGTACGTTCCACGCGCCGCACGCGCGGCAACCTGAAGAACCCCAACACCGCCGGATACGCCGCACGCAGATGCCCGCCTACCATCGCGTTCTCCAACACCGAGAGCGATCCGAAGAGTTGGATGTTCTGAAACGTCTGGACGATTCCACTGGCTGCGCGCCGGTACGTGGGCCAATGCGTCACCTCATGCTCGTCGACTACCAGCCGTCCGGCTGCCGGACGCACCCGCCCGGTGATTGCGTAGAAGAGCGTGCTCTTGCCCGCGCCGTTGGGGCCGATGATGCCAAGCCTTCCGTGGTTCTCGACCGCCAGGTTCACGCCCGAGACGGCGGTAAGTCCCCCGAAACGCACGGTCAGATCAGCGACGCTTAGCGCGGATGCCATAGCCACCTCACCGCGCGGCTCAGGCGTGGCCAATCCGCGATCCCGCCGGGCAACGCCAGCAGCACGACCACTAAAATCGCACCATACAGGATGTTGGCCAGGTTCTGCGCTTGGCTGAACAGTTGCGGCAGCGCCACCACCAAGATTCCGCCGATCACGGCACCGTAGGCGTTTCCCAAGCCGCCGACAATCAGCGCAGCAAAGAAATAGATCGAGAGCCAGAGGTCGAACATGCTCGGGTTGAGGTAGCCCGCGATTGCGCCGTAGAATCCGCCCGCCAGACCCGCGATCACGCCTGACGCGGTAAACGCCGTGACCTTGTAGACCGCGATCGGGATACCCACAGAGGCAGCCGCCGTTTCGCTATCGCGGATCGCCAAAAACGCGCGCCCCAGCTTGCTGCGCAACATCGTGCGGTCCGCCACCACAACCAACGCTACCAGCACGATCAACACGTAGTACGCGTCGTGCAGATTCGAGAGATGCAGCCCGAAGAACGTCACCGACGGCGGCACATTGATGCCGTTGGCTCCGCCGGTCAGCAACGGGAGCGCCATGATCGCCTCGGGCACTGCGAGGCTGAAGAACAGCGTTGCGAGCGCGAGGTAGTGCCCTTGCAGGCGCAGCGCCGGCACCCCTAGCAGCAGACCGAGCATGCCGGTGGCAACCGCACTCAGCAGAATCGCCGCCGGCAGCGGCCAGCCCGCATGCACCACTGCGCAAGCCGTGAAGTAGGCCCCGACGGCGAAGAAGCCGCCCTGCCCCAGCGTGATCTGGCCCGCATAGCCCATCACCCAGTTCAGTGAAAGGGTCACCAAGCTGTAGGCCAGCGCCAAGCACGCCACGTAATCGACATACGACCCCGCCGCCCAGGGGAACGCCAAGACCGCGGCGATCGCAACCGCACTCCAGCCGCGCCGCGCGCTCATACCAGACTCTTGCGGGTCTCTTCGCCGGCCAACAGTCCCTGCGGCCGGAAGACCAGCACGATCAGCACGATCGCGAACATCGCGATGTTCGTCAGATCGGCGGGCGCGTATCCCGCCACCACGCTCTCCACCACACCGATGAAGAGCCCGCCAACGACTGCGCCCACGGTGCTGGTGAAGCCACCCACCACGACCGCCGCGAACGAGCGAATCACCACCAGGTCCAACTGATTGGGCGTCAACGTAATCGCCGGTGAAACCAACATGCCCGCCGTAGCACCCAGGACCGCGGCCATCCCCCAGCTCAGTGCGGCCATGGCACGCACGTCGATGCCCATGAGTTCGGCCGCAGGGGAGTCCTCGCTCGTGGCCCGCATCGAGATCCCGATGCGCGTGTAGCGATATAACACCACCAGCAGCGCCACAGAGAGAGCCGTTACCCCCAGGATCACCAGGCTCGCACCCGAGACCGTCATCCCGCCGACGGTGATGCCAGTAGCGGTGGTAGGTGCGGGGAAGCTCTGCACCTGCGTCCCCCAGCGCCAACTGCTGGCGCCGTTGAGGATCAGCGCCACGCCTAGCGTCACCCCCACCGCCACGATCGGGCTACGTGAGGCCACGGGGCGAATCACCGTGCGCTCCACGAGCGCGCCGAACAGGAACGCACCCACGAGTGTGAGCGCAAAGGCGGCCAAGTACGGCATCCCCCATTGCGTCATCAACGTGAAGCCCACGAAGGTTAGCAGCGTGGAAACGTCGCCCTGAGCAAAGTTCACGACTTGGGAGGTGCGATAGATGATCACCAGGCCGAGCCCGACCAGGGCGTAAATTGCGCCGGTGACGAGCCCAGCTACGACCAGCGTCGCCAGCACTGGCGCTGCTAGTGAATGGCCGGCAACGGCATATACGGAGCGACCTTGACGAACTTGCCGCTCTCGTACTTCATCACGTACTCCGCGGGCTCACCCTGGTGATTGTCCGGCGCGAACGTCAGCCCGTGCACGTACGCGTTGGAGAAATCGTGCATCCCTTCGAGTGCTCCCTCCAGTCCGCTCCAGCTGGGCTCCGCGCCACCGGCCACCATCCGCGAAAAGCCCGAGGAGAAGACGGAGGCCAAAGCCCAACCCGTGGCCGGCAGGAAGCTGCTGCTGGTGACCTGCGGGTAGTACTTCGCCATCGCCTCGCGATAGGCGGCCATCGCTGCATCGCTGGGGAGCGGTACCCACGAATCGAAGTACGCGTTGCTCACTTGCGCAGGCGGAATCTGGTCGAGCACGGCGGGCGCCGCGTCGAAGAGGTACGCTAGCCACTTCGGTTGGTAACCGAGCGCCTGCGCCCCTTTGAGAATCGGCACGAACGGCGGCACCGAGCCCCAGACGATCACGGTGTCGGCGCCGCTGGCTTTCAAGCGAGCGATCATCGGCGTGAAGTTCACGGTGCCCAAATCGTAGGGCACGGTGGTCGCGGCTTTGAGGCCGCGTTGCGCGAGCAGCTTCACGACGCCGTCGACCCCGCTCTTTCCGAGGGCGTCGTTCTGATAGATCACCGCCAGCGACTTCGAGTGCAGATTATCGAGCGCAAACTGCGCCTGGAAGGCACCTTCGGTCGTGTAGTCCGGCATGACGGTGAAGATATTCTTGCGCACCGGATGCGTCAGCGCCGGATCGCCCGTGAGCGGGCCGACGTTGGGGATACCCACGCGTGAGATATACGAAAGCGCGGCCACGTTCGATGGCGTCCCTACCGCCGTGACGATGGCGAAGGCTTTGTCGACCTCCACGAGGCGGCGTGCTGCCGCCGGCGTCAAGGCCGGATTGTACTGGTCGTTGGCCAACACGAATTTGAAGTGATAGCCGTTGATGCCACCGTGGTCGTTGGACCAACGAAAGTAAGCGTCGGCGCCTTGACTGATGGAGAGCAGGACCGTCGCAAGCCCGGACTCAGGCGTCCACGCGCCAAGCGTGACTTCCTTGCCGCTGACTCCCGGCGCGGTACCCTGTGCCGAAGCGCGCGTAACGGCACCGAAGACGAGGCTAGCGCAGACGAGTAACCCCAAGAGAAGCGTCATGATGGCGGTCTTCTGACGTTTCATGATTCCCTCCGCGGCCGCACACCCGCTTTCATCGTAGCAGGTAGCCGCCATTTTCGACAACTGTTGATTCTCTCTAGAGAACAATATTGATCATATGAATTGACAAGCTAACGCGCGTGCTCATATAATACGCGCACATCAGCCCTATGCTGAGTATTCCTTCAGTAGATCATGCGGATGACGCATGCGCACATGGCGCCGGCGTGGCAACGACACGAGCGGCGGGAAAGCGAGGATGAGACAGTGGACGTAGGCGTTTGGCGTCTCGTCAACCCCGTGGGCTCTTCCGTATCCCGTCTCGCCATCGGCGAGCGAACGCCTCACCACGGCACGGCAAAGGCCATCGGCTTTCTGTCGAACCGCAAGCCCAACACCGGCATGCTGCAGGGTGTGCTCGGCAAGCGTCTCGAGGAGCGCGGATTCAATGTCCGCTTCTACGAGAAGGAGAGCGCGGCGCTGGGCGCAAGTGAGGATCTCATCGAGCGCATCGCACTCGAATGCGGACGAGTCATCAACGGAACAGGTGACTGAGGGTCCTGCACGTCGTGGAGTGTCCACGACTCCGTTGAGCTCGAGCAGCACGGCCTACGTACGTTGACCATCTGCACGGCTTCATTTCTGCCCCTGGCAAAGCTGCAATTCGAGGCGCTTACCAGCACACCGCTCCCCATCGCGCCGATCCCGCACCCATTGGGTGGAATCACCGAGGAGGACCTCTCCGTACGTATCGAGGCGGCGTGGAAAAGTCTGAACGCATGGCTGGAGGTGCCGGCCGATGTTAGCTGATCGATACGAGCTAACCGGCGACTTCGACAGCGTGCAGGCGTGGTTCGAGGAACACGGCTTGACCGACGGTCTGCCGATCGTGCCGCCCACCGAGGAGCGCGTCACCGCAATGCTTGCCGCCATCGGTGCGCCGGGTGAGCGCTCGCTGGGAACGATGCTCCCGGCGGCCAACGACGCCACGCTTGAAAAGCTCGCGGCCAACGCCGTGATGGCGGGCTGCCGGCCGCTTCATTTTGCGGTGGTAGTCGCCGCGGTGCGCGCGCTGCTAGAGCCAGCGTTCAATCTCTACGGCGTGCAGGCGACGACACATCCCGTGGCGCCGTTGGTCGTGGTGCACGGCCCTATCGCGCGCGAGATCGGGATGAACGGCGGCGCCGGCGTCTTCGGTCCGGGCTATTTGGCCAACTCGGCGATCGGCCGTGCAATCCGTTTGATTCTCATGAACGTCGGCGGCGCCTATCCCGGCGAACGCGACCGCGCCACACAAGGCAGTCCTGCCAAGTACGCCTACGCCATCACCGAAAACGTCGCCGAAAGCCCGTGGCCCGAGTTCCACGCCAGCCGTGGCTTCGACGCGAACGAGAACGCGGTGACGGTTTTCGGCGGCGAGGCGACGCACAACATCAACGACCACGAGAGCAACTCGCCGACCCGCCTGCTCGAGATCGTTGCCGACGTGATGCGCGGCCTGGGGCATAACACCTGGTACCTCACGCAGTCCGGGCGCAATGATTGCGCCGTCGTCTTCTCGCCCGAACATGCGGCGCTCATCGCTGCCGACGGCTGGACGCGAGCCGATGTACAGCGCTACCTCTTTCAGCATGCCGTGCGTCCCGTTCGGGACCTGCGCAAGGGTGGCATGTGGGGGATGCGCGATTGGCCTGCCTGGATGAACGCGCAAGCGGACGACGACGAGGCGACCTTCCCCTGCGTGCGAGATGCCGATTCCATCGTCATCCTCGTGGCGGGCGGCGCGGGAAAGCACTCGTCCGTCATTCCCGGCTTCGGTGCCTCCCACTTCGTGACCGTCGGCATCGAGCCGCAGAACGCGTGACGTCGCTGGCGGCGCAAGAAATCGACGAGAGCGTCGCACGCTGGGCTTCCCTGGACGAGGCGCAGTTGCTGCGGGAGCTGAGCAGCGCCGGTCTCTACGATGGGCTGCCGGTGGTCCGGCCGACGCCTGAGGGACTAGCCGCCATCCTCGCTGCCAACGACCTCGCTGGCGACGAGGCCGTCGCGGCCATTCCACCGCGCGACCGCGAAACGAGCGTAAAGGAGCTCGCGCTCTGTGCGCTCGTCGCCGGTTGCATGCCGGAACATCTGCCGGTGCTGCGTGCCTGCGCCGCTGCGCTAACGGATCCGGCGCTCAACGTGCGCGGCGTGCTGACCACCACGGGCTCGGCAGCGCTGGTGACAGTCGTCAGCGGCCCAGCGCGCAAACGCCTCGGGTTCAACGCCGGGGCAAACTTTCTGGGCCCGGGCACGCGCGCCAACGCGGCCGTGGGGCGTGCGCTAGCGTTGCTGACGCGCTTCGTGGCCGGAGCGCTGCCCGGCGTCACGGATATGTCGACGATGGGCCAGCCGGCGAAATATACCTGCTGTTTCGCCGAGAACGAAGAAGAGAGTCCGTGGGAGCCACTCCATGCTGAGCGCGGGCTCGCGCGCGAGGAAAGCGCGGTCACCGTCTTCGCCATCTCGGGAACCATCGAAGTGGTCAACGGTTACGCGCAGAGTTCGCGTGACTACCTGCACTCACTGGCGGAGACGTTAGCCGCACCGTTTGCGATCGCTCCGACCGACGACCCACTGGTTGGCGGCGGACAGCCGATCGTGCTCATCTCACCCGAGTGGGCACGTGCCCTGGCCAGCGAAGGGTTGAGCAAGCGCGACGTCAAGGCAAGTCTCTTCAAGCGCGCGGCCTGCCCGCTCGATCGGCTCTCGCCGAGCATGCGCGAAGAGGTGTTGCGGCGGCGGCGCTCCCGCGGCGAGGTGCTGCGCGCCCCCCTGCGCGCGGCGCAGTCAGCGGATGATATTCTGATCGTCGTTACCGGCGGCGTGGGAGCGAAGCAGACCGTGATGGCTAGTTGGAATGGCGGGTCCTACGCCGCCACGCGCGCAATCCCAGCGCCGTCGCCGAGGCTGTAGCGAGCACGAGCGGCGGCGCTCTCGA
>SCRI01000002.1 GCA_004298675.1 bacterium | reverse complement strand
GAGGCGGCAGGGTGGGCACCAGGTGGCCCAGACGTTGAGGACCAGCGTCTTGCCGCGAAAATCCGCCAGCTGAACGCGCTTGCCGTCGAGTGTGGTCAGCGTGAAATCCGGAGCGGGCTGGCCGATCTGCGGTCCGCTGAGCGCGGGCACGCCGCCGGCCGCGGCCGGCGCGCCGAATGCTGGCACTCCGAGCATGGCCACCGCCACGGCAGCGGTGAGGAGCCTGCGCGCGCACATGCGCACAGGGTTCTGGAGGGCCGTTACGACGCCTGCGAAGCCACGTCCGCGCGCAGGCCGTCCAGATGTGCTGCGTCGTTGACGCGCGTGACGGTGAGGCGCCCGTCGTGCACGGTGATCTCGCTGATGGCGGCGTTCTCCGCCACCACCTCGTGGTAGGCTTCCGGCCCTTTGCCCTCCACGGCTAGGAGCGCAAGCCGCACGATGACGTCGTGCGTCACCACCAGCAGCGGCGAGGCGCTAGCCGGCGGATGGGCGAGGAAATCACACCAGCGTTCCAGCACGTCATGCAGCGTCTCGCCCTCGGGAAAGCGCACGTCGTGCGGGGCGCGCCGCCACTGCGCCAGCATCTCCGGCCAGCGCTCCTCCACTTCGGCGCGCGTGCAGCCCTCCCAGACGCCGTGAGAGATCTCGATCAGGCGCTGATCGACCTCGGTGTGCAGGTCAACGCGTTGCGCCACCACGTCCGCCGTGGAGCGTGTGCGCAGGAGCGGGCTGGCGACGATGGCGGCGGGGGGCTCGTGTGCGAGGCGCTCCGCCAGGGCGTGGGCCTGCGCCATTCCACGCCCCGAGAGCATGGAGTCTTTACGCCCTTGGTAGCGTCCCTCGATGTTCCAGGTGGTCTCGCCGTGGCGAACCAGCCACAGCCGCGTCCCCGGCTTCATCGGTCGACGACGAGGCAGCGCACCACGTTCAATCCCGGCAGCGCCCGCAGACGCTCCAGCACGGGCGGTTCCGGCGCCGCGGCCACGCCCATGATCATGATGGCGTTTCCGTCGCCATCGCGGGCTACTTGCATGTGCGAGATGTTGATGCCGGCTTCGCCCAGGACCGTGCCGACTTTGCCGACGATGCCGGGTACGTCGTGGTGACGCGTGGTCAAGAGCGCGCCACGCGGCTCGACGTCGACTTCGTAGCCGGAGATCTCCACTAGGCGCGGCTGCTCGCCGTGCACGACCGTGCCCGCCAAGGCGAGCTCGCCGCCGCGCAACGAGAGACCCGACGCGAACCCGCGCTCGCACTTGGCGGCAAGCACTTCGACGGCGATGCCCAGCTCGGCGGCGATGCCGCGCGCGTTCACGGTGGTGACGCGGCGATCCGTGACGTGCTGCAGCAGACCCACGAGAAACGCCACCACGAACGGCTCCGCGTCGTAGCGCGCGATCTCGCCCTCCAGCGTCAGCGAAAACGACGGCAGCGTGGTGCGCTCGAGCAGCTGCGGATAGAGGCCGCCGAGAATCGAGGCCAGGTCCACGAACGGGCGCACGTCGTCGTCGGGGACGGCGGGGGCGTTGACGGCGGCCATCGGCGGGCGCCCGTCGAGCACCGCTAGGATGTCCTTCGCCAGTTCCGTGGCGATGCGCGCCAGGGCCTCGTGCGTGGAACCGCCCAGGTGCGGCGTGGCCACGATCTTCGGGTGTCCGTGCAGTCTGCGCGCCGTGCCGCCCGGCGGCGGCGGCTCCTCGCGTACCACGTCGATGGCGGCGCCGGCGAGGTGTCCGGAGTCGAGCGCGTCCAGCAGCGCCTCCTCCACCACTAATCCTCCGCGCGCGCAGTTGATCAAGCGCGTGCCTTGCCGCATCAGGCCGAGTTCGCGCGCGCCGATCATGTCCTGCGTTTGCGCGGTGCGCGGGGCGTGGAGCGTCACGATGTCGGCGTTGCGCAGCAGCGTCTCCAGGTCGACCAGTTTTGCGCCCAAGGCCTCGGCGCGGGCCTGACTCACGAAGGGATCGTAGGCCAGGACCCGCATGCCGAAGACGCGCGCGCGCGCCGCCACGTTACCGCCCACGCGGCCGATGCCGACGATGCCCAGCGTCTTCCCGGCCAGCTCCGTGCCCACCAGGTCCCGGCGGCTCCATTCGCCGCGCTGCAGACGCTGGTGCGCCGTGGTGGTGTGGCGCAAGAGATTCAGCATCAGGGCGAAGGTCTGTTCCGTCGCCGCCAGCGTATTGCCGCCCGGCGTGTTGAGCACCACGATGCCGCGGCGCGTGGCGGCGGCGAGGTCGATGGCGTCGACGCCGACACCGGCTCGGCCGACCACGGCCAGACGCGGGCCCGCCGCCAGCAGCTCCTCGTCGACGCGCGTCTCGCTGCGCACGATCAGGGCATCGGCCGATTCGAGCAGGTTTAGCAGATCGGCGCGTGGATGGCCGACGGCGTCCACGATCTCGACGCCTCCTCCGCGGAGCACGTCCATACCGTCATGGACGAACGACTCGGCGACGATGACGCGGGGGACGAAGGGCTGTTGTGGGCGTTGACGTACTTGCATGCTCGTGCTTCGGCTGTTGGGAGCCCTTGCGTTTCTCGTACCGCTGATGCTGTACCTTGCCTCGGCCGGGGGATATCCCGCGTTCTGGGATACGGGGGAGCTACAGACGGTACCGTATATCCTCGGCATCGCCCATCCCACGGGCTTCCCGCTCTTCACGCTGGTTGGTTGGGCCTTTTCCCATGCGCTGCCGCTTGGGAGCGTGGCATGGCGCATCAACGCCATGTGCGCGCTGGCCGTGGCGGGCGGCGCATGGATGCTGTGGCGCGTGGCGGTGCGCTTGGGGGCCTTCCCTCCGCTCGCGCTGCTGGCGGCGTGGTGGTTTGCCTTCGGCGAGGTGGTGTGGACGCGTGCCATCCGCGCCGACGTGCACGATTTCGCGCTGTTCTTGGGGGCGCTGGCGATTGCGTGCGCGCTGGAGTATCGGCTGGAGGGTGATCCGCGCATGCTGCGCTGGTGCGCGCTCTGGCTCGGCTTGGGGCTGGCCAACCACCCCATCGCGCTGTGGTCGATCCCCGGCCTCGTGTTGCTCGTGGTCGCGCGCGAGCGCCTGCCTTCGGCGCGGGTGCTGACCGGCTGCGCGGCTATCGTGGGTGCCGCGCTGGCACTCTACGCCTACCTCCCCATTCGCTCCGCGCTGGTAACGGCGGCCGGCCTCGATCCCGCGCACGTGCTGCCGGGGGTCGACGGCGGGTTTCTGTGGGATTACAATCATCCCTCGACTTGGCATGGCTTGCTCGCGGAGGTCAGCGGCAGTCAGTTCGGGGCCGGCTCTACGTTCGGCGCGGCGTTGCGCCTGAGTGCCTATCCCGCCGCCGCAGTCTACTGGCTCCAGGCGGCGCTGACGGAGTTTGGCCGCGACGGTATGGTGCTTGCGACCATCGGTCTGGTCGTACTGGCCGTGCGTGATTGGCGCGCGGCGGTGGGCGTGGGTGTGGCGGCCTTTGCCGCCGTGCCGTTCGCGGTGGCCTTTCGCGACGTCGAGGGCGACGTGGCGCGCTACTTTCTGCTCTCGTTTTGGATGACCGGCGTGGCGCTGGCGTGCTTTCTCCCCGCCACGTGGTTCACGCGCGGCGGCATGGCCGAGCGGGTCTCGGCGTGGCTGGTGCTGCTGTTCGCGGCGTTGGCCGGGTGGCACGCGCTGCACGCCAACGGCTCGATTTCGCAGCAGCGCAACGACCACGGCGCGCAGAGCGTGATCGACACCGTGCGCGCTTCCACGCCGGGTGACGCGGTGGTGGTGGCGCCGTGGATGGACGCGACGGCGCTGGGCTACGCCGCGTATGTCGAGCGTTCGTTGGGCCGCCGCATCATCGTCTCCGCCTGGCCGGACGACATCGCTGCACGCTATCCCGCATGGATGCGCATGCGTCCGGTCTATCTAGCCTTCGACCGCGTGCCCAAGTTGAAAGGGCTGCGCGCGCGGCGCGCCAACGGGCCATTTGCGCCCATCGGTGTCTACCAGGTGGAACGATGAGCGAGCGGCGTGAGCCCTGGCTCGTTGGCGCCGCGGCCTTCGTGCTGCTGCTGTTGACGGCGCACGGGCGCCATACGCCCTACGACAACTTTGTGCTGCTGGCCGACGCGCTAGCCCACGGACGTGTGTGGATCGACTGGCCGGGTCCGTGGATCGACGCGCTGCGTTACCAAGGCGCGTACTACGTGATCGAGGCGCCGCTGCCGGCGCTGCTGCTGCTGCCGTTCGTTGTGCTCTTCGGTACGGCGGTCAATCAGACACTGCTTTCGATTGGGCTGGGAGCGGTGGCGCTGGGCGCGGCCGCTGCGTTGCTACAGCGTTTGCAGGTGCCCCGCGCGGCGCGCTGGTGGCTGTTGGCGTTCTACGCCGTTGGCACCGACCTCTGGTGGTGCGCGATGCTGGGCGACGTTTGGATGATCGCCCACGTTGCCGCTGTCTGCTTCACGACGTTGGCACTCGTGGAGCTGGCCGGCGCACGGCGCGGCTGGCTGGTGGGGGCGCTGGGAGCCTGCGCCGCGCTCTCGCGCTTCTCGCTGGTTCTGGCGCTGCCGCTGTACGCCGTGGCGCTGCTGCGCCCGCGCGATCACGCACGCGGGCACGGTTTCGCTCGCGCTGCCCTCGGTTTCGTCGCGGCGCTGGCGCCGTTCGCGATGTTCTGGTTGTGGTACAACCAGGCGCGCTGGGGAACGTTCGCCGACATCGGCTACACGACGTGGTTTCACCAGGATCAGGCAGGAGCGCCGTACGGCTCGCCGTTCGCGCTGCACTATCTCGGGTACGAGCTCTGGTCGTTCTTCGTGCAGGCGCCGTCGTTCATGCCGCAGGCGCCATGGATCGTCCCCAGCGTCTCCGGCGTGGCGCTGACGTGGACCAGCCCGGCGCTCATCTATGCGCTCTGGGCACGCCGTCCGCGCGCCGAGGTGCTCTGGCTGTGGGCTGCAACGATCGTGACGGCAGGGCCCTCGCTGCTCTACTACGTCAACGGCTTCGCGCAGTACGGCATGCGCCACGCACTCGACTTCGAGCCGTTTCTCTTCGCCCTGATGGCGCTGGCGGCGCGTAAGGGCCTGCCGCTGTGGGCGCGCGTGCTGATCGTGTGGTCGTGCGCGGCGGGGCTGTACGGCGTCTGGTACTGGAGCGCGCTCGTTCGAGTTGGGAGTTGAGGGGGTTGCATGACTCGAATTACGTGCACTTACGAAAACGATGGAGCCGTAGAGTCGATCCGCATCATCTCGGCTCGCAAAGCCGAACCAAGCGAGAGAAGATCGTACGAAAATGACTAGAGTCTTGCAGAAAGCGAACAAGGAGAGGCCGTTCGATTTCAACGAGTCGAGGCGTGGAGCCGCCCTCCCCCACAAGGGAAAGGTTCGAGTGACGATTTGGCTTGACGAAGACGTGGTCGCGAAGTTTCGCGAACAGGCGGACGCCGCCGGAGAAGGCTACCAGACGCGCATCAATCGCGCACTGCGCAACGAAGTCTTCGGCGATCCACTAGGTGCGGTGGTGCGTGAGGCCGTACGCGCCGAGATCAGTGCTCTTGTGGGGACCTCGGTAGTGCCTGCCAAGACGCGCAAGCGCTAGCGGCCACTGGAGTCACCACCGCTTCCCGGGGCGTCTTGGCCTTAGTGATGAAGCCGGCTGCCGATAGCCATCGCGCGCTCAGGCAACGATGGTTAGCAATCGTAGTACGCCGCTAATCTGGCGTGATTAGCGCTGCGCGACGGCCGCGCCAGCCCTTGGCGACCCCGGATGAGTCAATCTTAATAATGCGCAACGTTTGAGACTCAAGTCGCAGTCCGAACGCTTATGTAAAGAACATCGCCAAATCCGAAGTTAGATATTGACTTCTGGCGGCAACCGAGCCTACGCTTGATCGCGATGAGAGACCAAGAGCCGGGGCTTTGGGATCGTCTGACCCATGTGTCGATCGAAACAGCGCGAGCGCCTAGAGTGCTTGCGTCTTTTGCGTTGCAGCGAGGTCCAGGCGTGCTCGGGGGGTTATGCAGTATCTAGCTAAACGAATTGTCGCCATTCTGCTCGGTGTACTGCTTACTGGAGTTGTATCTCGAGCCGCGGAGCCGACTACGCCTCTCTCGACGATCTATTCGACGGGTCTGGTCATGTTGCTTCAGTCACAGCCGGACCTGATTGAAGACCAAGGCTTTGTGTTCAACTACGGGCTCATCTTCGGTTGCTCTGGAGGCCGCCAATTCGACCAGATCACGATTCACTCACAGCTCCCTCGCTGGCGAAATGAGTTAGTACAACTCGCGCACCGCCACCCGTCCCCGACGGCTGTCATCGCGCCACGACTCAAGCTCGGATCGTACGACTACGACCAACAATTCTTTCCTAGGCCAGAGGTCGGTCCGGAAACCGCTTTGTTGACGGGAGATAGCTATCTCTTCCGACAGAGTTGCCGTTATGCAGTTGATGACAACTCAGCAGTCGCTGGTGGTGGAGTGCTTCCCGCGCTGGTTCTTGAAATCGTGAATTCCGGTGATATTTCGGACGTAAAGATCCCAAGGGCGATCGCTGAGCGGGTACTTCGCCTAATGGGCGGCCAGCCACAGGCAACGTATCGAATGACGGTTCGGCTGTTGGGTGTCGCGTATAATCCCACCGCATACTGCATTTGTGGTTTTAATGCTTCCGTCAACCCGTATCGTGGGCTTCTTGTCGTGCAGGCAGAGTTGATCGCCTACGAAGCCTACCCGGGAGCATCACTTTATGGTCGCCCTTTAGCCACTTGGAAGGAAAGCCAACGTAAAGCTACTCAGGGCGCCCTTGGATCGGCAGAGAGTGCACAAAGCTCCTACCAGGCTGCGCCGTCAAGCGGCGCTGTTCTTGACGTCAAGCGGATCGGGAGCTGGCTAACACCTGGGTCGGTTGTAGGGAGCCCAGCATATTTGTATCAACACGAACGATTGCAGTTTACGTCGCACGGGAGCGTTCAACTGGACGCGGCACATGTCGTCGTCCATGTGGCGCTACCAAATGGCGGCTCGACAACGGTCGCCGGTATGCCCGGCCAGGCTCCATCCTATTGGCAAACGGACTTTACTGGAACACCGGTCTATGGGGCTCCAAAGAAGCCGACGGTGGCACCTGCGGAAGATCTTGGCGGTCTCGGGACGATCTCGCTCACTCCAAAAGCTGAGGCAACGTACGTTGTCACGTTTGCCGTACCTGTTTCAGATGAGGATGCCACCGGCCACATTAATGTTCTAAGCGTTACCTGGCAACCATAACGTGTGTTCCAGGATATTGCCATCACACAGTCTGGACTTCGTTGTAAGAGGCGCATGTATTCAGCCGCTATCAGAAAGAGAGAACTGCCGTGAATTCGTTTTTTCGAGTGTTGTTGATTGCGCTCGCCGCGTTCTTTGTCGCGAGCCGTTTGCCACTACTCTTTGTTGACTCGCTTCTGTGCTGGGCGATCATTATTGTGGCGGCGTGGAAGTACCCGCAACTTGTCGGCCAGAAGATGCAGCAAATTTCTAGCCCGGTAGGCTACGCAGTGGGGATGGGTGCGCTACTTGGTGCGGCAGTTAACTTTGGCGGCGTGCTAGCGAATCTCTTGTGGCATGTGATCGCGGGATCGATGGCCGCGAGTCTTGCATCGCAGAATGGTTTGGCCGCTGGGGCGGCGATCACGAATGGTTTCGGTGCGTTCGGTGACCTGTTCCAGACCTTCTCTGCTCCGTTCTGGGGTGCGCTGCTTGGCGTCGTAGGCGGGCTTATCGGTGGCGCTACAATACCGAAATCCACTGCAGATTCACCGGCCCATCCCGACGGGGTAGGGTAGCGGGTCATTTACGAGCCGTGGCTATCGGTGGGGTCGTACCTTGCCAGATGGCACAAAGCGGTGTAATATGGCACTATGCCGGTTGCCGAACAGAATCGCAGGGCGCAGGTTGCACTGGAGGCCTTCTGGGGGCTCGCGGAGCGTTGGAAGCTCCGTATCGAAGACCAGGAAGTTCTCCTGGCAACTCCGCGCCGTACGCTCTACCATTGGGCTGAACGGCCCGAAAGCGCGCGCCCGGACCGGGACAAGCTCGAGCGTATATCCTATTTGCTCGGTATCCTCGGCGGGCTAGCGGCTGTCTACGGTGACAACGTAAGGGCCGATGAATGGCTGCGTAGGTCCAACGACGCCTTCGGAGGGCAGACTCCCCTCGAGCGGATGCTTCAGGGTAACGTCGGTGACCTCGCTGCGGTGCGCGGATATGTCGATCGCTTCGCGCATGTCGGGTGGTAATGTCTGAGTGATCGCTCCGACCACGCAGCTCTCGTGGCCTAACGCGTATCGCATCGTCACGTCACCGAGCGCACCGATCGCCGCGCTCTCGAATCTAGTCGCACGGTCCGAGGATCTCGAAGAACTTCTCGAGATTGAGGCGATCACGAATCCTGTAGCGCGTCTTGCGCGAAAAGGGATCGCGAACATTCCGCCTGAGGAGCGGATCTTCGGTCCGGGCGCCGCGCTCATTATGACGCCGTTCGTCCTGCCCACGGTTAGTCGATTTTCGGACGGTTCGTTCGGCGTCTTCTATGCGGGCGACGAACTTAGGACCGCAGGCGAAGAGCGGGCCTACCATCTCACTCAACGCTTGAGGGAGTCCCACGAAGGTCAGATCGTTCTCCGGACCGAGGGATACGCATACTCTGTGGAGGTAGACTGCGTACTACACGACGAGCGACGATCGGCCACTCCTGCGCCGCCGCCGGAAATCTATGACCTCGATAGTTATGACGCTGCGCAGCGGCACGGGGGATTGCTCCGCGCGGAAGGCTCGCATGGTCTCGTATACGAGAGCGTACGGCGTCCTGGTTTCGAGTGTGCGGGAATTTTTCGTCCGAAATGCATCGGGAATCCAAGGCCGGCCGGGGTCGTGTACTTCGATTGGGACGGCGCGGAGCTCACCGTCGTCACCGTCTAGGCAGCAGCAGCAACAGGCGAATCGATCGTCCTCCAGGAAGCGGAACTCGCCCCGGCGTGGCCGTGCTTAGGCGGCCGGTGTGCCGGCGAGGAGATGTAGGGTTATGGCAATCGCAGCGAATTTGGGGTACCCGCGCATCGGCCGCCGCCGTGAGCTCAAACGCGCGCTGGAGGATTACTGGTCCGGAAAAAGCGACGCCCAGACCTTACTGGCTGCCGCCCGCGACGTGCGGCATGAGGGCTGGCTTGCGCAGCAGGCTGCCGGCATCGACCGCATCCCGGCCAATGACTTCTCGTTGTACGACCACATGCTCGACGCGGCGATCGCGTTAGGTGCCGTGCCCGAGCGCTATCGTGCCGCTGATGCGCTCGCGACGTATTTCGCGATGGCGCGCGGTGACACGCACCGGAACTTGACCGCGCTCGAGATGACGAAGTGGTTCGATACGAACTACCACTACATCGTTCCGGAGCTGTCCACCCCGTTCGCCTCCCGCCCGGACGCGTCGAAGCTGCTGGCAGAGGTTGACGAAGCGCGCGCGCTGGGGATCGACGCGCAGCCGGTGCTCGTTGGTCCGCTGACGTTCGTGCTGCTCACAGCGCATGCTGCTGGAGCGAATCGGCTTGCGACGCTGGACGGCGTGGGAGCGGGATATGCGGAACTGCTGCGCCGCTTGGCGGTACACGGGCTCACGCGGGTCCAGCTCGACGAACCAGCCCTAGTGCTCGATCTCGACGACGAGATACTCGCGGCATACGGACGTGTCTATCGCGATCTCGCCGCTGCCGCGCCGCAGTTGAGGGTCACGCTTGCGACCTATTTCGGCCCGCTGCCCGCGCGCCAGCTCGCAACGGTCCTGGCATTGCCGATCGACGTGCTCCATCTCGACCTCACGCGCGGGCCACAGCCGCTGAAGGAGATCCTCGGCGGGTTGGGCGCGGGCGTGACGCTCTCACTGGGTATCGTCGACGGACGCAACGTTTGGCGCACCGATCTTACGAAGGCTCTCACGAAGCTCGAAGGCGTCGCCGCGCGCCTTGGCGGCGATCGTCTCATCGTTGCACCTTCCTGTTCGCTCCTGCACGTCCCCCACGATCTCGACGGCGAGACGGGGTTGGACGGAGAGCTGCGTTCGTGGCTGGCATTTGGGAAAGAGAAGCTGCACGAGATTCGTGTCCTGACGGACGGCATCAATCGCGGGCGCGCGAGCATCGCCGGGGAGCTCGCGGGGAGCGCGCAGGCACTGCAATCGCGCGCGAGTTCCAGCCGCGTTCACGATCCCAAGGTCGCAAGCCGGATGGCTGGGATTAACGCGAATGCACTTGCACGGCGGCATGCCTTCCCGGTGCGCAGCGAGATCCAGCGCCGGCGCTTGGGCCTGCCGTTGCTGCCCACGACCACGATCGGTTCGTTTCCACAGGGGCGCGAGGTACGCAAGGCCAGGGCGGACTTTCGCGCGCAACGTATCGATCGCGCGGCGTACGATCGTTTCTTGCGCACCGAGACCGAGCGCACGATACGGCTCCAGGAGGAGATCGGCCTCGACGTGCTCGTGCACGGTGAGTTTGAACGGACCGACATGGTCGAGTATTTCGGCGAACGGCTCGACGGCTTCGCACACACCATGTTCGGTTGGGTGCAGAGTTACGGCTCGCGTTGCGTCAAGCCGCCGATCATCTTCGGCGACGTGGTGCGCCGCCGGCCGATGACAGTCGAGTGGTCGACGTTCGCGCAAGCGCTAACCGGCAAACCGGTCAAAGGGATGCTGACGGGGCCGGTGACTATCCTGCAGTGGTCCTTCGTTCGTGACGACCAGAGCCGTGCGGCCACCGCCGCTCAGATCGCGCTCGCCATTCGTGACGAGGTGGCGGACCTAGAGGCCGCGGGGATCGGTGTCATCCAGATCGACGAGCCGGCGCTGCGCGAGGGGCTGCCGTTGCGTGCGTCGGATCGGCCCGCATATCTGCGCTGGGCGGTCGACGCGTTCCGGCTCGCATCATCCGGCGTGGATGATGGAACGCAGATCCATACGCACATGTGTTATGGCGATTTCAACGATATCATGGACGCGATCGTCGCGCTCGATGCCGACGTCATCTCGATGGAAGCCTCGCGCTCGAGCTTTGCGTTGCTCCAGGATCTCGCCGAGGTGAAGTATCCGAATCAGGTTGGTCCCGGAGTGTACGACATCAACTCGCCGCGCGTCCCAGGCGAGGCGGAGATTGCCGCCCTGATCGAGAGAATGGTGGCGCAGATACCGGTGGGGCGCGTCTGGGTGAATCCGGATTGCGGGCTAAAGACGCGCGACTGGCCGGAGACCGAAGCGGCGTTGCGCGCGATGGTGGTGGCCGCGCGTAAAGAGCGCGCGGTCTACGGTGCCGGCGTGGAGGCCCCGGGGGGAACGTAGCCCGGGCCGACCACCGGCGGGATCCAGCCCTCTTGGTTCGACGCGGGTGCCGTCACCGTGATCAGCGTCTTGTTGCGAAGGACTTGGAAAGCCGGCGGCGAGCCGGATGCCGTCGTGGCGAGCGACCCGGCTAAGTCGCGGATGGACGCCACGCTCTGTCCGTTGAGCTTGAAGATGCAGTCGAAGCGCTGCAGACCCAAGCGCTGTACCAAACCGCCGCGGTCGATGCTGGTGATGAAGACGCACGGCGGCTCCGATTCGGTCACGCCCAGCAGCCTCCACACCGTGTCGTTCATGTTGATCCCGGCCATCCCCAACAGTGGCGCCTGCACCACCCGCCGGTGCAGCTCCGCGCTCAGAGTCGCAACGGGCGATTGAGGCGTATTGGCGCTCGCGCCGGTTGCGGTATTGGGCGAGGTGGCACCGGAATCGGTGGGCGTCGAGGAGCTGGGCGTGCTGCCCAGCGGCGGAGCGGTGAGCGTCACGTGATACGCGTGGCCCGGCTGCGAGAGCGTGACGCGTCCTACCGCGACTTTCGCCGTGCCGGAGTCGACGATCAGCCAGTAGCTGAAGCCGGCCGGCGCGCACAGCTCGGTGTGGACGGCGCTGCTGGTCCCGCCGGCGGTGCGATTGAAAGGCCCACCCGAATGGCTCTTCAGAAACCCTGCCAGGTCCTGACTCGTCGGCAGCAGTTCCGCCATGTTCACCCACCCGCCGTACCCGCCGTAGGCGTCGGGGAAGTTGACGCGAGCCGAGAGGCTCGACCAGCCGGAGGGGAGCGGGGTGCAGCCACCGTGGTTGCCCCCGCCTTGCAGCGCGTCCATCATGACACGGCGCTGTGCCGCGGCCTGATCGGCGTTGACCCCGGCCGCCGTAGCGGGGCCATATTGCGCGCCGGCCGGCAGCGCGCTCGCGCCGAGCGCGATGGCGGTGGAGATGGCGGCAACGAGCAATCTGCGGAGCATCGGTCGATCTCCTTTATGGCACCACGGTGAGAGCCGTGCCAACGGTTTCGAATCCGCTGGCCGTCCAAGCCGGCGCGCCCGTGTACGGAGGAGCGTATTCTGTCACGGTACCATTGTACGTGCTGGCGACGAAGAGATTGCCGGTGGCATCAACGGTGACCAAGTCCGGCTGACTCACGCCGCTAGAGACCGTCGCCACCTTACTCGTGTACGGCGGCGCGTAGACGTCGACCGTCGCACCGTTGGCGACGAACAGGTCGTGGTTCACGCTCGAGACCGCCATCATCCCGCTATTCAACGCGCCCTCTGAGATAACCGTCGCGGCGCCCGTGTACGGTGGCGCATAGGCGGCGATGGTCGAGCTGTAGCCGATGAAGAGCTCGCCGGAGGCGGTGTCGACGGCGCAGTTCGCGCCCTGGAAGGAGCCTACGCTCCCGGCTCCGCCGAAGGCAAAGGCCGTGGGGGTACCGGTGTACGGTGGCGTGTATTCGAGGGTACCGGGATCGCCGCTGAACTGCTCCGCGTTCGTCGCGAAGAGATCGCCCTGTCCGTCGAGAGCCAAGCACGTGGGCGCGAAGTGGGTTCCGGACGGTATTGGAAGATCGACCTCGGTCATGTATGGGGAGGCGTACATCCGGACCGCTTGGCTCACGCCGGAAGAGGCGAAGAGTGCCTGGATCGACACGAAGAGCACGTTTTGCGAACTGATAGCCAGCGAGACTGGCGTGGTGCTGCCACTGCCTGCTACCACGAGCGGCACCCCCGTATAGGGCGGGGCGAACTCGAGCGCGGCGTCGGATTGCGTGTCGAGCGCGAACGCGTTCCCGTTGGTGTCGACGGCTACGGCAACCGGCGCAAAAGCCGCGTTCTTCTGACCGGCAGGCGGATACGTTGCCTGCGGTTGTGCCGCTCCCACGGGGAAGACCGTCAACTGGCCTACCATCTGCCCCGTTGACAGGTTTGCGGACTTCCCGGCGATGACGAGCTTCTCGCCTGAAGGCACGGGCGTCGCGGGCGCGCTGCTCGGAGCGGAGCTTGGCGAGCTGCTGGGGGCGGCGCTCGGCGTCACACCCGGGGCGGTGCCCGGCGGAAGGGTCGGTCCCCCTCCTCCCCCTCCGCCGCCGCAGGCGGTAAGTGCGGCGAACGCGCCGATCGAGAGTAACGGTAGAACCGTGGCATAACGTCGGGCAGCGAACATCGTGTTACCTCCTTGGGAGAGCATGATAGCGGGGCCTGGGTTACGCCGAGGTTACAAGCGCGCGCAGGTCCAGTGCCAAGCGCCGCAGACGCCGCTCCACGGGCTTGAACCAGCCCCAGGCCAGCACGGCGTCCGGCCGCCCCGCGCCGAGTTGCGCGAGCAGAAGCCGTGCCTGCGCGCGCGAAGCGCGCGTGTGCGGCGCGTCCACGGTTCGTGCGACGAATGACTCGATGGCGGCCACGTCGATGTTGACGTACTCGCTGTACGCGTATCCGCCGGCGCGCCGGATGACGGCGTCTCGTCCAATGCAGGCGCGTAGCCGGTGGATGTAGACCTTGGCTGCGCGACGCGGCTGTTCGGTCGACCCGAAGAGCACGGTGCCGAGCCGCTCGCTGGAGACGGGGCATCGCTCCGCGGCGAGAAAGAGCGCCAGTGCCAGCGTCTGCCCCGCTAGCGGGGCACGCTGGCCGGAAACGCGTACCTCGCACCGCACCAGTGAGATCTCCACCCGCGCCGTCATCGAGCGATTATCGCGGGTGGCTGGTTACGCCGAGGTTACGTCAGTCCGGCGCCGCCACGCTGGGAGCGTCGCCCGCGCGTTCGCGCAGCGCCTCCAAGCGCGCCGCGATCACGCCCGCACACCGCCAGCGCTCGTAACGCGGCGGTAGCGGCCGCTCGAGCAGCTCGCGCGCGCTGCTCGCCGCCGCCGCCGAGCCCTCCGCGGCCAGCCGCAGCAGCCGCTCCGCCCGCGCCACGTCCGTCTGCACGCGTACGTTCGAAAGCGCGAGGTCGCCGCCCGCGACGACTACGGCGTCCCTGCAGTTGGTTCGAGACCGTAGGCGGCTCACGCAGACTTTGAGCGCGTTGCGTGCGGCTGCGTCATCCGCTTCCGGCCAGAGCAGCTCCGCGACCTGGATGGCTGGCAGCGGCCGGCCCGCGGCTGCCAGCAGCATCACCAGCTCCAGCTCTCGATCCGAAAACTTGACGGGGACGCCGCCGCGGCGCACGCGTCCAAGCGTCACGTCGACGAAGAGCGCCTCGCGCATCCGCTCACTCGCGGCACGGAAGCGCGCGGCCAGCGGCTCCAGAATACCGGCGCTCTTCCCGGCGCGCAATGCGCTAAAGGCCGCGCGCAATTTCGGACAGGCCGAACCGTCGAAATTCGCAAACGCGGTGTCGAGCAGGTGCTCGTAGGCTGGATCGAAGGAGTAGAGCGCGGCGCGCAACTTGACCGCCAGCATCCGCAGCGACGTACTCGCGCTCATCTCCGTCAGACGCGCGATCGCCTGCTGCGTCAAATCGTAGTCGTCGCTGCACGCAGCCAGCATGAGGCTGATGATGCAGCCTGTCGCGACGACGGGTCCGCCGCGGCGCGGGTAGACCCCTTGCGTGGCATCCAGCATCTCCCACGACAGATGCGTGAGCAAGTCCTCCGGAGTCGTGGGCTCCCGCAGCAGCGCAATGAGCTCGTGCCGCTGCCGCTCAAACGGTGCCGGATCACCCAGCTCCCAACGGTGGGCGAAGCTGCGGTAGAGCGCGATACGCGTGTTGAGCGGGTAATTCGTCGCGCGCAGCCTTTGAGCGTAGCGGTCTAGCGTCGTCAGGACGCGCTCCCGGTTGCCGCGAAAGTACCAGCGCGTATGCTCCAAGTACAGGTGCTCGCCGTGGAGGATGCTCGAAGCGCCCAGCTCGGTGCCGTACTCCTCCCAAAAGGCCTGTTCGTCAAACTCCCAGCCGCAGTTGGAGGCAACCGACGCGCGCAGCAACGCGGGGAAGAGCCGGTCCCGCGGGTGCGCCGCCTGCACGGGGAGCGTACGTTCGATGCGCTCGTAGCGGGCGAGCGCGCGCTCCCACTCGCCTTGATACTCCGCCTCCCGGAAGCACATGAGCGCCGTGCACGCCAGCTGCTGGCGTAGCGGCAATGCGTCGATCTTCGCTTGCAGCGCGTCCTCCAGCTCCTCCCATACAGGCAGGAAGTCGCTCTGTAGACAGGTTTCGCAGATCATCCAGAGAGCCGGCCGGTGCAAGAGCAGATCGCGGTCGAGCCGCTCGAGAACGGCGACGTAGCGCGGCGGCGGCAGCTCGTAGAAATCTTGGTCGAGTAGTTCCAGCGCCCCGGCCGCGCCGGGGAGATCACCGCATCGCAGTGCTAGCTCCGCGCAGCGCAGGTGATCGCCGCGCGCGCGCGCCTGCGCTACAATCTGTTCTCGGGCAGCGTGACACTCACGCGGGTAGCGCGCAAGCACCTCCTCGCGCACGAGCGGGTGGAGCGCATACGTGCCATCGGGGCGGCGGCGCACGTACGGGATGGAGGAACGCAGATCGTCGAGCGGGGGCGCAGCGGACTCTGCCGATGATTCCAGCAACTCGTCGCGACGTGCGTCGGAGATCGCCGCCAGGCCGAACAGCGCGTTGCGCCAGACGGGGGCGAGCCGCTGGGTGGTCTCGTCCACGAGCGCGCGCAGCCACTCTCGCGACGATGCGGCAGCGGGGAGGTTGCGTCCGGCGCATAGGTCCGCGCAGGCACGGGCGGCTGCCATCGGCCAGCCGCCGCTCCATTGCAGCACGCGTTCCACCGCGGCGCGCGAGAGGTGCTCGCCGGCCAGCGCACGCACGTCGGCGGCCTCGAAGCGCAGATCGTCCTCACCGATCGCCAGGGCGTCGCCCTCGGCGCACGCCGCCGTCACTGCGAGCGGCAACTCGCGCCGGCCGCAGAGGATTACCGTACAGGAAGGGCGGCCGCCGAGCAGCGCCTGCAGCAGCGCCGCGCCCGCCGCATCGCCGAGCGCATCGTCGATGTTGTCCACCAGCAGCGTGCCCTGGAGGGTCGCGCGCTGCGCGATCTTGCGGATATACCCGCGACGCTGATCGGTATCGGCGAAGGCAAACGTGATGCTTTCCTGGATCAAGCGCGCTCCATGCGTCGAGTCGAGACCGGCAAGTGCCGTGATGAGTCGCCGCCAGACGTCGACGGCTCCTTTGACGTCGAGCAGATCGCACAGCGAGGGGGGCCCGAGGCTGCGCGCGATCTCCCAGGCCAACGTAGTCTTGCCGAAGCCGGGGCCGGCGACGAAACGGTAGACACGCGCTTTGCGGGAGATCAGATCGCGCAGCAGCGTGCCGCGCGCGAGGCCGCGCGTCGTGGCGGCGATTGCGCCTGCGGCAGCCGCCATGCCCTCGAATGTCAGCGAGGGTTCGCAGCCCAGCTCGCCGCGCAGCCGCTCCGCAAAACGGTCGTAGGCCCGGAGTGCGGCCTCACGGTAGCCTTCGAGGAGGTAGCCGCGCACCAACAGCGTGCAGCCTTCCTCGTCGGTTGGATCGGCATCGAGTTTGGCTCGGCCTAACTGCCGCAGTGCGTGTCCGTCGCCGCGCGCGAGCGCACTGCGTGCGAGTTGGTGCCCCAGCCGGTTCGCCGCCTCGATCACGAGCGTTTCGATCGGCGCGAACCATTCTGCGTCGCGCAGGCGCGGCGGCCGTGACGCCAGCAGCAGCGGCGCGAACGGTTCCAGCAGCGCGGCGTCCTCGCCTTGCTCGCAGGCAGCGAGCGCTACGGTGAGTTCCTCGAGATCGATGCCGACGTGGGGGGCTAGTCCGTAGCGGCCGGGTGCGGGTGACACCAGCGTCTGCTCGGGGAGCCGCTTGCGCAGCCGCGAAACCACGACCTTGAGCGCACGCCGCCCTTGATCGCCGTCGAGGTCGGGCCAGATCGTCCCGGCGAGGCGGCGTGCATCCAGCGCCCGCCGCGGCGCGGCGGCCAAAGCGAAGAGCACGGCGGCCTCGCGTTGGGTCGCGCCGAACTCTAGACCGTCGAGCGCGATCCGTCCGTGGAAGAGGGCGATGGCAACCCGGCGCGCCACAGGTGTCGGGGAGCGCATGGTGATGTCTACGGTATCGGCGCGGAGGCTCCGGTAAGCATAGCGTACGCGGCCGTGAGGGCGTGGGCGGTGTGGGCGGGCGCGGCGCAGGTGGCGCCGACGCAGACGTAGGCCACGGCTGGACCTTCGGCACGGTAGCCGCTGCGCTCCACACGCTCGCGCTGGGCGGAAGCGTCGAGGGTGCGTACGTCCAGCAAGGGGTCGCTCAGGCGCACGGTGGTGGCGGCGGCGCGCAGGCTCGTGGCGGCGGCGGCGCGCAGGCTCGTGGCGGCGGCGGCGTCCGGGCCGGTGATGATGGTGACGGTCGCGGGCGGCGTCAGCGCCCGCATGACGGCGAGCGCGTACGGCGCGGCAAAGGCGCCGATCTTCTCGTATCCATGCGCGAAGAGCAGCAGCGTTTCCAGGCCGCGTTCCCGTAGGTCCGGGCGGTCGGTCAGCGCACTCAGGCGCAGCAGCGAGTCGGCCAGCGCGGCGTTCTCCGCCAGCGGGCGGTCCGGTACGGCCAGGAAGCCCAAGGCTCCATCCTCGGGAACGCGGTCGTAGAAGCCGCCCTGCTTCGCGGCAAGCACGGCGACGATCTCGTCCGCCAACTGCTCGGCACGCGCCAGCATGCGCGCCTCACCCGTCGCCGCATGGGCATCGAGCAGCGCGCGCAGCAGCGCCGTCTGATCCGTGAGCAGCCCCCGGGTCTGCGGCCTGCCTCCGGACTCCAGCACGTGGTACAGCAGCCCGTGCCCGTCGCACATGCGTTCCCACAACACGTCGAGCGCGCGCAGCGCGCGACGCGTCAGCGTCGCGTCCTCCAGTAGCGGCGCGACTTCGAAAAGTGCGCCTGCCAGCGCCGCCGTCCAGTTGGTATAGGCGGTGCGGTCGACGTAGGGCGCCGCGGTGGCGCGCCGCTCCTCGAGCGATAGGGCATAGTAGTGTTCGTCGGCGTCCTGGCTCCCGCCGAAGAGGCCGCTCGACTCGTCGTAGAGCGTCGACATCAGCCAGCTCGTGGCGCTTGCCACACGTTCGCGCAGATGGACGTCCGCTGTCGCGCGCGCGTAACGCGCGTTGACGCGCAACAGCCCCGCGTGGTCCTCGCTCATCTTCTCGAAGTGCGGAACCCGCCACTCGCGATCGGTCGAGTAACGAAACCAGCCGCCCTCCACGTGATCGTACAAGCCGTGGTCGGCCATGCCGTACAGCGATTTCTCGAGCATGGTGCGCAGCCGCGGCTCGCGCGTGCGCTGCCACTGCGTCAGCAGCAGCTCTAGCGCGTCGGTCATCGGGAACTTCGGCGCCGTGCCGAAACCACCGTAGGCGGGATCGTAGAGCTCGGTCACGGCATCCATGACCCGCTCGACGATAGCGGCGCCGAGGGCGGCGCCCGCGGGGGCGCCGGCCAGTGCTACGGCAGGCTCGGCGGCCAAACGCTCGCGGATCTCGCCTTTGCGCTCGTGATAGAAGGCCAGCACGCGCGCCAGCAGCGGCTCCATCTGCTCCGGCGGCACGTACGTGGTGCCGGTGATGGTCTCGCCTCCCGGCATCAGGAAGGCCGTCGTGGGCCAGCCGCCCATGTTGTAGCGCGCGTTGACGTCGGGGCGGTGATCGTTGTCCACGCGCACCGGCACGAAGTTGTCGTTGATCGCGCCGATCACGGCCGCCGTGGAGTACGTGGTCTCGTCCATCACGTGGCACCAATGGCACCACACGGCCGAGAGCGCGAGCAGGATCGGCTTATCTTCCGCCTGCGCGCGCGCGAACGCCTCCGGACCCCACGCGTTCCAGTGGATTTCGTGGGCACGGTTGGGACGTGGAGAGAAGTGGAACGCCTGGCTCATCCCCGGCCCCTGAAGATGAAGCACGAGGTGGTTCCGTGGCCGAGCACCTTGCCTCCCGCGTCGTAGAGCGTCGCTTCGGCAACGGCGATGCGGCTGCCGGCGTTGACCACGCGCGCCTCGCAGCGAACGCGTCCGGTCTCGTGGGTGATCGCGCGAATGAAGCGCACGTGCAGGTCGAGCGTGGTGTAGCCGTCCCCCGCCGGCAGCGTGGAGTGTACGGCGCAGCCCAGCGCCGAGTCGAAGATGGTGCTGGCATAACCGCCATGCACCGACCCGATGGGATTGTAGTGATATTCACCCGGCTCGCCGCTAAAGACCACGTGCCCCTCTTCGACCAGAACCAGGCGCATGTTCATCACCAGCGTCATCGGCGGCAGCGGAATCTCGCCGCGCTGCATCGCACGCAGCGCCTCCAGCCCGCTCATCTCCTTGACGGCGGCAGCGGTTGCCAGCGGGTCGTGCCACTCGATCGTGTGGCGCTTCGTATGCTCGCCCATATGGTACCTACTGCGCCGCTGCGCTACTCGTCTCCCGCGCCGCGCGCGAAGGAGCTGACGTAGAGAATGCCCGCCACCACCGCCGCCGCCAGCAGCGGCACGGCCGGCAGCGGCAGGCCGGCCAACGCGAGCGCAAAGAGCCCCGCCAGTGCCAAGTAGAAGATGCCGAAGCGCACGTTCGAGCGTGCGGTCATGTGGTAGACTTCGCGCTCCCACCACGTCAAGGCACCGCGGCGGCCTTTGACGATCGCGCCTAGACCGCCGCAGAGGCAGAGCACGAAGCCCACCCAGGCCATGGGATCATGCATCGGGTTTAGCAACTGCCGTATTCTCGGCCCAGCGTTTGGTGAGGTCGACGAACGCGCGCACCACGGGAACGTCCAGACGGTCGTTGCGATAGACCACGTAGAGGTCGCGTGCCATTGAGACGCCGGCGATGGTGAGCGCCCGCACGCCGTTGCGCTCGTGGGCCTCACCGTCGAGCGCCTGCGCGCTGACGAATCCCAGCCCTAGACCAGCGCGAACCGCCTGGAGCACGGCATGGGAGGTCCCCAATTGCATCGCGACGTGCATCGCCGGCAGCTCGAGGCCCGCGTCCTGCAGCGCACGTCTCACGCTCTCCATCGTCCCCGAGCCGGAGATGCGCGCGATGAGTGTCTCGCCCTCCAGGTCCTCGATCCGGATGCGGCGGCGTTTGGCTAACGGATGCGATGCCGGCGCGATGAGGATGATCTCGTCGGCGGCCACCCGCGCCACTGCGAGGTGCGGGCGCGTTGGGGCGACGCCGGTGAAACCCACGTCGACGCGCGCCTCCGTCAACGCCTCGACGACGCGCCGCGAGTCCGAGACGTCGAGCACGCTCGTGACGTTCGGGTAGCGTTGCGCGAAGAGCACCAGCAAGCGCGGTACCAGAAACTCGGCGGGCGTGGTGCTGGCGCCGATGCGCAACGTGCCGTCGACGCCTTCGTGAAAGGGGCGTAAGCGCTCGATGAGGGCTTCGTGCTCGGCCAGGACGTGCTCGGCGAAACGTTGGACCTGATCGCCTGCGGGGGTGGGCCTCACCGGACCCTCCGCGCGGCGCAACAGCCGCATACCGAGCTCGTGTTCCAGGCGTTGAATCTGTCGGGTGACGGCTGGTTGCGAGACCCCCATCGAGCGGGCGGCCTCGGCGAAGCCGCCGCGGCGAACCGTCTCCAAGAACGTCCGCAGTTGGCTGAACTTCATCGCGCCCTCGCCTTTCGGTCTTTGGCGGGGTCACCCTTGCGGCTCGCGCGGGGGTGTGGTATCGTACTTTGGCCGTGCCGAGATGGCGGAATTGGTAGACGCGCTAGTTTCAGGTACTAGTGGGCGCAAGCTCGTGGGGGTTCGAGTCCCTTTCTCGGCACCAGCATCGGCTTTTTGAGCCAGGAGGAAGAGCGTGACGGCGCCGAGATGGCGTGAACTCGGGGTTGTCGTCCGCCTCCAAATCGAGCTCAACCGCATCAAAGAGAATTCAGACTCGCGCTATCGCGACGAGTTGATTCGCCGCGTCGAGCGCCTTCATGTCGCGCCCGCGGGTGTGCTGGCACCCGTCGGTGACGCCTTCGTGGTGGACGTTCACCACGCCACCCACCCCCACTCGCGCTCCAACGGCACCAACCATCTCTCGATCGGTTTCACCGGCCATTACCGCGCGATGCAGGAGCGCTTCGGCCCGCACGTGACGCTGGGGATCGCCGGCGAGAGCGTGGTCGTGGAGCGTGCTGGACGCACCACGCTCGCGGATCTCGGCGGCGAACTGCTCTTCGAGCTGGCGAACGGTGAACGGCTGGGCGTGACCGGCCTGGCCGTGATGCATCCGTGCGCGCCCTTCACGCGCTTCTGCCTGCGGACGAGCCAGCCGCCGGCCGCCGATCTGAAGGCGGGGCTGCGATTCCTCGACGACGGCATGCGCGGGTTCAAGGGGCTGCCGGCAACCGCGGGCGAGCTGGTTGCCGGCGCCTGCCTCCACGCACGCGCCTAAGCGCTACAGGCCCAGCAGGCGGGCAATGATCAAGCGCTGGATCTCGTTGCTGCCCTCACCGATCTCGTTGACCTTCTGGTCGCGGTAGTACCGCGAGACCGGATACTCGTCCATGAAGCCGTACCCGCCGTGGATCTGTACGGCCTCGTTGCAGACGCGCCGCGAAACCTCACCCGCGTAGAGCTTGGCCAGCGAGGCGCTCATGACGTAGTCGCGTCCCGCGTCCTTCTCCCAGGCGGCCTTGAGCATCATCAGCTTGGCGTGCTCGATCTCCATCTTCATGTCGGCCAGCTTGAACTGGATGGCCTGAAACTTGCCGATGGCGGAGCCGAAGGCCTGGCGCTCCTTGGCGTACTTCAGAGCGGCCTCGAAAGCCGCACTGGCCAAACCCAGAGAGACGGCGGCGACCGAGATTCGCCCGCCGTCGAGGATATCGAGGAACTGCTTGAAGCCGCGACCGCGGCCCCCTAGCACGTTCTCCGCGGGGATTTGGGCGTCGACGAACGAGAGCTCGCGCGTGTCCGAGGCTCGCCAGCCCATCTTGCGATACTTCTTGCTGGCGGAGAAGCCGGGCGTGTTCTGCGGCACGATGAGGTTGGTGATCTCCTTGCGCCCGTCGGGCCGCATTCCAGTCCAGGCGGTGATGGTCGTGCCGCCGGTGATGCGCGTGCCGGAGTTGGTGATGAAGGCCTTGGCGCCGTTGATCACCCAGTGGTCGCCCGCGAGCGTGGCGCGCGTCTGCACGTTGCCGGCATCCGAGCCGGCGCCGGGCTCCGTCAGCCCGAAGCCCCAGAGCGTCGTGCCCTGCGCCAGCGGGACCAGGTAGCGCTGCTTCTGCTCCTCGCTGCCGAAGTAGTAGAAGGGCGCGGAGCCGAGGGAGGTGTGGGCCGCCAGCGTGATGCCGACCGACGCGTCGCCGCGTGCGATCTCCATGACCGCCAGTGCGTAGGAGACGGTATCGGCGCCGATTCCACCGTACTTCTCGGGCCAAGGAATGCCCAGCAAGCCCAACTCCGCCAGCTTCGCGACGATGTCGTAGGGGAACTCGGACTTGGCGTCCAGCTCCTCCGCCGCGGGCGCGATGAGGTCGTCGGCCAGCTCGCGGCAGAGCCGCTGGATCGCCTCCTGTTCTGCGGTGATGTCGAAGTTGAGACCGGCGTTCATGGTTGCCTGCATGTCATCTCTCTTGCGGGAAAGGGAACGAGCGGCGCTCTCTTTACGGGACCAGGTGAAGGGTTCCTCGCGCACGCCCGATAACCGAGACATCCAACGACTGCTATCCGGGGCGCCTATCGGCGAGCCCGGAGGAGGCCGCGTTGATCGAACTACGCAACGTATCCTTACTGTACCCTAACGGCGTCCGCGCCCTCGACGCCGTCGACCTCAAGATCGAGAAGGGCGAGTTCGTCTTCCTCGTGGGACACTCGGGTACGGGCAAGTCGAGCCTTCTCCGTCTCCTCTACCGGGAGCAAGTTCCCACTACCGGCGACGTCTACGTCGACGGCATCGCGGTTCATCGCATGCGAGCCGGGGCCATCCCCCGGCTGCGTCGTAACGTGGGCGTGGTCTTCCAAGATTTCAAGCTGCTCGGCGGCAAGACGATTTGGGAGAACGTCGCCTTCGCGCTCCAGGTCACCGGCGCGCGCACCAAGGACGTGATGCGTCAGGTGCCGCGTTGTCTGGATCTGGTGGGACTGGCTCAAAAGAGCCGCATGTTCCCGAGCGAACTGTCGGGCGGCGAGCAGCAGCGCGCGGCGATCGCGCGCGCCTTGGTGAACAATCCCAAGATTCTCCTTTGCGACGAGCCCACGGGCAATCTCGATCCCAGCAACACGACCGAGATCATGGAGTTGCTGCAGCGGATCAACACCAAGGGCACGACGGTGGTCGTGGCCACACATAATCAAGCGGTTGTCGACCGCATGCGCAAGCGCGTGGTGCGTCTGGAGAACGGGCGCATCGTCGGCGACGAGGAGCGGGGGTTCTACTTCCTTGGATTGGGGCAAGGTCAAGTTCTTTCTGGGTGAGGTTTTCGCGAACCTCACGCGCAACGCGGCGATGCAGCTGACCGCGATCGGTTCGGTGGCCGTGGCGATTGCTATGCTCGGCACCTTCCTGTTCGTGCAGCGGACCGCCGCGGCGGTGAGCGATCAGGCACTCCAACAGATCGAGGTGAGTGCCTTCCTGAGCGACAAGCGCGACCTCAAAGCCGACTCCGGGCTCATCGCGCGCACCGGCGCGCTGCCGGGCGTCGCCCACGTTGCCTACGTCTCCAAGGCGCAGGGGCTCAAGGATCTGCGCGACAAGCTGCGCGGCGAGGTTGACACCTCGCTGCTGACGACCAACCCGCTCCCCGACGTCCTGCGCATTCGCGCGCGCCACGTTGCCGACGTTCCGGCGATCGCCGACGCGGTCAAGGCGCTGCCGGGCGTGGCCGACGTGCAGTACGCGGCCAAAACCGTGCAGCGGGTCATGAACGTGCTCGGCGCTGCCCAACGCGTCGGGCTAGCGGTGATCGTGCTGCTCGTGCTGGCGGCGTTCCAGATCATCTCCAACACGATCCGGCTGACGGTCTACTCGCGCCGGCGCGAGATCGCGATCATGCAGCTGGTGGGTGCCACCAACAACTACATCCGTCTGCCGTTTATCGCCGAGGGCGTGGTGGCGGGATCGCTCGGCGCCGCCGTCGCGGTGACGCTGTTACTGACGGCACAGCACGAGTTGCTGCCCGCGCTGGCGCAGCTGATCACGTTCATTCCGTTCCCCACCCAGGCTCCCGATTTGATTCCGCTGGCGCTGCAGTTGCTGGGTGCGGGGGCGCTAGTGGGGGCGATCGCGTCGTGGATCAGCGTCGGCCGGTACCTGCGTGTCTGAGGTTGTAGCCTCCCTGCTCGACCTGCTCGATGAAGGCGTTTGCATCGTGGACGCCCAGGGGACGGTCGCCGGGTGGAGCCGTGCCGCGGAGGGTATCAGCGGGATCCCGGCAGCGGAGGCCATGGGCCGGCCGCTCGCGCAGGTCGCTCCCGGTGCGCTGGAGGCGTTCGAGTTGGAACGCGCGGCAGGCGCCTCGATCCAGGTGGCGGTCCCGGGGCGCGACGCGCAGCGCTTGCTGGTGGGTAGAGTGCGCCCCATCACGCTGGACGGCAGTGCCGCAGGCTGGCTCTGGGTTTTTCAAAGCGAACAGCGCGTGCGCGAGATCGATCAGCTCAAAGCCGAGTTCGTCGGCACGATCTCACACGAGTTGCGCACGCCGCTCACCTCGATCAAAGCCTACACCGCGACGCTGCGCACCAACCCGCAACTCGACGAGAGCATCCGCGGCGAGTTCCTGCAGATCGTCGAGGCCGAGGCCGATCGTCTGGCGCGTCTGGTAGACGATCTGCTGGTGGTGACACGTGTGGACAGCGGCTTCATGCTCAGGCGGCGCAAGAGCGTCCCACTGGAAGGTCTCTTGGAGCGCGTGCTGGCTAACCTCGCGCGCGACGTGGAGCGTCACCCCGTCGTGCTCGACGTCGCGGGTATCAGCGTCTCCGGCGATCCGGACCGCTTGCATGAAGTCTTTTCGAACTTGCTCGAGAATGCCGTGAAATACTCGCCGCGCGGCGGGGAGATCCGGGTCTGGGCAGAACGGCTCCCTGAGGGCGTGCGCGTACTCGTCCGCGATTCGGGAGTCGGCATCCCCGAGAGCGATCTCGACTATATCTTCGACAAGTTCTATCGGGCCGACAGCCATCTCACCGCCAGTGCCGGCGGCAGCGGACTAGGCTTGTATATCGTGCAGTCGATCGTGCGTGCCCACGGCGGTACGATCAGCGTCGTATCAGAGACCGGCCGCGGCACGACGTTCAGCATCTATCTACCGGAACGGAGCACATGACCGAGAGCAGCGTCGAGCGTGAGGGCACGGGTAAGACGATACTCGTCGTCGACGACGACAAGAACATCCGCAAAATCATCGCGGCCAACTTGGAGTTGGCGGGATATCGTGTGCTCACAGCCTCCAGCGGTCTAGCCGCGCTCGATTTGCTCGACGTGCAGGTGCCGGATCTGATTCTCCTGGACGTGATGATGCCGGTGATGGACGGCTACGAAGTCTGCCGCCGCGTGCGCAGCCATCCGGTGGGCACGCACGTACCGGTCATCATGCTGACCGCCAAGGGCGAGAGCGAAGACAAAGTCCTCGGCCTCGATGCCGGCGCGGACGACTACATCACCAAGCCGTTTGGGCCGGCCGAGCTGCTGGCGCGCGTCAAAGCGAAGTTGCGGCGCGTGGCCGTGGACTCCGCGCTCCAGCCGCTCACGCGGCTACCGGGGAATCTCGCCATCGAGGAGGCTATCAAACGCCGCGTGGCCTCCAACGAGAAGTGGGCCATCCTCTACCTGGATCTCGACAACTTCAAGGCGTTCAACGACGTTTACGGCTTCATGCACGGCGACGAGGCGATCAAGCTCGTAGCAGCGGTCGTGGTCGAAGCGGTGCGCGAGCACGGCGGTGAAGGCGACTTCGTGGGGCACATCGGCGGCGACGATTTCATCGTGGCGACCCAGCCTCAATTCGTCGACGACATCTGCAACGCCGTGATCCGTTCGTTTGACGCGCGCATTCGAGCGCTGTACAACGAACGCGATCTGCGTCAAGGCTACATCGAGACGCGTGATCGCCGCGGGACCCTCAATCGTTATCCAGTCATGTCGCTCTCGATCGCCGTCGTCTCCAACGAGCACCGCCCGATCACCTCGCACCATCTGGTGGGCGAGATGGCGGCGGAGTTGAAGCGGCATGCCAAGTCCATGCCCGGATCCACGTACGTGCGGGATAAGCGCCGGCAGTGAGGCGCGTATTCGCGGCCGCCCTCGCCGTAGCTTTACTGGCGCCGCTGACTGCCGGCGCGGCCACGCGTCATGCAAGCTCCATCGAGCAGCGGATCCGAGAGCAGCAACGCCACATGCGCGACGTGCAGCAGCGCTTGCACGACAAGCGCGGCGAGCTGCAGCAGGCGCAAGTCAAAGTCCGGGATCTGCAGTCGCAGTTGAGTCAAACGCGCGGTGCCATCGACACGACGCGCGTGCGCTTGCGTAACTTGGAGGGCAAGACGCGCGGCGTCGAGGCGCGCCTAGCGTGGAATCAGCGGCAGCTGGACGCCGCCGAGTCGTCCTTGAACCTGCACCGGCAAGCGTTGGCCCGGCGCCTGGCGTCGATGTACGAGAACGGCGATCTCGGCTACCTCGACGTGCTGCTCGGCGCGACCTCTTTCTCCGACTTCGTGGAGCGCTGGGAAAATCTGCGGCTCATCGTGCGCGCCAACCAGCAGACCGTGCGCGATCGCCAGGCCGCCGAGGCGCGCGTGGCGAGCCTGCGCCACGACCTCGAACAAACCGCATCGCAGTTGGCCGACGCGCGCGCTCAGCAGGAGCAGGCGCAGCGTCAACTCGGCGCGTTGGCCGATGAGCGGGCTCAGTTGGTGGCGTTGGCGCAGAATCAGCGCAATCACGTCGCCGGACAGGTCGCCGATCTCGAGGGGCTTTCCGCGCAGGAAGAGGCCGCCCTGGAACGGCTGATCGTGGAGCGTCAGCGCGAGGAGGCCGAGCGGCTGGAGCGCGAGCGGCGCGCCCGGGCCATTGCGGGCGGCGAATCGCCCGCGGGAGCCCCCATCTCGCTCTCCTGGCCGCTCTCCGGTCCGATTACCTCGCCCTTTGGTTTGCGTAACAATCCCTTCGGCGGCGGGCGCATGGACTTCCACCCCGGCATCGACATCGCGGCCCCGACGGGGGCGACGATCGCGGCCGCCGCCGGGGGGCACGTGATCTATGCGGGCTGGTACGGCGGATACGGTAACGCCGTCATCATCGATCACGGCTCGTCGATTGCTACGCTCTACGGGCACTGTTCGCAGATCTTCGTAACCGTCGGTCAAGAGGTGCAGCGCGGGCAGGCGATCGCCGCCGTCGGATCGACCGGCATGGCTACCGGCCCCCATCTGCACTTCGAAGTGCGCGTCAACGGCAAACCGACGGATCCAACGGCGCTCCTGCACTAGCGCGTACGTAGCGAGAACCTGCATGACAGGGAGCGGCGCGCGCGGACGAGAAGCAGGCCGCCCCTTTAAGGAGATGCTCCGCACGTGAAGCTTCCCGGCCGCGCACTCGCGGCGCTGCTCGTCGTCCTGGTCGCCTCGCTCTCGGGCGCCTACGTGCTTGGCCGCGAGCGCGGTGCCCGCGAGGCGGCGGCGGCGCGCGCGGCGGCCGGCTCGTCCAACGGCGTTGCGTCGTTGGATCTTCCGGACATCTTCAGCCACGGGCCGGCGCTCGATCAGCGTCTGCTCAACGCGTCCTTCGAGAAGGTGCAAAGCGTCTATTACAAGCCGGTGAACGACGGCGTGCTGCTGGCCGGCGAGCGCGCGGGGCTGTTGGCGTATCTCCACGCCCAGGGCGTGGCCGGCGCCGAGCTGGCGGACCCGGTGGTGACGGGCGATCTCCAGAGCGATCGCGGTGCGCTCGACGGCGTACTGCGTGATGCGATCAATCGCTACGGCAAACGGTTCGGCGATACCGTGCTGATGCAGCAGGCGATCAAAGGGATGCTGGCGGGGTTGAAGGACCCCTACACCACCTATCTCACGCCGGAGGAGATTCGCCGGCTGGAGGAGTCGCTCAACGGCGGGGACTTTGGGGGTATCGGCGTCTACATCGTCCAGGATCCGCGCACCGGCGTGGTGCTCGTGCAGCCCATCGAGGGAACGCCGGCGGCGCGAGCCGGCATCAAGGCCGGCGATGCGATCATCGCCGTGGACGGTAAGCCGATCAAAGGTGAGACGCTGGATTCCGTGGAGCGCCAAATCCGCGGCGCTACGGGGACCGTCGTGCGGCTGCTGGTGCGTTCGCAGGGGCAGACGGAGCCGCGCACCGTCTCCGTCGTGCGCGAGCAGATCCACGTGCCCTCGGCGCACGCCAAAGTCGAAGGCAGTATCGGCTACGTGCGCTTGGCCGACTTCGGCTCGACCTCGTACGACGAAGTGCGTGCCGCCTTCGATGATGCCCGTCACAAGGGCGCGAAGGCATTCGTGCTCGATCTGCGCAACAACGGCGGCGGACTGCTCGACGCCGCCGTCGACATCTCGAGCCTGTGGATCAAGAGCGGAACCATCGTTTCGACCGTGGATCGTCCGGGCAACCGCGACGTTCATCAGGCCACCGGCCGTTACGATCCGGCCGAACCGCTGGTGGTGCTGGTCAACCAATACACGGCGAGTGCCTCGGAGATCACGGCCGGAGCCATCCAGGATGATCGCGCTGGAACCATCGTGGGAACCCGGACGTTTGGGAAGGGTGTGGTGCAGAGCATCTATCGGTTGCCCGATCTCTCAGCGCTGAAGATCACGACGGCGCGTTATCTCACGCCGAACGGCAGGGACATCGACCACCGCGGCATCGTCCCGGACGTGGTCGTCGAGCAGAGCGCGGATCCGTCGCTCATCGACACGCCAAGCGACCATCAGCTCGCCGCGGCTAAAGCCATCCTCGAGCACCGGCGCCCTTGACGGCGACGGGGCACGCCTGCAATGATGCCCGAAATCACGGGTAGGAAACACAGAATGAACACGATGCGATGCTCACGGATAACCTCTGCCCTCATGGTCGCCGCCGCGTTGTTGGCGGTTCCGTTGATTCCTGCTGCGGCCACTTCCGCGACCGCGCCGGTGCTCTCTAGCGGCGAGCAGCAAGAGCTGGAGACAAGCTATGCGCGCGCCACCAACGAGTTCTACAAGAAGGTCGACCCGCAGTTGCTGCTCGACGGAGCCCGTAGCGGGATGCTCGCCTACCTTGTGAAAGCCGGCGTGAAGAACGCGGAGCTTCCGCCGATCAGAGCCGCGGCCGCGCCCGGGCAGAATATCCGCTCGCTTGACGCCGAAGTGCAGGCGGCGCTGCGGGCATCCGGCGGTAGGGTTGCGCCGAAGAACCTGACCTACAGTGCCATCGGCGGTATGCTGAGTTCGCTGCACGACCGTTGGACGGTCTTTCTCGATCCCAAAGAGTATGCCGAGCTCAACGAGGGTCTCGACGGCACCAAGTTCTCGGGCATCGGTGTCGTGATCGACGTCGACGATCAGTCCAAGTATCTGCTGGTGCGCCAAGTCATCTCGGGTGGGCCGGCCAGCAAAGCGGGCCTGGAGCCTGGGGATCTGATCCTTTCCGTGGATGGCAAGAGCACCAAAGGGTTGCCGGTCGAGGCCGACTCGAAGATGATCCGCGGCAAGACCGGTACGCAACTGCAGCTCGCAGTGCAGCGGGACGGCAAGGCGCTCGGGACGCTCCCCCTCACGCGCCAAGAGATCCACGCGCCCAGCGTCTTCGACCGCATGCTGGCGGGCAAGATCGGCTACGTCGCGCTCACGGTTTTCGGCCAAGACACGGCGCGCGAGCTGAGCCAGGCGTTGGATGAGTTGGGGAAGCAGGGAGCGCGCGCATTCGTGCTGGATCTGCGCAACAACGGCGGAGGTTATCTCAACGCCGCCATCGACGTCGCCTCGAAATTCATCCCGGACGGCCCCATCGTCAGCGTCGAGAGCCGCGCCTCCAATGTCACGACCTACGATGCGGAGAGCACGGCGATTGCGCCCAGACCGCTGGTCGTGCTGGTCAACGGATATACGGCGTCGGCATCGGAGATCACCTCGGGAGCGATCCAGGATTCCGGCGTCGGCATCTTGATCGGCACACGTACCTTCGGGAAGGGCGTGGTGCAGACAATCTACCCGCTGGGTGACGGCTCCGCGATCAAGATCACGACAGCGCGTTACTTCACGCCGCGCGGACGGGACATCGATCACCAGGGCATCGAGCCGGACATCGTCTCGAAGGACGTGCGCGACGCGCGCTTCGGCGAGCCGGGGCACGACCCACAGCTGGAGCGCGCGCTGGGCTACCTCAACCAGCGGCTGGCGCAGGGCGGACAGGAGACCTCGGCCCGCTAGCGAGCAAACGCGCGAGGGCGGCCCCGCTAGGGGCCGCCCTCATGCTTTTCCGGCACGCCGTGCGTTAGGTCTTGGTCGTGGTGCGCCGGGTCGTGGTCCGTTTCTTCGCGGGCTTGGCATCCTTTTCGGCGGCCGCGTCCTTGGCCGCGCGTGCCTTGGCCTTGATTGCGGACTTCGCGGCGGAGGCAGCCTTGATCACCTCTGCGGGATCGACCGCGGCGGCTTTGGCGCGTGTCGTGCGCGGCTTGGGTTTAGCCTCTGCGGCCTTGGCCGCTGTGGCCTTCGCAGGTGCCTTGGCGGCAGGCGCCGTTGCCTTCGCTGCTGGTTTGGCGCGGCTGGGCGTGCGCTTGGCCTTCACGGGCTGGCCGAACGAGTCGAGTTGCGCGGTGGCATTCGCCTCCACCGGTTCGGCCGTCTTCGCGCGCGCCGTGCGGCGCTTGGGCTTGGGAGGCTCCTCCGCCCGGGCACCGTCGGCTGAGGGCAGCGCCGGTACGGCGGCCGTCTCGATGGCGCCCCCGCTCTTCGCGCGGGTCGTCCGGCGGCGCGCGGGCTTGGCGACTTTCGCCTCCTCCTGTGCGGCGACCAAGTGCGGCGGAGGCGGCTCGACGGCGAGCTCGACGCGCTGTGAGACGATGGCCGTCGAGGGCGCGCGCTGCCCCGTAGGCTCCGCGGCTCCCTGCGGGTGAACGCGGAAGATCTCCCGCTCCGCTGCCAGCGGCGTCGCGGACTCTCCGGCTCCCCCGCGCCCGCCCCGCCGGCGGCGGCGGCGGCGCCGGCGCCGGTGAGCGTCGGCTTCGGAGGGACTCTCGCCCTCAGCGGACGCGTCCCGAGCGGGCTCGGACGCCTCCTCCAACTGGGCCTCCAGGCTGGCGGGGACGATCCCCACTTCGGCGGCGGCTTCGGTGTCGCGATGGCGGCGGCGGCGCCGGCGCCGGCGGCGGCGGTGCCCCTCGGTGGCCTCGCCATCCCCGATCACGATAGCGCCAGCATCGGCATCGGCCGCCGCGTCTTGCTTGGCTTCGGCCTCTTCTTCCTCGGCGGCCTCACTGGCGGTAGAGATGCCCAGCGCCGGGCGGGCGCCGTTGCCCTTCGAGGCCTCCTCCGCCAATTCACGCAACTCTTCGGTCTGCTCGGCCGCGGTAAGCGCACGCTTGCGGCCGCGCCCGCCGCGGCGCCGCTTGCGCTTCCCCTCGCCAGGCAGGGCCGCGACGATCGGCGTCTCCGGCTCGGCGAACATCGCGTCCTCGTCGATCTCCAGGACCTTGATCGTCGTGGTCTGTCCCATGCCGGCGCCGGCGTTCTCGACCTCCACCAGGAAGCCGTCGACCACCGCTACCGCGGACTGCGGGTTGGGCAGGCGCAGGTTCAGGAGTTCGACCTCGACTTCGCTGCCGACGCTTACCTTCGGAACGGGCAGCGTCGTCAGCGTCTCCTTGCGCCCGGCCGCGCGCTGGCGGCCGACGATGTTGATGCGCAACTTCTCCGGCGGGATGGTAGCGTCGACGCGCACGGCGATCGGCCGCGCGATCTGCTCGCTCAGGCCGCGCTTCTCGGCCTCCATCCAGAAGACGATCTGCGCCCCCACGCTGGGTGCGCACTCGACGAAGACGGGCGCGTCGCCGGCGGGCTCGTTCGCGCACAGACTGCGAATCGAGCGCAGTGCCTCGACGGCCATCGACTCGGGCGACATCACCGTCCCCAAACCGTTGCACGTCGGACACGATCCGCGCAGCTGCTGCTCCAGGTCCTTGCCGACGCGCTTGCGGGTGAACTCCAGCAACCCCAGCGCGCTGAACGACTGGATGGTCGTGCGCGTGCGGTCCTTGCGCAGACCCGCTTCGAGCGTGGTGATGACTTTGTTGCGCTCGCTCTCGCGCGCCATGTCGATGAAATCGCAGACGATGATGCCGCCGATGTCGCGCATGCGTACTTGGCGTGCGATCTCCGCCGCGGCTTCGATGTTCGTCCTGACGATCGTGTCCTCGAGGTTCTTGCCTCCGGTGAACTTTCCGGAGTTGACGTCGATGACGGTCAGGGCCTCGGTATGGTCGATGATGAGGTAGCCGCCTGAGGGCAGCCACACCTTGGGACGCAGCAGCTTCTGGATCTCTTCATCGATGCCGCGATCGTGGAAGAGGTTGCCGGCGTAATGCTGGACGCGATCCAGGTACTGCGGCCCCAGCAGCCGCAGGAAGTCGCGAACCTTCTCGAACTCCTGCGCGTCGTCGATCCACATGGCGTCGACGTCGGGCGTGAGAAAATCGCGTGCCGCTTTGTAGACGAGGTTCATGTCCTTGTGCAGTAGCGCGGGGGCCTTGGGACGCTTGTACGATTCGAGTATCCCATGCCACATGCGGATCATCACGCCGAGATCGGCGATCAGCTCCGCCTCGCTCACGCCGGCGGCGGCCGTGCGCACGATCGTCGCCATGCCCTCCGGGCGGATGCGCTTCATGACGGCTTTGAGGCGGTTGCGCTCCTCGGCGCTCTCGATCTTGCGCGAGACACCCGAGTAGCGGCCCGTCGGCATGAGGATCAGATAGCGGCCAGGCAGCGAGATGTTCGTCGAGACACGCGCGCCCTTGAGACCGCGCGGCTCTTTGACGATCTGCACCAAGACGTCGTCGCCGCGATTGACCTTCTCACTGATGGTCCAACCACTGCGCCCCTGCGTGATCTCGACGTCGCCGATATTCAGCGGCTGACGATTGATGTCGTCGACGTAGAGGAACGCGTTGCGCCCCAGCCCGATGTCGACGAAGCTGGCTCCCATCCCGGGCAAGACGTTCTGTACTTTGCCCTTGTAGATGGAGCCGATGATTTTTTCTTCGCGCTCGAAGTAGATTTCGGAGAGAGTACCGTCCTCGACGATGGCGACTCGGTTCTCCCAGGGGTCGCTCGAAATGAGGATTTCCGTCGGCACGTGTTTGCCTATGTTACCTTTCGTTCGTATGTTGTAGCGCGGGGCGCGGCGGTTACGCGCCACGGGGGCTCACGGCCAAGATCGGCCGAAGCCTATCCACAGCTACGCGCATGTAAAGCACGCGGCGCACCGCTCGAGACTTCTCCGGCACCACGAGGGCGCCTAGGGGCGCGCCTTTCCCGCCGTGGGCGCGGTGGTCCTTCGTCGGGCTGGAGGGTGCCCGCGGCGCGCCCTGGAATGGGCAGCCGTTCCGGAGGGCTGGAGGACCATGACGCTGCTCGACCTTTTTGCGGGCTCGGTGCGCGACCGCCGCGACCACACCGCCTTGGTGATGGACGGCCGCCGCCTCTCCTACGGTGCGCTGGAGGAGCGCTCGCGCCGCGTTGCCGCATGGCTGAGCGCCCAAGGCCACGCACCGGGGGACCGTCTGGCGATCTATCTAGAGAACCAACTGGCCTTCGTCGACGCCTATCTCGGCGCCTTGCGCGCGGGCTTGGTGGTGGTTCCGACCAATCCGCTCTATCGCGATCGCGATGCCGTCGTCGTCTGGGAGGATGCGGAGGTGCGGGGGATCGTGAGCGCGGGTGCCCTCGCCGCCGAGGCCCGCAAGACGGGCTTCGGAGAGCGCGTGATCGAGGCCGCCGAGATCGAGCGGGTGGCCGAGGAGTACCCCGTGCCCGCCGCCTGGCGGGAGTTCGACGCCCGCCCGGAGACGGTCGCGCTGATCATCTTCACGTCGGGTACCACCGGGCGGGCGAAGGGGGCCATGATCCCGCACCGGGCCCTGGCCGCGAGCGCCGCGGCGGTGCGGACGGCGTGGCGCTGGCGCCCCGACGACGTCCTCTGCATCGCGCTGCCGCTCTTTCACGTACACGGTCTCCAGGTGGCGCTGGGGACCACCCTCGTGAACGGCTCGACGATCGTCGTCGAGCGCCGCTTCGATGCCGAGTCGATGCTCGAGCTGCTCGAGCGGGAGCGGGCGACGATGTTCTTCGGCGTCCCCACGATGTACGTGCGCCTGTTGGAACGGCTCGGAGAGCGCCGTCCTCCGGCGCTGCGGCTCTGGGTCAGCGGCTCGGCGGCGCTCTCGGCGGAGGTGTGGGGGCTGTTCCGCGAGCGCTTTGGCCAGGAGATCCTCGAGCGCTACGGCGCCACCGAGACCATGATGTGCCTGACCAACCGCTACGGCGGCCCGCGCATCCCCGGTGCGGTCGGCCTGCCGTTTCCCGGCGTCGAAGCCTGTATTGTCGATCAAATCAGTGGGGCCCGCTTGGCCGACGGCGAGGTGGGCGAGCTCTGCATCTGGGGGCCAAACGTCTTTTCCGGCTACTTCCGCAACCCCCAGGCCACCGCGGCGGCCTTCCTCACCGACGACGGGGGGCGGCGTTGGTTCCGCAGCGGGGATCTGGCGCGTCTCGATCCGCAATCGCGCAGTTATGCCATCGTCGGGCGCCTCAAGGAGATGATCATCTCCGGCGGCTTCAATGTCTACCCGCGCGAGATCGAGGAGGAGATCGACGCATTTCCAGGTGTGAAAGAGAGCGCCGTCGTTCCGCTGCGCGAAGCGGCGCGAGGAGAAGTGCCCCTTGCTTTTGTCGCACCGCTGCCGGGCGTCCGAGTCGACGTGGAGGCGCTGCTGACGCACCTGCGCGAGCGTATCGCCAGCTTCAAGGTGCCGCGTGAAGTTCGCTTTCTCGAGTCGCTCCCGCGCAACGCGATGGGCAAGCTCGACAAGCCGACGCTGCGCCGAATGATCGAGGGGTCGTAGCGTCCCGACAGTTTTTGGGCCGCGCGAGCAGGTCGCGCGGGCCGATAAGGAAAAATCCAGCGCCCTGGTTCTCATTGGAAAGTCATTTCGCAAGTTTCTGTTTTTCAACGCGCGCGAGCGACTTTTGTGAAGCCGCCGATACGCGCGCCGGGAGGTGTCATTTGGGTAACCAGTCGATCTCTCGCGAGAGCTTCCTCGAAGGCGCGGCCGTTGGTGCCGCAGCCCTCAGCGCGGGCTTCCCCGCCTTCATTCCCAGCCGGGGCGAAGCCGCCGACGTGCTCAAGATCGGGCAGATCGCCGAGCTCTCCGGCGTCTACGTGGACATCTCGCAGCCTGAAGTCTTCGGCGCCGCCTTGGCGCTGGAGCACTGGAACAAGAAGGGCGGCGTGATGGGGCGCAAGGTCGAGGTCGTCGTCGAGGACGATCAGAACGACCCCGGCGTCGCCGTTCAAAAAGTCCGCAAGCTCGTCAACCAGGACAAAGTCGCCGCGGTCTACGGGACCGTCAACAGCGCCATCGCGCTCTCGGCCAGCGGCGCGGCCAACTCGCTGGGCGCGCTCTACATGGTCACCGGCGGACACACCGATCCCGTCACCGGCGCGCAGTGTCATTGGGACGTCTTCCGCACCTGCCATACGGCCTGGCAGGAGACTCAGGCAACGGGCCTGTCGATCGCCAAGAAGTTCGGCAAGAAGTGGTACATGATCACGCCGGACTACGCCTTTGGCCACTCGCTGGCCGCGGGCTACGAGGCCGTCATCAAGAAAGTCGGCGGAACGATCGTTGCCAACGACTTGACTCCGCTGGGTACCAGCGACTTCAGCACCTACATCACGAAGATCGGACCGGCCAAGCCGGATGTCATCATCGTGTTGCTGGCGGGCGCCGATTTCGTCAACTTCCTGAAGCAAGCCAACTCCTTTGGGCTGCTCAAGAAGTTCCCGGTGGCGGGCCCGCAGGCTGAGCTCGAGCCCTTCCTCGCCCTCCCGCCGGAGTCGCGCGTCGGCTACTGGGGCGTGGAGTGGTACTATAATAGCGATCTGGTATTCGGCAAGCACAACACGGCGGCCGCGAACTTCGTCAAGGAGTACCGCGCCAAGCACAACACACCGCCCAGCGCGCGCAGCGCTTTCGGCTACGTCACCTTAGACCGCATGCTGTGGGCGATGAACGAAACCAAGTCCACGGATCCCGTCAAAGTGGCGCGTAAATTGGAGAACGCGCATTTCGAGACGATCTGGGACGGCGGCGCTTACTACCGCGGTACCGATCACCAGCTCATGTGGCCGAACTACTTCGTTGAGGTGCGCTCGCACGGCACGGCCGCGGATAAGGACGACATCTTCAACGTGATCGATCGCCAGCCGGCGGACAAGATCTCCAAAACTACCGCCGAGCAGGCACAGGTCTGTAACCTCAAGTACCCGTCTTGATCTCCGGATCCGGCCGGGTTACACCGCTTCCGACGACGACGGGGTGCCGCTTCGGCGGCTCCCCGTCATAGGATAAAGAGATGCTATCCAACGTCGTACCATCGGTCTTCAACGGTCTTGTCCTCGGCGCGTTTTACGCCTTCGTCGCGATCGGCCTCTCACTGATCATGAATCTGACGGGCACGATCAACCTCGCTCACGGAAGCTTCCTTACGTTGGCGGGCTACTTGGCGTTTACGCTGGTGTCGAAGGGCACGTCGTTTTGGTTCGCATTGCTCCTCGCACCGTTGCTGACCGTCGTGGTAGGCGTGGTGGTCGAGCGTCTGCTGATCGTGCCGCTGTACAAGCGCGATCCAATTTTCAGCTTGTTGTTGACCTTCGGCCTCTCGCTGATCGCGGAGGAGGTCTATCGATTGATCTGGGGGCCGAACGGCGTACCGTTCTCGGCCCCGGGCGTCCTTGGAGGCGGCATCTCGTTGGGCTTCATGCAGTTCCCAACGCTGCGGCTGTTCATCGCGGGGGTGCTGGCAGCGGCCATGGTGGCGCTCGCGCTCTTCTTGTGGCGGACGCGCTTCGGCTTGCGCCTGCGCGCAGCCATCCAGGACACCGAGATGATCTCGGCCATGGGCACCAACACGCAGCTGCTCTACATGGTCAACTTCGCGTTGGGCATGGCGCTGGCGGGCTTGGCCGGAGTGCTCGCTTCGGGTCTGCTGGGCCTCTCGCCGACCATGGGTAACGCGCTGCTGATGCCGGCGTTCGTCGTGGCGATCATCGGCGGCATGGGTAGCCTCTTCGGCAGCATCGTAGGCGGCCTACTGGTGGGCTTGGCGATCAGCGTCACGACGCTGTTCGTGCCGGCCGCCAATGAGATCATCATGTACATCCTGATGGCTGTCGTACTGCTGATCCGTCCGCGCGGCCTCTTCGGGACGGAGGGCCTGTTCGGATGAAAAACAGACAGATGCAAGGGTACGTCGGAGCGATTATCTCCGTCGTGCTGCTAGCGGTCCTGCCGCTCAAGATGGGCTCTCACTCAGTGCTCTCGCTGATGCATTTGGATGTCTCCATCCTCAGCGAGATGCTGCTCTTCGGCATCGCCGCGATGAGCGTCAATCTGCTGCTGGGCTACACCGGGCTGATGTCCTTCGGCAACGCAGCCTACTTCGGTCTGGGCGCCTATGGTGCGGGCCTCTCGATCCACTACCTCAACGTCAACTTCATCGAAGGCGCCCTCATCGGCACGGCCATCGCGTTCATCGGCGGATTGCTGGTGGGCCCGTTCCTGTTGCGCCGGCGCGGGATCTACTTCGCGCTGCTGACGCTGGCGTTCGGCCAGGTGTTCTACTTCATCGCCTATCGGGCCAACGAGTTCACCGGCGGTGAGGACGGCATGAGCTTCTCGCGGCCGTACTTCGGGTTTCCGGGCTGGCACACCGATCTCCACGAGACGACGTTCTACTACTTGATGCTGCTGGTTTTCGCGGCGGTGCTGCTCGGCTTTTGGCTGATCGTGCGCTCGCCGTTCGGCCGCACGCTCCAAGCCATCCGGCAGAACGAGCTGCGCGTGCGCTACCTGGGCCTGGACTCCAACAAGTTCATCTTCGTCGCGCTGCTGGTTTCGGCGGGAATGGCAGGCTTGGCCGGCGCGCTCTACGGTTTGCTGATCATGTTCGCCGCACCGCTGATGCTGGATTGGCAGCAGTCCGGCGACTTCGTGATGATCATGATTCTCGGCGGCGCCGGTACCATCTGGGGTCCAATCGTCGGCTCGCTGATCTACGTCATCGGTAAGGACATCGTCTCCACGCTCACCCAGACGTGGCAGATCTACATCGGTGCGCTCTTCGTGATCTGCGTGCTGGCCTTCCCGCGCGGCTTGCTGGGGACGCTCCTCTATGCGATCGCACGCCGTGACGTCGGTGCTCCGGTCTCCGAGGAAGAGGTGGCGCACAAGACCTGGGAGCACGGCGGATCCGCCGGTACCCCCACCGGCGCGGCGGTGGCCGCTGCCGAACAGAAGGAGTCATAGATGGCGCAGACGCTTCTCGAGGCGAAGAACGTCTCGAAGAACTTCGGCGGTGTCCTCGCCGTCAACGACGTCTCCGTCAAGATCGAGCATGGCTCGATCTACGCGGTGATCGGACCCAACGGCGCCGGGAAGACGACGTTCTTCAATGCGCTGTCGGGCTTCTACTATCCCGATGGCGGGCAGGTGCTGTATCAGGGCCGGGACATCACCACCATGCCCAATTGGCAACGCGTGCAGTTGGGCATGAGCCGCACGTTTCAGACGCCCAGCATCTTCCCCGAGCTCACCGTCTACGAGAATCTCTTGATCGGCGTGCAGAGCCAGCAGAAGATCGCGTTCAAGCTGCGGCTGCCGTCGGCGTCGCGTAAGAAGGAGATCGACGCCAAGATCGACGAGCTGCTCGGCTTCGTCAATCTCGCGCATTTGAAGGATCGCCCGGTGGCCGAGCTCTCGCACGGCAGCCAGCGCCTTTGTGAGATCGCGATGAGCCTCTCGGTCGATCCCACGATCGTGCTGCTCGACGAGCCGATGGCAGGGCTGGCCGAGGCCGAAACCGAGCGCATCATGCGGGTCATTCGCGATCTTCACGATCGCTTGGGGCTGACCGTGCTCTTCGTGGAGCACAACATGCGCGTGGTGCTCTCGCTGGCCGATCACATCACCGTGCTCGACCGTGGCGCCATGTTGGCGCAAGGCACGCCCAGCGAGATCTCCAACAGCCAAGCCGTCCGCGAAGCCTATCTCGGTCAAGAGGTGCTCAACCGTGTCTGAGTCTTTTCTCGCAGTCGACAATCTCAACACGTTTTACGGCAAGAGCCACATCCTCCACGACGTCTCGCTCACGGTGGGCAAAGGGGAGCTGGTAGCGCTGCTGGGACTCAACGGCGCCGGCAAGACTACCACGATGCGCAGCATCTTGGGGCTGACGCGTCCCCGCGCTGGAACGGTGAAGTTCAGCGGTCGGGATATTTCGGGCTGGCCCAGTTACCGCGTCTCGCGCTTGGGCGTGGGCTACGTCCCGGAGGGGCGGCGCATGTTCAAGGAGCTGACGGTGCTGGAGAATCTCCAGATTGCCGAGACGGGCCGTAAGGGGGCCTGGACCATCGACCGCGTCTTCCAGCGCTTGCCCAAGCTCCAGGAGTTGCGCGCGCGTAAGTCCGGCCGCCTCTCCGGCGGCGAGCAGGAGATGCTGGCGATCGCGCGAGCGCTCGTGGCCAATCCGACCATGATGCTGGTGGACGAGCCTTCGCAGGGCCTCGCTCCGTTGATCGTCGAGGAAGTCTACAAGATCCTGGAGGAGATGAAGGCCGCCGGCACCTCGATCCTGCTGGTCGAGCAGAACGCGCTGCTGGCGCTCAAGGTGGCCGATCGAGCCTACGTGATGGACGAAGGGCGCATCGTCTACTCGGGCGTGGCCTCGGAGTTGGAGCGCGACCGCGCCATGATCCGCACCTTGATGGGCCTGCAAGAGGCGGCCTCGTAGTGACGGATTCCGGCCCCGTGCAGATCGGGGTCGGAGAAGGCGCGATGCCCGCGTACCTGGCCTGCCCGCGCGGGGCGCAGGCGCGCCCCGTCATCCTGGTGCTTCAGGAGATCTTCGGAGTCAATGCGGAGATGCGGCGCGTTGCCGATCTGGTGGCCTCGATCGGTTACGTCGGCATCGCGCCGAACTACTATCATCGGAGCGATCCCGATCTGGATCTTCCGTACGATCAGCAAGGCGTGCACAAGGGCATGGCGGCAGCGCGCAAACTCACGCGTGCGACGCTGGCGGAGGATTTGTGTGCCGCCGCAGGCTGGGCGCGCGGTCAACCGTTCTGCAACGGCCGCGTCGGTACGTGGGGCTTCTGCATGGGTGGAACGGTGGCGTTCTACTCGGCGACACTGCCGGAGATCGATGCCGCCTGCTCGTTCTACGGGGGCGCGATCGCGCGCCCGCTACCCGGCGGAGAGCCGGAGCTGCTGGACGACGTGGCGCGCGTGCACGCGCCGCTCCTGCTCGCCTTCGGAGGCAGGGACCATTCGATCCCCATGGAGTCGGTGGAGCGGATCCGCGCCGCGCTGAGCACGAGCCACAAAGAGTTCGAGTTGCGCGTCTACCCGCAGGAGGGCCACGCCTTCTTCCGGCGCGGCGCGAACGGCGCTTCGACTCCCGCCGCACGTAACGTGTGGCCGCTGGTGCAGGCCTTCTTCAAGCGTACGTTGTCGCGCTGAACGCGCGGTCGCGCAGAAAGCGCGGGAGGAGGGGCAGCGCCCCTCCTCCCGTTGCCTTGATGCGAGCCGCGTCTACGGATAGCCGAGGTTGCAGGCCTTGGTTGCCTCCTCGGGCGTGATGAAGATCTTGTCCCCCGGCTCCTCGTCCTCGACGTCGAAGACATCGTACTTGTCCGAGGGCGAGCCGTTGGGGCGCAGCGTGCCGACCCACATCGGCCAGATCAGCGCGTGATCCTGTTTGCGGAAGGCAGCCTTGCTGCCCCAGATCGACTGGAACTCGCTACCCTCAAGTGCACGCGCCAGTTTGGTCGCGTCGGTCGACTTGGTCGTGCTGATCGCCCACAGCAAGCGGTCCATCGTTACGTAGCCGAAGGCGCTGCGCGGCGTCGGCGGCTCGTTGTAACGCTTGCGGTATTCGGTTGCGAAGGCTTTGGCCTCGGTGTTCGCGGAGCCGAGAACGTTGTCGCCTTTGTAGTACCACTCCGTGCCCCAATAGCCAACGCGTGCGACGGAAGGGAGGGCCCAAACCGTCTCGAGCTCGGCATAGGGTCCGGCTGCCGGGATCCTCTTGAGTAGGCCGAAAGAGCTGGCCTGTTTCATGCAGTTGACGTAGTCGTCGCCGCTGAGACCGTTGACGATGAAGACGTCGGGCTTGGCCGCCAGCACTTTGGTGAGATACGGGCTGAAGTCGCTGGTGCCCAGTGGCGCCAGATCGTTCTCCAGGATCTGGCCGCCGACGTGCTTGATCACGTCGGTATAGCCTTCGGCCAGCGAATGGCCAAAGGCATAGTCCGGCGTGATCATGTACCACTTCTTGCCGAACTTCTTGGCGATGCCGTAGCCGGACGCGTGGCTGAGCGCCCACGTGGTGTGGCAAACTTGGAACGTGTTCCAGTGGCAGTTTTTGCCGGTGATGGGATCGGCGTGGCCGCCCGTGTCGATGAACAGCGTGTTCAGCGTGTTGGCGGCGCCGCTGGTGGAGAGCGCTACCGCGCTCGAGACCGTACCGATCAGCGCGGCAACCTTGTCTTGGTTGACGAGCTTGCGGGCCTTTTGGACGGCCACGCCAGGATCGTTGGCGTTGTCTTCGATGACCATCTCGACCTTACGCCCGAGGACGCCGCCCTTCTTGTTCCACTTCTCGAGCACCATCGCCATACCGCGCGTTTGGTTGCGCGCCAGCGCGGAGTAGACGCCGGTGTTCTCTTCGGTGTTACCGATCTTGATGACGTCGGCCGCTTCGCCGCGGCTGGGAATGAAGGCGGGAAAGCCCGCGGATACCGCAGCCGCACCGACGGCCGCGCCCTTGATGAATGTTTCGCGAGAGATGGGATGTCCGGACATATTCAGACCCCTCCGTAGGATTCGGAAAACCGAACCGTGCCACGAGCACAGTCTCGCTAGGCTCGTATCACCCCGTCAACGAAGGCCATTCCTGCCACGTTACTCTCGCGAAGAGCAATCTTTATTCCGTGGTTTGAAATCCCACCGGCGCATGCAGTACAGCCCGTGGCGGAAGTTTGGGCAGACCCAAGCGCGGACGCTCGTCGAACGGCGGCAGCGTGACGGGGGCCTGCGCCAGTGCGTCGAGCGCTAACGCAACGGCCTTCTCCAATTGCGGGTCGCGGCCGGCGGCGTAGTCCTGCGGCGCGATCTCGACCTCGACGTCCGGATCGGTACCGTAGTTCTCCACGCTCCAGTGGACGTCGTTGAACCAGAACGAGAACTCGGGCTGCGTGGTCACCGTCCCGTCCACCAGCGCGTGGCGCGGCCAGATGCCGACGACTCCGCCCCAGGTGCGTTTGCCGACCAGCGGGCCGAGTCCGTAGAGCTTGAAGACGTGGCTGAAGATGTCACCGTCGGAGCCCGCGAACTCGTTGGTCAACCCGACGATGGGGCCGGCGACCGATTCGGGTGGATAGGCCTGTGCCGGCCCCCAGCGTGAGACGTCGTAGCCGACGCGCTTGCGTGCGAGCTTCTCCAGCAGCAGCGGTGAGACGTGTCCGCCGCGGTTGAAGCGCGCATCCACGATCAAGCCGTCGCGTCCGCCGACTTCGGCGAGATAACCGCGGTGAAACTCGGCAAAGCCCCACGGGCCCATATCCGGGATGTGCAGGTAGCCGATGCGTCCGTCCGTGGCCGCGTGGACGCGCGCGCGATTGGCCTCCACCCAGGCGCGATAGCGCAGCGGGCGCTCGTCTTTGAGTGTGCGCACCACCACCTGGCGCTCCGAACCGTCTACGCCGCGCACGCGCAGCGCCACCGCCGCGCCGCCGAGGTTGACGAGAAACTCCGCCGGCGGATGCTCGCGTGAGAGTGCGGCGCCGCCCACGGCGACGATCGTCTCCCCCTCGCGCACTTGCACGCCGGGCTCGGCCAGCGGTGAGTCCCAGTCGCGGGCCCACGAATCGCCCCGGATGACGTGCTCCACGCGGTAGCCGCCGCTGGCTCCGTCGTAGCGCAGATCGGCGCCGAGGAAGCCCAGCGCGTACTGCGGCGGCTTGCGAACGTCGCCGCCGCCTTCGTAGGCATGCGATGTGCCCAACTCTCCCTGCATCTCCCAGATCAGGTCGGAGAGCTCGCTGCGCGTGCGGATGCGCGGCAACAGCCGCGCGTATCGCGCGCGCACGACGTCCCAATCGACGGCGCTCATGCGCTCGTCCCAGAACTGCTGGCGCTGCAGGCGCCAGGCCTCGTCGTACATCTGCGCCCACTCGCAGCGCGGCTCGACGTTCACTTGTAGCCGCTCGAGATCGATCCAGCCGCTCTTGCGGCCGATCTCGTCCTCAGGCTCCTCCTGATCGCCGTTCTCCGGCAGCTTCTCCGTGCCGTCGATGGCACGCAGGCGCTCTGCGGAGCGGTAGATCACCGTTTGATGGTCCGCCGCCACCCGGAAGTCGGTCACTTCTTTGGCCAGCGCCGCCGCGCGCTGCTCTTCAAAATCGTAAGCCATCAGCGTGGCCTCGGCGTCGACGTCGTGATCGGCCCAGCTCCCGTTCTCGAGTGCGCCGCGCAACGGCACCTGCGTGAAGAGCGCGCGCCCTTTGACGGCGGCGATCTGCTCGTAACGTCCTTCGTCCACGGGGAAGGCCAGCAGTCGCCCCGCGATGCCTTCGAAATCGATCTCGACCGGTACCGGCTCGCCGTCGTCGGGGCGGTCGTCGTGCTCGTCACGATGGACCACCGGACGGGGGCGCGGAACGAACGGGTTGGGTGTCTGCGCGCGCAGCGTGATGGCGAACGGACGCATGCCCAGCGGGAATCCGAGATCGAATTGCAGCGCGTCGTAGACGGGATTGAACTCGCGCGTAGAGAGGAAGTAGAGATACTTGCCCTCGGGATCCCAGGCCGGCGCTTCGTCGTTGCGCAGCGGCGTCGTGAGATCGTGCAGCGCGCCGGTGGCCACCTCCGCCACACGGATGATCGAGAGATCGTGCTGTGGTGCCCAGACATAGGCCAGCCAGCGGCCGTCGGGAGAGAACGCGAGATCCGCCGCGCGCGCGCCAGGGCTGTGGTCCAGGCGCCGCGCCGCGCCGCTCTCGAGCTCGACGGTGTAGACTTCTTGACGATGGTTGGCGACGGCGATCATGTCGCGCGCGGGCGAGACGGCCAGCTCCACGGTGCGTCCGAGGTCGGTGCTCGGTTCCACCACGCGCGGCGGCGTCATCCCGTCGGCGGCGTGGACTTCGAAGCGCTCGCGGCCGCCTTCGTCGCTGGTAACCACGATGCGTGCGCCGTCGTTCAGCCACTCCGCCAGCCGATAGCGCACGGCGCTGCCGTGACCGTGGTGGAGCACGCCCTGCTCCCAGAACGCCATGGTGTACGGCTGTCCGCGCGCGATCAGCGCCAGCGAGTGGCCTTCGGGGTGCGGCGCGTAGTCTTCCAGGAGCGGCGCTCCCGCGACGAAGCGGCGCGCGGTCTGAGGCGCCGTCGACGGCGTCTCGATCTGGACGTGCGTGCTGCGATCGGTGCGCGGATCGTACAGGTAGACGTCGGCACCGCACGAGTAGACGATGCGCTCGCCGTCCGTGGAGGGGAAGCGCGCGTAATACTCCTCGCAGTCCGTGTGCCGGCGCAGATCACCGCCATCTGGTTCGACGGAGTAGATGTTGCCGACACCCTCGTGATCGGAGAGGAAGTAGGCGCGGCCGCCCAGCCACATCGGCGAAGAGAGGTTGCCGTTGAGGCGCACCAGCTGGCGAAAGACGCCGCTGCCGCCGGCATCGATCCAGATCACGCCGGCGGTGCCGCCGCGATAGCGCTTCCACGGTGCGGGATCGGCGTTGTTGCGGCCGATCAGCACGCCGCCGCGCGGCGAGAGCGCCAGCGTCACCGCGGCTCCGTAGGGCAGCGGCTCGGGGTGTCCCCCCGTGGGCGCGACCGCGTACGCAACGGAGTGCTTGATGAACGGCGTGCCGTGATCCGAAGCGAAGAGCACGGCGCCGCCGTCGGGGCGCCAGCCGGAGACGATGCACATGCGCCCACCCAGATACGTGAGGCGCCGCGCCGGTCCGCCCCCCGCCGGCATGACGTAGACTTCGGGCGAGCCCTCGTCGCGCCCCACGAAGGCGATCGTGGTGCCGTCGGGCGAGATGCGCGGGTAGCTGCACTCGCCGTGCGCGGCGGTGAGCCGCCGCGCGACGCCGCCGCCGGCATCGACGGACCAGAGGTCCTCCTCGGAGGCGAAGACGATGCGCTCGGCGTGAATGGTGGGGTAGCGAAGGTAACCGGGATGCTCCATGCCCGCCGCATTCTGCCAGCGCGCCGCTGGTCCCCGCGCCGCCGGACGAGGCGCGGGCGCTAGCCAGGTGGAAACGTCCGGCTCGTGATCGACTTCGAACTTCCCGGTGACCTCGTCGCCCTGCGCGATCGCGTGCGCGCCTTTGTGGACCGTGAAGCGATACCGCTGGAGGCGCGGCTGCGCGGCGAGCCGCCGGATCCGCAAACCATAGCAAGCTTGCGTGCCAAAGCGCGTGCTGAGAACATCTACGGTCCGCAGCTGCCGCGCGACGTAGGGGGCTTGGGACTGGACTGGCGTTCGGTGGCCGTGGTCTTCGAGGCCGCGGGGCGCAGCCTGCTCGGTCCGCTTGCGCTCAACGGCGCCGCGCCGGATGAGGGCAATATGCACCTGCTGCACGAGGTGGCTTCAGCCGAGCAGATCGAGCGTTATCTGCGGCCGCTCGCAGCCGGCGAGGTGCGCTCGTGCTTCGCGATGACCGAACCCTCTCCGGGGGCCGGGAGCGACCCTGCGATGCTGCGCACGCGGGCGCGCAAGACCTCCGGCGGTTGGGTCATCGACGGTGAGAAGTGGTTCATCACCGGTGCCGAGGGCGCGTCGTTCGCAATCTGCATGGCGCGCACGTCGGAGGATCCCAGCGGGCGGCGCGGCGCGACGATGTTCCTGGTCGACGCGGACAATCCCGGCATGCGCGTGCGCCGGCGCATCGGCACGCTCGATCACGTCACGCCCGGCGGCCACTGCCAAGTGGCCTTCGAACGCTGCGAAGTAACCGACGACGCCGTGCTCGGAGAGGTGGACGAGGGTTTCCGCTACGCCCAGGTGCGGCTGGCACCGGCGCGACTGACGCACTGCATGCGCTGGCTGGGCGTCGCCACACGCGCACAGGAGATTGCGATCCAGCGCACCTCGCAGCGCACCGCGTTCGGCAAGCACTTGAGCGAGCACCAAGGCGTGGCTTTTCAGCTTGCCGACAGTGAGATCGAGCTGCATGCGGCGCGCTTGATGATCTGGCACACGGCGTGGATGCTCGATCGCGGCGAGCACGCGCGCCACGAATCGTCGATGGCCAAGACGTTCGTGGCCGAGGCCGTCTTCCGCGCCGTCGATCGCGCCTTGCAGGTCTGTGGCTCGCTGGGCGTTTCTGACGACGTCCCGCTGGGCCTGTTTCTGCGCGAATCGCGTCCGTTCCGCATCTACGACGGCCCCTCCGAGGTTCACCGCATGGCCATCGCGGCGCGGCTCTTCCGCCGCCATGAGGCCGCGCGTAGGTGAGCCTCTCCGAGGAGCTGGAACGCTACCTCGAGCCGCACGGCTATCGCCTGATCGCGCTGCGGCGTTTGGCGGGCGGAGCCTCGCAGGAAGCCTGGCTGGTGCGCGTTCGCGACGGTAGCCAGGAGCGTGACCTCGTGCTGCGCCGCGACATGGGTGGAGCGCTCAGCTCGTCGGCGCGGACGCGCGGCGAGGAGTACGCGCTGCTGACGGCAGCGCACACCGCGAACGTCCCCGTTCCGCGGGTGCTCTTCGAACCGCTGACCGTGGAGGGACGTGAGGCCTTCTTCATGGAGCACTTGGAGGGCGAGACCATCGGAAGACGTCTGGTGCGCGACCAGGCGCACGCGCAGGCGCGCCTACTGCTGCCCGCTCAGACGATGCAGGCTCTGGTGCGCATTCACGACATTCCGCTGCGCAGCGTGGCCTTTCTGGGCACGGCGAGAGGCCCGCAGGATCTCATCGCGGCGTTGGAGCGAGATCTCGACGCCTGCAACGAAGGTCACCCGGCGCTCGAGCTGGGGCTGCGCTGGCTGCGTTTGAATGCGCCGCCGCTGGAGCGTGCCGCCGTGGTCCACGGCGACTACCGCGTCGGAAACTTCATGGTAGGCCCCGAGGGCTTGCGCGGTGTGCTCGACTGGGAGCTGGCACACGCGGGCGATCCCGACGAGGACCTGGGCTGGTTCTGCGTGCGGGCTTGGCGCTTCGGCCGCGACGATCTGCCAGCGGGCGGCATCACCACGCGCGAACGTATGCTGGAGGCCTACCGCAACGCCGGAGGCCATGCCGTGACGTTGGAGCGGCTGCGCTACTGGGAGATCTTCGGCAACGTGAAGTGGGGCATCGGCGCGCTGACGCAAGCCTCGCGCCATCTGCGCGGCGAGGAGTTGAGCATCGAGTTGGCCGTGCTCGGAAGGTTGGCTGCGGAGATGGAATTGGAGACGCTGCGGCTGCTCGCCGAAACGGAGGGCGCCTGATGCAGGATCGACCCGATGCCGTCGAGCTGATCGAGGCGGTCCGGCACTTCCTGGAGCAAGAGGTGCTGCCCGCTCAGCAGGAGCAACGCGGCAAGTTTCGCACGCTGATCGCCGCCAATGCGCTGCGCATCGTCGTGCGCGAATTGAACGCCGGCGCGGCACCCGCAGCACGCGAGCGTGAGACCCTGCGCGCGTTGCTCCGCACGTCCGAAGGCGAGGTGCGGGAGCTGCGCTTGGAGTTGGCGCGGCGCATCCGCGGCGGTGCCGCCGACGGGGGTCCCTGGCGCCGCGCCATCCTCGACTACGCCCGCGCCAGCGTCGAGGCGAAGTTGGCGGTTGCGAATCCTCGTTTTCTCGAGGGCGGCAATGCCGGCTAGACGCCTCTGGCTGCTGCGCCACGCCGAAGTTTCCTACTTCGACGAGCACGGGCGCGCGCTGCCGCCGCGCTCCGTGCCGCTCAACGAGCGTGGACGCGTGCAGGCGCAGGCGCTACAGCGCGCGCTACGTAACGTGGACTTCGACCGCTGCGTGACCAGCGGCTTGCCGCGCACGCTGGAGACCGCGCGCATCGTGCTGGAGGGACGCTCCGTTGCGGTGGAGACGCATGACGACCTGCGCGAGATCGAAGGCGGGCGGCTGGCCGACATCGCGCCGGAAAACCTGCAGCGGGAGATCGCGGGTGCGTTCCAGGGACTCGGACCCGAGCGGCGCTTTCTTGGTGGAGAGTCGTTTGGCGATTTCACGCGCCGGGTCCACCACGCCTACGAACAGCTGTTGACGGACGCGGGTTGGGGGCAGCTGCTGGTGGTGGCGCACGGCGCCACCAACCGCGCCATCTTAGGGCGCGTGCTGCGTGCGGAGTACGACGCGTTCGCAGCGCTGGAGCAGGATCCCGCCTGCATCAACCTGATCGAGTACGAAGGCGGCCATGCCATGGTGCGGCTCTGCAACGCCACGCCCTACGATCCGGCCAAGACGGAGTTGCGTGTCTCGTCGATGGTAGAATACGCCGAGCAGGCCTTACGCTGGCTCGGTGGGTAGACTCGAGACATGGTACAGAGCATACCGAAGCTGCGCTGGAGCATCGGGGTTTTGCTCGGCGTAGGCACACTCATCAACTACATCGACCGCGTCAACCTGTCCGTGGCCGGTCCGTCCTTAGAGAAGGTCTTCAACATCGGGCCGCAGGAGCTCGGCATCCTCTTCGGCGCCTTCTTCTGGACCTACTCACTCCTCCAGATTCCCGTCGGCTTGATCCTCGACCGTTTCGGCGTCACGCTCATCAATCGTTGGGCCGCCTTCTTGTGGAGCATCGCCTCCGCGGTCATCGCTTTCTCCACGAGTCTGGGTCACCTGATCGCCGCTCGCGCCGTGCTCGGCGTCGCGGAGGCGCCGGCGTTCCCCGCCAATGGTAAGGCCACCGCGTACTGGTTTCCGCGGCGCGAGCGTGGCCTAGCAACCTCGCTCTTCGATGCAGCCGCCAAGTTCTCGAACGTCATCGGCGTCCCGCTGGTGGCGTTCTTCGTCTTCCGCTTCGGGTGGCGCTGGGGCTTCGGCATGACGGCGATTCTCAGTATGCTCTACTTCATCGCCTTCTACGTCATCTATCGCAATCCAAGCGAACATCCCGGCTTGTCGGAGAGCGAGCGCCAGTACATCAGCGCGGGTGGGGCGCAGCCCGAGGGGCTCTCGCCCAAGAACGAAGGCGCGACGCTGGGCTATCTGCTGACCAAAGTCAAGGTGTGGGGACTGACGATCGGCTTCGCCGCCTACGGTTACTCGTTCTATCTCTTCCTGACGTGGCTGCCCGGCTATCTCGTCAAGACCGCGCACATGAATATCTTGAAGTCCGCGGCCTACACGGCCATTCCGTGGCTCGTAGCCACGATCACCGATTTGGTCATCGGCGGCTGGCTCGTCGACTATTTGATCGCGCGCGGCGGTGAGGAGACCAAAGTCCGCAAGACGATTCTGATTGCGGGAATGCTGCTGGGGCTAGCCGTGATTCCAGCGGCCTTCACCACCGATCCCAACGTCGCCATCGTCTGGATCTCAATTGCGCTGGGCGGACTGGCCTTCTCGGCGCCGGTCGGGTGGTCACTCCCCGGCCTCATCGCACCGAAGGGCAGCGTCGGCGTCGTCGGCGGCATCATGAATTTCGTCAACAACATGATGGGCTTCGTCGCTCCCGCGGTCACGGGCTTCATCGTCGGTGCGAGCAACTCGTTCTCCAACGCGTTCATCACCGCCGGCATCGTGCTGCTCATCGGCATCGTCTTCTATCTCTTCGTGCTGGGCAAGGTCGAGCCGATCGCGGAACCGGCGTGAGTAACGGGAGCGGCGTCGTCGTCGGTGTCGACCTTGGGACGAGCGCTACCAAGGTGGTGGCTTTTACGCCCGAGGGCCGCGCCGTCGCCGATGCCGCCGAACACTACGATCTCTCCGTGCCGCAGCCGGGCTATGTCGAACAGGATGCCGACGAGATCTATCAAGCGGCGATGCGCGCGTTGCGGCGCGTGATCGACAGCGCGCATCTGCGCGGCCACGAAGTATTGGCCATCGGCCTCTCGAGTGCCATGCACGGCGTCCTCTGCGTGGACGAACACGGCGAGCCGCTGGGACCGCTCATCACCTGGATGGACCGGCGCAGTGCCGAGATCGCCGAACGGTGGCGGGCCGGCGGAACCGCGCTCGAGCTGTATGCGCGCACCGGTGCGCCGATGCATCCGATGCTTCCACTGTGCAAGCTGCGCTGGCTTTCCGAGCACGAGCCGCAGACGTTCGCGCGTGCGGCGCGCTTCGTCTCCGTGAAGGAGCTGCTGGTCTACCGCTGGTTTGGGGAGTGGCTGATCGATCACGGCAGCGCCTCCGGTACCGGCTACTTCGACGTGCAGCGCCGCGCCTGGGACGTGCGCGCGCTAGAGCTGGCGCGCGTGGGCGCCGAGCGTCTCTCCACCCCAGCCTCCGGCTTGACACGCCGTACCGGCATACGTGCCGCGATCGCCGGCACCCTCAGCCTGGTACGGGACGTGCCGCTGGTGCTCTGTTCCAGCGACGGCGCTCTGGCCAATGTCGGTGTCGGTGCCGTGGACGCCACGACGATGGCGGTGACGCTGGGCACGAGCGCCGCCGCGCGCGTCGTTACGGAGCAGCCCTGTTTTGATGAGCGCGGCCGCACGTTCTGCTATGCGCTCGACGACACGCGCTACGTCGTGGGCGGGCCCACGTCGTCAGCCGGCGGTGTGCTGACGCATCTGCTCGATCTGCTGCTGCCGGACGTCGAAGAAACGGAGCGCTTCGCACGCGCCGTCGAGCTCGCGGGTTCGGTCACGCCGGGCGCGGGCGGCGTGACCTGCTTGCCGTTCCTCTCCGGCGAACGCGCGCCGTATTGGGACGCGGAGTTGCGCGGCGGCTTCTTAGGCTTGGACCTCGCGCATGACCGCCGCCACCTGCTGCGCGCCGCCATGGAGTCGATCGTCTTCGCGCTCTTCGCGGTCGCGCGCGTGGTCGAGGAGCGGGCGGGCAGCGTCAGCGCGCTGCTGCTCTCCGGTGGCCTTACGCACGCGTCGCTGTTTCGAGAACTGGTCGCCGACGTTTTCGGCCGTGAGGCTTGGCTTCCGGACCAGCCGGAGGCCTCGGCGTTCGGTGCCGCAGCGATGGCCGCCGTGGCCGTGGGGGTCTTGAGCGATCTCACCGCCGTGCGCCGGCTGGTGCACTACCCCGAACGCATCGCCACGGATGCGCAGCGCCACGCTCGGTATGCGCGCGCGTTCGCGCGCTATGAAGCCGCCGTGGCGGCGACGACGCCTCTCGTCCACGCCGTTCTATCGTAGACCATCGCACTCGAACTCCTCGAGCGGCGGCGTGCGCGGCACATCGCGCGCGGCAGGCGAGGCGCCTACTCTTTAGTCCGCTGCGCCCAGTGAGATTTTGCGGCCTTCCATGCGCGGAAGCAGAGGAAGGCCAAGAGAATTTCGACCAGCGCAAACGTCCACGCCCTCCAAACGAAGTGGAGAAGCCAGAAGGCGAAGAGCGCGCAGAGCAGTGCCGCGGCGCCGTTGGCGACGGCGAGAAATCTCAAGGTCGAAGAGGGTGGTCTCATGGCGTGACGACGCCGAGCGGGATGCCGATCAAGAGCAGTGGGCATGGATTGCCCACTCCACGATGGACTCTTTCTTCAAGCTTTCTCCAATGCGTCGTCGCCTGTCCGAACTTGTCGGATACGAATACATCGGCCCATGCCTCCGCAAACACGTCCCCGTTTCGAGCAAGTCGAGAAGTAACAAGACTTTCTTGCCGCGCCGTTGGAGATATTCCAAATGGCACCAAGTCATTGAAGGACTTAATCTTGCGAGATCGGGCAAACTCTAGGATCTTTGACCGAAGCCCATTTTGAAGACTGGTTCCGCGAGTCAAGATGATACCAACCGATATTGCAGCCTCAGCGTGAAGACGCTTAAAGTTTTCAAGATCACGGTCGAAGAACGGGTCCTTGTTATTCCACTCGATCTCGAGCGCAACTTTGCCGTTTTCGCAACTACGGACGTGATCGACTTCGTGGCTAATTGATTCGCGCTCTATGCCATCGATAAGTTTCTTGATTTCGAAGTTGTGTTTATGCCACAATCTTGTAGCTAGCCTCCGGCGGAGCTCCTGAGTGAGCTCATGCTCGCCACCGCCACCCCTGACGAGAGAATCGATCGGAATCTTGATCGTGCTTAGCGTTTGGTCGAGCTCAACTAGAACCTCTGGGAAGTCGATACTTAGAATCGCCTCAGCGTGGCTATGAAACTCGACCTCGAATCCAAGCGATCCTAAGCCCGGGAGTAGCTCGGACATACATGCCTCTCCCGAATCGAAGACTGCGGCAGAGCTTCTTCGACTTTGATCGCGATCATCGTAATCTGTATGATTACGCAGGACTCCTTGACATCCTGTGGCTCCAATATCTGTTTCGTCGGTGTGCCATGACGGTGGCACAGGGTCCTTACTAGAATAAGAGTGGCAAATTCCTGGAGGGGGCGCGGACGTTTTCCGCGTATTGCAATGGCTGTAACTTGGCATGGAAACGATGAGCAGTATGCTGTAATGAGCTGGAGGTAAAGCAGGTGTCAGAGTCTCGTATTCTGGATCGGTCTTGCCTCGAAAGTCCTGCTGAATCTGGCCTTACGCCGGCCGAATCACTTCTTGAGTTTGCTGATGGTAATAAATTCGGCACCGTTTATGCCGATCCGCCATGGCGTTTTTCGAATCGAACGGGTAAAATGGCGCCCGAGCATCGTCGCCTTTCACGCTACAGCACCATGACTCTCAAGGAGATTATGGAGCTTCCCGTTGCTCAGATAGCGTTGCCGGAGTCTCATCTCTATCTGTGGGTCCCGAATGCGTTAATCAGAGAAGGCCTTGAAGTGATGGAACGATGGGGCTTCACGTATAAGACGAATCTCGTCTGGTATAAGGTACGAAAAGACAATGGGCCAGACGGTCGAGGCGTTGGATTTTATTTCCGGAACGTTACGGAGCTGGTACTTTTCGGGACACGCGGAAAACTGCGAACCCTTCAGCCCGGACGGACGCAAGTCAATCTGATCGGTACGCGCAAACGTCGACATTCGCAGAAGCCGGATGAAATGTGGACCATTATCGAGCGTTGCAGCAAGGGGCCAAGAATAGAATTGTTTGCACGGCACTATCGGCGGAGCTGGCATCAGTGGGGTGACGAAGTCGAGAGTCCGCCATTGCGCCTCGTTGAATAGCGTTGGCAGTCAGTTGTATACTTAGAGTTGACTTCTCCGGATCAGCGCACGTCCCAATCTTGGCTGTTGCCGAAGGCGTAGAGCATGTTCGGAGTATAACCGCTGACGGCGGGATTGAGCGCGGTAAAGGCCGCGGGATAGACCAAAAAATCGGCCACCGCGTTGGCGCCGATCAGGCGCTGCATGCCGGCGAAGGCGCGCTTACGCGCGGTGCGGTCGGTCGTGCGGGCCTGCTCCGCAAAGAGGCGATCGTAGGCTGCGCTGCACCAGCGCTCGCTGTTTGGGCCGGCGGGGGCGCGCTGATCGCAGGTGTAGAGCTCGGATGCCTCCGGATCGGCACCGCCGTACCAATCATCGTAGGCAAGGTTGAAGCGGCCGCCGCGATCGATGCCGCCTGCGGCGGCGGGGGCGAAGAAGAGCGTCGAAGGATAGGCCTTGAGCGTGACGGCAACGCCGGCCGCACGTAGCTCCGCCTGCACGAGCGTGGCGAGCCGTTGCGCCGTGGCGTTGCTGCCCACGAAGGCGAAGTCCAGCGTCAGCGCCGTGCCGTTCTTCACGCGCTCGTCTCCGCGCAGGTGCCACCCGGCGCGTTCCAGGCCGGCGGCGGCGCGTGCGGGGTCGAAGGGTTGGCTTTCGATCGCGGCGTCGTGAGCCCACAGCGCCGGCGGTATCTCGGTGGTCGCACTTGGATACAGGCCGCGGTAAACGGTGCGCGCGATGGCGCCGCGATCGATGGCCGCGCTGATCGCGCGGCGCACCAGCACGTCGTTCAGAGGCGGACGCTGCGTCTGGAACTCCAGGAAATCGGTGTGGTTCTGCGGCGTCTCGATGACGCGCACGCCGGTGAGCGCGCGTGCTTGGGGTACATCCGCGTCGGTGAGCTCGGCTACGTCGACGGCGTGCGTGCGCACCTGCATGAACAGCGTGTTCGAATCCGGGACGATCTTCAGCGTCAGACGTTGTACGTGCGGCTTGCGGCGCGCGTAGGGGTTGGGCACGAGCACGATCTCGTCGCCGTGCTGCCAGGAGGCGACGCGAAAGGGCCCGCTGCCGTAGGGGCGCTCGTTCCAGGCGGCATGCCGCAGGTCGGTGGATCCGAACGCGTGCGCGGGGAGGATGCCGTAGGCGTAGTCGGAGGCGGCGAAGAGCTCGGAGACCGCGGCAGCCCAGGGCTGGTGCAGATGGATGCGCACGGTGTACCGGTCCGGCGTGGTGAGCGAGGCGATGCGCCGGTACGGTTCGGCTTCAGTGGTGGGGTTACGTGGATCGAGAATCGCGCGGTAGGTAAAGGCTACGTCGGCCGACGTCAGCGGCTGCCCGTCGGCAAAGCGCTCGTCGCGGCGTAGATGGTAGGTAATCGTGCGTCCGTCGGACGAGATGCCGCCGTTGGCGCGCGTGGGCACGCGTTGCGCTGCGAGCGGAATCAACTCGTTGTTCGGCGAGAGCCCGATCAGCGTCTCGGTGTAGAGTTGTCCGACGTCGACGCCCGCTTGTGAGGTGACGAAGAGCGGGTTGAGCGAAGAGGGGTCGCTCACGATGCCGATGCGCAGAACATGTGGCGTGCCCCAGCGCTGGTCGCCCACGCGCTGGCAGCCGGCAAGCGTGGCAGCGGCAAGCGCGAGCAGCATCACGGTGCGCAGGTAGCTACGCATGCCGCCGTTCCAGCGGTGCGCCGATCCGCTCAACACCATAGCCCGCCTGCAGCAGCTCTCGCGGCCACAAGCGTTGGCCCGGCGCCGCCCAGCCGAGTTGTGCGGCGAGCATGCCCACCACGGCGCGTGGGTCCTCGCCGGCGTCGCGCAGCCCGGAGATCGTGGTCGACGGCGTGCGCTTGGCTAGACGCCGCCCCGCTGCATCGAACAGCAGCGGCACGTGGCCAAAGCGCGGCGGGCGATAGTTCAGCATGTCATAGAGCGCGAGCTGGCGCGGTGTCGATGTGATGAGATCCCCGCCGCGGATCGCGCGCGTGATGCCCAGCTCGGCGTCGTCGATCGCGACGGCGAGCTGGTAGCCGAACGCACCATCGGCGCGCCGGACCACTAAATCTCCGTACAGATCGGCACGCTCGCTGCTGGCGCCGAGCACCAGGTCGTCCCAAGCGTAGGCGCGTGCCGGCGTGCGCAGGCGCCACGCCGGTTCGCGCCGTCTCCCCGCCGGCGGCGCGGCGTGCCGCGCGCAGGTGCCGGGATAGCGAGCCTCCTCACCCAAGTGCGGCGCGCCGGCAGCACGGTGGACGTCGGCACGCGAACACCAGCAGGGATAGACGAGATCGCGTGCCTTCAACGCCTCCAGCACCGCCGCGTAACGCGCCGTGCGCCGGCTCTGGTAGTAAGGTCCTTCGTCGTAGTCCAGGCCCAGCCAAGCTAGATCGCGCTGCACGAGCTCGGCGTGCTTGCGGTGCGAACGCTGTGGGTCGAGATCCTCGATGCGTAAGACGATGCGGCCGCCGCCGGCGCGTGCGTCCAGCCATGCCAGCAGCGCGGTACGGGCGTTTCCTAGGTGCATCGGCCCCGTGGGGCTCGGCGCGAAACGCCCCCGCCGCCGGGGAGCGTCGGTCTGGACCACGAACGCTTCTTTCCCCGCCCGGGGCCGACACCTTCAAGGAGCGAGGATGGCCGTCACGGATCGTGCACTCAAACGCGTCCTCTCGTTGCGCGATCTCGCAGTGATCGGCAGCGCTTCGATGGCGCCCGCGTACAGTCTGGCCGCAACGCTGGGGCTGATGGTAGCCGCGGCGGGATACGACGCTCCGCTGGCGCTGCTGATGCTCTGCGTTCCCATGACGCTGGTGGCGTTTGCCTTCGGCCATCTCGTGCGCGCGCATCCGTCGGCGGGGTCGTCATACGCGTGGATCCGCATGGCGTTTGGGCGCGGCGTGGGATCGTACGGCGCGTGGACGCTGCTGTGCGCCAACTTCTTCGCCACCATGGCTACCGCATGGCCCGCCGCGACCTACACGCTGGCGCTACTGGCGCCGGAGCGCACGCCCTCGGCGTTCGTGGTGGGGTTGGTAGCGATGGTGTGGATCGTGGCCGCGTCGGCGCTGCTCTACGCGGGCGCGCGTCCAACGGCGGAGGTCAGCGCGGCGATGCTGGCGGCGGAGTTTGCCGTGCTGGGTGCGCTGGTGGTCGCCATCCTGCTCCATCCTAGCGTGGCGCCGGCGCACGCGGTACTGCGCAGTTTCCATCACACGGGTTTCGCAGGCGTACTCGGCGCGGCGGTGCTCTCGATTTGGGTGGTGGATGGATGGGAGGCCTCCGCCGCATCGAGCGAGGAGCGTCTGGGTGCAAGCCGCGAGCCCGGCCTCGCCGGCGTGACGGCACTGGCGGTAACCGCCGTGGCGCTGGCGCTGTTCGCGACCGTGGCGCTGCGCTTGGGAACGGTCGACGGTTACGCCAAGCACAGTGCCGACGCCATGGAGTACGTCGCGCAGCAGTTGGGAGGCGGGCTGTGGCTACGCGTCGTGGCCGCGACGGTACTCGTTTCGAGTGCGGCCTCGCTCTTCACGACCATGCTCTACCTCTCGCGCTCCGCCTTCGCCATGGCGCGCGACGGCGTGCTGCCTAGGCGTCTCGCGCATGTCCATCCGCGCTTGGGGACGCCTGACGGCGCGATTCTGGGCATGCTGATCGTGACGGTGATCTCGACGGGGCTGGCGGGCCTTTCGCCGTCGGTCAACGTGGCATTGAACGCGATCGTGGATGCTTCGAGCGTCTTCTTGGGTGCGCTCTTCGTGCTCTCGGCTCTGGCTTGCGCGGCGGTGTTCGCGCCGCACGCGCGCGGCTTGCAGCGGCTGCGCACCGTCACGCTGCCGTTGCTCGGTGCGCTGTGGCTGGGCGCCATCGTCGTCTACGGCGTGGTGGGTGCCGATGGCGTGCAGCGTTGGATTGCCGCCAGCGGCTTGATACTCGGCGTTCCCTTCGCGCTGCTGCGGCGCGGAGCCGCCGGCGTCGCCGTTGCAGAGGAGGCAGCGTGAAGGCAGGTACTACGTACGACGTCGTCGTCGTCGGCTGCGGCCACAACGGGCTGGTTGCGGCGGCGCTGCTTGCGCGCGCCGGCCTCCGGGTGCTGGCGCTGGAGCGGCGCGAGGTGGTGGGAGGCGCCTGTGTCACGGAATCGCCGTGGCCGGGCTGGCGCGTCTCGACCGCCGCATACGTCGTGAGCCTGCTCCATCCGCGCGTGGTCCGCGAACTGGAGTTGGCCCGCTTTGGTTACGAAGCCTACCGCAAGGAACCGGCATCGTTTACGCCGCTGGAGGACGGGCGCTCGCTGCTACTGGGCTCCGACGACGCCGCCAATGCGCTGGAGGTCTCGCGCTTCGATCCGCGCGACGTCGACGGACTGCGGCAGTTTACGAGCGCTGCCGAGCGCTGGGGCGGATTCGTTCACGAGACGCTTGCGCAACCAGCGCCGTCACGCGACATTTTGACGGCGCGCTGGGGCGAGAACGATGCGTGGTCCATCCTCGAAGCCAGCGCCGCCGAGCTCGTGCGCCGTTACGTGCACGCGCCCGTGCTGCAAGCCACACTGGCCACCGACGGGCTCATCGGTACCTTTGCCGGCCCGGAGCAGGGCGGCACGGGCTACGTGCTTGCGCATCACTACGCGGGGCGCGCGCACGGCGTGCAGGGGGCCTGGGGATTCGTGCGCGGCGGCATGGGCGGTATCACGCGCGCCTTGGCGCTCTCGCTGCGTAGCGCCGGTGGTGAGATTCGCACGCAGGCGGAGGTCGAGCGCATCGTCGTGGAGCGTGGACGCGTGCGGGGAGTGGTCTTGCGCGACGGGACGGAGATTGCCGCGGCGACGGTCCTCTCCAACGCCACGCCGCAGCGCACGTTTCTCGAGCTACTTCCCGCTGGGAGCATCGCGGCGGAGTTCGCGGCGCACGTGCGCGCATGGCGCTGTGAGGGCGTCTCGCTGAAAGTAAACTTCGCGCTGGGCGAGGCGCCGGATTTTAGCGCGCGCCCCGGCACGCAACTGCAAGCCCACCATCGTGCGACGATACACGTAGCGCCGTCGCTCGAGTATCTTCAGCGCGGCTACGAGGATGCCGCTGCCGGCGGGGTCTCGCAGGCGCCGCTGCTGGAGTGCTTCATGCAATCTCCAACCGACGCGAGCATCGCGCCGCCGGGTAAGCATCTGCTCTCGGTGTTCGCGCAGTGGTTCCCGTACGGCCGCACGGGCGGCTGGGACGCGGCGCGGCGCGAACAGGCCGCCGACGTGATCTTGGAGACACTCGCGCGTTATGCGCCCAATCTCCCTGACGTTGTGGAGGCGCGGCAGGTGTTGGCGCCGCCGGATCTAGAGGAGCTGCTGGGCCTCTATCACGGCCACATCTTTCACGGGGAACTCTTGCCGGGCCAAATCTTCGGCGATCGCTTTGCCGCGCGGGCGCCCGTCGCAGGTCTGTATCTGTGCGGCTCCGGCGCCCACCCGGGCGGCTGCGTCAGCGGCGCGCCCGGCTTGCTTGCGGCGGAGGCGGTCTTGGCTGACGCGGCTCAGGCCGAAGCTGCCGGCAACGAGGGGGACCCCGCAGGCTAGGAGGGCGACAACGGCGAGCGCGAGTGCTCGCGACGTTCGTTTGCCGCCGCGCGCGGGCGGGTAGAGGGACGCGAGCGCAAGATTATGATTGGGGGCTGCCATGGCTGCAACGAAGCGTCATACCTCGAAGAGAGCCGCGCCGAAGAAGAGCCGCAAGACAAACGCCGGATCCAAGGCGCCCGCGGAGCAGCAGACGCGCGCGTATGGACCGCAGGCGCAACAGTCGGTGGAGCGCGCGATGCACGAGATGGAACAGGGCGAGTTGGTATCAGGGAGTTCGAGTAAGCCGGTCACAAGCCGTAAGCAGGCAATCACCATCGGCCTGAGCAAGGCGCGCAAGGCCGGTGCGAAAGTTCCGCGCAAGGCGGCTCGCAAGCGTTAGGCCTGGGCTTCCGATGTTGCCCACGCAGGCGAACGCCGGCTAACGCATAGGCCGGCGATAATCCCATGCTTGCCGATCGGTTACAGTTCGCCTTTACGATCATGTTCCATTACCTCTTTCCGATCGGGACGATGGGTCTGGCGCCGTTTGTCGCGCTCTACACGTTGCGCGCCCGGCGCGGAGTGGACGCAGGAGCCGCAGCAGCCGCGAGCTTCTGGACAAAGATTTTTGCCGTTAACTTCGCAGCCGGCGTCGTGACCGGCATTCCCATGGAGTTTCAATTCGGAACGAACTGGGCGCAATTCTCACGCCAGACGGGCAGCGTGGTCGGTCAGCCGCTGGTGATGGAAGGCGTCTACGCGTTCTTCCTGGAGTCCGTCTTCCTGGGTGTGCTTCTCTACGGTAAGCAGCACGTCACGCCCAGGCTTCACACCGCCTCCGCGACGCTGGTGTGGCTAGGGTCTTGGCTCTCCGGCTTCTTCATCGTCGCAGCCGACGCTTGGATGCAGCATCCCGTCGGCTACGCGCTAGCTCCAGGTGGGCGTGTCGAGCTGCGCAGCATCGCTGCCGTTCTGCTCAATCCCTTCGCGTGGTGGCAGTACCTGCACGTCCTCTGCGGTGCCATGGCCGCCGGCGGTTTCATCGTCGCCGGGGTCGGCGCGTATTATCTCTTGGCCCGGCGCGAGGGGCCCTTTGGGCGCCGCTTCACCGCTGCCGGCGCGCTGACCGCCTTCGTCTTCTCGATGCTCTTGATCTTTCCGACGGGCGACCGTAACAGCGCCGACGTGACCGTGGATCAACCCGTGAAGCTCGCCGCCATGGAGGGCCTTTTCCAGTCGGTCAACGGCGCTCCGCTGGCGATCATCGGCATGCCGGATACGCGAGCGCAACGGCTCATCGATCCGATCTTCGTGCCCAGCATCTTGAGCTACTTGGCTTACGGCAACACGAGAGCGGAGGTCAAGGGCCTCACCGCGTATGCGCGCGAGCTCTGGCCACCCGTTGAGCTAACGTACTACGCCTACCACGTGATGGTCGGCCTGGGAACGATCTTCCTTGCGGTGGCGGCGCTGGCCACCTTGCTGCTCTGGCGAAGACGTCTGTTCACCGCGCGTTGGTTGCTCTGGCTGCTGCTGCTCCTCATGCCCTTTCCCTACGTCGCGAACGAGGCGGGGTGGATCGTCACCGAGGTGGGGCGCCAGCCGTGGATCGTTTACGGACTCATGCGCACGGCGCAGGGATCCTCGCCCAACGTCGCCGCAGGAGAAACGATCTTCACGCTCATCGGTTTTCTTGGGATGTACTTCCTGTTGGGCGTACTTTTTCTCTACTTGATCCTGCGCGAGATCGCCGCCGGTCCCAGTGAAACGGCGGAGACGGGCCCCGCATGAGCGTCGTTGCGTTTCTTCTGCTTGCGACGATGATCACGGCTTACGTCCTGCTCGACGGCTACGATCTGGGAGTTGCCGCGATCGTGCCCCTTGTCGCCCGCACGGACAGCCAGCGCGCCGCCGCGATGTCCAGCATCGGCCCCTTCTGGAACGGTAACGAGGTCTGGCTCATCGCTGCCGGTGGGGCGCTGTTCGCACTCTTTCCGGCGGCGTATGCCGTCTCGTTCAGCGGCTTCTATCTGCCGTTCACGATCGTGCTCTGGCTATTCATGTTCCGCGGCATCGCGATGGAGGTGCGAAATCACTTTTCCGGTCAGGTGTGGCACGATTTCTGGGATTTCGCATTCTCGGCGTCGAGCACGCTGCTCATCCTGCTGCTGGGCATCACGCTAGGCAACCTCCTCCGCGGCCTGCCGCTCTCGCCGCAGGGTTACTTTCTCGGTACCTTCGCGTATCTGTTGAATCCCTACGCGCTCCTGGTGGGGCTGCTCGCGATCGGCGTGCTGGCACAGCACGGAGCCGCCTTCCTCGTGTTACGGGTCGAGGGTCCCCCCGCTCTGCGTGCTCGAGCGCTCTTGCGCGTGCTGTGGTGGGTCGTGCTGGCGCTCTACGCGATCGTTACCGTCGCGACGGGTCTCGAGCGCGGTTTCTTCACGCGCGCTCCGGCGTTGACCGCCGTCCTGCCGCTGCTCTCGCTGGCCACGTTCTTCTGGCTGCGCACGGCGGGCCGCGCCGGGCGGGAGCAGACGGCGTTCGCGGCATCGTGCGCCCTGCTCACAACGCTGCTGGCCGCCGCGGCGGCAACGCTATTTCCCTATTTACTGCCGAGCTTTCCCGCACGGCACGGCGGACTCTCGATCTACGACGCGTCACCCTCCGCAACCGCACTTGCCACGGCGCTGACGGCGACGATTGCTGGCTTGATCATCGTGGTGGCATACACGTTGATGGCCGCGCGGCGCATGGCGGGGAAGCCTAGTGAGCGAACATCGAGTAGACCATCCCCAGAGCCGCGCCGCCCATGAGCGCAACGGTGGCCCAACCCCACGCGACGGCCAGCGGCGAGCTGCGCCACTTGCCCATGAGCTTCGCATTCGAGGCTAGCCGGACGAGGATGGCGATGAGTGGCACGGCGGCGAAGCCGTTGAGCACGGCGGACCAGAAGAGCGCCTTGATGGCGTCGATCTGCAGCAGATTCATCGCGATCCCGATAAGAATCCCCGCCGCGATGATGCCGTAGAACTTCGGCGCGCGCTGCAGCGGCTCGTCCAGGCCCTCGCGGAATCTAAACGTCTGCGCGGCGACGTAGGCGGAGGATCCGGCCAGGACCGGAACCGCCAGCATGCCGGTGCCCACCATGCCCAGCGTGAACAGCAACTCGGCGAAGCGCCCGGCCAGCGGGCGCAGCGCCTCGGCCGCCTGTTGCGCGGTGGCGATGTCGTGCCTTCCGTGCGCGCCCAGCGTGGCGGCCGTCGTCACGATGATGAACAGTGCGACGGCGTTCGAGAACACCATGCCGGCGTTGACGTCGGTGTGCATCGCCTTGATCGATCTGGTATCGGTGCCGTGGCGTGAGGCGATGGTCGTGTTGCCGGCCTCTTTCTCCTCTTCGATCGTCAACGAAGATTGCCAGAAGAACAGGTAGGGCGTGATCGTGGTCCCGAGCACGGCGACCGTGGTGACCAGCCACTGGCCGTCGAAGCGGAGTTCAGGCAACACGAGGTGGCGAAGAGCGGTGCTCCAGGGAACATGCACGATGGCTGCGGTGGCGGCGTAGGCGAACAGGGCCAGCGTCAGCCACTTGAACACGCTCGCGATCGTTGCGTACGAAAGCCAGATCTGCGCGGCGATGAGTCCGATGCCGAAGAAAAAGACCCAGGCGTCGCTCGGCAGCGGGAGCACCAGGTGCGCGGCCTCGGCCATGCCGCCGATGTCCGCTCCGACGTTGAACGTGTTTGCGACGATCACGAGGCCCGCCAGCGCATAGGCGAGGGAGAGCGGAAGCGACTTGCGCATGAGCGCGGCGAGGCCTTCGCCGGTCACCATCGAGACGCGCGACGCCATCCCTTGGACGACGGCCATCATCGGAGTGGAGATCAAGGTCAGCCAGAGCAGGGAGTAGCCGGTTGTGGCGCCGGCGACTGAATACGTGGAGATACCGGAGGGGTCGTCGTCGGCCGCGCCGGTGATCAGCCCTGGGCCGAGAACCCGGAAGAACCGCGCGATCCGCGACATGCCGCTATTCTACCGCGCCCGGTTTGGCGCTATTGCGGCCTGCGCGGGTTAGGCTGCGCGGGCTAGCCTATGCTCGCGCAGCTCGTTTTCGCGGGCGGGGGCAGCGTCGTAGGTTAGGTTGCGCAGCTCCGGCCGGCTGCCGCGCCGGAAGAACGGGTATTCGCTGGCGTCCAGACGCGAGTCGACCGGGTGGCCGTGCCCAACGATGGTCAGGGCCAAGAGTGCGAGGATCGCGGTGGTGATCAACATGTGGTTCTATGCTCCTCACCCGTATCGTAAGACCGGCCACTCCGTAGAGATAGGGGTGTCTCGCGAGGCTTCAGAATAGCGATGCTAATATCGATGAAGGCGTGCTGACGCCGTGCGGGGAGCCGTGAACGACAACCATCTGCTCGGTAACCTCAACATGAGCCACATCGAAGCGTTCATCGCGGCGGCGCGTGTGGGGAGCTTCTCGCGTGCCGCCGAGTCGCTCGACCGTACGCAAGGGGCCGTCAGCCAGTCCATCGCGGCGCTGGAGGAGCGCTACGGCGGCCCGCTCTTCGATCGTCTGGGGCGCCGTTTGGGTCTAACCCCGTTGGGCGAGGTCCTGCTGCCGCGCGCTGAGCGCGCGGTCGCGGAGCTGCGCGCGGCCGCGGAGGAGATTCGCGGCGTGCTCAACGCCGAGCGTGACAGAATTTACATCGGCGCCTTCCAATCGGTGGCCGGCCGCCTCATGCCGGAGTTGATCGCCGACTTCGTGCACCTGCATCCCGGGGTCGATTTTCTGCTGCTCGAGGGCGAGCGCGACGACGTCGCGGAGATGGTCAAGCGCGCGGAGGCTGACGTCGGGTTCGTGCTGCTGCCGGTCGACGATCCCGAGTTGGACGTCGCTCCGATCTTCACCGAGCCGTACATGCTGATTGCTCCACCCGGCCATCCGCTGGCGAGTCGCCGCGAAGTCTCTCTGGCGGACATCGTGGACGAGCCTCTGGTGGGTTTCGGCGACCGCAGCGGAGCGTGGCAGGAGATCGTGGCGGTGTTCGAACGGACCACCGGGCGCAAGCCGCAGCGGCGTTGGACCACCGACGACATCATCACCGTGGCGGGCTTCGTGCGCGCGCGCTTGGGCGTGGCGCTGATACCGCGGTTGGCGCTGCTGATTGCCGGCGAGCTGGTGGCGGTGCCCATCACCGACGCTCCGACGCGTACGGTAGCCTCCGTGTTGCCGCGCAGGCGCTACCGCTCGCCAACCGTGCTGGCCTTCGTCGATCACGCGCGCCGCCGGCTGCTGGCGCACACCACGCCTGAAGCGGTGCTGGCCCAGTGCGAGAAATACGGCGTGATCTACCGGCACGACGAGGCCACCCGGAGGTAGCGATTCCCCGCCGCCGAAGCGCCTTCGAGCCTATGAAATCGCGCCTGCTCGCCGTTCTCGCCATCGTCTTGCTGTCGCTCTCCGCAGCGCCGGCACGAGCGGCAAGGCCGTTGCTCGACCAGCACCAGTGGGATCGCTACTTTGCGCTGTTCGCGCGTGACGAGTACCAACCATGGCAGCCCGTGCAGGTGCGTCTCGACACGTACTCCGGCGCGCCGGTCGATCTCTCGCTCTACGCCGTCGATCCCGCCGACGTGCTGATCGCTAACGGCGCGACGGTCAAAGAGCGGGCCATCGATCTCTCGCACGCCCGTGCCGTCGAACATTGGCGCTTCACGCCTCCCGAGGGCTACCGTTACACCTCGAATCAAGTGAGCGTGCCCGTCAACGGGCGCGAGGGCTTCTACGTTCTCGAGGCCCGGCGCGGCGACGCCGCGCAGCAAGTGTGGCTGAACGTTTCGTCCGTGGGGTTGCTAGCGAAGTCCGGGCCGGAGGGTTTGCTGATCTACGCCGCCGACCTGCGCAGCGGCCAGCCGCTCTCGCATCTGCGGCTCTCCTTCGTGGCGGGCGGCCGCTTCGACACCCATTACACGGACCTCAACGGTCTCTATCATTGGTCGGGGCGCGCGCGCCCCATCTTCGTGCTCGGCGCGTGGGGGAAGAGTCAGCCGTTCCTCTCGCTCTTGCCGCAGGCCCCCGATCCGCGTGCCGTGCTCGTGGTACGTCTGGATCGCGACACGGCGCGTGCCGGTGAGGCCGTACGCGTGGCGGGCTTCGCGCGCGTGCGCAAAGGCGAGGACCTGGTGCCGGCGGGGGGTGAGGTGCAGGTGCACTTGGTGGGCTCCGCGCACGCCGCGGCGTCGACACGCGCGGCGCTCGATTCCAACGGCGCCTTTGCCGCCGAGCTGACGCTCCCGTACACGCTGCCACAAGGCGACTACGCCGTGCTGGCCTCCGCCGCGGGCGCTTCAGGCAGCGCGCCGCTGCACGTGGCCCCGCGCAGCGAGGGGGTCACGCTCAACGTCGGTGCGCCGGCTAATCCTTCCGCAACGGCTGCGGTGCCGGTCTCGCTGACGGTCCGGCGCGATGGCAGCGCCGAGGCCGGCGTCACGGTGAAGGTGAGCGTGGTGCGCGCTCCCCACGCGCTGCCGCCTAGTTTCTCGGGTAACCTCGACGATCTCTGGGGCGCCGCAACCGTCTTCGCGCGCACGCTGCGAACGGACGGTAACGGCCGCGCCGAGTTTACGCTGGAGCCGCCTACGGACGGGCTGCCGTCCACCTACGTCGTGCGCGCGACGGCCAGCAACGCCTCGGCCGAGGCGGTGGTCGTGGCCTCCGCGGCGCGGGCGCTGGAGATCGTGCCGGAGCGCAATCGCGTGGCGGCGGGCGCGCCGGTCCGCTTGCAGATTCGCGGCTATCAAGTCGCCGACGGCGCCCCCACGCCGGGCCGCGAGGTGCGGGTGACGCTCTCACACGGCCTCTCCGTGCAGAGTCAGACGGTGCGCCTGGATCGCGCGGGCGAGGCGACGCTGGCCTTCAACAGCCCGTATCTTGGAGGCAATCTCATCGTCGCCAAGGACGAAGATGCCGTCGATGCGGTGGGCGTAGTGAGCGCGCCGCAGGATCTAGCGCTGGAGCCGGCGGCGGCCTCATCGTCCGATATCAACGTGCACGCCGCTCGCGACGGCGAGGCGTTGCGCGTCGACGCGGATCTGAGCGGCGCAACGGGTTCGGCGCTGGTGGCGCTGCAGACCGCGCGTGTACTCGACGCGCAGACGGTAGCCGTGCGCGCTGGGCACGCGCAGGCGCGCCTCGCACTCAAGGGCGTCGCCGACAATGCCGCGATCGGCGTCTGCTTCGTCAAGGACGGCACGCTAGTCTGGCGCGACGCCGCTATGCCCAGCGCGGGACGGCTGGACGTGCACGTCGATCCATTGCAGGCGCTGGCGCCGGGTGCTTCAGCGGAATTGCGCGTTCACGTCGGCACGAGCAACGCCGCCACGGCGGTGGTGCGCATCGCGGACGAGGCGGCGTCGCCAGGGTCGGGCTTTGGAGATGCGGTGGCGCTGCTGTCGTCGTCCGCCGTGACGACGCAGGATTCCGCGCCGCGGGACGCCGTGTGGCACGCGTGGGTGACGCCGGCAGGCTCCAACGTGGGCGATCTCTTCGCGCTGCAGCGCACCCGGATCGCAACCAGACGTGCCGCGGCGCCGTCCACGCCGGTACGTATCTACGCCTGGAGCGTGGTGCGCGGCGGCGGCGGAGCGCTCTCCGCGGCCGTCACCGCACCCAAGGAACGCGGGCGCTACGCGCTCTCCGTGCTCGTGATCTCCGCCGACGGCCGCGTTGGAGCGGCCGCGTCGAACGTCGAGGTACGATGAAGGAGGCTACGCTCTTCGACCGGCGGCGCGATCCCTCCGGGCGGCTGCTGTTACTTGACTCGTATGGTTTGGTCTATCGCGCGTTCTTCGCGCTGCCTGCGCTCACCACGACCAAAGGCGTGGCGATCAACGCCGTCTTAGGCTTCACGATGATGCTGCGCAAGCTGATCGCGGAGGAGCACCCCACGCACCTCATCGCCTGCTTCGACAAGGGGTTGCCGCACGAGCGCGTGGAGCTGTTCAAAGAGTACAAAGCGCAGCGGCAGGAGACGCCCGACGATCTGCGCTCGCAGTTTCCGCTGGTGCGCCGCATTCTGGAAGCCTATGACATTCCCGTGGCGGAGTACGAGGGCAAAGAGGCCGACGACGTGATCGCGACGATCGCCCGCCAGGCCGGCGAAGACGGCTTCGACACGCTGGTCGTCACCGGCGACATGGACCTGCTGCAGATCGTGGACGAGCGCACGACGGTGCTGGTGACGCGGCGTGGGATCAGCGATCTCGGCCGTTACGACGTCGCGGCCGTGCAAGAGCGTTACGGATTGGAGCCGGCGCAGCTGGTGGATTACCGCGGGCTCAAAGGCGACCCCTCGGACAACCTCCCCGGCGTGCCGGGCGTGGGTGAGAAGACCGCGATTAAGATGATCCAAGCGGCGCACACGCTGGATAACCTCGTCGCTCACCCGGAGCTGGCGGGCAGCGAGAAGCTCGCCAACTTGATTCGAGCGCACGCGCTGCAGGCACTGCTCTGTCGCGACGTCTCGCGTGTGGATCGTGAAGTTCCCATCGCGCGTACCTGGGAGCAGGCCCGTTACACCGCGCCCAGCGACGAGCGCCTCTACCCGATTTTCTCGGAGCTCGAGTTCAAGGCGCTGCTGGCAAAGCTGCAGTTGCCCGAGCGGCGCGAGGCGGCGCCGCAGGCAGCGACGGTGCAGGGAACGTATCGCTCCTATCTCGCCGCGGTGGATCCGCCCGATCTCGCGCGCTTGGCCGCATTAGTGGATGAGTTGTGCGCTGCCGAAACGGTAGCCGTGTACCTGGACGGCGCGGGCGAGCAGCTCGGTCTATGCGGACGCGCCGGGGAGGGCCTCTCGCTGAGTCTGGCGGCCGCCCTGGCCGATCCGGTGCGGGCGCCCTTCGCGCGCCTCTGGACCGCGGCCCAGCCCAAGCTGATGCACGATGCCAAGCCGTTGCTGCGCCGCTTGATCGCCGCCGGCATCGAGCCCACGGGCCTGCGCGACGACACGATGGTGGCGGCACACCTGCTGAATCCCTCGCGCGCGTATGGCGAGCTCGACGACGCGGTGCGGGAGCATCTCGATGTAGGCCTGCCCTGGGAGCCCGCCGCACGTGCCGACGCCGTGCTGCGCCTTGCGGCGGCCGTGCGCGGCGCCCTGGCCGAGCGCGAGCAGATGCGGCTCTACGAAGAAGTGGAGGTGCCGCTGGTTCCGATCCTCGCGCGCATGGAGGAGACGGGCATCGCGCTCGACGCCGCAGCGCTGCGCGAGATGAGCGGCGGCATCACCGAGCGCGCGGCGCAGGTAGAGCGCGAGATCTACGACTTGGCCGGACACGAGTTCAACCTCGCCTCACCGCAGCAGTTGGGGAAGGTACTTTTCGAAGACCTCGCGCTGCCGGGCGGCAAGCGCACGAAGACGGGTTGGGGAACGGGTGCCGAGATCTTGCAGAGCTTGGCGCGCGACTTCCCCATCTGCGCGCTCGTCTTGGAGTGGCGCGAGCTCACGAAGTTGAGCTCCACCTATGTGGACGTGCTGCCCACGCTGACGGACGAACGCGGGCGCCTGCACACGCAGTGGCGTCAGACTGCCACGGCCACGGGGCGGCTCTCCTCGATCAACCCCAACCTGCAGAACATTCCCGTGCGCACCGAGCTGGGGCGGCGCGTGCGCCGTGCCTTCGTGGCCTCCGGCCCAGGGCGCGTGCTGCTGGCGGCGGACTACTCGCAGATCGAGTTGCGTCTGATGGCGCACCTTTCCGGCGACGAGTCGATGCGCGCCGCCTTTCACGAGGGTCAGGACATCCACGACTTCACGGCGCGGCGCATCTTCGACGTGCCGACAGGCACGACGGTAGCGCCGGAGCAGCGCCGTATGGCCAAGGCCGTCAACTTCGGCTTGCTCTACGGCATGAGCGACTTCGGCTTGGCGCAGCGCTTGGAGATCGACCGCGCCGCCGCACACGAGATCTCGCGTTCCTACTTCGCGCGCTTTCCCAGCGTGCACGCCTTCCTCGACGGCATCGTGAAGCAGGGCCGCGAGCGCGGCTACGTCTCCACGATCCTGGGGCGCCGGCGTTATCTGCCGGATTTGCGTGCCAAGAATTTCGCGGTGCGCGGCGCCGCCGAGCGCGAGGCCGTCAATGCGCCCGTGCAAGGCAGTGCCGCCGATCTCGTCAAGCTGGCGATGGTGCGCGTGGAGCGCGCGCTGCGCGCGGAGGGTCTGGATGCCGCCATGCTGCTGCAGATTCACGATGAGCTGCTCTTCGACGTCGCGCAGCATGGTCTCGACCGTACGATCGCTGTGGTGCGGCGGGAGATGACCGGCGCGCTAGAGCTCAGCGTGCCGCTAGAGGTCTCGATGAAGGTCGGACCCACCTGGTACGACGTGGAGATGGTGGAGGAGACGGCCGCGGCCGAAGAGGTGTCGTGATCGCGCTGATGGCGCTGGCCTCAGTGCTTGCCGTCGCCGCACCGCTGCAGGCACTGGAGTTGCACGCACCCAACGCCGCACTGCACGTACAAGTAGCGCGTACCAGCGCGCAGCGCGAGCGCGGTTTGATGCATGTGACGGCGTTGGCGCCGCATACCGGAATGCTCTTCGTCTTTGCGGCGGAGAAGCCGTGGACGTTCTGGATGAAGGACACGCTGATCGATCTCGATATGGTTTGGCTGCGCAGAGACGGCACGGTCTCCTCCGTCGCGGTGCGCGTGCCGCGCACTCCGTCCGGAACGCCCGACGATCGCGTCGCCAGGCGCGCGGGTGTCGGCGCCTACGTGCTCGAGCTGCCGGCGAACGAAGCTGCGCACGACGGCCTGCGCGAAGGCGCGCGCGTCTCTGGCCTGCCGGAGCTCGCTCGAGAGTAAGCGCTCCTGGCGATAGGGAGCGAGGATCGAGGAGAACAAGTCCACCAGGCTATGCCCGAGCTTCCCGAAGTCGAGACCATCGTGCGCGGTCTCGCACGGACCATTCCTGGGCGGCGCATCGCGGAGGTGCGCGTGGAAACCCCCGCCAGCGTCGTCAACGATCTACCCGGCGACTTTCCCGCGCTGCTGCGCGGCGAGCGCATCGAGAGCGTCTCGCGCCGGGCCAAGTTCATTGTCTTTCCCCTGGCGTCAGGGCGCACGCTGACGGTCCATCTGCGCATGACCGGGCGGCTGATCGTCGAGCCGAGCCCGGCCGAGGATCCCTACGCGCGCGTGCGCCTGCACTTCCGCGAGGGCGGCTGGCTGCGCTTCTCCGACGTGCGCCGGTTCGGGCGCATGCGCCTGACCGAGGACGGCGCCTGGGCGGCCGGTCTGGGGGTGGAGCCGCTGGACCCCGCCTTCACGCCCCAGCGCCTCGCCAGCCTGCTTGCCGGCCATCGCGGGCCGATCAAGACGCTCCTGCTCGATCAGCGTCTCATCGCTGGGATCGGCAACATCTACGCCTGCGAGGCCCTCTTTAGGGCCGGTATCCATCCGGCCAGGCCAGCCGGCCGCATCTCCGGCGTCAGGGTCCGGCGCCTCCATTCAGCCCTGGTCCGGGTCTTAGAGGAGGCCATCACCTGGCGCGGGACCAGCGTGGAGCACTACGTGGACGCGGAGGGACTCACAGGCGGCTTCCAGAACAAGCTGGCCGTCTATGGCAGGGAGGGCCTCTCGTGTCTTCGTTGCCATGCGCCCGTAAAACGGGTCACCCTCGGTCAACGCGGCACGTTCTACTGCCCGCGCTGCCAACGGTAGGCAAATATAACAGTGAAGGATTAGGTTACATCACCATTTTGACAGAGACGCATCCGAACGTCGCGCAGCAGACGGAGGAAGAAGACCAGTTCGCGCTCGAGCAGCGCCTCTACGAAGAGAGTCTCAAGGTCCTCGACGAGGGCCAGGTGCTGACCGGCACCATCGTCGCCAAGTACCAGGACGAGCTCCTGGTCGACATCGGCGGCAAATCGGAGGGCATCCTCCCGTTCCGCGAGCTTTCGCTCGCGATCGACGCCAAGTCACTCAAGGTCAACGACACACTCGAAGTGATGATCCACCGCGTCGACGACGACGGTGATCTCTTTCTCTCCGAGCGTCGCGCGCGTGCCCTCAAGACCTGGGAGAAGGTCATCGCCGCCCACGAGAACGACGAAGTCATCGAAGCCACGGCCACCCAGGTGGTCAAGGGCGGCGTGCTCGTCGATCTCGGCATGCGCGGGTTCGTTCCCGCGTCGCAGATTCGCCGTCAGCCTGTCGGCAATCTCGAGGAGCTGGTCGGCAAGAAACTGCGCTTGAAGGTCATCGACCTCGACCACAAGCGCCATCGCGTCGTGCTTTCGCAGCGACTCGTGCTCGAGGAAGAGCTCAACCAGAAGAAGCAGGAGTTGCTGAGCACCCTGGCCGTGGGGCAGATCCGCGAGGGCACCGTGGTGCGTCTGGCGGAGTTTGGCGCGTTCGTCGATCTCGGCGGCGTGGATGGTCTCATCCACAACTCCGAACTCTCGTACGCGCGCATCAAGCACCCGTCCGAGGTGGTCAAGGTCGGCGACGTGGTCAACGTCGAGATCATGAAGTTCGATCCCGAAGCCAAGAAGGTCAGCCTCTCGCTCAAGCACTCGTTGCCCGACCCCTGGGTCGAGCATGCGGCGGACTTGGTCGAAAACTACGTCCACAAGGCGCAGGTCGTCAAGATCACGCCGAACTACTTGCTCGTCGAAGTCTTCCCCGGCATCCTCGCTATGGTGCCCAAGGGCGAGTTCGATCCGAACAAGCAGTACCAGAGCGGCGAGGAGATCGACGTCAAGCTCATGACCGTCAATCAGTCCACGCGCCGCATCACGGGCTCGTTGCGCGTCACCGGTGTGGAGGACTTCACGGAGTACTACCACTCCGAAGGCGAGCACGGCACGACCATCGGCGACATCATCGGGGAGGACCCCTTCTCGGAGGCCTAGAGCCTGCGCGTTGCAGCAAGGAGAGGCGGCACCCCTATGGGCGCCGCCTCTCCTTTTTTGTCTACGATCCGCCGGCTAGATGACGCAGGAACCAGTCACAGGCCGCTTGTGCCGCAACCCCCAGCGTGCCCGGCTCTTCGAACAGGTGGGTAGCTCCAGGAACCACCAACAGATCGCTCTTGCCGGCTAGTTGACGCTGCGCGGACTGATTCAGCCGCAGGACTTCGGGATCGTTGCCGCCCACGATCAGCAGCACTGCGGCGTGGACGCGCGCGAGTACACCGGCGGCCAAGTCGGGGCGTCCGCCGCGCGAGACGACGGCGCGGACGTCCGTGCGTACCGCCGCCGCGATCAGCGCCGCCGCCGCGCCGGTGCTGGCGCCGAAGTAGCCGAGTGGCGGCAGCGCGCCGCGCACGAGCGCCGGCGCCGCGGTTGTAGCGCCGTCCAGCCGGCGCGCCAGCAGTTCGATGTCGAAGCGGTACTCGCGCGTGCGCTCGTCGATCACGGCCTCACGCGGCGTCAGCAGGTCCAGCAGCACCGTTGCCAACCCCCCGCCTTGCAGCACCGCTGCCACCTGCTGATTGCGCGTGCTAAAGCGGCTGCTGCCGCTTCCGTGCGCGAAGAACACGAGCCCTAGCGGCGTAGCCGGTAGGCTCACGATTGCCCGCAACTGCGCCCCGGCGGCCGCGATCTCGACGTCCCGCGTCTCGATGCCTGCTCCCATCAGCCATCATTTCACCGCACCGGGCCGCCGATAAACGGCGGAGCCACGGAGGCACCCGCGAATGCGCTGCGTATATTTGCGACGATGCGAGGCATGGCATGAGGGTTGGGCTGACCGGGGGTATCGGTTCCGGTAAGTCCGCGGTGGCGGAGTTGCTGCGCGGCCACGGCGCGCGCATTATCGATACGGATCTGCTCGCGCGCGAGGCCGTCGCCCCCGGCAGCAAGGCGCTTGCCTCCATCGCGCGGCGTTGGCCGCAGGCGCTTGCCGTGGATGGGACGCTGGACCGCACGGCGCTAGCCGCCGTCGTCTTCGCCGATCCGCAGGCTCGCGCCGAGCTCAACGCGTTGCTGCATCCGCGCATCCGTGAGCTGGCTCTCGCGCAGGCCGCGCGGGCCACGCCCGGTGAGATCGTCGTCTTCGTGGTGCCGTTGCTCTTCGAGTCGGATTTTTGGAAGATGTGCGACAAGACCGTGGCGGTGATCGCGCCGCTGGAGGCGCGCCTGCGCCGGATCGTGGAGCGCGATGGCGCCAGCCTGGAGCAGGCGCGCGCGCGCATGGCGGCACAGATCGAGCCGGCGCTTGCACGCAGCCGCGCGGACTACGTCGTGGAGAACGACGGCACGCTAGAGGACCTGCGCGCGCGTGTCGAGGTGCTCTGGAGGCTGTTGCGCGCCGGGGCCGCGGTCTAGTGGCGCAGCAGCCGCCGCACCCCGCTTGCGGCGGCGATCTCACCGCGCTGGGTGTAGGCTTGATGGTTGTCGTCGATCTGATCCAGCCGGTAGACGTAGTTGGCCATCATGCCCGCGGATTCGCGCAAGCCACGCGGCGAGCGGTCGCCCAGCCAGTTGATGCGCTCGATCTGCGCGCCGTTGCTCAGGTGAAAGTGGGCCACCGGGTCGAGCGCGCGTGTGGAGCCGGCGCGGCGCTCCTCGATCAAGTAGTGCGCGCACAGCCGCATGAGCGGCTCGCGCACGGCTTCCACGCTTTCGGGATCGCGGTACCAGGCGCGTTTGGCCAGCATCGCGCGCAGCGCGTTGGGTGAGCCGTCGCCCGTAGGCCGCTCGTCGGCGTGCTCCAGCCAAGTAGAGAAGCCCGGAATCGGTGAGAGCGTCGAGAACGTTTTGACGTTGCGCAGCTCCGTGGAGAGGACGTCGACCACGCGCTTGATCAGTGCGTTACCGAAGCTGATGCCGACCAATCCTCGCTGGCAGTTCGAAATCGAGTAGAAGATCGCGTGGGTGGAGGTGAGCGCGGCGCCCAGCGGCGCCCGCTGGTCCAGCAGCGCCGCGATATCGCCGGAGAGCTCGTTGACCAGTGCGACCTCGATGAAGATCAGCGGTTCCGACGGCATCAGCGGGTGGAAGAACGCGAAGCAGCGGCGGTCGGCGTCGAGGCGATTCTTGATGTCGGACCAGCCGCGTACTTCGTGTACCGCTTCGTAGTTGGCTAGGCGCTCCAGCAGCGCCGCCGGAGAGTCCCACGTGATGCGACGCAACTCCAAAAACCCGATGTCGAACCACGAGACCAGGAGATCGTGAAGGTCGCCTTCGAGCCCGCGCAGCTCCTGATCGTCGCCGGCGGCGTCGAGCAGATCGGCCCGCAGATCGACCAGGAACTTGACGCCCTCGGGCAGGCTGTTGAAGCGCCGCAGCAGCGCGACGCGCGGGGGTTCGAGCGCGCGGCGGAGCGAGCGCTCGACGCGCCGGCGCTGCGCGGGTTCGTCGGTCCGGCACAGCTCCGCCGCCAAGCCGTCGACGCGCTCGCGTTCGGCTCCGAATGAGGCCAAGACGCGTAGAAAACGTTCGCGTCCTTCGGCGTCGAGCGAGAGATAGAGCTGCCCGGCTAGCGCGGCGCGGGCTCGCGCTGCGATCTCACCGCCGCGCTCCTCGAGTACCGCCTGTAGCTCCTCACGCAGGCGCTGCGTCTGGCGTCCGTCCAGTTTCGAGGAACCGGTGGACGGCATGGCACCGCGCGCCGCCGCGGCGATCTCGTGCCAGAGCAAGCGCAGGCGGGCGGCGGTATCGGTCAAGGGCATGTAACGTTCCTCATGGGCGCCGCAGGACGTGCCCAGGACGCTCGCCGGTGAGCGTGCCTTCGCGCGACGCGCAGACACCGTTCACATAGACCGCGCGAATCCCTTCGGGCGGGAGTGTCGGCTGTTCGTAGGTGGCACGGTCGATCAAGGTGTCGTCGTCGAAGAGCACGAGATCGGCGTAGGCGCCTTCTTCGATCGTGCCACGCCCATGCAGGCCAAGGATCTCCGCCGGCAGCGAGGTAGCCCTGCGCACACCCTCCGCGACGTCGAAGACGTGCCGGCGGCGGCTATAGCGGCCGACGGCGCGTGGAAAGGCGCCGAACGCGCGCGGGTGCGGGAGGCCGCGTGCGGTCACGCCGCGCAGCGCGCGCGCGGACGCGTCGCTGCCTACGGCCACGAAGCGCGCCGAGAAGACAGCGTCGACGTCGCTCTGCGTCATCTCGAAGAAGATCGCCGCCGGCGTCAAGTCCTCTTCGTCCAACAGGCGCAGCAGCGCCGCCGCGGGCTGCATCCTCCAGCGCCGTGCCACGTCGTCCAAACGCAGCCCCACCAGCTCCTCGTTGCGCGCCGACGCGACGTCGGTGATCAGGACCTCGTGCCAGCGGCCCTGCCAGGACAGTTCCAGTGTCAGCGCCAGGGCGGTGCGCTGCGCCGGATCGCGCAAGCGCTCCAGGGTCGCGTCGATTCCGCCGCTGCGGGCGTCGGCGGGCAGCATTTGCGCCAACTCCGTCCAGGCGCCCAGATATGGATAGGCATCGGCGAAGACGGGCTGACCGTGGTCGCGCGCGGCGTCGACGGTGGCCAGCGTGCGATGCACGCGCCCCCAGTTACGCTTGCCCCAGGCCTTGTGGTGCGAGAGCAACACGCTCACTCCCGCCGCGGCGCCGACGTGCAGTGCCTCGTCGACGGCTTCTTCTAAGCCGTCGGATTCCGAGCGCAGGTGCGTGGCGTAGAGCGCGGAGCCCGCAGCTGCCGCGGCCTGAGCCATGGCCGTCAACTCCTCCGTCGTGGCGTGCGAGCCGGGCGGGTAGACCAAGCCGCTCGAGACACCCCACGCTCCGGCCTCGACTGCCTCGCGCACGAGCCGCGCTTGGGCTTGAATCTGTTCGCGCGCCAACGGCCTGGGGTCGTCCCCTGCGACGTTGGCGCGCGTGGTGCCCAGGCCGATCAACGTTGCCACGTTGATGGCCGGGTGCTCGTGTGCCACGAGTGCGAGAAACTCGTCCACGTTGCTCCACGTCACGTCCACGCCGTAGACTCGCAGGCGCTGTGCGCGCCGGCGGCGCAGGCCGGCGTCGACGAGCGGCGCGGCGGACGCGCCGCAGTTTCCGCCGATCTCCGTGGTCACGCCTTGCAGCAGCTTCGATTCCATGCGCGGCTCCGCCAGCCAAAGCTCGTCGGTATGACTGTGGATGTCGATAAAGCCTGGGCAGAGCGCCAGGCCGCGGCAGTCGATGACCTCGCGCGCCTCGCGCTCGTTCAGCCGTCCGATGAGCGCGATCCGGTCGCGATAGGTCGCCACGTCGACCACCTGGGGCGGTCCGCCGCGGCCATCGTAGAGGCGGGCGTCGCGGAAGATGATCGAGAGCATGGAGTCCAGGGTTGGACCCAAAGCCCTATGCCTCCGCCCGCGCCTAGGGAGTTAGAGCCGCCGCGCGGTGGGTAAGGGATGCCAACCGGCTAGCAGAAGAGGAGACGAGGCAATGGCAACGATCAAGGGGCGCCCCACCGGTGGCGGGATGACGGTTCGTGAAGCCGGCAAAAAAGGCGGCGACACCGTGAAGGCCAAGTACGGCGCCGAATTCTACGAATCGATCGGCCGTAAGGGCGGCGAAGCCACCAAAGAGAAGTATGGTCCGACCTTCTACGAGGAGATCGGTCACAAAGGCGGTCAGAAGGTCAAGCGCTTCATCGAGGACGGAAAGCGCACGTAGGGCGCACCTTCGGTCGAGCTCTTGGAACGGCGTGCGGCGGCACCGTGCTCAGAGTTTAGCGGTGCCGTCGATCTTTTGTGCGGTGATCCGGCCCGTGGCCACGTTCCATTGGAGATTGCCGACGCTCAGGTGCTCGCCGCTGGCTGTGAGCGTGATCGCCGTGGGGATCGAGAGCGACTGCAGTGCGTTGTTCCAGGTGATCAGCTCGGTGCGCAGCGTGCGCACGATGGGCGCGTTGGCGCTACGAAGCTCGATGTGGCCGGCGACGGTGACGTCGCGCGTGCGCATGTCCACGGTGACCCGGTCGGCGTGTAGGGTCAAGTACGCCTTCCCGCTCTCGTAAAGCGCCGCGCTCTCGATGCCCTCCAGCGTGGTAAGGTTGCCGTCGCTCGAGGTGACGATGCGCTTGGCTTGGAAATGCCAGGCGTCGTGCGTTCCGTGCGTGCCGGTGCCGATGGCTTCGTCGAGTACGGTCGAGCCGGTCGGCGGCGGCGGAAGCTCGTTGATGCCCGCGCGATAGACCACGACGGCGAGGATCGCCGCGACGGCCAGCACCGCCAGGGCGACCACGCGCTGGATGCGCTTGCTCATATCCGGGAACGCCGCACCGCGAGAGCGGCCGCGAGCGCCAGCAGCGCGAGCACGGGCGGACCCCAGGGTCCCACGGCGCGGTACGGCGTCCAGGTGGGCGCTCCCACCATGCCGCTCTCCGTGCGCTCGACGCCCAGCGGGATACGCATGCGCCAGGTGCCGTCGGGGGCGATGATGCCCGAGATGCCGGTGGCGGCGGCGCGCACGACGTAGGCGCCCTCTTCGACCGCGCGTAACTGCGCCAACTCGGCGTGCTGATACGGCCCGGCGGAGGTTCCGAACCAGGCATCGTCGGTGGCGATCACCAGCACCTGCGCCCCCGCGCGCAGCATGTCCCACGCGTCCCGCGGGAAAGCGCTCTCGTAGCAGATCAGCGCGGAGTACGGCAGCGGCGCGTCGTGGAAGACCACTGCCGCGCTGCCGGCCGAGAAACGTGAGACCGGATCGAAGAGCGGGATCGCGCCGAGCAGCCCCTCCAGCGGCAGGTACTCCGCGAACGGTACGAGATTGCGTTTGGTATAGATCGCTTCGACGTTGCCGTTGCGTCCGTAACCCCACATCTGGTTGGCAAGATGCTTGCCGCTGCGGCTGTCGGTACCGATCAGCAGCGCGGAGCCCGTGCGGCGCGCGAGTTGGGAGAGGCGGTCGCGCACGGCCGGGCTCTCGTTGAGAAACGTCGTGACCACCGTCTCCGGCCAGACCACCAGCGCCGGATCGCCGGCGGCTGCGGCGAGCGTGCCGCGCTCGTAGCGTCCGAACTCGCTCCAGAAGAACTGCGGGCTCCACTTGACGTCTTGCGAGACGTTGCCCTGAACCACCGCGACGCGCATCGTGGGCGCCGCCGCGTGCACGCGAGCGGGCCAGAGCCACCACGATACGCCGGTGAGCGCCAGCGTTCCCACGATCCATGCCGCGCCGCTGCGCCGGGTGGCGTCCGCGCAGAGGTCCGCGGTAGCTGCGGAGATCAGCGCCAGCGCGAACGAGATGCCGTACACGCCGAGGTAGGCGGCGATCGCGATGAACGGCGTCGCCGCCTGCGCGTCTCCAAGCAGGCCAAAGGGAACGCCCACGGGGCCGTTGCCGCGCGCTAATTCCAGCAGCGTCCAGAGCGCCGCGCACCCGAGCGGCCAGAGTGCGGTGCGTGTCACGGCAAGGCGCGCGCACGCTGCCCCAGCGACACCGAAGAAGAGTCCTTCGATCGCCGCGAAGAGCACGACCGCGAGCGGTGCGAGCGTACCGACGTACTCTCCCAGCGACGTGCCGATCCACGCCATCGTCAAGAGGAAGAATAACGTTCCCGCAAGCCAGCCGCTGAGCAGTGCGGACTTCCAGGAAGAGCGTCTCCACAGCCAGAACAGCGGGGCCAGCGCGATGGGGCCGAGCCACGCCGCGTTGATCTTCGGAAACGTCGCCGCGAGCAGCACCGCCGAGAGTGCCGGCAGGGCGAGCGAAGTCACCGTTGCGGGCGCAGCGATCCGGACGATGGCGTCGAGTGGGCGAGAGGTGGACATGCTACGCTGGTTCGGAGTCCTCGTGGTTGCGGCGGCGTTGGCGCTCGGCGCCTGTGGCAAGATCGTGACGCTGCCCCCGGGCAGCAATCCGAACGTCGGCATCCCGGCAGGCGACATGATGGTTCGCTTCAGGACCGCCGGCGCGATGAATTTTCAGAAGTATCAGTACCTCATCGTCTTCAACACGACCGGCTCCGGGATCACTCCGTACGCGAACGCGCAGTCGACTGGCAGTTTCCAGAACTTCTCCTTCGCGTTTGGGGTGACCGGCCCCGCTCCGGGTACCGCTCAGGCAACGCTGCTGCAGTACTTCACCGTTCCCGGCGGCGGCCCCAACAGCGTCCGCGTCAACCAGCCACCGATCCCAGCCAACATCATTCAGCTCACGCCCAACGACAACGGCCAGGGTACGGAGTTCGCGATTCTCTTCCCGCGTGCGCTGTTCTACCTGCCTAGCCCCGCCTCGCCCTCGCCAGGTCCCCTGCCCAGCACGACCCCGCCGCCGGCAGGGCTGCCCAATCCGGTGCCGACGACGGCGGCCCAGCAGACCTGGTACTTCAACTTCTTCACGCTCGACGCGGCCACGCAGGCGCCGATTGACGCACTGGGCGCCACGGGTATCAGTGATACCTCATTCAGTCAGGGCCTGTTGACCACCGCGTCGTTCGATCAGCAGATCTTCAAGCCGTCGGGTGCCGATCAGGTTGCGGATCCGGCGGCGTTCATCAGCGGCGGCGAGATCATCAACGCGCCGTAGCGGCTTTCTCCACCATGTCACCATGGGAGGCACAGCATGCAACTCTTGACCACCATCGACCGCCGTAACATCGAGCACGCGGCTCCGCTGGCCGAATCCAACGAGTTCGCGATCTATCAGCTCGAGAACGACACCTACTCGCTCGTGCACCGCCACGCCGGCGTCGAGTGGCAGGCGATCACGCTTTCGGGCGACGGGCTCTTCCGCGTCATGGAGCTGCTGGCACGCGCCGGACGCGCGCTGTATCGCGACCTCGCGGGCGATCTCTCACGCGCCCGTAAAGGGTAGAGTCTAGCCGCCGTAGGTGAAGCTCTGTGGGATGATCGGGCCGTTTTGGTTGATGCCGAAGCTGGCCGCGCGGCTGGGGAAGGCCAGCAAATTGATGGTCGCGTCGAACTCTTTGAGGTCTTCGCGGTAGCTGAGCTGCACTTCGTAACAGTTGCCGACGATGTGGCGGTAGTAGATGGCTTTGTTGCGGATGCCGCGCTGGCCGAAGACGCCGCCGTAGAAGACGTTCGCTGCGATTTGGATCTCGCTGTCGTGCCCGAAGGGCGTGGCGATCTGCACGTTGGTTGGGCCAAACTTCGAGTAGCTGGGATCGTACGAGCCGCCTAGTTGCACGTACGCCACGCTGAACGGACGCAGCGTCAGTTGGTACGATACCGGCTGCGCGATGTGGTTGAAGCTGGTGCCCGTGGAGAGCGTGAGGTTGTAGTAGCTCTGGTTGAAGACGCGCAGCACGTCCTGAGCCGATGACGAATTTCCGCCTAGTACGTCCAAGGTCTGGAACGGTCCGAAGCGGTTGCCGTTGGTGTTGATCTCGTTATAGCTCAGCGAGTTGGTGACGTGCCGGCCGAAGGTGGAGGAGAGCGCCATGTTTTGCGTGATCTGCGCCTTCTCGTCGCCGGTCCCGTAGACGTCCTGACGCACGTTCACGCCCATGTTGAAGTCGGTGTTGTTGAAGACCCGGTAGTACACGGGTCCCAACGTGAGGTTGGCCTCCTCTTTGCTGGTCTCCACGTTGGTGGGAAACTCGTGATAGCGGCCCAGGACGAAGTTCAGCGAGTAGGGGAAGCGCGTAAAGCTGCGCAGATGCGGCCGCAGCGTGATCTCCGGAAGCTTGTCGATGCCGGCGAGGAAGGTCTGATTGGTCTTGTCGACGTTGATGTCGGCGTCGAATCCCCGCTCCGTGACGTGCGTCAGTGAGTTCAGGTGGAGCACGTCGGTGTTGCCGGTGGTGAAGAGCTCGTTGCGATTGGAGGACTGGCTGATGTTGATCTGTTCGCTGACGTGGGCGCTCAACTGCCGGCTATCCGTGAAGCCGTAGGCGGTGTTGGCCTGCTGGCTGCCGGACTGATAACGTGAGAAGGTGTAGTTCTCCTGGCCGCGGATGCCCGCGTACGAGACGCTGGAGTTCAGCGAGAACGATGGCGGCAGGTAGACGAACGGGCCGTAGTTGCCGTTGTAGGTGAAGGCGAAGTTACCGCGCAGCCGTTGCGAGAAGTTTTCCGCGTCGTTGATCGCGAGGTTGTAGCGCTTCTGCCCGCCGCTGAGCTTGTTGTAGTTGAAGTCGTCGAAGTTGATCGAGCCGCTGCGCCGATTGTCAGCGCGGCGATAGAAGGCAACGTATCCCAACTCCATGCCCAACTTCTGGAAGTAGTTGAGCACGTAGTAGCCGTACCAGTCGTCGCTGCGATAGAAGCCCAGCCGCTCCTTGGCGAAGACGCCGGTGGTCTGCGTGTAACCTAGCTCCGGCGTCGAGGAGTTGACGAAACGCGCCGGGCGCCGCGCCAACCCGATCACCAGCACGGGAATGTAGGCGACGGGGATGAGGCCGAGGTAGAGCACCGCCTTGCGTGCGATGAGCTTGTCGTTCGGGTAGAGGTCGGCCGAGCGTGCCGCGATGTGATAGCCGGCCTTTGGAACGTCGCAGGTGGTGAAGGACGGCTGGTCGATGTGCGTCACGCCGCTGCGCAGCGCTTCGATGCGCGTGCCGGTATAGTAGAGGCGTCCGTGCTCCACGCCTTCGGTCGTGGCTCCCGTTCCGCCGGTGAGCGTCGCCAAACCCTTGACGGTATCGAACGTGATCACCTGAGCGTTGAGGACGGCGTCGCCGCGCTGATTGCGCAGGCTGGGATTTCCGGTGAGCGTGATCGTGCGATCCCCGTCGTAGTGCGCGTGATCGCCGCTGAGGATGGCGTCGCGGTAGTAGACGCGCACGTTGCCGTCGGCGTCCATGGGCTGATGTTCGGCATTGGTACCGGTGACGCGATCGGCGATCACGGCGACTTGATCGGGGCCAAGCGTGGGAATCGGTGTGGGACCCGCTGGCGTGGGAACCTCCGCCGGCACGGGTGAGGCCCCGGCGGGCGGAATGGTGGGTACCGGCGTCGGCGATGCGCCCGGTGGAAGCGGGCTTGGATGCACCAGGAAGACTGGGCCGGCGCTGCCGGTGGGAACCGGTGTGGGCGTGGGCGGCGGCGGTGGCGTCACCGCAGGCGGTGTGGGCGTGGGCTGTGGCGGAACGAGAATCGGGATGCCCTGGCCGGGATGCGTGAACGGCAGCGGCGTCAGCGCGGGTGAGGGCGACGGCGATGGTGAGGCCGATGCCGAGGGCTGTGCCGACGGTGATTCGGATGGCGTTGTGCTCGGGTACGCCTGCGCGACCGAGCACGGCGCGCTCGCGCTGTCCGTAGTTAGCGGTTGTGGTACCGGCTCCGCGGCACGCGCGGGGAGCAGGGAGACGCTGGTGAAGGCCAGCGCCAGCAGCAGAGCGACGAAACGCACCTAGCGGTCCTCGATGTAGAGTAGGATGCCTCCGGCCACGCCGGTGACGACGTTGGGAATCCAAGCGGCCGCGTAGGCGTTGATCTCGCCATTGCGTCCCAGGGCGGCCATCGCCGCCATGAAGAGCTGATAGATGAAGAGCACGACGATGGAGAGCGTGATGCCCAGCGCGCGCCCTTTCTTACCAAAACGCGTGGCCAAAGGAATGCCGATCAGCACCGCGATGAACGCGCCGAAGGGATAGGCGAGCTTCTGTGCCAGCGTGATCTCCAAGATACCGACGGAGGGTCCGCCCAACCCCTGTGCCTTCATCGCGCTGACCTGCGTACCCAATTGTCGCGACGACATCGTGTAGGGGTCCGTATTCGACGTCGAGAGGAACTGCGAGGCCGTCTCCTGCAGCGGCAGCGGAACGGTCACGGTCTTGCCGGTCACGCTGTATGCTACCGTACCATCGGGCCGGAACGCAACCTGACGCGTGTTTTGCAGCACCAACTGCTCGTTGAGGATGAAGGCGCGCTGCGCCGTCGTGACCTTCTGAAAGAAATCGGTGCGCCCGGGCTCGAAGATCATGACGCCGTCCATCGTGCGCCCGTCCGGCTCCATGCGCGTCACATAGAAGATGCGCCCGCTCTCGGGATCGCGCCGGAAGAACTGGGGCTCGACGGGCAGCGTCGCCGTGCGATAGACGATCTGGTAGAACGAGCGCGTCGAGAGATCGACCGTGTACGGTGTGACGTGCTCGTTGATGAGATACGTCGAGATGAAGATCGCGACACCGCTCAGCAAGAGCGGCGTGCAGATGCGCGTGAAGCTCACGCCGCTGGTGCGTAGGGCGGTGATCTCGTTGTCGGCGGCGAGGCGCCCGAAGGCCATCATCGTCGCGAAGAGGCAGGCGAAGGGGGCCGCCATCGGGACCACCAGTGGCACGCGGAAGACCAGGAAGCGCAACACCAAGCCCACCGGCGCGTGTGCGTTGATGATGTAGTCCGCGGCTAAGAAGAAGAAGTTGATGAATTCGAAGAGCAGAAAGGCCGCCAGCGCGAACCCGAAGGGCCCCACGCACTCGGCCAGCAGGTAACGATCGAGGATCGAGAACGCGGGGCGGCCGCTAGGCGGCGTGGTTCGCAACGCGCGCAGGCTGCTGGCCGCCATCGATTACGAGCCGAGGTCCCTTAGCACGCGTGACACGTAGGCGCGCGTCTCGGTGAACGGCGGGATCCCGCGGTAGCGGTCCACGGCGCGCGGCCCGGCGTTGTATGCCGCCACGGCCAGCGTGACGTTGCCGTGGTAGCGCGCGAGCAAGTCGTGGAGGTAGCGCGTGCCGCCGACCAGATTCTGCCAGGGGTCGTAGGGGTCGTCCACGCGGTAGGCGCGCGCGGTCTGGGGCATCAGCTGCATCAAACCCATCGCGCCGGTCCGCGAGAGCGCCGTGGGATCACCCGCGGACTCCGCCCGCACCATCGCGTAGGTCAGGCGCTCCGGAACCCGGCTCTGGGCCGAGGCGGCCACGACCATCCCGTGCAGCGACGCGCCGCCGGGACCAGGGGGCAACAAGCCACCGGACCCGCAACCGGCTAGGACGGCGGCGAGCACGACAGCGGTGGCCGGGATAAGCAGCGGACGCAGCAACGTAGAGCGAGTTTGTCGCCTCGCGCTGCTCTCACCTTTGGGATGCCGTGGAGGTTGCTTCTTCAGGTGCGCTAGGGTATAGTGGTTGCAAATGGTCGAGAGTGGAGCCAAGTGGTAAGTCAGTGGCGTCCGAGTTCCCCCGTTTTTCGGGGTCGTACGAGCTTCGGCTCGATGACAAGGGGCGACTGGTCGTGCCTGCCCGGCTCCGCGAGCGACTGGGTGGGGCTTTCGTCATCACGATCGCGCCGCCGGATCCCTGTCTGGCAATCTACCCCCAGCGGGCGTGGGAGGCATTCTGCGACCGGCTGGAGGCCGCACCTCGGAAGGACGAGCGGTACCGTCGATTCGTCCGCCGCCTCTTCGGCAGCACCGAAGAGGTCTCGACGGACGGGCAAGGGCGCCTGCTCATTCCCCCCAACCTTCGCAGAGACGCGGGCATCGAACGGGAGGTGGTGCTCGTCGGAACGCTGACGCGCGTGGAGATGTGGAGCGCGCAGGCGTATCACCGGCAGCCGGAAGTTGAGAACGTCGCCGATCTGATGACGGAGCTAGGCCTCTACTGATGGACGCGGGGCACGTCCCCGTGCTCTTGGCCGAGGCGCTCGAGTATCTGGCGATTCGTCCGCAGGGCACGTACGTCGACGCTACGTTTGGCGGCGGCGGGCATGCGCGGAGGATCCTCGAGCGGCTCTCCACCGGGCGGCTGATCGCCTTCGACGCCGACCCCCAGGCGCGAGAGCGGTGCGCGGATTTTCCGGCCGAGCGATTCACGCTGGTGCATGCCAACTTCAGGGAGTTGGGGCACCGGCTCGACGCGCTGGGCGCCGGCACCATCGATGGGATTCTGTACGACTTGGGAGTTTCGTCGATGCAGTTGGACGCCGCCGAGCGCGGCATGAGTTTTCGTGAGGAGGCGACGTTGGACATGCGGCTCGATCCGACCACCGGCCCCACCGCCGCCGAGATGTTGGGGGCACTTGGCGAGGCCGAATTGGCGCAGATCATCTTCGAGTACGGCCAGGAGCGAGCGGCGCGGCGCATCGCGCGTGCGATCGTGCGCCGCCGCGAAGAGGGCCGTCTCCCCCTTACCACCACGGGCTTGGCCGCGCTGATCGCGGGTGTGCTGCACCGTTATGGCCATCGCGAGCGCATCCACCCCGCTACCCGCACCTTCCAGGCCCTGCGGATCGCCGTCAACGACGAGCTGGGCGCGCTGCGCGAGTCGCTCGTGGCGGCCACCGATCGCATCGTCGAAGGTGGGCGTATCGTCGCCATCTCCTTCCACTCGCTAGAGGACAAGATCGTCAAAGAGCACTTCCGCAGCGACCGCCGTCTGGAGGTGCTGACCCGCAAACCCGTCACGCCGAGCGAGGCCGAACGTCAGGCCAACCCCCGCGCTCGGAGCTCGAAGCTGCGTGCCGCGCGTAAACGAGAGGAGCCGTCGTGATCGCCGCGCGTCTCCTTCCGTCCCCCGATCCGCGCCGGCGCGAGCGCGAGCTGACGCGGCCACGGCGCGGTGCCACCATGCGCCGCGCCATGTGGCTGCGGATCGCCGTCTGCGCGGCGGTGCCCTTCCTGGCCGTGATGGCCTACGTCGGGCTCATGGCCCACGTCACGAGTTTGGGGTACAGCTACGCGCATGCACAGAGCGAGCTGCAGGCGGCGCGCACCGAGCACCTCGTCTTGCAGGACGAGGCGGCGCGTCTGCAGTCACCGCAACGCTTGGCCGCCATCGCCAAACGCCTGGGCATGAAGGATCCGGGCACGGAGCTGGTCGTGCGTTTGGTCCCGCCGCCGGCGGTGGCGTCGCGCTGGCCGCTGCCGCTAGGTACGATCTTCCGGATGCGGTAGCGTGCGGCCTCGATTGACTCGTCACCGCAGCTTCGCCCGCATCCCTCCCATGCGGGCGAAGTGGTTCTTCGCACTGCTCCTCGTGCTCGGCGCGTATCTCACGTGGCGTCTGTTCGACGTGCAGGTGCTCAACGGCAAGGTCTACGCGCGCGACGCGCTGCTGCAGCAGCGCGAGTCGCTCGACGTGCCGGGGCGGCGCGGCGAGATCCTCGATCGCAACGGGCTCGTGCTGGTCTCTTCCCAGCCCTCGGAATCCGTCTTCGCCGTTCCGTCGCAGATCAAGGATCCGCAGGAGACGGCGCGCCGCCTGGCGTCGATCCTGCACCTGCCCGCCACGCAGCTGCAACCGCTGCTCACGGGCGGCGGTGAGTTCGCGTGGGTGGCACGCAAGATTCCGCAGGCGCAGGCGCAGCGGTTGCGCGACGCGGCGCTCACGGGCATCAACGTCATCCACGAGGAGACCGGGCAGCGCACCGCCGCCGACGGCACGCTGGCCGCACCGATCCTCGGCTTCGTGGGCGTGGACGAGAACGGTCTCGCCGGCTTGGAGTACGCCTTCGATCGCCTGCTGCGCGGAGCTCCCGGGAAGATCACGCTGGAAACCGATCATTTCGGAGATCCCATCCCGTTCGCGCCCGAGGTCGTCGTTCCGGCACGGCCCGGCGTCTCGCTGCAACTCACCGTCGATCGCTACCTGCAGTTCGTCACCGAGCAGGCGCTGGGGCAGCAGATCCGTACCTGGCACGCGCGCAGCGGCACGGCGATCGTGCTCGATCCCAATACCGGCGCGATCTTGGCGCTGGCCAGCCTGCCGGACTTCGATCCCGGCGCCTACTGGCGCGCCAAGCCCGACGCCTGGCGCGATCACGCCGTCGAGGACTCCTACGAGCCCGGCTCCACCTTCAAGCTCATCACCGCCGCAGCGGCTTTGGAACACGGCGTCCCGCCGCACGCGCTGTTCCCCGCGCACGATCGCATCGAGGTGGGCGGACACGTCATCCACAACGCCGAGGACGGCTTCATGGCCTCCGGCAAGCGTTACGAGAGCATCGACGACATCATCGCCTACTCGCACAATGTCGGAGCGGCCGAGATCGGCCTGCGCGTGGGGGCCTCCGCGCTCTACAGCACCGTGCGCGCCTTCGGCTTCGGTGTCCCCACCGACGTGGGATTGCCGGGTGAGAACCCCGGTATCATGCCCGGCGCCGACGGCTGGAATCGGGTGGGCGTGGCCACGATCTCCTTCGGTCAGGGCATCTCCGTTGAGCCGCTGCAGTTGGCAATGGCCTACGCCGCGATTGCAAACGGTGGCATGCTGCTGCGCCCGCGCATCTTGGACCGCCTGCTGGCGCCGGACGGCAGCGTGCTCTACCAGTACGCGCCCGAGGTGGTGCGCCGCGTCGTCTCCGAGCGCGTGGCAGCGCAGTTGCGCCATTATCTGCGCGAAGTGGTGGTGCGCGGCACCGGCAATCCCACCGCGCAAGTGCCGGGCTATACCACGGCCGGCAAGACCGGCACCGCGCAGATCGCGATCGACGGCTACTATGCCTCCGGCGCGTATAACGCGTCGTTCATCGGCATGATCCCCGCCCAGCATCCACGTTTCGTCATTCTCGTGAAGGTGGAGCGGCCGCGCGGCTCGATCTACGGCTCCGAAGTCGCGGCGCCGGCCTTCGCTCGCATCGCACGCTTAGCGATGCTGCATGCGGGTGTCGTGCCGAACGAACGCTTGGCTCGCACGGGGGCGAAGCGGCCGTGACCGAAGACGCCGGCGTGAAGCCTCTAACGCAGCGCCGCATCGCCGTGGACTCACGCCGCGTCACCCCGGGTGACGTCTTTGTCTGCCTGCGCGGCGCGCGCGCCGACGGCCACGACTTCGTCGCCGAGGCGGTCCGCCGGGGCGCCGCCGCCGTGGTGAGCGAACGCCCGCTGGTGTTGCCTACCGGCGTGGAGTCGATCGTCGTGGAGAACGCCCATACCACGCTCTCGTCGCTTGCGGCGGCGTACTTTGACCAGCCCTCACGCGCGCTGCGCTGCATCGGCATCACCGGCACCAACGGCAAGACCACCACGACGTATCTGGTGCAGGCGGTATTGGAGGAGGCCGGTGTGCCCTGCGCGGCCATCGGCACGCTGGGGGCGCACCTTGCCGATCGTTCGTGGGCTCTGGAGAACACCACGCCCCTGGCGTTGGAGTTGCAGGAGCTGCTGGCGGAGGTGCGCGCGGCCGGCGCACGAGCCGTCGTGATGGAGGTGAGCTCGCACGCGCTGGCGCTCCATCGCGCCGACGACGTGGAGTTCGACGTGGCGGCGTTCACGAATCTCACGCAGGATCACTTGGACTTCCACGGCACGCTGGAGGCGTACGCGGCCGCGAAACGCGTGCTCTTTACGGAGCTGTTGGCGCGTTCGGCGCGCCAGTCCGAGCGCGTGAAGGCGCCCGGGAGCGCGGTGCTCAACGCCGACGATGCCACTGCGCGCGATTGGCTGGCGGATGCGTGGCCGGTTGCGCGTACGCTGCGCTACGCGATCGGCGACGAGAGCGACGCCGACGTGCGCGCCGAGCACGTGGAGGTGAACGCGGAGCAGACGAGGTTCGTGTTGCGCCACGCCGCCGCGGCCGCGCCCGTCGCGCTGCGCCTGCCCGGGCGCTTCAACGTTGCAAACGCGCTCTGCGCCGCCGGCTGCGGGATTGCGCTCGGGCTCGATCTCGCAACGATTGCGCGCAGCCTGGAGCGCGTGCGCGACGTGCCGGGGCGGATGATGAGCGTGCGGTTGCCCGAGCGCGGTGCCGGCGCGCGGACGCTGCCGGCCGTGATCGTCGACTACGCCCACACGCCCGACGGCATTGCCAACGTCTTGGAGGCCGTGCGTCCGGGCGCGCGCGGCAGGGTCATCGTGGTCTTCGGTGCCGGCGGCGATCGCGACCGCGGCAAGCGTCCGCTGATGGGAGCGGCCGCGGCGCGGCGCGCCGACGTGCTCTACGTCACCTCCGACAACCCGCGCAGCGAGGATCCGCGGCGCATTCTCGACGAGGTACTGGAGGGCGTGACGTTGGCGCAGACGCACGGCGCGAGCTGTGAGGTCCACGTGGAGCCCGATCGCGCCGCGGCGATCGGTGCGGCGGTGGCGGCGGCCGCGCCGGCGGACGTCGTGGTGATCGCCGGCAAGGGACACGAGGAGTATCAGATCGTGGGAGCGGAGCGCCGCCCGTTCTCCGATGCCGCGGTCGCACGCGCCGCGCTGGAGGAGCGGCTGCAGTGAGCGAGCGCGCCGTCGCGCTCGAACTCGAGCGCGTCTTGGAGCAGACGGGTGGGCGTTGCGTGCCCTCGCGCGCGGCGTTTGGCGCCGCGCTCGACCCCTCGACGGACACGCGCGCCCTGCGCCCCGGGCAAGTCTACGTGGCGTTGCGCGGCGAGCGCTTCGACGGACACGATTTCCTACCGCAGGCGCGCGCGCGCGGCGCCGTTGGCGCGATCGTCGAGCGTGCGGAAGCGTTGCCGCCGGATCTTCCCGGCATCGTGGTGGAGGACACCACGCGGGCCTACCTGGCCTGTGCGCGAACGGCGCGCGATAGCTTCATGGGGCACGTGGCGGCGATCACGGGCAGCGTGGGCAAGACGACCACCAAGGCCTTCTGCACCACGTTGTGCCAAGCGGCCGGGCTGGGGCCGGTGCTGGCCACGCCGGCGAACGAAAACAACGAGATCGGCGTCGGCCATCTGCTCCTGCGCGCGCTGCGCGCGCAGACCACGCCGCGGATGCTCGTAGTCGAGATGGGGGCGCGGCATGCCGGCGAGATCGAGGTGCTCGCCGGGGCCGTCCTACCCGAGGTGGGCATCCTGACGGGCGTGGGCGACTCGCATCTCGAGAACTTCGAGTCGCTTGCGGCGCTGGAGGAGACGAAGTGGGGACTGTTTGCCTTCGGCGCGCGCCCCGTCATCAGCGGCTCTGACGGCGCGTCGCTGGCGCGGCTGGAGCGCGTGATCGAGCGCGAGCCGCTCCTCTGCTACGGTGAAGCGGGCACACAGGCGGGCGATCCGCGCGCTGGTGAGCTGCGCGTTAGCGCCGCGGGCGCAGGGCGCGTGCGCGTCGAGTACCGGGAGCCCGGCGCGCGCGCGGCTCGCGTCTTGGAGGCGAAGTTCGCCATTCCCGGCGCCCACCATCGTTTGGATGCCGCGCTAGCGCTGGGGTGCGTGGCGGTGTTAGGCGGAGATCTTGAGGCAGCGGTCGCCGCGTTAGCGCAGGCGGCACTTCCGGAGGGGCGCTACGAGTCCGTCGAGCTGCCGAACGGCGCGTGCTTGGTCTATGACGCCTACAACGCCGCGCCTTCGTCCACCGAGGCCGCCCTTGTGACGTTCGCCGGACAGCACGCGCGGCGCAGGATCGCCGTCTTGTCGAGCATGGCCGAGCTCGGCTCGAACGCCGAGCAGCTGCATCGCCGCGTGGGCGCGTGCGCGGGCGCGTTGACGCGCCGGCGCGCACTGGATGCGCTGCTGGTCGGAGGCGAGTTCTCCGGCGCGCTGGAAGAGGGTGCCATCGCAGGCGGCGCGCCGCCCGCCAGCATCACGCGTTATGCCAGCAACGCCGACGCCACCGAGTGGCTGCGGGACTATCTTCGTCCGGGCGACGCCGTGCTCTTGAAGGGTTCGCGCCGTTATAAGATGGAGGAGATCCTGGAGGGCTTACGCCGGTGAGCAGGTTGGTCATCACACGCGAAGGGCTGCCGCGAGGCATCGTGGCATTGCCCGTGCGCACGCGTCTCATCGGCCCGGGTGACGATCTGCTCACGCTCGCGCGCGAGGCAACCAACGGCATCGCGTGCGACGGCGATGTGCTCTGTATCGCGGAGACGGCCGTGGCTATCGCGCAAGGGCGCTTCGTTCCCGCCGAGTACATTCGCCCCAGCCGGCTCGCCTTCGCGCTCTCGCGCCGGGCCGGAGCGCTGGCAACCGTGGCCCAGCCGGAGTCGATGCAGTTGGTGATCGACGACGTCGGCACGGCCAAAGTGCTCTTCGCTGTTGCCGCCAGCGCGCTCGGGCGCGTGCTGGGGCGGCGCGGGCTCTTCTACGAGATACTCGGCGAGGCCATCGCCGCGATCGATGGGTACACCGGAACGCTGCCGCCCTACGAGCGCGCGATCGTGCTGGGTCCGGCGCAGCCCGACGAGGTCTCGGAACAGTTGGCGCAGGCATTGCGCTGCCACGTGGCGGTGATCGATGCCAACGACTTAGAGAAGGCGCACGTTCTGGGCGCCAGCGGCGGTATCAATCGCGCGCTGCTGCAGGAGGCGATGCGCTCCAACCCTCACGGCAACGCCGATCAGCAAACCCCGCTGGTGGTGCTCAAGTGGCGCGGCAGCGGCCCCAATCCACTTGCGGAGGCGGCGTGAGCGCGCTGCTGCTGGCCTTGGCCGCCGGTTTGATCGTCACGCTGATGGCGGGGGCGCCGCTCATCGCGCAGTTGCGCCGGCTGGCGTTCGGTCAGCACATCTACGAAGACGGGCCGGCATCGCATCGCAGCAAGAGCGGCACGCCCACGATGGGCGGTATCCTCTTCTTGGGCGCGGCACTGGTGGGCGGCGCCGTCGCCCACACGGCGCAGGCGTGGCTCTTGGTTGGACTCACCCTTGCGTGCGGCGGCATCGGCCTGCTCGACGACTGGCTGATCGTGCGCTACAAGCGCGCGCTGGGCCTGCGCGCGCGCACGAAGTTTCTGCTGATTGCGTTGGCTGCCGTGCTGTTCCTCGCGTATGCGCCGGCGGTGCTCCCTGCCGGGCACGAGCACGCCATCGCGCGCTGGCATGCGGGCGGGGCACTCGATGCCGGGCCGGTGCTGTGGTACGTGCTCTCGCTGCTGGCGGTGCTGGCCACCACCAACGCCGTCAACCTCACCGACGGCTTGGACGGCTTGGCCGCGGGCGTGATGGTGCCTGCGCTGGCCGTCTCCATCGCTGCGGCTGCCGCTGCGGGGGCGCACGGCGTGGCGCTGGTGGAGGCGGCGATGATCGGCGCCTGCGGCGGTTTTCTCTACTACAATCGTCACCCCGCGCGCGTCTTCATGGGCGACACGGGCTCGCTCGCACTGGGGGCGCTGCTGGCAGGTGGTGCCATCCTCACCGGCACGCAGTTGCTGCTGCCGCTGATCGGCGGCGTCTTTGCAGCGGAAGCACTCTCGGTCATCCTGCAAGTGGCCTCGTTCAAGACCACGCACCGGCGGATCTTCCGCATGAGTCCGCTGCATCACCACTTCGAGTTGGGTGGATGGCCCGAGACGATGGTGACGAAACGGTTCTGGACGGCGGGCGCGATCCTCGCGCTCGCGGGATACGTGGTGATACGATGATCGACGAGCAGGGCATGCATTTCACCAAGGGCGAGCGCGTGCTCGTCATCGGCTTGGGACGCAGCGGCCTCGCGACGGTGGAGGTGCTGCGCGCGCGCGGCGCGGAGGTGTGGGGCGTCGACGACAAGCCCGCCGAGCAGATCGAGCCCGCCATTCGCGAGATCGAGGCTGCCGGCGCGACGTTTTTGGATCGTGAGGAGTTGGAACGCGTGCTCCCCGAGCTGGGCGCGGCGGTGCTCTCGCCGGGCGTTCCACTGACGACGCCCACGGTGCGCCGCGTGCAGGATCGCGGCATCCCCGTTTACAGCGAGATCGAGGTAGCCTACCGCATCTGCCGCGCCCCGCTCCTGGCCGTCACCGGCACCAAGGGCAAGACCACCACCACGGCGCTGTTGGGGGCGATGCTCGCGGCCGACGGCCGCGTCGTGCACGTGGGCGGAAACATCGGCAACGCGCTTATTCGCGAGACCGCCAGTGCCGCGCCCGAAGATTGGGTGGTGGCGGAGGTCAGCTCGTTCCAGCTCGAGTCGATCCGCTCGTTCAAGCCGCGCGTCTCGCTGATCCTCAACCTTTCGCCGGATCACCTCGATCGTTACCACTCGATGGAGGAGTACCGCGAAGCCAAGCTGCGCATCTTCGCCAACCAGGGCGTGGGCGACGTCTTCATCGGGAATCTCGACGATCCGTACATCGCGCCGCTGGCTACCGACGTGGAGAGCTACCGCATCCCCTGCGAAGCGTGGTGGTTCTCGCACGAGCCGCATCGCAACTCCGCGCTCTACGTGCGCGACGGCAAGATCTGTTTTGCCAAGCCCGGGGCGCCGCGCGCACAGGCGCTGATGTCCGTGAGCGAGATTCCGCTGCTGGGCGAGCACAACGTCTACAACGTGATGGGTGCCGCCGGCGCGGCCTTGGCCGCCGGCGCCTCCGCCGTGGCGATTCGCGAGGCGGTGAAGGCCTTTCACGCCCTCCCGCACCGGCTGCAACTGGTGGCCGAAATCGAAGGCGTTCGCTACGTCGACGACTCCAAGGGCACCAACCCCGGCGCGGTGATCGCCGCGCTCAAAGCGTTCGAGTCCGGCCGCATCGTCGCGATCTGCGGCGGCAAGGCCAAGGGCACGGATTTCAGCGAGATGGGCGATGCGCTGGATGCCAGCGCGCGCGCGGTGGTGCTGCTGGGCGAGGCCTCCGACGCCATCGCCGCCCACGTGGTGCGGGCGCCGCTCCACCGCGTGGAGAGCATGGAGGAAGCCGTGGAGCGGGCGCGCTCGCTGGCGCAGCCCGGGGACGTGGTGCTGCTGGCGCCCGGCTGCGCCTCGTTCGACATGTTCGAATCGGCGGAGCAGCGCGGCCAAGTCTTCACGGCGCTGGTCGAAGCGCTGGCGCAGCGGGGCGCGACGCGTGGCGCGTAATCGCCGCGAGCGCGCCGCGCCCGACTGGACCTTGGTGGCCGGAGTGGCTGCGCTGGTGGGCATCGGCCTGGTGATGATCTTCTCGGCGTCGAGCGTCTCGGGATTCGCGGAGCATCACGACACGACATATTATCTCAAGCGGCAGTTGCTGTGGCTGGCGCTCTCGCTGCCGCCGGCGCTCTTGGCGTACCGCATGGATTACCGCAGACTCGAGCGCTGGACGCCGTGGCTGATGGGGCTGGCGGTCTTCTCGCTGGCGGCGGTGCTGCTGCCCCACGTTGGAACGATGGTGGGCGGCGCGCGGCGCTGGTTCGCGCTGGGGCCGGTCTCACTGCAGCCTTCGGAGTTCGCTAAATTGGCGCTGGTGATCTACCTCGCCCACGCGCTCTCCCAGAAGAGCGAGCGCGTGACCTCGCTGCAGCGCGGCGTCTTTCCCATCGTCGTGGTGATCGGAATACTGGCACTGCTGGTGCTGCGTCAGCCGGACATGGGCACGGCCAGCCTCTACGTGATGGTGGGGCTGTTGATGCTCTTCGTGGCCGGCGCGCGCATCCCGCACCTGGTCGCGACGCTGGGCTGCATGGCGCCGCTGGTGGCCTATGCCGTGCTGATGTCGCCGTACAAGCGCGCGCGCATCATGGCGTTCCTGGATCCATGGAAAGATCCACAGAACACCGGCTTCCACATCATTCAGTCGCTGCTGGCACTGGGCAGCGGCGGCATCTTCGGCCTGGGCTTGGGTGAGTCGCGCCAGAAGTTCTTCTATCTGCCCGAGCAGTACACGGATTTCATCTTCGCCGTCATCGGTGAGGAGTTGGGACTGATCGGGTCGGTCGTGGTGCTGGGACTCTTCGTGTGGCTGGCCTATCGCGCTATCCGCATCGCCATCGCCGCACCGGACGCCTTCGGTTTCTATCTTGCTGCCGGCTGCGCCGCCACCATCGTGCTGCAGGCGCTGGTCAATATCGGCGTGGTCACCTCGTCGTGGCCGGTTACCGGCGTTCCGTTGCCGTTCATTTCGTTCGGCGGCAGCTCGCTGATGGTCAATCTCGTCTGCGTGGCGCTGATACTCAACGTGGGCTGCAGCCGTCGCGCCGGCATCCGCGTCCGTGCGCTGGGCCTGCGCGGCGGAGCCGCCGCTTGAGAGTCGCCTTCGCCGGTGGGGGCACCGGGGGCCACGTCTATCCCGCGCTAGCGCTGGCCGCCGCGCTCAAGGAGCGCGACCCCGCTGCCGAGATCCGCTTCTTCGGCATGGCCGATGGCATCGAAGCGCGCCTGGCGCAGGCGGCGGGTTACCCGTTCGAAGCCTTGCCCGGGGCACCGCTCGAGCGCAAACTTTCGCTGGCGGCACTGCGTACGGCGGCGATCAATCTCGCGGCGCTGACGATCGCCTGCGGCAAACTCGCCGCCTTCAAGCCGCAGGTGGTCGTAGCTACGGGCGGCTACGTCAGCCTTCCGGTGGTGTGGGCGGCCTGGCTCATCCGCCCGCTCTCGCGCGCACGCATCGCGCTGTTGGAGCCCAACGCCTCGCCCGGCCTCACCAACCGCTTGGCTGCGCCGTTAGCGGACGAGGTGTGGGGGGCGTATGCCGACGCGGCGGAGGCGTTCGGCGGAAAGTTCCACGTCACGGGGGTACCCGTGCGGCCGGAGGTGCGGCGCGGGCGCCCCCAAGACCTCGCGCGCAAGGCGCTCGGGCTCGATCCCGCGCGCCCCACGCTGCTGGCGTTGGGCGGCAGTCAGGGCGCACGCCGCATCAACCAGGCCATCGCCGCTCTGGTGACACGGCGAGCGCTCGATGGCTGGCAGGTGATCCACGTCACGGGGCCGCGCGATTATGAGTGGATGCACGCGGAGGAGCACGACCTGGCCCCCGGAAATAGCGTAGCGCTCCTGCCGTATCTCGACGACATGGCGTTGGGTTACGCCGCCGCCGACCTCGTCGTGGCGCGCGCGGGTGCCTCGACGCTCGCGGAGCTCGCGGCGACGGGGACCGCCGCCGTCTTGGTTCCCTACCCCTTTGCGGCGGAGCAGCACCAAGCCAGAAATGCTGAGGTTTTCGTGCGCGCGGGCGCGGCGGTGACGATTGCCGATAACGAACTCGATGGTGACCGCTTGTGGTGGACGCTGGTTGCGTTGCGGGCGCCGGGAACGTTGGAGGCGATGCGGGCCGCGGCGCGTGGATTGGCACACGACGATGTGGAGCAGATGCTGGTGGAGCGTCTGCTGACGGGGAGCGCGCTCCCGGAGGAAGTTTGACTCAGGACTCGGGGTACGTTCACTTCGTCGGTATCGGTGGGATCGGCATGAGCGCGCTGGCACGCGTGCTCGTCGCGCAAGGCGTCGCCGTCTCCGGCTCGGACCTCAACGAGTCCACGCGGCTGCGTCAGTTGCGTGAGTTGGGCGTGCGCGCGAGCGTCGGCCACCGTGCCGAGAACGTCAAGGGGGCACGCCGGGTCGTGGTCTCGTCCGCGATCGCGCCGCAGAATCCCGAGGTGCGCGCCGCGCGCGAATCCGGCATTCCCATCGTCACCCGTGGGGTGTTGTTGGCGGAGGTGATGCAAGGGCGCTTCGGCATCGCCGTCGCCGGCACGCACGGGAAGACGACGACCACCACGATGGTGGCGGCGGTGGCCGAGGCAGGCGGGCTCGATCCTACGGTGCTGGTGGGCGGCGAGATGGCCGGCCGCGGCGTCAACGCCAAAGTCGGGGGCGGCCACTACGTGGTGGCCGAGAGCGACGAGTCCGATGGCTCGTTCCTCGAGCTGCGGCCGCGCATCGCGGTGGTCACCAACATCGAGAACGATCACCTGGCGCACTACGGCACGCTCGAGGCTCTCTGCGATGCGTTCCACCGCTTCACCGACTTGCTGCCGCGCAACGGTCTGGCGGTGATCGGCGTCGATTGTCCGAGCTCCGCGCGCCTGGCCGCCACCGCGCGCGCCGCGCGCACGCTCACCACCGGCCTGGCCGCGGGGGCCGATCTGACGGCAAGCGCGTTGACGCAGCGGTCCGGCGCGAGCCACTTCACCGCGTTGCTGCACGGTCAGCCGGTGCTGGACGTCGAGCTGGCGGTGCCGGGTCTGCACAACGTATCCAACGCGCTGCACGCAATCGCGGTAGGGCTGGAGCTGAAGATTCCAGCGCAGCGCATCGCGCGCGGCCTCAGCGACTTTCGGGGCGTACGCCGCCGCTTCGACGTGCTCTTCCGCTCCGCTGACCTGGCCGTCGTCGACGACTACGCCCATCACCCCACCGCAGTGGCGGCAACCATCGCCGCGGCGCGACAGTATTGGCCGGGGCGCGTGGTGGCAGCGTTCCAGCCCCATCGTTTCACGCGCACCGCATACCTCATCGACGACTTCGCGCGCGCGCTGGCCACAGCGGACGACGTGGTGGTGGCGGAGATCTACGCCGCGGGCGAGCAGCCCGTGCCGGGAGTGAGCGGTGAGGCCATCGCGCTGCAGTTGCGGCGGCTAGCGCCGGAGCTGAGCGTGGCCTACGTGGGCGGTGGCCAAGAGGTGACCGCTGCGCTGGTGGCGCGCGCGCAGCCCGGTACGCTGCTGCTGTGCATGGGCGCGGGCGACA
>SCRI01000001.1 GCA_004298675.1 bacterium | reverse complement strand
CTGCAGTGCCTAAGCACCGGAAAGGCTCCCAGATCGGTTCGATCGACTACCTGCGGCAGGTAAGAAAAGCCATGAGCCAACGATCCGCCGCCGGGTCAGATTCTCAGACGAGCCACTACGGGCCCTCGGTAGGCGCGGGGGGCCATGGCCATGGCGGCGGCGGGCACTTCGCCTCTACCAGCCGTCCGGCGGATTTGGGACGATCCAGAGGGATGAATCTCCCGGCCCACCTGCTCTCCTGGCAACTCTTGGCTGCCCTGCTGCTGAACGGGTTCATCCAATGCGTCCTCATCGGGGCGTACGCTGCGCGGCTGGCCGGCGCACTTTCCGGACGGGTGGCCACCTCGATCTCGCTCTTCAACCTCTTCGTCACCGTGAGCCGCATGGCGTCGTTCTTCTACACGCCGATCCTAGGCTCGCTCTCCGACCGCGCGGCACTGGCGGTCGGGACGCTGCGCCCCCCCGCCGTGACGGCCTTCGAATGGCAGCTACGCTCGATCGTCTTCGCCGGCACGGTAGGTGCCGCGCTCGGTACGGTACTCCTGCCGACATTTCTGATGCTGTTCCTGCGCGGCATCGCCACGTTCGAGCGCACGCGCTCGGTGCCTAAAGCCTTACTGCGCTTACTGCTGCCGCGCACGGGGTTCGCTATCGCACGCACGATCGCCAAGCTTCCCTCCGCCAGTTCACTGCGCCGCCTCTCACCGCGCCACGTTCCCAAAGATCTCCTGTTTTTTAACGTGGTCGTCACCGGAGTCTACGCCATCGGCGTGATCGCGGCCGCCTATGCCAGCGTCCTGGACCCAACGGCGGCGCGTACCGCGCTGCTCTCGAGCGGCCTAATCAACGGCATCGCCATGATCTCCTATACGTTGATCGTCGATCCCGGCTCCGCCATCATCACCGACGAGGCGGTACGCGGCCAGCGTCCGGTGGACGACGTCAAGGCGCTCGTCGTGTATCTCTCGCTCACCACGCTCGCGGGCATGCTCCTCTCGCAACTCGTGCTCACCCCCGCCGCGCTGGTCATCGCGTTCGGTGCGCACCTACTGGCCGGCCGTTAGCGACCGCCACGGCTAGCAGCGAGATCAGTGCCGCCCAGGTGGGCATCTTCAAGAGCACGACGTCTGGTCTAGGGATGCTCAATTGCGGAACGGAGCGCAAATAGGCCCCCCAATTCAGCGCTGCAAGGGTATCCGGCTGCGACATCGCCGCGGAGATCACGGCGGCGCCAGTGTGGTCGAACACCTGGGGATGGACGGCGAGGAGCGCGAGAGCGCCTGCCCCGACAACCAACACGGTAACGGTACGGCTCCGTACCGTGGCCCAATCGCTGCGCGCGATCGCCGCCACGACCAGGATGGCAAAAAGTGAGAATAGCAGCATCAGCCTCCCCCCAGACGCCGACCAAACGACGGTGAGCGCCGCAAGCGACCCACAGGCCAGCGTGCGCAAGCGTATCGCCCGGACTGCAAGGGCGAACGCCGCAGGCAACGCCGCTATCATCTGAACGTCGTGCACGAACGTTCCGCCCAGGAGCACCGCGGCTGCGGGCAACCACGCCACCAGCTCCGGTCTCTTCAGCGCTCGAGCCGCCCTTATCGCCGCGAAACAGCCAAACATCAGCACCGCGATATACGAGAGCGTGCCACCCGCCAGTGCCCAACGATCCGGCGCGCCGAGGACCGAAAGAACGCGGCTCAGGCTGTACTGATCGTTGGCCACCAACTCGGCGACCGCCTGAGCCGGCAGCACGCGCTTGAAATAGAGAAGGTTCTGCTCGATACCGAGCGTCCAGACACTCAAAGCCGCCAGCGCGATAACGGCAAGCAGCAGCGGCAGTCTGCATCGTGGGAAGGCCACGAACAGCGCCACGCATACGGCCAAGCCCACGTGCGGCTCGATCATCGACGCCGCCGCAAGTAGTGCTGCCGCCACCCACCGCCGCCGTGTCAAAAGGTATCCGGCCGCCGTGATGACGGCCACTACCAGCGACGGAATTTCGCCGTAGGCGATATTGAGGTACCCTATGGGAAGCAGTGCCAGCAGCACGGCGACGCCTTGCAGCTGCGTGACGCGCGCCACGAGCAAGGCGGTGATCGCGAGCGCGGCGACGCTGAGCCACGTGAAGATCAACTGCGCCGAGATGATCGGAAGCCTGATCAGCAGCATGAACGGGGCCAATGCGTAACCAGGTAGGGGCGCCGGTTCGACAGCGCTCGATGGAAGATGTGTTAGCGTGTCAACCACGTGATAACATGTGCGCTGCGGCTCGACACGGTACGGACTCGATCCGGTAGACACCGCGGCGGCGGCGCAATAGAACGCCTTGAAGCTCCCTTGCTCCAGCCTCTCGTGTCCGAGATTAGCGCTCAGGAGCAGGCCGAAGGCTGCGGCGAGGAAGAGCGTCGGCCACGCGTCACCAAACGTGATGGCCAGGTCGCGCATGATCCTCAGGCCCGTGGTTTGATGGCGGCAAACGAGCAGCACGGCACCAGCAGGTCAGCGAGCAGCTTGGTCAATGAGGAGCTGCGAATGGCCAGCAAGAGGAGCTTGTAGAGTCGTCCCCCTTCGCTTGGGAGGCGGAGATCCCAGCGATCGTAGACCCTCACAAAGCCGGCGCGCCAGAGCAGGCGCCGGGCTTTGGCGGGCGTGAACCAGTGCAGGGCTGGAAACGCTGTGCCACCGATCAAATCGGGGCGGCGCTCTTTGGCCCAGATCATGATATGCCGTTTGAGCGGGTCGGGGTACCAGCCGAAGGCCGGGAAGCCGCGTATCTCGCCCTGCCTGGGACACAGGCTGCTGGCCGTCGCAAACCAGAACACACCACCGGGTTTGAGCACGCGGAAGGCCTCGGCGAATGCTGCATCGACATCGGTGACATGCTCGATGACGCTATTGGCGCGAACGACGTCGATGGACTCGGACTGCAACGGCAAGGCTTCGGCGCATCCGTCAAGCATCTCAACCACGAGACCCTCGTGCGCCGCCACCTCGTACGCCATCGCACGCGCGTCGCTCCACGGCTCAACGCCAACCGCGCGGTATCCCATGCGCGCGCATGCCGCGACAAAGAGTCCTTGTGAAGCGCCGACGTCAACGATCGAGGATCCGGGCTCGAGCAGCGCGATGCGGGCGATCCGCCCGAGCATTGCGCGCGCCGCTCGCTGCGCCTCGGGCACGAGCGAGAGCACGACGTCCAGCGGCCGCTGCTCGGTGGCAAGGTGCCCGCCGGCGATCACGCTGCCTTGATGGCGCATAATCACGGCTGCGTTCGACGTTCGCGCAAGTAATGCTTGAGTCTAATGCTCTATTCAGGATTAGGGCTATCTTCGGGTACACTATGAACGTGTCCGAACGCACCTGGAGCGCTAAGGGCTGGAGTGCCGAGACGCGCAGCCGGCTTCGCCCTGTCGCCGTCACGCTGGCCTTGATCTGCGCTCACTTACTGATCACGCTGCCGCTTGCCTACCTGCTCAATGTCTGGCAAGACGACGCCTACACCCTCGCGTCGACGTCGCATGGTTTGCGCTACGCAATCCACCAGGCCGTCTTCTTCGAGCAGAACGCGCCGTTCTATTTCGCCGTCATGGCGCTCTGGCGCATCATCGGTCCGTCGTATGTCGTAGCGCGTCTCTTCTCCGTACTCTGTGCGGCCGGCGTCGTGGCGCTGCTCCCGGCGCTGCTGCGCCGTTATCTGCCCGAAGCACGGCCGGCGTGGATCATACTCGCCTTCGCCTTCAATCCGTTCCTGATCTGGGCGGCAGTCGAGATCCGGCTCTACGCCTTGGTGATCCTCCTCTCGGCCCTGCTGTTGCTGACGTACTATGACGCCTTTCTCACGCCGCGGCCGTCGCTCCGGGCTCTCGCCGCTTACACGCTGCTGTGCGTCGTCAGCGCCTACACGCAATACTACCTGCTCGCACTGGTGGCCGCGCAGGGTATCCTGCTGCTCCCGCTGCGGCGCCGGCTCGCGCTGACGCGCTTCGCCGGCTCGGTGGTCGTGACGGCACTCGCGTTCTTGCCGATGCTGCGCCTGCTGCCACAACAGCTCTCCGGCTTCCGTGCCTCATTCATCGCTCCAAGCACACCGTTGGTGCCGGCGCAAGCCCTGGCGGAATACCTCCTCCAGTTCGTCCTTCCCTTGACCGCGATTCCGCATCACCATCTGGTCTACACCGTACTCCTCCTCATGGCAGCCGCGGGAGCCGTAACGGCGCGTCTGCGCGCCCCCGCCAGGCCCAATCTGCTCATGGGAACGATGCTCGCACTCGACTTCGCGCTCTTTGCGTTGGCCGTCTTCGCCGCCGGCGAGCATCTCATCATTCGTCACGCGGCCTCGCTCTTTGTAGCCACGCTGATCACCGCGTTCTCCGTGGCAACGCTTTACCGGGAGCCTGTGCGCTCTCGCGCCGTCGTCATCCTGGCGCTGACGGTTTTCGCATCCAGCGCGATCACGCTCGCCGTCACGTACCGTCCCCTGGCCAAGATCGGCGACTGGGCCAGGTTGACGGCCTATCTAGAGTCGCACGAGCAACCTGGACAGCCGGTCCTCGTCTTCGAAGCCGAGAACGCCGTCCCGCTCGCGTACTACTACCGCGGTTCCAACGCGATCGTCCCGATTCCCACCGCCGTCGACTTCCGTACCTATAACGTCGACCGCTTTGTCCTGCGCGACGGCGCACAGGTTGCGACACGGATAGCGGCCATCCCCGGAGAGCACCGCACGCTATGGCTGGTCACCGGCCGCTACTGCCACGCCCTCAACATCGACTTCGGCTGCGACGTTCTCGAACGCTACGTGCGCAGCCGCTATCGAACGCTTGCGACAAGGACGTTCTACGGATCGGAGCTGCGGCTCTTGCAACGCGCCCCCTGAGGCGCTCTTAGTAGTGCGTGACCTGACCCACCGGCATGACCTCGAAATCCGACATCCGGATTCGATTGAGCGTCGCCAGATCCGCGGAGTTCCAGTGTGCATCGTTGCCGTCGAGTGGCTGCGCCTGCCACAGCTCCAGACAGCAACCCGTATCCGCCATGTAGGCTCCATAGGTCTGTAGCGCCTTAGCGACGATCTGCGCCTGCGGACTCAAACCTGCGATATTGAACGACGCTTTCAACCGCAAGTGCGCGCCGTATGGAATCTGGTAGGCGCTGCTGCCCTTGAAGGTGTAGGCCTCGGCGGCACTGGCGGGCGCGGTGTAGCAATGATTGCATGCGGTTCCGGCGGGTATGGCGATGTTGAGAGCATGACGGATCACGCCGCTGCTCACATCCTCCCATTTCACCATGCCCGCGAACAGCGAAAGCCCCGAGGCCATCGCCGACGGTTGCCCGGCCGGCATCGAGACGAACGGCTTGGTGAGGTCCCAATTCGCGCCGCTAAACGCAGTGAGCGTATTGCTGGACGCATTGTAACTCGTCCCATAGGATTCATACAGATGGCACGTTGACGCATCGAGCACGATCGCGTGACTGTCACCGGCTGGTTCGATCTTGAAGTTCGGCGCCCACGGATACGGCGCGGAGAAGCGATGGTACGACACCTGCTGCTGGACCGTCAGCTGCGGTGTGCTCGAGCTCGCGACGTTGATGAACTCACTGGACGGAAAGTACATTTCCAAACCGCCCGTGGCGCCCGCAGCGACGGCCCCATTGATGTATGTCGAGCTATTTGGATCGGGTAGCGTTCCCGCGATGGGCTTGTTATACCAGCCACCAGCGGCGAAAACGGAGCAACCGTCAAACGTCGCGACGTTGCTGCCGGCAGAGGCACTGCCCGGAGGCGGTCCATACGGCACGGGCGATGGCGTCGATACCGCTCCGTATGAAGGACTCACGGCAACCGGCGGCGTTGCGCCGCCCCCGCCGCCGCAGGCCGCGAGCAGAGCCGATACCGTTAGCGAAAGTGCCGCGATGCACATCGCACGCGAGATACGAGAGAGAGGCATGAGCCGCCTTCCATTGTGACAGTGCTGTACGGCGGCCCGCGTTCCGGCATAGTCCAAACGGCCCCTATCCTACTAGTGCCATTCGTCCTAATGTGTGAGCAGGGCTTGGTCGCTTTAGACCACGTTGTCCGGGAGCACGTTCCGGCATCGATACGATGGGAACGATATGCTCATGGTCAAGCCGTTCGCACGGACCCGCATGGATGCCGTATGGCTGGCGGTTGCAGCGATTACGGTGCTTTGCGCCTTGCTGCTCGCAAAAGGTAGCACGCTGCGAATCGCCGCGGCGGCCGCACTGATCGCCGTCCCGTTTGCGGGTTACGTTGCGCTCAGGCGTCCGTTGCTCTTCCCCTACGCCTTCTACGTCCTGCTGATTCCGTTCGACAATTTGCTGATCGTTTCGTCGTTCGGAACGCTGACGAAGGTGCTGGGCATCCTCTCCGGATTCGCCGTGTTCTTCTGGTGCCTGCGGGTGAAACACATCGCGCGGCCTCCCAGCGCCCTGTACGCCCTATTCGCGCTCTTTGCTTGGGCTTTTGCCAGCACCTATTGGGCTGTGAGCGGCATCGACACCGCTACCGCGCTGCCGCAATATCTGAGCATCATGTTGCTTTACGCCGCAATCGCCATCACACCCGTATCCGCACGCGATTACCGTTATATCCTTGCGGCGGGAGCCATCGGTGGCATCGCCGCCGCCGTGTACGGGATCAAAGAGTTCTACGGCCAGCCCTTCGACGTGGCCGGGAACCTGTTGGCGGCGCGCCTGGTCGTACAAACCGGCAGCTCTTCCATCGACCCGAATCAATTCGCGGATGCACTCCTCTTTCCACTGGCGATCGTGACCATGCTGGCACTGCGTACGCGCTGGCTTTTGCTCAAGCTAACCGGCGTTGCTGGCATCGCCCTGATCGTCGCCGCGATCTCGCTCAGTGGATCGCGCGAAGCGATCCTCGGAGTGGCCGTCATCGTCCTCTATTACCTCTGGCGCACGCGTTACAAAATAGAGATGGGTATCGTCACGCTTTGCGCCGTGGTAGCCATCTTCTCGGTACAATCATCACTCTGGCTGCGCTTTGGGCGCGCGATCGCATCCGGCGGGTCGGGCCGGCTCTCGATCTGGTCGGTGGCACTCGAGGCGTTCCGGCACCGTTGGCTGGCGGGCTACGGTATGGGAAACTTCTCGAGCGCCTACAACGACTACTATCTCAGGGCTCCGCAATCGCATCCCTACGGCTGGTCCAGCCCGCCGCACAACTTGCTGGTGCAGATCGGCGTCGAGCTGGGCATCGTGGGGATCGTGCTACTCATCGTATTCTTCGCTGCGGTGTTCCGCGATCTCCGCAGGATCGATCCGGAGCATCCGCTCTACGAGGATCGCGTGATGATGGAGGCCGCGGTGATCGCCCTCATCTTCGTCTCGATGTTCATCGGCCTCTTTACGTACAAATATGCGTGGCTGGTCATCGCCAGCGCGGCTCAGCTGCGCCTCGTGGCCGCCAACGCGCTCACACGTCCGCCGTAGCCTGGCAGGCCATCGCGATGGCGGCGATGACGCGCTCCTGATCTCGCACGCCGAGTTCCGGAAAGATCGGGAGCGAGAGGACTTCGGCGGCAGCACGCTCGGCCTGTGGAAGGCTGCCGGGGCGATAGTTCAAGTGCGCGTTCACCGGCTGAAGATGAAGTGGCGTGGGGTAGTACACCATGGTTTGAATCCCCACGTCACTCAGCATCCGCTGTAACGAATCCCGTTGCTCGGTGCGGATCGTATATTGGTGATAGACGGGCAGGCTGCCGGGCCGGTCGTAGGGGACCTGGACCGCCGGAAGGTCGCGGAGTTGGTCGCTATAGCGCTGCGCGATCGCGCGCCGTTGGAGGTTCCACGTCTCGAGGTGCGGCAGTTTGACCCGTAGGATCGCCGCTTGGATCTCATCTAAGCGGCTGTTTACGCCGAGCTCTTCGTGCCGGTACTTCACGGCGCCGCCATGAGTCCGCAGCGCACGCGCGCGTGCTGCAATGCGCTCGGAATTCGTGACCAGCATGCCGCCGTCGCCGTACGCACCCAGATTCTTCGAGGGGAAGAAGCTGAAGCAGCCGATCTCTCCCAGCGTGCCGGTCTGGTGGCCGCCGGCTCGAGCCCCGATCGATTGGGCGCAGTCTTCCACCACCGCGATGCCGTGCTGCCGGGCAATCGCGAGTATCCGTTCCATATCGGCCGGCGCGCCATAGAGGTGAACGGGTATGAGCGCCTTCGTGCGGGGAGTGATCAGGCGCTCGATCTCCAAGGGATCGAGGGCGTACGTACGGGGATCGATATCGGCGAAGACCGCCGTCGCCCCCACCAACCCGATCGCCTCGGTCGTGGCCACGAAGGTAAACGGTGTCGTGATGACCTCATCGCCCGGACCGATGCCGAGGGCTCGCAGGGCGAGATGCAAGGCGTCGGTTCCCGAGTTCAAGGCCACCGCATGCGTAACGCCGAGGTACGCCGCGACTTCCGTCTCGAACGCCCGTACGTTTGGTCCGTTGATGAACTGCCCGCTCTCCAGCACGCCAGCGATCGCGCGATCGAGATCGGCTTTGAGGGCGCCATATTGCAAGGCGAGATCGAGCATTGGGATCATTGCGGGACCATCCTTCGAACGCAACCGGCGCGCAACTCATACGAGCGAGAGCAGCCAGCGCAGGTAGCTTGCTCGCGGTCGAACGTCAGCGTGAGACCGCATGCACAGACGGATCCACGCAGGCGCGCAGGGTTGCCAAAGACCAGCGCGTAGGGTGGAACATCGTGCGTGACGACCGCTCCGGCACCCACGAACGCGTACTCTCCGATCGTCACGCCGCACACGATCGTTGCGTTCGCCCCGATCGTCGCACCCTGCCGGACCAGGGTCCGGTGGTAATCTCCGGGCTGGTTACGCGGCACGTGCGAACGCGGCGTAACCACGTTCGTAAAGACCATGCTGGGCCCACAGAACACGTCGTCCTCGAGGATCACGCCTTCGTAGATCGAGACGTTGTTCTGGATCTTGACATTGTCGCCGATGATCGCACGCGACGCCACCGACACATTCTGACCGATGCGGCAGTTCCGCCCGATCCTGGCATCCCTCATCACGTGCGAGAAATGCCAGATCGTGGTGCCCTCACCGATGGTGCAGGGCTCGTCGACATACGCCGACTCATGCACCACGTAGAGCCTACCCGACGTCATCATAACGCGACCGCCATCTCCCGGAAGACGGGGGCACGGGCATCGAGGGAGGAGAGAACACGAACAACTTCTACGGCGGCCCGCGCATCGCACGGCGTGGCCGCCCCGGTCGCAACCGCCTCCAGAAAAGCCTCCAGCTCGCAACGCAGCGGCTCAGCCATTTGGAACGGGATGTTCTCCACGGGGCCGCTGTCGATCGAGCGTCCGCCTCGCTGGCTCGTTGTAACCTCGTAGCGAGTCAGGGTCAGCGTTCCTCCGGCCGGAGTGTCTTTGAACGAAAGGACGCCGTCCCCGCCGAAGACGTCGAGCCGAGAACTGCGCTCGGGGTCGAGCCAGGTCACCTCAACGTGAGCGGAGGCGCCTGCGGAAAACTCGAAGTCCGCATACGCAAAATCGGCGAGTGGGTGTCCGGAGGCACGATGCTGCACGCCGCTGACCAACGTGGGCGGCGTTCCCAGCAGCGCCAGCACCAAGGCTACGTCGTGCGGGGCATAGCTCCACCACACGCTTTCATGCTCGCGCAGCCGGCCCAAGCCCGTGCGCCGCGAACGCACGTGGACGATCCGGCCGATCGCGCCGCCGCGGACGAGCTCGAGCAGCCGGCGGATGGCGGGGTGAAACAACAGCACGTGTCCCGCAAAGCACTCTAGGCCTGCCTGCCCCGCCGCGCCCGCCACCGCTTCGGCATCTGCAACGGAGAGCGCGAAGGGCTTCTCGACGAAGATGTGCTTACCCGCGGCGATCGCGCGCCGTCCGAGCATGGCGTGCAGGTGTGCCGGCGCGGCGATGATCACACCGTGAATCGGCTCCTGCAGCAGCGAATCGACGTCGGTGGTCGTGACCACACCCGGATAGTCGACCTCGATACCATCCAAAGCCGTGGGCGAGGTGTCGCAGACGACGTAGAGCACGCCTAATTGTGCACAGTTACGAATGAGATTGGCGCCCCAGTTGCCCGCACCGATGACGCCCAACTGCATCGGAGAGATACTCATAGCAGCACCACGTTCTTAGCACCGGCGCGTGCATCGCGCGTCGAGTTCCGGGTATCGATCACGAGGTTGGACTGTTTGACCACCTGCTGCCAATCGATGCCGGAGTGGCTGGTGAGAACCACCACGCAGTCTGCCTGGCGCAGCCGTTCCAAAGACAGCGGCACCGAACGGCGCAGCGCGCCGCCACGGAGGCGGCAGCGCGGCACGAACGGATCGTGATAGGAGACATCGGCGCCGTCGTTCTCGAGCAGCTCCAGCACTTTGAGTGCCGGCGATTCACGGCAATCAGCAACGTCCCGCTTGTAGGCAACGCCGATCACCAAGATGCGGGCGCGTCGCAGCGCGATACCGCGCTCGCTTAGCGCGCGTACGATCTTCTCGCGCACGAAGTAGGGCATCTGGAGGTTGATTTCGCCCGCCAGCTCGATGAAGCGGGTATGGAAGTCATACTCACGCGCCTTCCAGGTGAGGTAAAACGGATCGACCGGAATGCAATGCCCGCCTACACCAGGCCCGGGCTCGAATCGCATGATGCCGAACGGCTTGGTGGCCGCGGCCTCGATGACGTCCCAGATGCCGATGTTCATACGATCGCACAACAGGGCCATCTCGTTGACCAAGGCGATGTTGACGGCGCGGAAGGTGTTCTCGAAGACCTTAGCCATCTCCGCAACCCGCGGCGAGGGCACGCGCAGCACCGTTTGAATGGTCTGTTCGTAAAACGTGCTGGCTACGTCGAGGCAGGCCGGCGTAACACCGCCGACGAGCTTGTTCGTGTTCTTGGTGGTATAGCGGCGATTGCCCGGATCTACGCGCTCCGGGGAGAACGCCAAGAAGAAGTCCTGTCCGACGACCATGCCGCTCGCCGTAAGCAGGGGCAGGAGCACCTCTTCGGTCGTACCGGGATAGGTGGTGCTTTCCAGACAGATCAACTGACCCGGGCGCAGCACATGCGCGATCTTGGCGCCGACGTTGCGGATGTAGGAGATATCCGGATCCCGGTTGGCGGTCAGCGGGGTGGGAACGCAGATGATGATAGCGTCGCAGCGTTGCAGCGCCGTGTAATCCGTCGTGGCCGTGAGGAGTCCTAGGTCCACGGCTTCACGCAACTCGGCATCGGCAACGTCGGCGATGTAGTTCTCGGCGCGGCTGACCTTTGTGACGCGGTCGACGCTGCGATCGAAGCCGACCACGTGAAAACCCACCTTCGCCTTCTCCACGGCAAGCGGTAACCCCACGTACCCCATGCCGACCACCCCCACCGTGGCGGTGCGCGAGATGAACGCATCTTTAAGGCGCGTACGATGATCGAAGGTCAGCGCGGCGGGATCGATGACGCTCATGCACACTCCTCCACACGTGAAACGATCGCCGCCGCGCTGCGCGAGCGCGCGTAGCGCTCCTCGACATAGCGCCGCCCGGCTGCGCCGCGCCGGGCCCGCTCTTCCGGGGCCCCGGCCACGGCAAGCAACGCCTCCGCCAGCGCCCGCGGATCTTCAGGGCGGACGCTCCAGCCGCCGCCGGATTCCTCGACGAAGCGCGCCGCCTCACCACTGGCACTCACGAGAGCCGGGCAGCCGACGGCAAGTGCGTCGAAGAGCTTGGTCGGCAGACTGTCCTCGAGCCCCGCCCGCAGCGGTACCAGAGAGATATCCGCGGCAGCCAGCGCCGCCAGCGCATCCGTGCGCTCGCGCGCCCCCAAGAGCTCCACGTTGGTCAGCCCCTCGCTCTTGACTCGATCGCTGACCCGCGAGAACTCCCAGCCATCACCCACCAGGACGATCCGTATACGTGCATCGGCAGGCACCAGCGCGGCGGCGTCGAGGATGACGTCGATGCCTGCCGCTAGGCCAAAGTTGCCGACGAAGACGGCGAGGAATTCATCTGCACGACGCAGGTACGGCGGTGAGGTACTAGGCTCGACGCAATCGTAACCGTTAGGAGCAAGCAGCACCTTGCGAGGATCGCAGCCACGCGCGACAATCTCGTCCCGGACGCCGGAAGTCACCGCCACAACGCAGACCGCGCGCCGGTAGAGCATGCCGGCGGTGGAGCCAACGCAGCGGGCGACCGGTGAGGCGGCATCCCAGATCCCCATCCGGATCGCGGCCTCCGGATACGAGTCACGGATGTCGACCACCAACCGCGCGCCGCGCAGCGCGGTGGCGAGCAGCGCCGGTAGTGCCAGCGTGATCGGCGGGCTCGAGACGTAGACGACGTCGGCGCGAATGCGCGGATCGGACAGGTAGGCGCTGGCCGATCCCGCCAACGAGGCCCAGTTGAGCAAGCGCAGGGCGGCGGAACGTCGCGGTGATGCGAACGTCCAGAGCCGCGTCACGCGCGCCTCGCCGGCGCGCTCGCGCGAGATCGTCTTACCGCGGTAGTGCTTCGGGATGACGCCGCTAGGAAAGTTCGGAAAGCCCGTGACGACGTGAACGTCGTGGCCGGAGCGCAGAAACTGCTGTGCCACGGCCGCGTTGCGATTGCTCGCGGCGCACAACTCGGGCGGGAAGAACTGCGTGAGCATCAAGACGTTCATGTCACCGCCATCATGTGGTAGAGCCGGCCGGCCGTGTCGTGCACGTCGAACGCGCTGGCGATGCGCCCGCGCGCCTGGCGTGCCGCCAAATCACGGAAGGCGGGATCTCTGAACGAAGCGATAGCCGCGGCCAGGGCCGTCGCATCGCGTTGAGGCACGAGCACCGAGCCGCTGTCCGGAGCGATCAACTCGGGGATGCTGCCTGTGGCGGTAGCCACGCACGGTACCCCCGCCGCCATCGCCTCCATGAGGGCAACAGGAATGCCTTCGAACTCGGTTCCAGCCTCCGTGCTCGCCAACACGGCCAGATCGTAGGCTCCGGAGGCCAGCTCAGCCAGCAGTACGTCGTGAGGCACGCTACCGCGCAGGCACACCCGGTCGGGCAGAGCCAGGGCGCGGATCTGCCGCGCGAGCTCGGTCCGCAGCGGACCCTCACCGACGAGATCGCAGTGGACTGGTATGCCGCGGTCGCGCAGATGCGCGAGCGCGTCGACGAGATAGCGATGCCCCTTCACCGGCCGCAGCGACGCCGCGCACAGCAACCGCAAGCCTTGGCCCGGACCAGGCTGCGGCGCAGCCGCGCCCAACGCCACGCCCATGTGCAGGACGGTGCAGCGCTCCGAGGGGGCGCCGTCCCTGCGCATGACCACCAAGGCCCGGCTGCGCGCGGAGATCACGCGCACGAAGCGGGCGCTCTTCATCTTTTCCGGGAGCAGGTTATCCTCGAAGATATCGAAGCGGTGCGCGGTGCAGCTCCACGGTATGCCGGTCAGCTCCGCCGCCAGGTAAGCAATGGTCGACGGCGTCGAAAGCCAGTGCGCATGAATATGCTCGACCCGTTGCGCGCGCAGCACGCCCGCCACGGCGAGCGCCTTCGGAAAGAGGATCAGGTTCTTGAGCTTGGCGCTGCGGCGATAACGCGCCCCAGTGATCCGGATCAGCAGCGATAGCGCACGGACCGGACTGCGCACGAATTCGCGCAACGCTAAGAACATCGTGCCAGGGGCATACGCGGACAGGCGTAGGCAGCGCGCGTGCAGACCAGGGAACCGGCTCTCGCGACTCTTCGGCCTGGCCGGCACCACCAGGAGATCGCCACACAACTCGGCGAGTACGGCAGCCTCAGCCTCGAGAAACGCCTCCGCGAAGCCAAACGGAAACTGCGAGGTAAGGTACGCCACCTTCATATCGAGGCCACCCGCGCCGGTGACGTGCGCGCGGCCTGCAGCAGCCGCTCGTAAAGCGTGCGATGCGCCTCGACCATGCGGTGGATATTGTAGATGCCGGCGGCCCGTTCGCGAGCGCGCCGCGCGATGGCGGACCGGCGCTCGGCGTCACCCAGTGCCCACGTCAACGCCGACGCGACAGCCTGTGGCTCCGCCGCCGGCGTGACGACCCCGCAATCTCCCTCACCAACCATGCTACGCGCTCCTAACCATGGCGTCGTGACGATCGGGACCGCCGAGAGCATCGCCTCGATGAGCGCCAGCGGCATGCCTTCGAAGCGTGAGGTCATCAGCATGAGATCGGCGCCGGGCAACAACTCTCGCACGTCACCGCGCCGCCCTAGGAAGCGCACAAACGCGTTCAACGCCAGTTCGCGAGCCAGCGCTCGCAGGCCGGCCTCGTCGCCACCGGCCCCAATGAAGATCAGCCGCGCACGTTCCAACTGCGTGGCCGGCAGCGCGGCCATTGCCCGCAGCGCAAGCGCCTGATGCTTCTGAAACTCCAAGCGGCCCACGACCACGATCCCAAACTCCCACTCGCGCAGCCCCAGGTTCGCACGCGCAGCCGAGCGCTCAACGCTGGTGGGAAGCGGCCACGGCTCGATGCCGTTGGGAATGATGACAACGCGCTCGCGTGGAACGCCGTCGACTCGCGCCAGCACCTCGCGTTGCTCCTCGAGAAAGGTGACGACACACGAGCTGCGCCGGCTCAGCAAGGGATCGATCGTCCGCTCCAGCGCTGAGCGCCGTGCGTCGCACGGGTTGTGCTCGGTGTGGACCACGACCGGCACTCTCGCCGCGAACGCCGCCATGCGCCCCCAGTACTTGCCCACGTGCATGTGCGTGTGCACGACGTCAGGAGCAAAGCGCCGGATCTCGCTGACCAAACGCACCGGAAACGAGTAGTCGCTACGCCGGCGCCGGCCCAAGTCGATCACGGGACAGCCCAGACGTTCCCGTTCTTCGACGCTGAGGCCCGACCCATACACGCTCAGCGCGCCGACCTCGACTTCCCGGGAGCGAAGGCGCGGCAGCAGCGTGGTGATCTGCGTCTCGGCGCCCGATCCCTTGAGGCTTTGGATCACGTGCAGCACGCGCATTCCGCTCATCGGTCCCTAGCCGGCACGGTGGAAGAGCACTTCGATCGCCGTCTGCAGCAGTACCGAGACGTCGAGGAAGAGGCTCCACTGTTCGATGTAGTATAGGTCGAAACTCAACTTCTCTACGGCATCCGTTGGATCGAGCAGCCGGCGCATGTGGATCTGCGCCCAGCCGGTAATGCCCGGCGGTACCAGATGCCGCTCGTCGTAGCGCGGTAATGTCCGGCAGAATTCGTCCACGAAGACCGGGCGCTCCGGTCGCGGTCCCACCAGCGACATCTCCCCGCGCAGGACATTGAACAATTGTGGCAACTCGTCGATGCTGGTCCGGCGCAGGAACGCTCCGACGCTGGTTCTACGGTCGTCGCCAGCACGAGCCCACACGGCCCCGGTTCCGCGCTCCGCGTCGACACGCATCGAGCGAAACTTCAGAATCCCGAAGACCTGACCGTGCAGCCCTACCCGCTCTTGGCGGAAGATCACGGGGGCACCGCTCTCCAGCCACACGGCCACGGTGGCGGCCAGCATGATCGGTGCGGTTAGCACGACGGCCAGGCTCGCCACTCCCACGTCGAGCAGCCTCTTCATGAGGCGCGCTCGCGGCGTGCACGCACGCAACTGCGAGGGCACGATAAGGACCTGCTGCCCGTCCTTCTGCAGAGCGAGCGAGTAGGCACGAGACTCCAACCGCGGGGGCGCGATCGCGAACAAGATATGCTCCCGTGCCGCCGCCTCGAGCAAGTAGGGCATGACCGCCGGCGGAACGACCTCGGTCATGATGAGCGTGTCACAGCCCCAGCGCCGCGCCATCTCGAACCAGCCCACTCGCTCGACGTCTCCGTCCCGGATGACATGGATATCGTCAACCGAGCGGTCGAGATCGGGCACCTCGATAATGAGGGACTCTGCATTGGCAGCAAGGCCGAGGCGCGCCGCCGCGCGTGCGGCACGATCCCTGCGCCCCACGATCGCCACTCGTCGCCGGCGCCTGAGCATGCTGGCTGAACGCAGTCCGTGCAGCGCCGCTCGTGTCGTTCCCACCGTGACGATCGAGAACGCCAGCGCAAGCAATAGCACGAGGCGCGACGTCGAGATCGCAGGGATGATCGTGAAGAGAGTCAGTTGCGGGAGCACGCCCAGCGCCAAGGCCGTGATGGTGTAGTAGAGCTCGTCCTTGACCGAGAGCGCGTAGCTGCGCTGATACAGACCAAGACGCTCGAAAACGATCAGCCAGAGTACGATGAAGACTCCGTCGCCGATCAAGACCCGCTGAAGCGAGCGCTCACCGTACCAGTAGCGGTGACCGATCTCCGTCGCGGTCAGCGAGGAGAGGAGGAACATGGTGAGATCGGCGACGACGAGGACGGCGACCCACGTCCCCGAGTACGAGGGTGGCGCATGCTTGGCGTGGGACGCCGGGGGTGCGAGGCCGATGGTATTCTGCAATGTCTGCATCGCGGTTCGAGTAGCCACCCGTACGACTCCCAATCCGGCAACGCCGCGGGCGCTTCTGCGGCGATTATATCGGCTGCGAAAACTGTCGGCGTGAGTGCCGTTAGGCCCATGCGAGGGAACTATTTCCCCGCAGTCCTAATCCGATTTGAGGGTGCGTTGCAACATGCGTGCTCCGCTCGTGCCGAGTCCTACAGGACGATAAGGCCCCGCACGCGGCCATTGCTCCCTTGTTGTCCGTCAAGCGCGTCGTCATATAATCAGCACGTGGTTACAAGAGCGAAACGAGCAATGGCGACTCTTGCGCTGCTAGCGCTTTCGCTGACCAACGCCGCAGTTGCCGCCGCTACGGAAACACAACCCGCACCGGCGCCGAATTACCGCGTGCATCCCGGTGATCAGCTTGCCATCTCCGTTCTCGGAGAACAGGCGCTCACCCAAACCGTGACGGTGGCGCCGGATGGCACAGTCGCCTACCCATTGGTTGGCAAGGTTGGGGTCGGCGGAAAGACGGTAGCCGAGGTGACGGCCACGCTGCAATCGGGCCTGCACACCTACCTGCGCGATCCCGCGGTGACCGTTGCGGTGGTTGCAGTCGGCGCGGATAACGTGCTGGTCCTCGGCGACGTGAAGACGCCCGGCAAGTACTCGCTTCCCGGCACTAGCCGCCTCACCGACGCGATCGCCGCAGCCGGCGGCCTCGGCGAAACCAATGGCACCTACCCGACCGCGCGCGTGAGTCTAGACGGCGGGGCGCCGGTTGACGTTTCACTTGACAAGCTCTTGGTCTCCGGTGATGTCTCGCTGAACATGCTGCTCTCCTCGGATGCCGTCGTCTACGTGAAGGGGCCGCTGCCCCTCGTGGTCCAGGTCCTCGGAGCGGTGGACCACCCCGGAGACGTCCAGGTCAACGACGGCGATCGTCTCTCGATGGCGCTCGCCAAGGCCGGCAACAGTACGAACTCGTATGCCGACCTCTCGAACGTGCACGTCACGCGCGTACTGCCGAACGGTAGCACGTCGACGATCAGCTACGATCTCTATCGCGAGTTGAGGCACGGCGACCTAACCGCGGATCCGGTTCTCCACAAGGGCGATGTCGTGTACGTCCCACAGGCCAAGAAGACCGATCGCACATCGGCCCTGCAAACGCTCTTCCTGCTCTTCTCGCGGATTGCGCTCTAATGATGAAGAACGACACGTCACGCATCTCCGGAACCGGCCGGAGCGCGCGCGCGCTCCCTGCTGGTACTCCGCCATCCGGGCACAAGGAGCGCGAGCACGGTTTCCAAGAAGCGGCCTACGTTGGTGAGCTCTTCGCCGCAATCGCGCGGCACCGCCGCCTTTTCTTCCTCGTATTCCTTGGATTCGTGGCGCTGGCCACGGTGGCGACGCTGCTGGTGCCCAAAACCTACACGGCCACCGTCAGGCTCTTCGTAGGCGGCAACGAGGCCTCGGGCAGCAACACGAACGCAAACCAAGACAACGGCACGATGCTGCCGATCCTCAACGCCTTGGCGGTCGCGACGAGCGCGCAGTCGACGGAGACGTACGCGGCACTCCTCCAACAGGCGGACGTCGCGGGCCGTGTCGCCGGCGATTTGGGTCTGAACATCACGCCGGACCGGCTGCTGACGCGCATCCACGTCAAGCCGATCGTGAACACGTCGATCCTAGAGCTCTCCGCGAGCTGGCGCACAGCCGACGCGGCGGCGAAGATCGCCAACGATTTCGCAACCGTGTTCGTCGCGCGTCAGCGCGAATTCGTGCAGTCACAGGCAACCACCGCCTTGAACTTCCTCAAGGCTGAGATGCCCGCCGCCGAGCGGCGCAAGGCCGACACCGCCACGGCGCTCGCGGCTTACCAGGCTAAGCACTCGATCATCGACGTCACCGCGCAGACCCAAAGCCTGCTAACGCACAGAACGGACTTGCAGACGAAAGCCGACACGATCAAGCTGGACCAGCGCGAAGCGCGCGCACTACTCGGCAGCGTCCAGTCGCAGATCGCGACGTTACCCGCCAGCGTCGATAATAGCACGACGGCACAGGTCAACCCGGCCTTGACGCAGTTGCGCTCGGAGCTGGCGGACGTCAACGTCCAGTTGGCCGCGGCACGGAGGCGCTATACCGATAAGCATCCAGAGGTGATTGCCCTTACAGAACAGCGTCAAGCACTCGAGAGACAGATCGCGGCGTTGCCGGCATCCGTGCAGAGTGGTGTCACGGTGGCGCCCAATCCGATCGTGCAGACGCTGCAAGGGCAGGCCGCGGGCTACCAGGCCCGTATTGCGGGCGACGACGCGCAGTTGCGCGAAGTGGCGCGGCAGCTGGCGGCGCTGGTGCCGGTCATCGCAGGCCTTCCGGCGCAATCCAACGCCATCGCCAATCTGCAACAGCAGGCCAAGATGGCCGCCGACGTGGTCGCCGCACTGGAACAGAAGTACAACGATGCACTCGTGGCACAAACGACGGCGGTGAGCAACGTCACGGTCGTGCAAGCGGCTACGCCTGAGGGCGCGATGCTCACCCCGAACCTGCTGATCAACGTCGCGGTGGCGGCACTGCTTGGCCTGATCATCGCTTCAACGCTGGTCGTGCTTGCGGAGGCGCTCGAGCGGCGGCTGCGTGACGAGACTGACATCGAGCGCATCCTGGGTCTCTCGGTCCTTACGCAGATACCGGAGCTGGAGCCGCGCCGGCAGCGTGAGTTGCCGTGGATCCGCTCCATGACGCTCGAAGCGCTGCTCCATCTCTGCACGGCACTACGTTTGGGAGGCGAGAGCAGCATCCGCACGTTGGCGGTCACCAGTCCGTCGAAGGGCGACGGTAAGTCCACCATCGCCTTCCATCTCGCGAGCGTGCTCGCCAACGTTCAACCCAAGGTACTGTTGATCGACGCGGATATGCGCTGCCCCACCCTGCATCGACGGATCGGGGAGAGCAACGACGTGGGGCTAGCCGACGTCCTGCGCGGCACGCGGACGCTGGCCGATTCCATACATCACATCTCCAACGGCTTGGATGCGCTCACGAGCGGATCGCTGGCGGAGACCCCGTTCTCGCTCCTGCGCTCCTCACGCTTCGACGAGCTGTTGGAGTCGGCGCGCGAGGGCTACAATACGATCATCGTCGACTGCACGGCACTGGTGCCCGTCACCGATGCGCTCATCGTAGGCTCAAAGGTCGACGCGACGGCGCTGGTCATCTCCGCCAACGGCACGGACGAGCGCGCCGCACGTTACGCCGTCGAACGGCTGAGCGCGTTGGGTATCCACAACGTCGTGGGGGTGATCCTCAACCGTGCCCGGACCGCGCACTCAGACTACAGCGATTACTTCTCGCCACCACCCGCCGGCGCGCTTCCCGAAGGCGCAGCATGATTGCGAGTCCCAGCATGTCCGCGGCCTCCGATGAAGAGCCGGCCTGCTCGGTATTGGTTTCGCTCGTGATCCCGGCCTACAACGAGGGTGCGACCCTGGCGTCCAACCTCGAGTCGATCCTGCGCTGCACCGAGGCCTACCGCGGACGCTACCGTTTCGAGCTGATCGTCGTCGACGACGGCAGCACCGACGGTACCTACGACGCCGCAGAAGAGACGGCGCGCCGGCATGCTGCCATCACGCTGCTGCGTCACGACGGCAATCGTGGTCTAGGGGCCGCCTTACGTACGGGCTTCGCTCGAGCACGCGGCCGCTACGTCGTGACGCTCGACGCGGATCTCAGCTATGCGCCGGCGGAGGCTATTCGCCTGGTCGAGACGTTAGTGGACGAGCGCGCCGACATCGCTTTAGCCTCCGTGTACATGCCCGGGGGTAGCGTGGTCAACGTGCCGTGGATACGGAGGCTGCTCAGCCGCGAGGCCAATCGCTTTCTCTCCCTGGCCGTCAATGCCCGGCTGCGCACGCTGACCTGCATGGTGCGCGCGTATCGCGCCGCCGTACTACCGGCGCTCGGGCCAACCTCGGATGGCATGGAGGCGAATCCCGAGATGCTCTTCGCGGCGTTGCGCTGTGGTGCCAAGGTCGTCGAGGTCCCCGCGCGTCTAGAGTGGAGCAGGCAGCGCGCACAAGCAGGCGCGCGGCTTTACCCGCGACGTGTAACGGCACAGACGTTGCGGATCCTGCAAGCTGGACTCGCGTACCGGCCGGCACTGTGGCTGGGCATCCCGGGCCTGGTGCCCGGGCTGCTGCCGTTGACGGTTATCGTCCTGCTCTTCCTACGCGTCCCCCCCGCGGCCTTTGCCGGCGTCACCCTCGCGGTCGTCGTCATCCAATATGCCAGCGTAGCCGTACTCGCGGGACAGATCACGGCTTTCGCGGGCAGGCTCTGGTTTCAGAGGCGAGTATCATGATGGTCTATCCGCTTCGTTTCGCGATCGTCGGAACCGGCGGCATCGCCAGATCGTACGAGGCCGCTTTCGGCGGCTTGGAACGAGCCCGGCTCGTGGCCGCCTGCGACGTCGATACCGCCGCCGCGGCGTCCTTCGCCCAGCGCATCGGCGCCACGGCGTATGCGTCGTTCGAGGAGATGGCCACGGCGGAACGGCTCGATGCCGTCGTCATCTGTACGCCGCCGTGCACGCACGAGTCTCTGGCGGTCTACTTCCTCAATCGCGGCGTCGCGGTACTCTGCGAGAAGCCGCTGACGATCAGCGTGCCCAGCGCCAAACGTATCCTCGCGGCCGCTCGCTCCAGCGGCTCGATCTTCACGATGGCTTCGAAGTTTCGCTACGTACGCGACGTTCAGCGGGCTCGCGAGATAGCCCTGAGCGGTGAAATCGGAGACATCGTCCTCATTGAGAATGCCTTCACCTCACGCGTGGACATGTCGCGGCGCTGGAACAGCGACTCGAAGATGAGCGGCGGCGGCGTCCTGATCGACAACGGCACCCACTCCGTCGACCTGCTGCGCTACTTCCTAGGCGCCCTCACTGACGTGCAGATTTTCGAGGCCAAGCGCATTCAGGGGCTCCCGGTAGAGGACACCGTCCGGCTCTACGTCCGCAGTGCCAGCGGCGTCATCGGAACCACGGACCTATCTTGGAGCATCGACAAGGAGCTCGGTACGTTTCTCCACATCTATGGGAGCGGCGGCGCCATCCTGGTCGGCTGGAAAGAATCGCGCTACCATCGCTCCAATTCCGCGGAGTGGTGCGTCTTCGGGAGCGGTTACGACAAAGTTGCCGCATTCCGCAACCAAATCGAGAACTTCTGCGACGCCATCGTTGGAACCGGCGACCTGCTCATCACTCCGCTGGACGCGCTAGCTTCAGTGGAGGTGATCAGCGCCGCCTACGCCGCACTCGACCGCACCCGTTGGGAATCGATCCGCAGCGCGATGGAAGACGTCATTCCGCTGCGTGCCATGGTACGCGCCGAAGTTTCGTGAACGCAACCCTTTCACTGGATCTCGACAACCAGTGGGCCTACATGAAGACGCACGGCGATCGCGGTTGGGAGTCGTTTCCTTCCTACCTGAACGTGGTCGTCCCGCGAGTCTTGGCCTTTCTCGCCGAGCGGCGCCTGCGGATCACGATCTTCGTGGTCGGACAAGATGCCGCGCTAGAGAAGAATTCCAGCGCCATCGAGTCCATCGCCGCCGCCGGCCATGAGATCGGCAACCACTCCTTTCACCACGAGCCTTGGCTGAACGTACGCGACGAAAAGAGCATCGACGAGGAGATCGCCCGCGCCGAGGCCGCCATCGAAGACGTAACAGGGTGGCACCCGCTTGGCTTTCGTGCGCCTGGATTTGCACGGGCGGGTGCCATCCAACGCGTCTTGGCTCACCGTGGCTACGCCTACGATGCCTCCATCCTGCCCACGTTCATCGGGCCGCTTGCGCGCGCCTACTACTTCAAGACCGCCAGACTCGGCCAAGCAGCCTTGCGGGAGCGTGCGGGACTGTTCGGCAACTTCAACGACGGTTTCGCTCCCAACCGCTTCCATCGCGTGCAGACGCACGCAGGCGTGATCAACGAAATTCCGGTCACGACCATGCCGATACTGCGCATCCCGATACACGTCAGTTACGTGCTGTATTTGGGCGCGATCTCCACGAACTTGGCACGCCGCTACTTCAGCCTCGCTTTGGCCTTGTGCCGGATGACGAACACCGAGCCGTCGATCTTGCTGCATCCGTTGGACTTCCTAAGCCGCGAGGACGTACCGGAGTTGGCGTTCTTTCCCGCTATGGAGACGCCCCTCCGTCGCAAGAGCGCGCTCGTCGCGACGGCCTGCGATGCCTTGAGCGAGTCATTCACCATCGGCCCGCTGCTGGACTACGCACGCCGCCGCTCCGCCCGGCACGCCGGCAATGGAGAGGGCCGGCGCCTCAAAAGTGCTGAATCGGGGGGAGCGTGAGCACGTCGAAATCGGTGATGCGCAACGCCCCGAGCGCCGCGTTGATGCCCGCGGCATCGTAGTGCGTATTGTTGCCGTCCAGCGGCGTGAGGTTCCAGAGCTCCATGGCGCTGCCGGTATCGGCCACGAAGGCACCGTACGTCTGGAGAGCCTTCAACACGGCCTGTCCCTGCGCCGAGAAGTGGGAGACGTCGAATGAAGCTTTCAGCCGTAGATGCGCGCCGTAAGGGATCTCGTACGAGCTGCTGCCCTTGAAGGCGTAACCCTCGGCATCGCTGGCCGGCTGCACGAAGCATAGGTAGCACGCCGTGCCGGCCGGGAGCGCGATGTTGAGCGCGTGGTTGATGGCCCCGGTTTGGATGTCCTCCCACTTGATCGCTCCGGCAAAAAGCGAGAGGCCGGATGCCATCGCGGAGGGCTGGTCCTTCGCCGGCGAGACCCACGGCTTGGTCAGGTCCCAATTGAAGCCGCTGAAGGCCGAGAGCGTATTCGTGGTTGCGCTATACGTGGTCGAGTAGGCCTCATAGAGATGGCAGGCCGGGAAGCCGTTGTGCGGGGTAGGATCGATCACGATGGAGTGATGGTCACCTGCACCCTCGATCTTGAACGTCGGCGCCCAAGGATACGGTGCGGAAAACGTGTGGTACGACACCTGCTGTTGAACCGTGAGCAGTTGCGTCGCACTCCCGGCGACGTTGACATACTCGTACGACGGGAAATACGTTTCGGCTCCGCCCGTATTGCCGGCCGAGTAGTTCCCGTTGATGTAAGCTGCCGAATTCGGATCCACGGACGCGCTCGTGACCGGAGCATTGTACCAGTCGCCCGCCGTGAAGACGGGGCAGCCGTCATACGTCGCGACGTTCGTGCTCGACGTGGAAGCCACCGGCGCGGCAGTCGGCGTCGGCGCGGCGGCAGGAGTTGGGCTCGATGCGGCCGTCGCCGTAGTCGCCGCCGCGTAGTGAGACTGAATCGTCGTTGCCGACAGCGCCATCGCGTAAATCGCGACGTCGTCTACGGTACCAGCGAAGCCCGGGTCGCTATAACCGGCGTCGTCTCCGATGCTCAAGCCATAGTGGTTGCTATAGCCAGTGAGCGTGCCGCTCTTATTCTTCGAAGCCACGGCGGCACCGTTGACGTAGAGGCTTGCGGTCGAACCGTTGTACGTCGCGGCGACGTAATACGTAACGTTCGGCTGAAGGGCGCTGGACGACATCACCGTAAGCACACCGGAGGACAAATTGAACTGCGCCACGATGCGCCCGTTCTTGAAGTAGAGGTCATACGGTGCGTAGCTGGAGTCGGAACCGTAGCTCAACGGCACGCTGTACGTCGCGGGAGTCGCCGTAAAGCGCAGCAGCAACTCCATGGTCAGCTTCGAGCCGACCACGAACTTCGAGTTGGCCGGAACGGAGACGACACCGCTCGCGCTGCGCGTGCCGGGAAAGCGCATCGCGCTATCGCCGCCGCTGAGAAGTCCGGTGGCCAGCTCGGTAACGCTCGAGCCGACGTTACCGTTGAGGTTGTTGCCGGAACTATCGTAGGCAGTGGCCCCGCTGTCGCCAAGCTGGTAGTAGGCGATGGGACCGGCAGCAAGCACGGCGCTCGCGTAGGCTGGGGCGGTTAGGGTGCTGGCCGGCGTCAGCGTGCTCATGGGTACACGGATGCTGGGTTGCCCAATGGCGGGGGGAAGGGTGCCGGCGGAGGAGCCTGCTCCACCGCCGCCGCAGGCGGCTAGCGAGAGCGCGGCAAGACCGAACAACACCCACGCATAGGATGGGCGATGCATGTGCTGGGGGACTCCTTAGTGGTGCGAGTGGGGGGAAGCATGCGGGAGCATGCCCTACGTGAACGGCGCCTCGTTCAGTCAATCTTAGGCCGTCACCCGCTTGCCCGGACTACCGTGTGCGCAGTCACCGGCACGCATTGACCCGCGTAACTCCTTCAGTTGTATGGCACTATTTTGGGAGGGCTTCAGAATCGTGCTCAATCGTCCGATTGTGGTAGGGTGGTGAGGTCGACCAGAAGTGCCGCCGCCAGCGGGCAGGCTTTGAACGGCAGCCCCTACGAGCGCGCTCTCGCAGCGTTGTCGAACGAGCTCGCGCCGCAAGGGCTGATCGAGCTGACCGTCTGGCGAGACAATGGCGCCGCACTATGCAGTCTGGATCGGGCCGTTGCGGGATCAGTCGAACGTGACAGCTGCGACGCGACCATTCACGGCCGGCCGGAAGGCACCGTCTTCGCGACCGGGAGGACCTTGATCGAAGAGGCGCGGGTGATCGCGCCGATCGCGTTTGAAGCGCACATCCTCGGCGCGCTCACGGCCCAGTTTCACTCGCCTCCGCAAGCCTCCGCCGCGGCTACTCGGATCGAGAGCGCAGCGGAACGCATCGCCGCGCTCTTGGAGATTGCCCGTCTCGAGCAGTACAACGACACCGCGAGCCGCGATTGGGAAACCGTGGTCGAGACGCTGCAGAGCATCGCCGGCGAGACCGATCTCTTCGCCGTCTGCGATGCCGTGCGGACACGCCTGGCGCGCGCGATCGACTTCGATGGATTGATGGTCGCCCGCACCCTGCCGCAGAGCGCCGAGCTGGAAGCCTTCTATCTCTACGAATCGGGTCTGCCGCGCGAGGTGACGATCCGCATCCCCTTGAGCAGCGCCGGCCCGGGTCCGACGGTTGCGGCGACGGGGCAGGCGCTCCTCTTCCGCCACACCTCAGACTGGGGAAAATTCGGCGCCAGTCAGGTAGACCGGGACGAAGCGCCCGATCATCCCCCCGCCTCCGCTATCTTCACGCCGCTGCAGGCCGGTACGAAGACACTGGGTGTCGTCTCGCTCCAATCCGAACGGCCGGCTGTTTTCGGCCCGCGCGAGCGCGCATTGCTGGAGCCGATTGCAGAAGGCCTGGCACTCGCCATCGCCCGCTCGCGCCTCCAACACGCCAGCGAGAACGCGCGGGTCGAACGGGGCGTAATGTTAGGCGTGGCGCGGGCACTCGCGCAGGCCGTCCAGCCCGCGCGCATCTTCGAAGAAGTGTGCCGGCAAACGCGCTTACTGGTCGACTCTCCCGACATCTTTATCGCACTGGGCGGTGGAAGCGAGCCGCTCCACATGGTCCACCACTACCACAACGGCGTCGACAAGCCGTTAGAGGAGCGCGACGTTCCCTCACCGCGCATGCTCCAAGTGGCACGCGATGGGCAGCCACTCATCTGCGACACCCGCGCGCAGATGGAGGCCGCCGGCGTACCTGCCGATCTGCGTCCCGACCTCAAATCCGTGGCCATCGTTGCGTTGCGGGCGGGCGATACGATGCTAGGCGTGCTCCATTGCGGAAGCCCGCGTGAGGGTGCCTATCCCGCTTCGCGCGCCGATCTGCTCATTGCCATCGGCGAACAGGCCGGCGTCGCGTTGAACAACGCCAAGAGTTTCGCGGCCGACGCCGAGCGTTCCAATCGCGATCCGCTCACCAACCTACTCAATCATCGCGCGATCATGGCAGGTCTGGAACGCATGCTGGCCGAGCGTGGCTCGAACGTGGCCGTCGTCTTGCTCGACGTCGAGGCCTTCCGGCTTTTCAACACGACCTTCGGCCATCACGTGGGCGACGAAGCACTGCGCCTCGTCGCACTCTGCATTCGCGCCGCCTGCGGCTCTGGCGACCTCGCCGCGCGCTACGGCGGCGACGAGTTTCTAATCGCGCTGCCCGACGGCGGAAGCGAAGCCGCACAAGCATTCCTGGAGCGGCTGCGGGCGCAACTCGCCGCCTCGCCGCTCGAGAGCCCGACGGGCGCACCGATCCCCATTTCGTGCTCCGCCGGCATCGCCGTGGCGCCCATGGACGGCACGACGCGCGAGACGCTCGTCGCCTGCGCCGACGAGCGTCTCGAGTCGGAGCGCAACGGCGTCCAAGTGCGTATCTCGTCTGCATCGGGACGGCCCCACCCTGAGCTCAGCGATGCGCAGGAAGGCCTGCTCGTCGCGATCTTGCGCAAGGACCTGTACACGCGGGCGCACATCCACTTCGTCGGAGAAACCGCGCTCGATTTCGCCGCGGCACTCGGGCTCGACGGCGAGATGACGCGCGCGCTCTTTCTAGGCAGCCTGCTGCACGACGTCGGCAAGATCTGCATCCCCGATTCCATCATCTCCAAACCCAGTACGCTAACGTCCGCCGAGCGCAAGATCATGCAGCGCCACACGATGTTGGGATACGAGTTGGTGCGGGGGATCGACGGCATGGACATCGCTTCGCTTGCCGTTCTACATCATCACGAGCGCATCGACGGCCACGGCTACCCGTACGGCTTGGCGGGCCAGGCCATTCCGTCCATCGCGCGCCTGGTCACCATCATCGACGCCTTCTCCGCGATGGTGCTCGACCGCCCGTACCATAAGGCCATCAGCGACGACGCCGCCAAGGAGGAGCTACGCCGCTGCGCCGGCCGCCAATTCGACGCGGACTACGTCACGACGTTCCGCAGCCTCTTCGACTCCTAGCCGACCACGCCCGTGGCGTTCCGTTGAGGCGAAGCAAGGACGGAGGAGCGACGTGTACTTTTAACCGTACACGAGCGACGACGGACGAAGCTGCAGCCCAACGGAACGTCACGGGTTGGCGCGGGCTTCGCGCTTGGTGACCCGATACACGTTGCGCACCTCCTTGAGCGCGGCGAAGCGCCGCAGCAGCGTGTCGAGGTGCTGGAGGTTCGAGATGCCCACCGTTAGACTGATGACGGCGCTCTTATCGCGCTTCACGCGCGCGGTGACCGAACTGGCATTGGTTTTCAGCTCGGCACAGATGCCCATGACTTCCTGGAGCAGGCCGGCACGGTCATACGCTTCGATCTCGACGTCGACGAAGTGGACCGACTCGCCGCGCTGCGCCCAAGCCACCTCCACGAAACGCTCCGGCGTTCCGTTCATGTAACCGACGTTTGGACAGTCGGCACGATGAACCGACACGCCCTTGCCGATCGTCACGAAACCGATGATGGGATCGCCTGGCACGGGGCTGCAGCACTTGGCCAGGCGCACCAACACGTCCTCGACGCCCGGCACGACGATGCCGCTGCGCGTGCGCGGCGCACGCTTGGGCGCGGCGCGCTGCACCGTGGAGATGTCGATGACGTTCTCTTGCTTGGCCTCTTCGCGTAGGCGCTGTACCACCGAAGCGGCGCTGGCGTCACCGAAGCCGATGGCGGCGTAGAGATCCGTCACCGCGGTGTAGTTCATGCGCGCGGCGATGCGCTCCATCAGCTCGCCGCGGCCGGCATCGGGGCGCACGCCCTGGCGCGCCATCTCCCGCTCCAGCGCCTCCTGTCCGAGGATCACGTTCTCGGACTTGCGCTCCTTACGGAACCAAGCCTTGATCTTGTGCTTGGCGCCGGACGTGCGCACGATTGAGAGCCAGTCCAGCGACGGCCCCGCCGAGCTCTTGTTGACCAGGATCTCGCAGATGTCACCGTTCTTGAACTGGTAGTCCAGCGGCACGATCTTGCCGTTGACTTTCGCTCCGACGCAGTGATGGCCGACGTTGGTGTGCACCTGGTAGGCGAAGTCGAGCGGAGAGCCGCCACTGGGCAGCTCGAAGACGTCGCCTTTGGGCGAGAAGACGAAGACCTGACTATCGAAGAGATCGAGCTTGAGATTCTCCATGAACGTGCGCGAATCGCGCATGTCGTTCTGCCACTCCAGCAGCGAGCGGAGCCAGGAGAGCTTCTCCTCGTACTCGTGCGGTTTGGTTCCCTCTTTATAACGCCAGTGCGCCGCGATGCCGTACTCGCTGGTGCGGTGCATCTCCCAGGTGCGGATCTGCACCTCCAGCGGGTCGCCCGCCGGTCCCACCACCGTCGTGTGCAGGGACTGGTACATGTTGGGCTTGGGCATCGCGATGTAGTCTTTGAAGCGCCCTGGGATCGGCTTCCACATCGAGTGAATGACGCCCAACACGCCGTAACAGTCCTTCACGGTATCGACGATCACGCGCACGGCGGTGAGATCGTAGATCGACGCGAAGTCACGGCCCTTCTTCAGCTTCTGGTAGATCGAGTAGAAGTGCTTGGGGCGCCCGGTGACCTCGGCCCGGATCGAGAGCTCGGCAAAGCGTTCCTTGAACTCGGCGACGACGGACGTGACGATCTGCTCGCGCTCCGTGCGCTTCTTGGCCACGCGCTCCGAGATATCGCGATAGGCCGAGGGATCCAGATAGCGCAGTGCCAGATCCTCGAGATCCCACTTGATCTTCCAGATGCCCAGACGGTGCGCGATGGGCGCGTAGATCTCCAGCGTCTCGCGCGCGATGGTCTGCTGTTTGGCCGGCGGCAGCGAGGAGAGCGTACGCATGTTGTGCAGACGGTCGGACAGCTTGACGATGATGACGCGGATGTCCTTGGCCATCGCCATGAACATCTTGCGCAGGTTCTCGACCTGCGCGTCCTCTTTCGACTGGTAGGGAATGCGCGTCAGCTTCGTGACGCCGTCGACCAAGCCGGCGATCTCCGCACCGAAGGCCTCGCAGACCTCCTCGTTCGAGACCAGCGTGTCTTCGACGACGTCATGCAGAAGGGCGGCGGCGATCGTCGCGCGATCCATCTCCAGCTCGCCCAGCACTTCGGCCACCGCCAGCGGATGGGCGATGTAGGGCTCCCCGGAGGCGCGCAACTGCCCCTTGTGGGCGCCGTCGGCAAAATCATAGACGCTGCGAAGCCAGCCCTCGTCGAGGGTTGGATCGTAGGTCTTGATGCGCGCTGCGAGCGCATCAACCGGGTGGGGCGCCTGCTCGGTCTCCATGGGTTTCCCCTCATTGTGCCATAACCCGTTGCATCGCGCAAAGCGCCGGCTGGCAAACGTACGTTTGCTTTGGAGGGGGAGCCCGTTCTAGCCTGCGGCGGCGGTGCGGCGCAGGGCCATGCGCCGCGCCACGGCCAGCGCCCGCTCCAAACTCTCCGTGCGGGCGATTCCGCGCCCCGCGATATCGTAGGCCGTGCCGTGATCGACCGAGGTGCGCACAATCGGCAGACCCAACGTCACGTTGACGCCCAGCTCGATGCCCAGCAATTTGGCCGGGATGTGCCCTTGATCGTGATACATCGCGACGACGATATCGAACTCGCCGGCGAAGGCGCGGGCGAAGACGGTGTCGGGCGGCCAAGGGCCGCTGGCGTCAATGCCCTCACCGCGCGCCGCCGCGACGGCCGGGCCAATGGCCCGCTGCTCCTCCTCACCGAACAACCCGCCTTCACCCGCATGCGGATTGAAGCCGGCAACCGCAACGCGGCGGCGTTCGTCGCCCAGCATGACCGCGGCGCGGTGGGCCACGCGGATGGTCTCCAACACGCGTTCCCGCGTGAGCGCGGCGGAGACGCTCGCCAGTGCCTGATGGGTGGTCACGTGGACGATGCGCAGACGCTCGGTCACGAGCAGCATACGCTCGCGGCCGCGCGCGCCGAAGGCTGCGGCGATATGCTCGGTGTGCCCGGTGAACGGGACGCCGGCGAGGTTCACCGCCTCCTTCGAGATGGGTGCCGTCACCATGGCGCCGACGCGCTCGTCGCGCGCCAGAGCGATCGCGGCATCCAGATATGCTAACGCCAACGCGCCGCCCGCGGCACCGGCGACGCCGATGCGGGGAGCGCGATACGGTACGGAGGGCTCGATGACGGAGATGCTGCCCGGACGCCATTGCGAGGGCTCCGATACGGCGCGGACCGGATGGCTCAACTCCAAGTTCAGGTCCGTTATTGCGCGCACGTGGCCCACGGCTACGAGCGGCTCGTCCGCGTGGGCGTCGATGACTTTGGCGACGATCTCCGGCCCGATGCCGGCGGGATCGCCCATGGTGACGGCGATCGGCTGCTCCATCACGCGCCCCTTCGTTCCAGGAGGGCGAGCGCCTCCAAGGCCGCGACCAGCGCGTCGTCTTGGCCAAGCGACCCCGACTTCGTGAGCAGCGTGAGATCGCGATTGCGGGGCCGCGCCAGCACCACCGCCGGCGCAACCTCGCCGTACACCATCAGCACGCGCACGCGCAGCGCATGCAGTATCTGCAGCGCCGTCTCGCCGCCGCATGCGATCAGCGTGCCCCCGTGCGCCGCCTCTACCGCCGCACGCGCCAGCATCCGCAACGCCTTGCCGCGCAACACCACGGCACGATCGCCAAGCTGCGCGACTTGACGCGCCGTGGCGGCCGCGCGGCTCCCCGCCGCCACCACCACCGGCCCGCGCGCAGCCGGAGCGTCAGCCAGCGGTGCGCATTCGTCAGCAGAGCCCGTCACGCGCGCAAACGCCTCAGCCAGACCGGCACTGCCGACTACGAGACGCCGCTCCGCGGCCGCCGCGCCGCGCGCCACGGCGTCGAGATCGTCATCGCTGCGCGCGTCGGGGATGCTGCAGCGCAGCGCGGGTGCGCGTGCGGCGATCAGCTCCGCCAAGCTCGTACTTTCGAAGAGCGGCACCCCCTCAACCATCGGGAGACCGTTCTCCAACGTCCGTCCGCGCGCGGGAAACGCCGGACAAAGCAGCGGTTCGGCGCCTAAACGCGTCGCCAGCGTCTCGACCAGTTCCACCCACGGCCCACGCAGCGTTGAGTCGATCTTGACGAAGATCATGCCTTGCCCGGGCAACGCGACGTTCTGCGCCAGTAAGCGCGCGCGCTTCGTGCCGCCGCGCCGCACGGGCAGCAGCACCACGTCCCCCACGTGCGGCGCGCGGCCGCTCAAGACGATGCGCTGAGGCACCCCGGCGGCGCGGGCCAGCGCCGCGGCAACCTCCGCCGCACCGGTAAGGTCGTCAGCGACAATGAGAGCGAACAGCGGACCGTTAGTAGCGGATGAAGCTCGTGACGTCGATTCCGTCGAGCGATCTGCGCCCGTTGAGCTCGGCCAGCTCGACGAGGAAGCCGAAGCCGACGATCTTCGCACCCAGCTTCTCCAACAGACGGCGCGTCGCGCCCGCCGTGCCACCCGTCGCAAGCAAGTCGTCGATCACGACGACGCGCTGCCCTTGGCCCACGGCGTCGGCGTGGATCTCGAGCGTATTGGTGCCATACTCTAGTGCGTACTCTTCGGTGTGGCGCGCGCCGGGAAGCTTACCGGGCTTCCGCACCGGAACGAAGCCCGCACCGATGGCGTAGGCCGTCGGCGCACCCAGCATGTAGCCACGCGCCTCGATCCCCACGACGTAGTCGATCTTCTTGTCGCGATAGGTCTGCGCGAAGAGGTCGACGGAGCGCCGGAAGGCGTTGCCGTCGCGCAGCAGCGGGGTAATGTCGCGAAACAGTATCCCAGGGATCGGGAAATCCGGAATCGCGCGGATATACGTCTCGAGTTCCACCATGGAGAGGGTGGCTTCGGGCCGGGGCAAAGCGGCCCCTCTGCGTCCAGATACGCCGGAAGGCGACGGCGGAGTCGCGCCAACGGGCACGGTTCCGCCGTTACCGTGATGCCTACTTAGCGGCCGCCGCGGCGCCGCCGTGATAGAGCGCGCCCAGATCCACCATCGCCTGCTGCAGAATGACGTGGAAGTTCGCATCGGCCTTCGGGCCGTACTTCGCATCGACGTCATCCATCACTTCGACGTGGATCGGATGCGTCAGCAGCCGGTCGAAGAGATACTCGACATTGAAACTCCCGCTGGGCAGCTCGCCGCCCTTGAAGAGAGCCACCGCCAGCGCCTTACCATCGGTGGGCGCGGGCTCGGGCTGCGCGGGCAGCGCGACGTGCTTCGCGGTGACGATCTTGAGCGAATCGTCCACGGCGAAATCGAAGACCGTCAAGAACGACTGCACGTTCGAAGACCCGAACTGCTTCGTGAGCTTGGCTACCTCGGCCTTGGTTTGATCGCCCCCCAAGACGCCGACGAGCGTGCCGCTCTTGAACGCCTTGGGGCCATTGCCGGCCTCAACCAGCGCCAGCGTCAACGGGAGGTCCGGAGCCCCGGTAAACGAGCTGGCGTGGGCGGCATTCGACGCCGGCACGTCGCTAAAGCGCGCGTGCGCCGTCGCTCCGAACGACGGTGCGGCCAGCGCCAGCGTTGCCAGTGCGGCGCCCATCGAGAGCGCATATTTCGAGAACTTGATCATGATGTTTGTCCTTAGATGAAGAAACGTAGAGACGAACTCCGCCTCTACACTCCAAACATGCGGCGTGGCCTCAGTGGTTTCGCCCAGACCAGAGCGCGTTTGACGCGGGAGGAGGCCCCCGTTCATGCGTTCAAACGCCTCCTACCCTACGTATTTGCCGCAAGGAGACCCACGACATCATGAGTGCGAACATAACCGCGAAAGCGGCAGCCGGTGTGCTGACGCTGCTCTTCGCCACGCTCGGGTCGGGTCCGATCGCATCCGCCGCAGCCCAGAGCACGCCGGGCTCGGACACCGCCGTCGTCGCGATGTACGAAGAGCCCACCAGCCTCAACCCGATTCTGGGGCCGCAGATGGACTTCGCAACGATGGTCGATCTGACGATGTTTCCCAACCTGTTCGGCGTGCAGCCCGACGGTAAGCTCACGCCGGACCTCGCCGCCGTGGTGCCGACCGTTCAAAACGGCGGCATCTCGAAGGACGGCCTGACCTACACCTTCCACTTGCGCCCGCACGTCGAATGGTCGGACGGGCAGCCCTTCACCGCGCAAGACGTGCTCAAGACCTACGAGTTGCTGGTCGATCCTCATGTCAACGCCTTAACGACGGCCGGCTTCAACCAAGTGTCCAAGGCCGACGTCCTCGACCCGCAGACCATCCGCTTCACCTTGAAGCGCCCGTACGCGCCGTTCTTGACCACCTGTTGGTCGGCCGTGCAGATGGGCATCATCCCGGCGCACGTCTTCGACAAAGTCGCCTCGACCGACGTCAACAAGGCGCCCTTCAACTACGCGCCCAGCGCCGCTCTCGGCCCCTACATGTTCGAGTCGTGGAAGCACGGTGCGGCGATCACCGTCGTAGCCAACCCGCACTACTACGGCAAGCAGCCCAAGCTCAAGAAGATCGTCTTTCAGATCATGCCGGATCAGAACACGATCCTCTCCAGCATTCAGGCTGGGAGCGTGAACCTCTACACCTTCGTGCCGATCCAGCAAGTCTCGACGCTGTCGAGCAATCCCGCGGTCAAGCTGCACTTCTACGAGCAGTCGGCGTGGGAGTGGGGCCAGCTCAACTTCAAGGATCCCGTGCTGCAGGACAAGCGCGTGCGCGAGGCCTTGGAGTACGGCATCGACCGCCAAGCCATCGTCGATCACGTCTGGCAGGGTAAGGCCACGCCCACGGCCGACTCGCAGATTCCCATGTATTGGAGCTTCGACGCGGCGATCAAGCCCTATCCCTACGATCCCAAAAAGGCCGGAGCGCTGTTGGATGCGGCCGGTTGGAAGATGGGCCCTGGCGGCGTGCGCGTGAAGGACGGCAAGCAGCTCGTGCTCACCTACTCGACCACCGCCGGCAACCCATGGCGTGAGGAGACCGAGCAGATCATCCAGCAACAGCTCGGCCAGGTCGGGGTGAAGATCGACATCCACAACTACCCGGCCAATATCTTCTTCGGCAACATCCTCTTCCACGGGCAGTTCCAGATCGCCGAGTACGAAGCCACCGGAGGACCGGATCCGGATCTGCGCATCTACCGCGCCGATTCGTGCAACGCGATTCCGCCGCATGGCTCCAACTACGGGTCATGGTGCGACAAGCGCATCGATCCGTTGCTGCAGCAGGAAGAAGCCGCAACCGATCGCTCCGAGCGCAAGGCCATCTTCAACAAGATCAGCGCCATCGAGCACGAGGAGATGCCTAGCCTCTTCTACTACTCGCCCAAGGGCATTCTCGCGACCAGCCATCTCGAGGGCTTCTCGCCAAACGGATACGTCCAGCCGACCTGGGACGTCACCGACTGGTTCATCGGCAAGTAGTCTCACGGCAATGCTAGGAGGGTGCCCGCACGGGCACCCTCCTATCGTATCGCCGGCCCGCTCGTACGAGGAGAGAGCATGGGGACGTACGTCATCAGGCGGCTGCTGCTCAGCATCCCCCTGGTGTTTGGCATCACGATCGTGATCTTCTTTCTGGCGCACCACCTTCCAGGCGGACCGCTGGCGATGTACTTGAACACGGCATCGGTGACGCCGGAGCAACTCCAGCATCTGACCGTGCAGCTCGGGTTGGACAAGCCGGTCTACGTGCAGTACGTGGAGTGGCTCGGCAAGGCGGTGCGCGGAGACTTCGGCAACTCCTTCGGCGACGGCCGCCCTGTGCTCGCGGTGATCGGTGATCGCATCCCCGCCACGCTGGAGCTGATGGGCTTCTCGTTCGCCCTCTCCGTCGCGCTTGCGTTTGCGTTCGGCATCCTCTCCGCGTTGCGGCGCGACTCGCTCTTCGACTACGTCGTCACGGTGCTCTCGTATGCCGGCATGTCGATGCCGATCTTCTGGCTCGGCATCCTGGTCATCATGCTCTTCGGCGCGCAACTGCACTGGCTGCCGACGGCGGGAATGGCCACCGCCGGCCAGCCGTTCTCGATCGTCGACAACCTGCGCCACCTCATCCTCCCGATGTTCGTCCTCGCGGCCTTCACGCTGGCCCAGGAGAGCCGCTACGTGCGCGCGAGCATGCTGGAGGTCATCGGTCAGGACTACATCCGCACGGCCCGCGCCAAGGGGCTGAGCGAAGGGGAGGTGGTCCTCAAGCACGCGCTGCGCAATGCGTTGATTCCGGTGGTCACCGTGCTGACGCTCGACGCCGCCTATCTGCTCTCCGGCGCGCTGGTCACCGAGACCGTCTTCGCCTGGCCGGGCATGGGGCGGCTCTTCTACGACTCGCTGCGCGAGGGCAACTATCCGGTCGTCGTCGGCATCGCGGTCCTGGTCTCCATCCTCGTCATTCTCCTGAATATCTTGGCGGACGTCCTGTACGCCGTGCTCGATCCGCGGATCAAGTACAACTGATGGAGATCGCGATGACCGACAACGCCCTGCAGGAGCGCCGCACGTTCTGGTACCGCTACCTTCATCACCGCAACGCCCTGATCGGCACCCTCATCCTCATCGTCGTCAGCGTGCTCTGCATTGCCGGGCCCGTGCTTTGGGCCAAGAACCCCACCACCATCGACTTCCTGGCGTTTGGCAAGGGCCCGAGTCTCCATCACCTCATGGGCGCCGACGACCTTGGCCGCGACGAGTTAACGCGTATCCTCTACGGTGGACGCATCTCTATCCTGGTCGGATTTCTCTCGATGGTGGTTGGCATCGGCATCGGCGGTACGGTGGGTGCGATTTCCGGGTGGCTGGGCGGCGCCACCGACTTCGCCCTCATGCGTGTGGTGGACGTGGCGCTCTCGATACCCTCGCTGTTCCTGCTGCTGCTGCTCTCGGTGGTCTTTCCGCCGGGCGTGCTCTCCATCGCGTTCATCATCGGGCTTTCCAACTGGATGGTGCCGGCGCGCCTGATGCGCAGTCAGGTCTTGAGCATCAAACCGCGCGAATACGTCGAAGCGGCGCATGCCATCGGCAGCCCGTCCTGGCGCATCCTGCTGCGCACGATCACGCCTAACGCTATCGCACCGCTGATCGTGGCAGGTACGATCCTCATGGGTCAGGCCATCGTCACCGAAGCGGTGATGAGTTTTCTCGGCTTTGGAGTTCAGCCGCCGATCCCGAGCTGGGGCAACATGCTCACCAACGCCCAGACCTTCATCGTGAGCATGCCGTGGCTGGCGATCTTCCCCGGCTTCATGGTCTTCATCACGGTGCTCGGCTTCAATCTCGTGGGCGACGGCCTGCGCGACGCGATGTAACGCCGCTAGGTCACCACGCTGGGCCATGCCACGGTCGGCAGCCTCGTCTCGCGCTCGATCTCCAGCAGGCGGTTGTACTTCGCCAGCCGCTCCGAGTGCGTGATCGAGCCGACCTTGATCTGATCGGCGCTCCAACCGACGGCTAGATCAGCGAGCCAGTCGTCCTCGGTCTCGCCGCTGCGCGCGCTCACCGTGACGCGCCACCCCGCTGCGCGTGCTAGCGCATACGCGTCGGCGGCCTCGCTGAGCGTGCCGATCTGATTGACCTTGAGCAGCAATGCATCGGCACAGTTCTCGGCGACGGCGCGGCGAATGCGCGCGGGATTGGTGCACAAGAGATCGTCGCCCAGCGTCAGCGCGCGTCCGTGCAGCGCGCCGTGCAGCTCCGGCCAGTGCTCCCAGTCGTCCTCCGCCAGACCGTCCTCCACGCTGACGATGGGAAAACGCCTCACCCAGTCCTCGATGCGCGCGATCATCTCGCCCGCGCTCAGCGCATTTCCGTCAAGCTCGTAGCGGCTCTCACGATAGAAATGGCTCGACGCCACGTCCAGCGCCAGCGACATCTCGACGCCGGGACGCAGGCCAGCGCGCGCGATGGCGTCGACCGCGGTCGCGAGCATCGCCTGCGCATCCTCGAACGGCGGCGCTAAGCCGCCCTCATCGGCCGTCAGCGCGCGGGCATGGTAGCGCTCCGCGCTCAGCGCCGCCGCCGCCTGATAGACCGCGTAGAGCGCCGCCAGCCCGTCGTCAATCGTCGCGGCGCCGGGTACGAGCAGCACGTCTTGAATCGCAACCTGTCCGCCAGCGTGCTTGCCGCCGCTGAAGAGGTTGACGGTGAGTCTGGGGAGGTGCAACGGCTGCGTGCCGATCAGGTCCGCGAAGTGGCGATACAGCGGGAGCCCGCGCTCGCATGCCTGCGCCCGCGCGAAGGCCAGCGACACGCCCAGCATCGCATTGGCTCCCAGCCGCGACTTGTCGGCGGTTCCGTCTAATTCCAGCAGCGCGCGATCGAGCGCGGGCTGCTCTGCGAAGGCGCGCCCGCGCAGCGCCGTCGCAATCGTCGTCTCGACGTTCGCCACGGCCTTGCGGCAGCCTAAGCCGCCGTAGCGGGCGGGGTCACCGTCGCGCAATTCGCGGGCCTCGGCGCGACCGGTTGACGCGCCCGACGGCACCGAGACGGCGGCGTGCGCGCCGCCGGCCAGGGTGCAGCTCACCTTCACCGTCGGCCGCCCGCGACTGTCCAAGATCTCTGTTGCGTGCAGGGCCCCGATCGTCGACATCGCTCTCCTTTTCTCCCTAACGCTCGATCAGCACGAGAAAGCGTTCGGTCAGCGCGCTCACGCTGTCCGGCGGCTCCGCCATCAACGCGAGCACGGCCGCGCGCTGGCGCGCGCGTTCATCTTCGCTCAAGTACTCCAGCGGCGAGCGCCCCGCCACCCGCGCCAAGAGACAGCCCAGCGTGTTGGCAACGGCATGCTGCTCCAGGCCCGCCGCGAAAGGTGCCTCACCCAGCGCGCCGAGGTAGCTGCTCCAGTACGTCTGCACGGCCTGGGCGAAGGCGCGGCGGTACTGATGCAGATGGTGCGCTTTGCTGAGCAGATGCGTCAGGCTGAAGCCGAGATCGAAGGCCGGATCGCCGATGTGGATGACCTCGTGATCCAGCAGCACGAGGCGCCCGCCATGCACGAGCACGTTCTTCGGGCTGTAGTCACCGTGCACCAGCGTCAGCCGGCGCACGCGCGTGCGCGCGATTAGGCCCGTGAGGAACGCCTGCGCGGGCGCCACCTGCCCGGCTGTGTACGCATAGTACGGCTCTAGACGCAGCGACTCGAAGATGGCGCGATCCTCGAGCGTGGGATCGAGCGCTGCACGCTCCTCCCACGCGCGGCGGTGGATCGTTCCCAGCAGCTGCCCGAACTGACGCACGTGGTCGTGCTCGATCTGCCCGGCCAAGAGCATGCTCTTCCAGTTTTCGTGCGGCTGCGGCACGGCGGCCATCGCGAAGAGGTGGTGCTCGTGATCTTCGAAGACGAAGGGGGTGATGCTCCCCGGCGGCGCCAAGCGCGCAAGCAGGCGCAATCCAAGCGCCTCGCGATGGATGCGCAACGGATCGCTGAACCACTCCACGGCCACGCGCAGCTTTGCCAGCGCTTGCTTGATGACCCAAGCTTCGTCGCTCCCACGCTCCACCATCACGGTGCGGTTCGAGACGCCTCCGGCCAGCACGCGGATACGCGGCTCCTCGCCTGCGGCGATGTATCCGCTGCGGCGTAGGTATGCCAGGAGTTCGCTAGGCCGCTCGATGTCGAGGGGCTGCGCCCGCGTGAGATCGTCGTGAGCCATGGACCTAGCGCTATTTAGCCCTGCTGCCACCGCAGCCTCCTTGCTCCGCGATTGCGGCGCGTGCGGCATGGGTATAACCCGCCCACCCAAATTCCGAGAGGGCATGAGATGTCATTTATCGACAAGGCGAAAGAACTCGCGGGGAAAGCCGGCGAGAAGCTCGAGGAGGCCACCAAGAAGGCCGGTGAGATGACGCACACGGCGCAAGAGATGGCGCATGCCGCCGAAGAGAAGGCCGAAGAGCTGCGTCACTCGGCGCAAGAGAAGCTCGACCAGGTCAAGCACACGGACGAGAGCTGAGCCGGGCCTAGGTCTTTCCAAGCGGCTTCCTCCGCGCAGATGGATGGGGCAACCACCATCTGCAGCGGAGGAATCGTTGATCGAGATCGCTCGGGAGCGCGGCCCCAAATCACCGCGCGACGTCGTCTACGGCATCTACCGTGACGGCGACAACAACCTGGATCGCGTGCAGTCGGCCACCATCGACTCGGCCCGGCGCGCCTCGGCGCAAGACGGGCGGGTAGCGTTCGTCGTGGAGAACACGACCCATCAGGGCTCGCACGACGGCGCGCTGCATACCGAAGACGGCACGATCGCCGGCGGTCGCGCGCAGTGGAGCGCGCGTGCCGCGGCCGACATGGCCTCACCCCAAGAGTTGGCGCGCTTCGTCGAGCGCACGTTGGAGACGGCGCATGCACGCGGCGGCCAGCAGGACGTCTGGATCGAACTGGTAGACCACGGCGGCGGCGATGGCGGAGGTTTGGAGGCCGACTCCGCGCACGCCTTGATGGCGATGCCGGCCATGGCGCAGGCGATCGCCAACGGCACAGCCGCCTACAATGCACTGCACCCGGACGACCAGCGCCACGTCGAAGGCGTCGTGGCCAACCAATGCCTGATGTCGACGCTCGGCTTCGCGGAGGAGCTCTCGCGCGCGGGCGTTCAGTATCTGGCCGCCTCCCCGGAGACGATGATCGCGCCGGGCGTTCCCTCCGGCGAGGTCGCGCAAGCCGTGCAGCGCGGTGGCGATGACCCGCGCGCGCTCGCGCAAGGCGTCGTCGATGCGGTCATGGATCGCCGCTACCACCTGGACGGCGCCGGCTATCATCCCGCCGCGGCCTTCAACGTGCTCGATCTCGCGCCCGGAAAGATCGCCGCCATGGAGCAGGCGGTACGCGCGGTCAACGACGGCATCGCCGCACTACCCCACGACAGCGCGGGCAATCGCGAGACCGCCGCGATTGCTCAGGACGGCATGCAGACGCGCGGTATGGCTCGCTTCGAGGACGACCCCACGCTGCCGTGGAACGCCGACCGCCCCGCCGAGGCGCTCTACGGCAGCCTGGCCCGCGATGCACGCCTTCCCGACCAACTGCGGCACGCCGCCGCCGCCGCGGCCGAGGCCGTCGACCACCTCGTCCTCGCGGACCGCGAGTCGGCACGCTTCCAGCCGGGTGCCGTCAGCTATCGTGATGCCGTGGGGCCAACCGTGCACTTCCCCGTCAACGCCAAGCAGTACGACGCCTGGGCCGCACACGGCGTCTCCGAGACCGGCAATCGCTTCTTCCACGACGTGGACGGCCGGGACGCCGCACAACGGCTGGGAGCGGTGGCGTAAGACTGAACTCTTCGCAAGCGGCGCGCGTTATGGATATCAAGCCCATGACGGCGCGCCGTACGTGAAGGGGGACGCGTATGAGGAGCCTGCGCTGGCCGCTAGCCGGAGTCTTCGGCTCGTTGGCCATGGTGATCTGGTCCTTCGAGATGCCGCCGCCGCTGGCGCAGATCCTGTCAGACCGCATGCTCTCGATCACGCCGGGGGCGCTGTTCGGATTCTTGATCGACAAGCTCCAGCTCGTAGGCAAGCCGCTCTTCTTTCTCGGCACGGTGGGGCTGGAGGTCGTCGCTGGGGTTGTGGCGGCGCTGCTGCTGGTGCCGCTCGCGCGGCTGCGTCCGCCGGCGCTGCTTGCCGCAGGCGCCGCGCTGGGAGCGGTCCTCGCGGCGCTCGCGCGCGCGTTGCTCGGCGGCGAGGCGGGCGCGCCCAGCGTGGTGGCGGGCTTCCTGATCTACGGGGTAGTGACCGCCGCAGCGGGGCTGCTGCTGGGTGCCGCGCTCGGTGAGGAGGCCTCAGGGCGCTACGGGCAGCCGGCGCAGGGGCGCCGGCGCTTCCTGGGCATGGCCGCGGCTGCCATCGGCGGCGTGCTCGCGGCCGGTGCGGCCCTCGAGATCGGGCGTACGCTGCGCGGCCTCGGTGAACACGGCAGCGCGGCGCCGGCAGGCCCGCTAGAGATAAGCGATCTCGTCGATCTCGGCGAGGTGGCCGATACGCATCCCGGCGTGGTGCGCGGCTTACCGCCGGCGAGCCTGACGCCTGCGCTCACCCCGAACCGCGACTTTTACGTCATCTCGAAGAACTTCCTCGACCCCGTCGTCGACGCTCGCTCGTGGTCGCTGCGAATACAAGGACCACTCGTCGCGGATCCGGTGACGCTCTCGTACGAACAGTTGCGCGCGCTGCCCTCGCGCAGCGAGTACGTCACGCTGGAGTGCATCAGCAACGACGTCGGCGGCCATCTCATGAGCACGGCGCGCTGGACCGGCGTCCCGCTGCGCGATCTGCTGCGGCACGCCGGCATGCGCGACGCCGCGCGCTGGGTCGCCTTCACGTGCGCGGACGGCTACGTGGAGAGCCTGCCGCTGGAGCAGGCGCTGGAGCCCACCACGCTGGTCGTCTATCTCATGAACGGCGAGCCGCTGCCCAGCAAGCACGGTTTCCCGGCCCGCATCATCACGACCGGCCGCTACGGCATGAAGAACCCCAAGTGGCTGCGCACGATCGAGCCGGTCCAGGCGCCCGTGGAGGGCTTCTGGGAGAAACAGGGTTGGAGCACCGAGGCCCTGGTGAAGACGACCTCGCGCATCGATCTCCCAACGGAGCACCAGCGCGTTACTCCGGACCTCACCTTTGGCGGCGTGGCCTTTGCCGGCACCCGCGGGATCAAGCGCGTGGAGCTCTCCACCGACGGCGGCGCAACGTGGCTGCCCGCCGAATTGGAACGTCCGCTCTCGCCCTACACGTGGACGCTCTGGTATCTAACCCGACAGGCGCGCCGGGGCAGCCAAGTCAGCGCGCTCGTGCGCGCCACCGATGGGACCGGGGCGGTGCAGACGGCGGCTTCAACCGCTTCATATCCCGCCGGCTCCACGGGGTACGATGCGCGCCGCTTCTCCGTCGACTAGACGCTTACGCTGTGGCGCGCGCCTCCGCGGCGCGGCGCAGCGTCGCGACGTATTCGCGTAGGGCCCGCGCCTCGTATTGGTCGCCGAACTCGAAACGCACGCCGATCTCGAAGTGCAGGTCCCGTGCGCGCACGCGCACCGAGCGCACCACCGCGCGAATCTCGGCGTCGGAGCCGGGAATCGGTAACGCCATCCGCTCGTCCACGCGCATGACCTGAGCCAGCCGGATCTTCGCGCCGCCCGACGAGATGTCGACGATGCGCGCCCCCACGTAGGCGGTGCCGACGTGAATGCGCACGCTCTCGTCGATGCGCACGCGGCGCGAACGTCTGCGTTCGCCGTCTGTCGCGGGTGCGGGGGTTACCGGATCGGCGGGCGTGAGACACACGTCGCGCCACTCCGAGCGCGCGCGCAACTCGCGCCGCTGCGCCGCATGCACCTCCCGGTGCAAGAGCTCTTCCACTTCCGGAACCAGAGCCTCGAAAACCATGCGGATCTCAAAGCGGTCGGCGACCGGGCGCGCCCCCAAGACGGTGGCGCGCAGCCGCACGCCCTCGCCCTCGCCCTCGCCGAGCGTCAGTTGCACCTTGCCTCCGGCGAGCAAGCCCTCGGGCGCGAGGAGTCGTGTTCCCCGCGCGGAGAGATCGAGCGTCACCGCCGGCCACGCGCCGCCGTTCACGACACGCACGCGCACGGGTAACGCAACCGGTTGACGAAAGTACCGTCGGCGATTCGTCGTCACGTCTATCCTAGGCGGTCTGGATCGAGGCGGCCGACTCCAATCCAAGCTCCTGCGTGGAGATCTCGCGCATCTTGAACTTCTGGATCTTGCCGGTGACCGTCATCGGGAAGCTCTCGGCGAACTTCACATAGCGCGGGATCTTGTAGTGGGCGATCTTGCCCCGGCAGAACTCCTTGACCTCCTCCTCGGTAAGCGTGCAGCCTTCGCGCACCTTTACCCAGGCGCAGATCTCCTCGCCGTACTTGGCATCGGGGACGCCGATCACTTGAACGTCGGCAATCTTGGAATTGGTGTAGAGGAACTCCTCGATCTCGCGCGGATAGACGTTCTCTCCGCCGCGGATGATCATGTCCTTGATGCGGCCGACGATGTTGACGTAGCCCTCTTCGTCCATCGTCGCTAGATCGCCGGTGTGCATCCAGCGCGCACGATCGATGGCATGCGCGGTGGCCTCGGGGTTGTTCCAGTAGCCCAACATCACCAGATAACCGCGCGTGCACAGCTCCCCCGCGCTACCGCGCGGAACCGTTTGCCCGCTGCCCGGATCGACGATCTTGATCTCCGCGAAGGGATGGATCAGGCCCACCGTCGAGACGCGCTTCTCCAGCGGGTCGTCGACATGCGACTGCGTCGAGACCGGAGAGGTTTCGGTCATGCCGTAACAGATCGTCACCTCGGTCATGTGCATCTCGCTGATGACGCGCTTCATCACTTCGATGGGGCAGGGCGAGCCCGCCATGATCCCGGTCCGCAGGGAGCGCAGGTCGAACTCTTTGAAGCGCGGATGATCCAACTCCGCGATGAACATCGTCGGCACGCCGTAGAGCGAGGTGCAGTGCTCCGCCTGTACCGTCTCCAGACACGAGAGCGGATCGAAGGAGTCGCTGGGAAGGACCATCGCGGAGGCATGCGTGATGCAGGCGAGGTTGCCGAGCACCATGCCAAAGCAGTGGTAGAACGGTACGGGGATGCAGACACGGTCTTGCGCCGTGTAGCGCAGCGTCTCGCCGATGAAGAAGCCGTTATTCAGGATGTTGTGGTGCGAGAGCGTGGCGCCCTTGGGGAAGCCGGTGGTTCCCGAAGTGTACTGGATGTTGATGGCGTCGTCGAAATCGCACTCGTCTTGACGCGCCGCCAGCGCCTCGTCGCCGACGCCGTCGCCCAGCGCCAGAAACTCTTCCCAGGTCTGACTACCGGGCACCCGGGACTCGCCCAGGACGACCACGCCGCGCAAGTCGGGGAGGGTGTCGCGCACCTCGGCCAGCATCGCCAGATAGTCGCTGCTCTTGAAGCGTTCGGCCAAGATCAGATACGCGCAGCCGCTTTGGCGCAGTGCGTACTGCAGCTCGCTGGTACGGTAGGCGGGGTTGATGTTGACGAGGATGACGCCGGCCTTGGGGGTTCCGAACTGCGTCACGACCCACTCGGCATTATTGGGCGACCAGATGCCGACCCGTTCGCCCTCGCCGATGCCGGCGGCGATGCAGGCCTTGGCTAGGCGGTCCGTCTGGTGTTTCAGCTCGCCATACGTATAGCGCAATCCCTGGTGGCGTGAGACCAGCGCCTCGCGTGCGGCATGCTGATTCGCGATCCGGTCGAAGAATCCCCCGATCGTCTCGCCGATCAACGGACGACCCGACGTGCCGCTGACGTAACTCGTCTTCGCCATCTCGACTATCTCCTCAATTTCGAGCAAACGCGCGAGAGTGCCCGGCGGGGAGTTCGCCGATGGCCGAAGTCGCCCCTAGGGCTCGCCCTTGCCCGCTTCGGAGGGCGCGGCCGGTCCCTCATCGAGGTGCAGCACGATCGGTTCGTGACCCAGCTCCAGCTCGCGCTCGTGAATGCCCGCGCGCTCCGCATCCAACGGATCGACGAACTCCTCCGGCGCTACGGACTCCTCCTCCGCCTCGACCGGAGCGCTGTGCGTCGCTGCGACCGTACGCTTGCGGCGATAGCGCTCGGGTTGGACACCCTTGGACTTGCGGCGCTCGTCCTTGGTACGCTGACGGCGCTCCCGGCGCGCCTGGCTCACCGCCAGATCGTCGCGCTCGTGCTCGTCCAGCGCGCTCTTGGGCTTGGTCGCCTCTCCCGCCGCGCGCGCCGCGGCACGCTCTTGGCGCGCCTTCTCCAACTGCTTCTCACGTAGCGCCTCCACCAGCGGCGCGGAGAAAAAGATCGAGTGGTAGCCACCGGAGCAGATGCCCACCAGCAGCGCGAAGGCGAAACTCTTGAGGGTGACGCCGCCGAACGCCAACAGCGCCACCAACGTCACGACCACCGTCGCCAGCGTATTGATCGAGCGCGTCATCGTCTGCAGGATCGAGACGTTCACGATGTGGCGATACGCCTGGCCCGCCATCAGCTTCGTGTTCTCGCGGATCCGGTCGAAGATGACGATCGTATCCATCACCGAGTAGCCGACCACGGTCAGCAACGCGGCGAGGAACGCATCGTCGGCACGCTGATTGAAGAGCGCGTAGACGCCCACCATCATCAAGGCGTCGCGCACGAGCGCGATCACCGTCACCACGCCGAAGATGTAGTTCCAGCCGAACCGGAACGCGATGTAGATGAACTGAATGGCGATGGCGATGAGCAGCGCCTCGACCGCCTTCAGCAGATACTCGCGCGAGAGCGCCGGACCGATCGAGTTGATCTCGGAGTCCTTGCGATCGACGGGTCCAGCCTTCTCCAGCGCCCGGAAGATAGAGCCGGGATCCGAGCCCAACGCGCGCTGCGTCTCGATGACGGCGCGGTCGTTGGGTTGGGCATCGCCGGGCTTGGTGGCCAGCGTGACGGTAGAGCTGGAGATGTCCACCACTTCGGTTTTGCCGTCGGGCTGGACGATCGGCACGGCTTTGAGCGCGGTACGTACGTCCGGCACGCTGACCGTACGATCGAACTTCACGTTGAGCGCGGTGCCGCCGGTGAACGAGAGCCCCAAACGCAGCGGCGAGGGATGGTTCATCGTCAGGCCGTAGGCCCAGCCGATCACGATGATCGCCAAGGAGACCCGGCCGACCAGCGGCAGCAGCTTGACGATGTCCCACTTGCGATTCCGGAAGTTCATCCGCTTACGCCCCGTACGCCTTGTGACTGCTCACCATGTCGTTGTCCACCACCAAGTCGGTGAAGAAACGCGTGATGAAGACCGCCGTCAGCAGCGACAGCACCGTTCCCCAGAACAGCGTGTAGGCGAAGCCCTTGACCGTACCGGTACCCAACATCCAGAGCACCGCCGCACCCACGATGGTGGTGATATGGCTGTCGAAAACGGAGCTATACGCGCGTGCAAAGCCGGTCTTGACGGCGCCGCGCAGCGTCTTTCCAGCCCAAATCTCCTCTTTGAGCCGTTCGAAGATCAGCACGTTGGCATCGACGGCCATGCCGATCGAGAGGACGAAGCCCGCGATACCGGGGAGCGTGAGCACCGCTTTGCTCTCCGCCAGCAGCGCCAGCATCATCAAGACGTAGATCGCCAGCGCGAAGTCCGCCAACAGTCCGGGAACGCGATAGACGGCGACCATGAACACGACCACGAGCGCCAGCCCCACCATCGCCGCATAGAGCGACTTGATCAGGTCGACCTTTCCAAGCGTGGGGCCGACGGTCTCGTTCTCGATGATGCGCGTGGGCACGGGCAGCGCGCCGGCGGCGAGCTCGTTGGCGATGCGGGTCACGTCCTCTTGCGAGAAGCTGCCGGTGATCTCGCCGTCGGAGGTGATCACACCGTTGATCGTGGGAGCCGAGACGTACTTGCGATCCAAGAAGATGCCCAGCGGCTTACCCATGTTGTCCTGCGTGAGCCGGCCGAATTTGCCCGGGTTCTTGGTCTGGAAGAGGATGCGCCAGCCCGTCCCCAACTGGTCGGGCGACGGCTGCGCGCCCTTGAGATCCGCGCCGGAGTAGACGGTCTTGCCGCAGTCCTTGTAGGCGCCGGCGGGGCTGTCACCATAGGCCTTGTCACCCTCGGCGCGCGCCACGACCGTCGTCGGGCAGATCTTGAACTCGAGGATCGCCGCCTCTTTCAAGGTGCGCAAAGCTTCGTCGGGATCCTTGACCCCGGGCAACTGCACCAGCAGGCGATCGCTCCCCACTTCGGCCAGGACCGGCTCGCTCACGCCCAGGCCGTTGATACGGTTCTGGATGACGGTTTGAACCTGGTTCTGCACCTGTTTGGTGATCTTGGGCACCTCGGGCGTCGCCTCCAACTGGAGCAGCACGCTCATGCCGCCCTGCAAGTCGAGGCCGAGATGAATCTTGTTCTGAATCGGCAGGATCGCCCACGTGCTGATGGCGAGGATCGCCACGACGAGTAGCGCCTTGATCGGATTCTTCCAATGGTTCCAGGTCATGACGTGATGAATCACACCGGTTAGCGGCAGGGAGAGAACTTTGACGGCGGCTCCGAGAGCGGCGCCACCGTAAGAACCCCAAGGATTCTAGCAGGTAGGGGTCGACGGTGCAAGCGCGGGCCACCGGCAAGCCGCCACACGGCTGAAAATTCTGCCGGGGGGACCAGGGACGGCCACCCCGGAATGGGGCCGGGAAGATGAATGCAGTGGATGCCGATGCGGGCTTGATCCAATCCCGCTATCGGCTGACTCGGCAGCGCGCCGCGGTCTTGCGGGTGCTCCAAACCGACGGCGGCCATCTGGACGCGGAGGAGATCCGCGAACGGGCCAAAGCGGAGCTCCCCTCCCTCGGCCTGGCGACGATCTATCGGACACTCGATCTGCTGCGCGAGCTGGGGCTGGTTCAGATGGTGCAGTATCCCGGCACCGCCGCGCGCTACGAGGCCCGCCTCGACAAGCACCACCACCTGCTGTGCACGCGTTGTCAGCAGCTCTCCGACGTCGAGGCTCCCCATTTGGCGGAGCTGGTCGGCGAAATCGCTGCCGGCGTCGGATTCGAGGCCGGCGATTTCAAGCTTCAGGTCAGCGGCCTCTGCCGCCGCTGCCGCAACGGACGGCACTAGGCCGCGATAACCGCCAGCGCGGCGGGAAGCTCGGCGTACGCGTAGACGGGGAGGCGCGGCTGCAGGCGCGCCAGCAGCGAGGCCAGGCGCGGGCGCACCACCGAGGTACAGACGACGCAAGCGTGGCCGCCCTGCGCGCGCATCCGCTCGCGATAGGCGCTCAGCCGCTCGCGCAGCTCCAGGAGCAGCGCCGGATCGCCGGCGCCATCGCGCTCCAGAGCCGCCTCGAGCGCTCCATCGACCACGAACGCCTCCAGCCGGCTGCCGCGGGTCTGAGCGCGCACGTGCGGTGGCACCGCGACGCGCCGCGCGCGCTCCAACAGCGCCTCCAGATCCTGGCTCGCGCGCGCGCACTCCACGAGCTCCTCCAAAATCGCCACGGGATCGCGCGGCCAGATACCTTCGGAGAGCAGGCGCGTGAAGACGCGATGCGCCAGCGGCTGCGGCAACGGCTCTCCACCCACCTCCTTGATCAACGCGGGCACGGCCGCGCGCAGATGTTCCAAGAGCGTTGCGAACTCCTGGCGCCCGAAGAGCGCCGCCGCGTGCTCGCGCGCCGCGGCCGCCAGATGCGAGCCCAGCACACTCACCGGATCGAAGACCAACGCGCCCGCGCGTTCCAGCGCGGCACGGGCGTCTGGTTCGATCCAGAGCGCGGGCAGCCCAAAAACGGGGTCGATCAACCGCTCTCCAGGGTGACGCATGAGCAGCGCGGGGTCCCCGATCGCTAGCAGCGCGTCCAGACGCAGGCTGCCGCGCGCCACGACCTCGTCACGCACGCGCACGGCGTAACCCGTATCGTCCAGCAACAGGTCGTCGCGCAGGTGCACGCCGGGGAGCACGATGCCGCAGTCGCCGGCAAGTTGGCGGCGCACCTCGCCGACTTTCTCCAGCAGCGCCTCGCCGAGCGCTCCATCCAGGAGCGGCACCAGCGCGGCACCGACGTCGATCGCCACCGCGTCGACACCCACCAGTCCGAGCGCCGTCTCCGGACGGCGCAGGCGTGCGCGCTGCTCCGCCGCCCGGCCGCGCTCGGCCTCCCGCGCCTGCTCCGCGTGGCCGCGCTCGGCCAGGCTCGCCGCCACCCAGCACAACGCGCCCAACAGCGCGAAGGTGGCGCGGGGCAGCGCCGGGATCAGTGCCAACACACCCATCAACACCCCGGCCGCGCGCAGCACCTCCGGCCGGCGCAGGAGCGCCGCGGCGAGATCGGCTCCCAGGTCGCCATCGGTCGCGACGCGCGTTACCATCATCCCCATCGCGGTGGAGATGAGAAACGCGGGCAAGGTCGTCAGCAGCGCGTTGCCCACGGTGAGCAGCGCGTAGGTCGCGAAGGCCTGTGCCGGTGAGAGGCGCTCGTAGAACACGCCGACGATCAGCCCGCCCACGATATTGACCGCCACAATCACGAGCGACGCCACGGCATCGCCCCGCACGAACTTGCCGGCACCCTCCATGCTGCCGAAGAAATCCGCCTCCCGCTGCACGGCCAAGCGGCGCTTGCGCGCCGTCTCCACGTCGATCGCGCCGGCGTGCAACTCGGCGTCGACGGCCATCTGCTTGCCGGGCAGCGCGTCGAGGGTAAAGCGTGCGGCCACCTCCGCCACGCGCTGCGCGCCGTGCGTCACCACCACGAACTGGATCGTCACCAGGATGGCGAAGATCACCAGTCCCACCACGACATTACCGCGCACGACGAACGCGCCGAAGGCGGGGATGATCGAGCCCGCGCCTCCGGGTTGACTGCCTTGCGTGAGGATCAAGCGCGTCGCCGAAACGTCGAGCGCCAGCCGAAAGAGCGTGGCCAGCAAGAGCGCGGGTGCAAACGCCGCAAACTCCAGCGGATCGCTCACGCCGATCGAGAGCAGCAGGACGCAGGCGCTGCCCAGCACGTTCACGGCCAGCAGCACGTCGAGCAGCGCCGGCGGCAGCGGCACGATCAACATCGCGACGATCGAGAGCAGCAACGCGGCAAAGGCGTACCTCATGCCGGTTGCTCCGCGCGGCGCGCCTCGCGCAGCACCGCGGCGATCACGATAGCCACGGCGGTGAAAGCGTTCTCCGGTATCGCCGCGCCCACTGCGACGGTGGCATGGAGCAGCCGCGCCAGCGCGGGCTCCTCGACGATCGGCACGCCGTGGCGGTGCGCGGCCAGACGCAGCGCCGCCGCGCGCTCATCGGCGCCCTTGCAGGTCACCACCGGTACCGCCACCGTCTCCGGGTCGTAGCGCAGCGCCACCGCCACATGCGTCGGGTTGACGACGAGCACCGTCGCATCGCGCACGGCCGCCAGGCCCGCGCGCAACGAACGATGCAGACGCGCACGTCGCGCACGCTGATGCGGATCGCCCTCGCTCTCGCGCAGCTCGCGTTTCAGCTCGTCGCGCGACATCCGCAGCCGGCGTAACCGCGCGCTGCGAGCCGTGGCGTATTCCCACAGCGCACCGGCGCCGCCCAGCAGCAGCGCGGGCACAAAGAGCGCGCCACAGACGCGTCGCGCCGCCTCCAGCGCCGCCGCGGGATCGCCGCTCAGCGTCGCACCCACTGCGGCGCGCAGCGCGTTCAAGCCGCACACCGCGACGGCAACTGCCAGCGCGATCCAGCGCGCGAGGTGGAGCGCCGCTTCGCGGTTGAACTGGCGCTTGATGCCCTCGGCGGGGTTGAGCCGCTCCCAGCGCGGCGCCAGCACGACCGCGCGCGGCATGAGGCGGGTCTGCAGCGCCCCCGCCGCCAGTGCTCCGCCGGCCGCGCAGGCACAGATCGCACCGCCCTCTGCCGCCAGCAGCAACACGGTCGCGGCGCTCGCCCCGTGTCCGCCGAGTGCTTGGATCAGCAGCGCGCGTGCCGCGGCGAGGAGCGCCGGCAGCAGCAGTGCGAGCGCGCCTCCCGCCATTGCAAAGGCGGCCAGCCCGAACGCCTCGACCGAACGCGCGACGTCGCCTTCAGAGGCGGCGCGCTCGAGCCGCCGGCGCGTCGGCTCGTGCTCGCCCTGCGCGCTCACCGCACCAGCGCCCGCCAGGGGCCCAGCTGCAGATGCGTCGCCAGGCGTGCCGCCGCCGGTGCCAGCAGCACCACGGTCGTCAACGCCGCACCGAACGAGAACGGAAACGAGAGCATGAACGTGGAGGCACGCGGCACCACGCGCTGCAGGGTGCCCAGAAACACCTGTGCCGCAAAGGTAGCCAAGAGCGCTGGGCCGGCCACCTCGAGCGCCGCGCGCACCACGAGTCCGGGCAGAGCGGCAGCATACGCAGTGAGCTGCAGGCCCGAGAGTTGCGCCCCCGGCGGGAGCTCGCGCAGGCTGCGCGCCAATGCGGCCACCAGGGGCGCGTAGCCGCGCGCCAAGAAGAACACGGCCACGAAGAGCGCGCCGTACAGGCGGCCGAAGCCGCCGCCGCTGACGCCGCTGGTGGGGTAGAGAATGCGCACGCCCGCGTAGTCGTCCAAGAGGCGCCCCGCAGCCAAGGCGCCGTCGTAGAAGGCTCCGGCGGCCTGCCCCAGCAGCGCCCCCAGCGCGAACTCCGCCAACAGCGCGAAGGCACCTACCGTACGGTCAGCCGCTTGCGGCAGCCCGTGTGCAAGCGGCACCGCCAGCGCGACGGCGCAGACCGCGCGCACGGCGTGCGGCACCGCCGGATGCGAGAAGCCCGGCGCGCGTGCCAAGAAGCCCGCGACGCGCGCGGCGGTCAACACGACCGTCGCGCTCACGGTGAGCCCACCAGCAACGGCACGGCGCTGATGGCGTCGTGGAAGAGCGCGGCCACCGCGGCCATCGCGAAGCCGCCGCCCAGCGCGATCACGGTGCCCGTCACCACGAGCTTGGGGAGCAGCGCCACGGTCTGTTCCTGCACCTGCGTGGCCGCCTGCAGCAAGGCGACGGCGAGGCCCACTGCGGCGGCCACGCCCAGCGCGGGCAGCGCGAGCAAGGCGCAGACGATCAGCGCATGACGCGCCAGCGCGCCGGCCACCTCGGTCATCGATACGAGCTCACGAGCGAGCCCGCCAGCAGCGCCCAGCCGTCGACCATCACGAACAGCAGCAGCTTCACCGGCAGCGAGACGACCGTTGGAGAGAGCATCACCATGCCCAGACCCATCAACACCGCGGAGATCACCAAGTCGATCACCAGAAAAGGGAGATAGACCGCGAAGCCGATCGCGAAGGCGCTACGCAGCTCGCCGACGACGAACGCCGGCACCAGCACGTAACTCGGATTGCCGGCGGCCTCGGCGGGGCGCAGGTGTGCGGCGCGGGCGAAGAGCTCGAGATCGCCGCGATGCGTTTGGCGCAGCATGAAGGCGCGCAGCGGCTGCATCGCGCGCCGGACGAACTCGCCGTCACCGATGCGGTGCGCCGCATACGGAGCGATCGCGTCGCGCGAGATCGTGCGCAGCGTCGGAGTCATCACCAGGAAGGTCAACAGCAGCGCCAACGCCGTCACCACGGCCGCCGGCGGTAGCGTCTGCGCACCGATCGCGGAGCGCACCAGCGAGAGCACGACCACGATACGCACGAACGAGGTGACGCTCACCAAGAGAAACGGCGCCGCGGAGAGTGCCGCGACGCCGAAGAGCAGTTGAAGCGGAAGCGTGGGATTCCCGGAGGCCGTGGTGGTGAAGAGCTGCAGCGTCGAGTCCACGCTGCCATGCTGCGCCGGCAGTGTGAACGCGGCGTTACCGCCGCGCATCCGTTTAGGCGCTGGGCTTGTCGATGATCTCCTGCACGCGCACGCCGAAGTTGTCGTCCACCGAGACGACCTCTCCGCGCGCCACGAGCTTGTCGTTCACTAAGACGTCCACGGGTCCGCTGGCGAGCCGGTCGAGCTCGATCACCGAGCCGACGGCCAACTTCAAGATATCGCGCACCGGCATCTTCGTGCGTCCAAGCTCGGCCGTCACGACCAGCGAGACGTTCATCAGCAGATCGAGATTGCGTCCGTCGAGCGCGCCGGCCGCCGTTCCCGATCGCGCTTGTGCCTGGGCCATGCTGCTACTCCACCTTTCTTCCGAGCGCCCCGCGCACCGCGAAGGCCGCCCGCCCACCCTTGACTCCCGCTTCACCGGCGAACGCGGACTCGCCGCCTACTTTGAGCACCGCGTCATCACCAACCTGCGTATCCAAGACCAGGACGTCGCCGACACCCAGCCCGGCCAGCTCGCCCAATGCGATGCCGCCGCGCGCAAGCTCCACCGAGAGTGTCATCGGTACTTCGGCCAAAGACTCCACGTCCAACGGCGGGCCCGGGAGCATCGGCGCTGGGCGCAGGACCAGCGCGAGCGAGGCGGCAGGCAACGGTCCTAACGCAAACTCCACGAAGAGGTCGCCCGCCGCCGGCGCCACGTCGGCCGAGCCGCGGATCTCGCCGCACAACGGGCGCAGCGCGGGCAGTGCGCCCTTCACGACGGCGCACGCAACCTCGCGCTCCAGCGGCGAGAGCGGTCCGCCGTGGGCCGCATCGGCTGCCCCCAGCGCCGCGCCGGCGCAGGCCTGGGCCGAGGCCGCATCGAGCACGGTTGCCACTTCACCGTACTCCGCGCGCCAACCCTGGACCACGCACGCGTCCAGCAGCGGCTCCAGCCAGGCCGGCTCGATGAGGCGAGGTTCCAGCGCACGCGGAGCGATCTCGACATGCAGCAGGCCGCGCAGGTGCGCCGTCAATCCATGCGCAGCCTGCGCCAGCAGCATCGCGCTCGCGTTCGCCGCGAGCCGGCGCCCCGGCGCAGGCCACGGCTTGATCCGCGCGGGCGCCCTCACTTCACCATGCCCAGCGCCGTGCGCTCCCCCGCGTCTTGCGCCGTGCGCGCCGCTCTCAGCGCGTCGAGCTGCAGATAGGCCTCCTGCAAGCGCTCGAGCGCACGCGGCAGGTCGACGCGTCCGCCCTGCGCCCGCGGGTCCAGCAGCGGGAGAGATTGCTCGCCCGGCGCCGCAACGCGCGCGATGCCGCCATCGAATGCAGCCAATGCCAGCCGGCCCGCACACAGCCACTGCGTCGACTCTCGCCCCTGTGTGTCGAACGTGCGTCGCGCGTAACTCAGGCTCCCGTCGCGCTCGATGCGCAGCGCCACCGCACGCGCCAGCAAGCCGTCCCGGCCGGGGATCCGCAGGCGCTCCACCACGCCTGCGGCGGCACCGCGCGGGTAGCCCAACAGCGCCAGCCCGTCACCGTCCACGACGTGTCCGTTCCGCAGGGAAAGTGCCGCATCGCGCACGTAGGAGCGGCTGCCGTCGGCGGCGGCCAGCACCAAGAACGTTCCGGCCGGCGCGTGGCAGGTCAGCGGCGCCTGGAGGTTAGCCTGCGGCGAGGGTTCGCCTACGGGTGTCGCGGCACGTCCGTCGAGCGGCCGGTAGGCAGGGTCGTACGCATGCAGCGCGTCGCTACGCAACGCCTCTAGACGTTGCTCGACGCGCCCGACGGCGACGTCGCTCACGATGCCACGCCATGTGGTGCTGCCACCAGCGCCACCCCGCTGCGCGCTAACCGCTCGCGCGCTTGTATCAAGGCACGGTCGACGGCCGGCTGCGCTTCGCGCGAGCAGAGCACGGCGCAATCGACGCGCGCTCCGTGCGCCCGTACGTAGACTTGCACTCGCCCCAGTCCTTCACGCGTAAGGTCCAGCGTGCAGCACGCGCGCCGCTGCGCGACGGTGGCCGCGACCAGTACCGCAAGGCGCTCGCCCGCGGACGCGGACCGGCGCGCGCAGGCGTTCGTCACGGTAGCGTCGCCTGCCGCTGCGTCAGGCGTGCGCAGCGACGCCCCGCGCGACGCCGGATCGCGACGCTCTGCCACCGCACGCACCTGCGTCGCGCCGTGCTCGCGAGGCGCCGGTGGCCGTAGCGCCGCGGGAGGATCGCGGCGCGGACCGCCCTGCGCCAACGCCAGGCTACGCCGGAAGCCAAGTGCGTGCCGCCATGAGATGGGCAGCGCGGCACGGTTCTCGTAGACGAAGCGCGTCAGGACGAGCTGGAGGTTGGAGAGATCGGCGAAGACTGCATGCTCCATGACGCCATGCTCGCGCGGCAGCGTTACCACCTGATGTCCGCGTGATGGCCCGCTCTCAGCGGATTGGCGGCAGACCCGAGGGATCGTACTCCGGGCGGAAGCGGCCGTCGTCGAAGTCCGCGCCGCGCTGCAGATAGAGCGCACCCGCGGGTTCGTCGAAGGTCACGACGAAGCCGCGCAAGATGCCCATGCCGACGCTGCCGGCGTCGTAGGGATCGGCGAAGGCGCCACGCTCGGCCAAGACCACGGTAGCGCGCACGTTATAGAGTGCAACCGAGCCCAGCGTCAGCTGCGCCAGCGTTGCGTCGTGCAGCGTGAGCGTGCCGCCCAGGGCGCTGCCGGTTCGCGCCGGCGTGACGAGAGAGACGATGTCCGGGTGCGCTCGCGCGAAGCGCTGGTAGAGCAGCAACTCGGCCGACGAGCCGGTATCGATCAGGAAGGAGTCGCGCCGGCTCTGGCCATCGAGCCCCCCTTCGACCACGGGCACGCGGCGGTCCAACTGAACCGCGAGACGCTCGCCGCCGCCTGACGCGCCGATATCGCCGGGCGCCGAGATCTCGAGCGTCAGTGCGTGGGAATCCATGCGCACGACGGCAGCGTCGAAGAACGGAAACCCCAACACGCCGGCCGCCGCGAACGTGCCGCCGGAGACGGAGCTGAAGTCGAGCACGCCCACCGTCACATCGCGCAACGTGGCACCGCCTACGGCAAGCGTCGCGAGGCGTGCCATGCCCAAGCCGTCGATGGCGCGCGCCCCAACGGCACGCAGCTGCCCCGTCACGGCGACGCCGGCCGCCGCCGCGACGCTGCGATCGACGACGATGCCCTGCGTCCCTGAATCCAGCAGAAACCAGTACGCATGCCCGGCGATCTGCACGGGAACTTCGTAGCCGCTGTGCGTGCGGCGCATCGGCACCACGACGCGGCGCGCCTGCAGCTCGATGCTCCGCGCAGGCGGACGCGCGAAGAGCGACGGGGCCAGGGCGACATTCTCGCGCACGTGCTCGACCGTGAACACCAGCGCGTGTTTGGAGTAGGCGAAGGCTTCACGCACGCGCAGCGCCAGCGGCACTCCGTCGACCGTGCGGTAGTCGCTGAACGTCAGCGTGGCCGGCTGATCACCGTCGTCGAACTCGTGGCTGTCGAGCAGATAGCTCTTGGCGTCGATGCAGATGCGTTGACGGTCACCGCCGGGGGCACGAACGTAGAAGGCATAACACGGACGCCCCTGGGAGTCGGCACGACCGGCGTACTCGGCCTGCGCCGGATCCGTCGCATAGGCTTCGAACGCAATGGAACGCGCCGTGAGGCTGCGCGCGCGCAGGACGCCGGTCAACTCCCAGACGTCGCCGTTCTCGTCGCTCTTCCAGATGTGCGTTCCGTCGTCGACGGTGAGATCGACGATCGGCCCCAGGTCCAGCTCGCTACGCGACTCGAGGCCCAGGCGATCGTCCGTAAATGTGCCGGTAAGGCCGCCGGAATCGATGCGCCCGCGAATCTCCGTGCCGCCTGGCCCCGCGGTTACCGCGGAGCGATGCATCACCTGCGCGTGCAGCGCGAGGATTTGTGACGGAGAGGGATCGGCAAGGGCTCGCGCCGGCGCAGTGAGAGCCGCCGCCGCACACATCAGACCCGCGCAGAGCGAGCGCTTAAGGCGTGCCCTGGTAGCGCCGGTAGGAGTCCAGCACGGCCGCCACATACTGCTGCGTCTCCTTGTACGGGGGGACGCCGCCATACTTCTCCACCGCCCCTGGACCTGCATTGTACGCGGCCACGGCCAGCGAAACGTCGCCGTTGAAGCGATCGAGCAGGCCACGCAGGTAGCGCACGCCCCCCGCGACGTTCTGCTGGGGATCGTAGGGGTCGCTGACGCCCAGGCCGGCCGCCGTCGCCGGCATGAGCTGCATCAGCCCCATCGCACCGACTTTCGAGGTGGCTTGGGGATCGAATCCCGACTCGTTGGCGATCACCGCGTTGACTAGTGCCGGATCCACATTCCAGCGAGCGGCGCTGGCGTCGACCATCTGCCGGTACGTCGAGCGCCCGGTTGGATAGAACGCGCCCCCCGCGCTGCCCAGCGTCTGGCGCAACACGTCCGCAAACGTGGAGCCACCGGCGGTCTCCGGCGCCGGTACCGGCGCGCTCTGAGGAACGCCGGTGATCTGAGCGATGCGGCTCAGACAGGTACTCAAGTCGGTGAAGATATTCACGATGCTCCCTCTTCCGTTCGGCAGAGTTCCGCGGCGAGTTGAGCCAACCGGGTGAGCGTGTACCCGCGCGGGCTGGCCTCCGCGCCCTGGCGCAGAAAGGCTTCGATATCGCCCTCGGCGGCGACGGCGCTATCCAGGAGCGGGTCGCCGCCGGGGACGTAGGCGCCCACCGCCCGCAGGTCGCGCGCCCCCTCGAGGGCCGCCAGGGCCCGCCGCAAGACCGCGGCGGCGCGGGCGTGCCCTGCCTCCGCCACCTCCGCGAAGAGACGGCTGCACGACGCCAACGGATCCAGCGCCGGGAAGCGCCCAGCCTCGGCCAACCGCCGCGAGAGCACGAGGTGGCCGTCGAGCAGCGCCCGCGCCGCATCGGCAACGGGCTCGCGCTCGTCGTCACCTTCGACCAGGACGCTGCAGATCGCCGTAATCGCCCCTGCTCCTTCGCAGCCCGCGCGTTCGAGCAGACGCCCGAGCGCGGCGAACGACGACGGCGGATGGCCCCGCAACGCCGTCGTCTCACCATTGGCCGCCGCCAGCTCCCGCAACGCCGCGCAGTAGCGCGCCAGCGAATCGACGATCAGCACCACGTGCAGCCCGTGCCGGCGCAGATCCTCTGCCTGCGCCATCGCTGCCAGCGGCGCGCGAGCACGCAGCGCCGGCGGCTGATCGGCGGTGGCACAGATCAGCGTCGTACGCGCACGCGCCTCGCCCAACGCCTCGAGCCAACCCGACACCTCGCGTCCCCGTTCGCCGATCAGTGCCACCACCGTTGCGTCGGCGCGCGCGTAGCGCACGATACCCTGCAGCAGCGTCGACTTGCCCACGCCCGCGGCGCCGAAAATACCGACGCGCTGCCCGCGCGCAAGCGTCATCAACGCGTCGATGGCCCGCACGCCGGTCCAGCAGGGGCGCGCGCTGTTCCCGCGCGACAACGGCGGCGGAGGCACACGCTCCAGCGGCAGCCGCCGCCCGCGCACGGGCGGACCACCGTCGATCGGCGCTCCGCGCGCATCGACCGCGCGTCCCAGCGCCGCCACGCCCAACACCACTTCCGGCGCCTGCAGCTGCGCCGTCACGGCCGCACCGGCACGAACGCCGTGCGCATCGTCCAGCGGCGCGATACGCACGCATTCGTGCCGCACCGCCGTCACGATACCCTCACGCGCGCCGTCCGCCGCGGCGATCACCACACCGCAGCCCACGCCGACCGCGGGGAGTCGGGCCTCGTACGAGCCCACACCCGCGGCGCTGATGCACCCGTGCGCACGCACTCTCACGCCGCACCGCGGCACGCCAGCACGCCGTCGAGGCGCGTCGCTAGCGTGCTCTCCAGTGCGCCGCAACGCAGCTCGAGCATGACGTCGCCCGGGTGCATGCATTCATCGAACACCAGCGCGAGACCGTGCTCGCGCACGAGTTCGCGCAGGCGCTCGCCGTCCTCGGGCGCGGCGCGCAGCGCCAGCGGCTCGCCCTCGCCGCGATGCTCGAGCACGGCGCGGGCGATCGCCTCCAAATCCGCCGGCGCTAGGCGTAGTTCGCGCGCCACGACCCGCGCCGCCAGATCTCCAAAGAGGCCCGCCAGCTCGCGTTCGAACGCCTCTCGCAACGCAGCGCGGAAACGCAGTGCGCAGCTGACCGCTTCGTCTTCCTCGTCGCAGCGCTCCAAGGCCGGGACAGCCGCAGAGACGGCCGGCGAGGCAACAGGCTCAGCCAAATGCGGCGTGGATGCAGCGCGCAGGTAGCGCCGAAAGCCGGCGCCGTCTTCGAGCGGTACGGACAAGGCCAGGGATGCACTACGAATACTTGCCAAGGATGCTCTCCAGTGACGGGATCGCGTCGGCGCGGGCCGTGGCCATCCGGCGCACGATGCGCTCGCGCTCCTCCGCGGGGTAGAGGTCGAGCACGGCCACGGCCGTGGAGGCCGGCAGCGCCGAGATGACGGCGGCAGCGGCGTGAGGCGGCTCGACGTCGAGCGCCGCGCGCAGACGCCGCGCCTCCGCCAGCGGCGGCGGCGTGCGCTCCACGGCGCGGCGCAGTCCGGCGCCGCGCAGCGCCTCCGCCAGCAGCGCCGCCAACGGTCGCGCGAGCAGTGCCGCCACGATCAGCGACGCCCCGACCAGGAGCGCCGGCAGCAGCGCCGCGAGCAGCAACGGTACGGGCGAGCGCGGCGTAACTGGAAGCGGGTGCGCGAACTCCAACGCCTCGACGCGCACCTCGTCGCCGCGGCGCGGATCGACGGCGGCGGCGCCCTCGACCAACTCGCGGATCTTCGAGAGATCGCCCGCGCGCGAGCGGTCGACGAAGACGGCGATGGAGACGCGCCGTATCCGGCCGGAGGGAAGCTGCGCGCGCTCCTCGCGCTCGTCACTCCCGTCTTGTGCGGCGTTATGTCCGCTGCGATAGGCGCCGCCGCCGTTGCGATACTCCTCTTGCGCGCTCTCGCTGCGCAGCGCGCCACCCGCCGGAACGATGCGCCGCAGCAGCAGTTCGCGCGCATCATCGGCACGCACCACATGCACGCGCACGAGCGTGGCACCCAGCCCTTCGACGCGATCGAGCGCACTCTGCAGCCGTGCCTCCAGGCTATCCTCGCCCGGTGCGGCAGTGGCGGCGTCGAAGGCTTCGCCGCGATCGTCGAGCACCTGCACGCGCTCCGGGAGCAGCCCCGGCACCGCGGCGGCCACGAAGGCGCGCACGGCCTGCACACGCGCCGCGTCTAGCGCACTGCCGGCGCGCGGCGAGATGCGCACGCTGGCCGTGGCGGGCGTGGCTGCCTCGTCGGCAAAGGTAGCCGCATGTCCGGGTGCGATGATGACACGCGCGTCGAAGATGCCTTCGAGCGTGCGCAGCGACTGCGCGATCTCGCCCTCCAACCCCGCACGCTGGCGCACCTCGAGCACGCGATCGGGGGTCAAGGGCCCGGCATCGGCGAGCGTCTCCAGACTCGAAGGCAGCGGGCGCTGGGGGACGCCGGCCAACGCCAACCGCAGCAGCGTAGCACGGCGCAGCGCACGCGGAACCTCGACGTTGTCGGCACTCGTGCGGAAGGGGATCCCCCAGCTCGCAAGACGGTCGCCGACTTCGGCCACCTGCGCGGGACGCAAGGTGCCGGCGAACAGCGGTAGGCTCGTGTCGCGCAGGGCGAAGGCTGCCGCGGCCGCGACAACCGCTGCGAGCGCGGCGCACGCCGCGAGCGTGGCGCGCAGGCGCGGCGAGCGCCCGCGCCACCACGCCGGCAGCAACGCGAGCGCGGCGTTCCAGGGCGCGCCTGCCACAGCCCTAGACCTGCATCTGCGCGATAACGTTCAACGCGCGCGCCACGTGGTCGACCAGTGCCGCGGCCACGGCGACCTCCGCGTCGGCCTCGGCACGCGCGATCGCCGCGTGCGCAATCGATCCATGACCCGCCGCCAGCGCACGCTCCGCGGTGTCGGCGCGGCGCAGGCCGCCGCCCAGACCTTCGACCGCGCGCGCGAGCGCCGTCGCGAAGCCGCCGCCGTCGTCCCCAGTTTGCGGAGCATCCAACGGCACGGCGGCCACGGGGGCGGAGGAAGGTGCGGCTACCGGCAGGTCTGGCACCAGCAGCTCGCCGCTCACGGACGTTCCACCTCTAAGGCATGCGTGATCCCGGACTTGACGGCGTCGAGCACGGCGGCATCGGCCTCGTAGCCGCGCTCCGCGCTCAAGAGCGCCACCATCTGCTCCACCGTGTCGACCGGCGAGAGCGCGACGTAGCCGCGATGGCTTCCCACGCGCTGCGCGCGCGGATCCCCGGGATCGTAGTGCCAGCGTACGGGGTCGTTGGTCTCGCGCACGCGGGCCCGCACCAGACCGTCGAAGCCACCACCGGCGCTGAGCGTGACGACTTTGCGCCGGTACACGCCGCGAGCGGTCCAAGCGTCGGCGCTGGCGATGTTCTCGGCCGCCACGTCCAAAGCCACGCGCTGCGCATCCATGCCGCTGCCGGCAAGGCGGAAGAGGTCGAACTCGCTCACGGGCGCACCGCCGCCTTGGCTTCACCCAAACGCGCGCGGATGGCGGCCAGCACCGCCTGCTCGAACAGCGCATTGCGCGCAAGGCCGGCAAGTGCCGCGTCCCGCGAGCCGCCGCGAGCGGCACCGGCCGCGACGACCTCGTGCGCCAAGCGCTGACGTTCGTCAGACGCGGCACTCGCCGCGGCAAGCAAGACGGGTGCTCCGATGCAATCCATGGCGCGATGGTAGCCTCGCGCTGTTGCCGAGGGATGTCCAGGGGACTGCCGAACGCCCGCTCCAATGGAACACGGCGACTCGCTCGAGGAGCTGCGCGCCCTCTACGAACTGGAACGCAAGCGGGCCGAGACGCTTGCGCGCGTGAGCGAGACGATCGTCGCCTCGCTAGATCTCGGTGAGATCCTGCGCGCGGTGCTCAACCTCGCCGTGGAAGTGATGGCGGCCGAGCGCGGCTTCCTCATGCTCGCCGACGAGGGCCGCGAGAAGCTCGAGCTCGTCATCACCCACAACTTGGATCAGGACCAAGTGGAGCGCGACGAGGATCTGCGCGTCAGCCGCTCGATCGTGGAGCGCGTCGTCGCAACGGGCCAGCCGGTGATCACTACCGACGCGCAAAGCGACCCGCGTTTCAATGCCCAGCACTCCATCGTCACGCTCCACATCCGTTCCATCGTCTGCGTACCGCTCAAAGTGCGCTCGCACGTCGTGGGCGTGGTCTACTTGGACTCGCGCGTACTGCCGGGGCTCTTCAACCGCCGCGACCCCGCGCTCTTGCAGAGCTTCACCAACCAAGCCGCGATGGCCATCGAGAACGCGCGCCTCTACGAGCGCCAGCGCGCCCAACTGCAGGAGATCACGGCACTGCGCGACCTGCAGGCAAACATCTTGGAGTCGATCGCCAGCGGCGTCGTGACGCTCGACGAGGGCGGCCACCTCACCACCTTCAACCGTGCCGCCGAGCGCACGTTCGGCGTCTCCGCCGAGGCGATGCTGGGGAAAGAGTGGCGGGTGCTGGAGGCGCTGATTCCAGGCATCGGCCGCTTGCTGGAGAGCTTCGGCACCAGCGCCGGCGAACGCGCCGCGTTCGAAGCCACGGGACGCCATCCTACCCGTGGCGCGCTGGTACTGCAGCTCACGGCCGCGCCGTTGCGCGGCCCCGCCGGCGACTCCACCGGCTTGGCGCTGCTGGTCTCCGACCGCACCGAGCAGCGAGCTCTGGAGATGGCGCACGCCGAGCAGCTGAAACGCTCGCGCCGCGTCGAGGAGACGTTCTCGCGCTACCTTGCGCCCCACGTGGTGCAGGCGCTGGTCCACGATCCCGAGGGGGTGCAGCTGGGCGGCGAACGCTGTATGGCCACGATGCTCTTCGCCGACATCCGCGGCTTCACGCGGCTCTCGACGCAGATGGAGCCGGAACACGTGGTGGATCTGCTCAATACCTATCTCGACCGCGCCGTCGGCGCCGTCTTCGAACACGACGGCCTCCTGGACAAGTTTTACGGCGACGGTCTCATGGCGATCTTCGGGCCGCCGCGCGTGCGTCCGGACGATGCCAAACGGGCGCTCGAGGCGGCGGTGTCGCTGCAGCGCCTAGTGGGGCAACTCCACGGCAGCTTCAGCGTTCCGCTGGAGATCAGCGTCGGAGTCGCCACCGGAGAGGTCGTGGCCGGCAACATCGGCTCCTCCAAGCGCATGGAATACACGGTCATCGGAGACGCCGTCAACCTCGCCTCGCGCCTGCAAGCAGCGGCCCCGGCACGCCACATCCTCTGCGACGAGACGACCTACCGCCTCGCCCAGTCACGTTTCGAGGGCGAGCGCATGCTGGCGAAGATCAAGGGCCGCGACGACCCCGTCGCAGTCTACGACATCGCGCCGGAACGCCAAGCATAAAGGGGCGGCAGCGGACGTTAGCGCTTGGAGAACTGGAAGCGCTTGCGTGCGCGCTTGCGGCCGTACTTCTTCGACTCCTTCTCACGCGGGTCGCGCGTGAGGAGTCCGGCACGGCGCAGCACCGGGCGCAGCGTCTCGTCCATCGACACCAGCGCGCGCGCGATGCCGTGGCGCACGGCGCCGGCCTGACCCGCCACCCCGCCGCCTTCAGCGGTCACTTTGATGTCGAAGCGCCCAATGCTCTGCGTGGCCTCGAGCGGCTGGTTGACGATCTGGCGCAGCGTCTCGCGCGGGAAGTAGCTTTCGATCGGCTTGTTGTTGACGACGATCTGTCCCTGGCCCAAGAAGAGACGCACGCGCGCGATCGACTCCTTGCGACGCCCTGTGCCCTGATAGTACTCCGACATATTTCCTCTCAGTTACCGCTCAGCCAACGGCTGCGGATTCTGGCCACTGTGCGGGTGGCTCCCGCCCACGTAGACCTTCAGGCGGTTCATGCGCGCGCCACGCAGCTTGTTGGGCGCCAGCATGCCGCGCACCGCGCGCTCGATCAAGCGCTCCGGATGCTCTTGACGGACCTGCTGTGCCGTCTCCTCGTGGAGACCGCCGGGGTATCCCGAATGGCTGCGATAGACTTTCTGCGTCCACTTCGCGCCCGAGAGCTCGATCTTCTCGGCGTTGATCACCACGACGTGGTCACCGGCGTCCGTGTGGGGCGTGTAGGTGGCCTTGTGCTTCCCCGTCAGCACGCGTGCAACGCGCGCTGCCAGGAGACCAAGGCGCTGTCCCTCGGCGTCCACGATAAACCAGTCGTGATGGGCGTCCTCCTGACGGAGGACGAAGGTGCGGCTCGACATCGATTTCTCGCTTATGGCAAACTGAAGCGGAGGCTCGCCAGACTCCCGGGCCGGCGAATCCGAACCGCGCTATTTTAGCCGCTCGTGCGTGCCGATGTCAAGGTTGAACCCCTTTTCATACACGCGCCGCTGAAGGAGCCGGGAATCCTAATGACCGAGATCAAGCGCCTTTCCATTGTCATGTGGTCGGCCGCCGCGCTGGCCATGCTGGCCGCCGTGGCCCTGGCGGCCCACGTCAAGCACGCCGGTTGGGTCGGCGCGGGGCTGGCCTTGGCGGCGGCCGCCACCGCGCTCTTGGGGGCCTTCTTGGCCGCGCGCGCACGGCAACGGGCCGAGGACGCCTTCGAATCCGCTCTGGCGGATGCCAACGCTGCGGCGCAGCACCTGGTGATGGAGGCGCGCACGCGCGTCCTGGCCCTGGGCAAGGGCGCGCAGGACCTGGTCGAGCGGCACGAGCAGATCAAGGAGTCGGCCCTTCGCCAACACGAGGCCTCGCGCCGCCTGCGGGAAGACCTCGGCCAGGTCGACACGACCGGGGCCAAGGTCGAGACGGCCCGCCGGCTCTACACGGACGTCGAGAGCGAGGCGGCCGCCGTCGAGCAGATGGTGGCGTCGATCCGCTCGATCTCCGGCACCATGGGCGGCCTCGCCGACACGGTCAACGGCGTGGCCAGCGCCATCGCCGAGATGGCGACCTCCGTCTCGCAGGTGGCGGCGAACGCCCAGAACGCCAACGACCTCT
>SCRI01000011.1 GCA_004298675.1 bacterium | reverse complement strand
GACGCTGGGCGCCGACATCGTGGCGCACTCGACCACGAAGTACATCGGCGGCCACAGCGACGTGGTGGGCGGGGCCGTGATGACCAACAACGCCGAGGTGGCGAAGACCATCAAGTTCCACCAGAACGCCGTGGGCGCGGTGCCGGGGCCGTTCGACGTCTTTTTGACGATGCGCGGCGCGAAGACGCTGGCGCTGCGCATGCGCGAGCACGCCGAGAACGCCGGCGAGATCGCGCGGTTTTTGGCGGGACGGACGGACGTGGCGAAGGTGTACTACCCGGGTTTGGAGAGCCACCCGCAGCATGCGCTCGCCAAGCGCCAGATGCGCGGCTTCGGCGGGATGGTCTCCCTGGTGCCGGCGGGTCCAGTGGAGCGGGCGATGGCCTTCGCGCGCAGTTTGAAGCTGTTCAGCTTGGCGGAGTCGTTGGGGGGCGTGGAGTCGCTGATCAACCACCCCGCCCGCATGACCCACGGCTCGATCCCCAAGGAGGAGCGCGAGCGCCGCGGGATCACGGACTCGCTGCTGCGGTTGTCCGTGGGTATCGAGGATGTGGAGGATCTGATCGCGGACCTACGGCAGGCGTTAGACTCGACGGCGGAGCTAGCGGCGGCGAAAACGTAGCGTGGCGCCCGCCGCGGAAGCTCGACTGCCGGAAGGAATCGAGCGCATCGAGCTCCCGATGACGGGGAATCCGCTGGGCTACGTCAACGCGTATCTTCTGCGCGAGCCAGACGGGTATGCCTTGATCGATTGCGGCTGGGACGTGCCGGACGTCCTCGCGGCGTTGGAGGCCGGCCTCGCGCGGTACGGGGTGCAGCTCGAAGAGATTCGTGACGTCATCGTGACGCACTTCCATCCCGACCACTACGGGCTTGCGGGGCGGCTCGTGCGAACGGTTGGAGCGCGGCTGATGATGCACGACATCGATGCGCGCGTCGCCTACGATCGCCTCAGTGACTTCACGATCACGTTCCGCGAAAACGCGCAGTGGTTCGCGCGCAACGGCTACGCGACCGGCAACGATGGATCGATCAAGGATGAGCCGGCTCGCTACTCGGTGGTGGCGCCGCAACGCGCGCTCAACGATGGCGATGAGGTGCCGCTGGCCAAAGGCTCGCTGCGCGTTCTCTGGACGCCGGGTCACTCCCCCGGCCATATCTGCCTACTTGATACGACCAACAGCGTACTCTTTAGCGGAGACCACATACTCGACCCCATCACGCCGCACGTCGGCACGTGGTCCGGGCAGGACGATCAGGACCAGCTTGGCGCCTTCTTAGCCTCGCTGCGGAAGGTGCGAGCGACCCGTGCGGGTATCGTCGCACCGGCGCATGGGCGCCCTTTCAATGATGTGACGCGGCGCGTCGACGAGCTGCTGGCGCACCACGACGAGCGCGAACTCTTGGTACGAGAAGCGCTTGGCAGCGGACCGTCGAGCGCCGGTACCATCGCGGCAAAGCTTCCCTGGACACGCCGCCATCGCACGTTCGCTGAGCTTGGTGGCTTTCACCAAGCGTTCGCCGTCGCCGAAACGATAGCGCACCTCGAGCATTTGCGTGCGCGCAATATGGTCACGCGCAATGAGCGCGACGGCGTTCTGCTCTACGAGTCGGGTTCCGAATAAGGAACAGCTACGGCCGTGCGAGAGCCGCTCCAATAGCCCCATCAGAGCGTTTCGACCGGCGGCAGTGCAACCTATTATGCCGGTCTGAAGCTGGCCCGGTTCCGTGGATACTCTCCGGTTGGCGGAGAAAGGTCCGCCAATGGCCAGAAAGCACCCCCGGTCCTACCCGCCGGAGTTCCGGCATAACGTCGTGGAGCTGGCCCGAGCCGGTCGGCGACCCGAGGAGCTCGCTCGGGAGTTCGAGCTCTCAGCCCAG
>SCRI01000010.1 GCA_004298675.1 bacterium | reverse complement strand
GCGGCCGCCATCTGCTCCTGGTCACCGTCAACGCGCAGTACAACGGACAGCCGTGTCCGAGCGGCTACACCTGCTTCGCGTTCACGCGCTACTACAACCCGGCCGGCTTCACGGCGGCCAATAGCCAGCAGAGCGGCACGATCCTTGCCGCCGACGGCAGCTGGAAGCAGCAGGTGAGCTCCGGCGTCTTCAGCGCCGCTCTGGTCCGCAACGACTACAGTGTGGGGCATCAGACGCCCGGACAGCCGCTCTACGTGCATCAGTTGCAGCTGCAGCAGCAGAGCGGAACGGCCAACGTCACGCTCGCCGACACGTGGAATAATGCCGCCGGCCAGCAGATCGGTGCGCTCAACGTCACGCGCAGCGCGGGCTCCGGCAGCGTGCTGTATACCTACTCCGGAACCGGGAAGCGCCTCTTCTACAAGCGTGACGGTTCGACGGTGGAGGTGGACTACGCGATCGGGAACGGCCAGCAGAACGCCGACCGCAGCGGTACGTTCCAAATCACCATCACCGCGTCGCCAGACACGCAAGACGTCGGCGCCTCGGTGACGTGGAACGAAAACGGCGCGAGCCAGATCCTGCAGACGCATGACCTCGCTCAAGGCACCGTCGACAACCCGAACATCCCCAACCTGCAGACCGGTCACGTGGCGAGCTGGGTGGAGGACACCAACCTGAACGTGACGGTCACCAGCGATCCCACCCTAGGAGGCAACACGATTCTCTTCCACCTGTAGGATGGACGGGTGCCCCCCGCCTCTTTGGAGAAAGGGGGGCGCCGTGACCAGCGCCAGCTCCCCCGTCGTCATCCTCGACTTCGGTGCACAATACAGCCAACTGATCGCGCGGCGCGTACGCGAAGCGCGCGTCTATTCAGAGATCCTGCCGCATGACACGCCATGGGAGGAGATCCGCAGGCGTGAACCGCGGGCCATCATCCTCACCGGGGGCCCCGAGTCGACGCTGGAGCCTGGGGCCCCCGCCATGGATGCGCGCATCCTGGAGAGCGGAGTACCCGTCTTGGGCATCTGCTACGGGATGCAGTTGATCGCGCGCGATTGCGGCGGGCGGCTGATTCCCTCGTCGATCCGCGAATACGGGCAGGCCGAGTTGGCGCTCGAAGCGGATGTCCCGTCGCCGTTGTTCGAGGGCCTACCCGCGCACAGCGTGGTCTGGATGAGCCATGGCGACACGGTGACGGAGCTGCCGCCCGGTTTCAAACCGCTGGCACACACCGCGCGCACGGAGATCGCAGCGCTCGGTGACCGTCAGCGTAAGCTCTACGGCGTGCAGTTCCATCCCGAAGTGGTGCATACGGCGCAGGGGCGCCGCGTGCTCGAAAACTTCCTCTACGGCGTTGCCGGCATCGAGCCCACCTGGCAGATGGGCAATTTCGTCGACGATGCCATCGCGCGCATCCGCGCCCAGGTGGGCGAGGCAAAGGTGGTCTGTGCACTCTCCGGCGGCGTCGATTCCGCCGTCGCGGCGACGCTGGTGGCGCGAGCTATCGGCGAGCAGTTGACGTGCGTCTTCGTCGATACCGGGCTGTTGCGCGCGGGCGAGGCCGACGAGGTTACGGCAGCCTTCCGCGACGTGATGCACCTGGACGTGCGCTGCATTGACGCGCGCGAGCGTTACTTGAAACTGCTCGCGGGCGTCGTTGACCCGGAGCGCAAGCGTGTGCTCATCGGGCACGAGTTCATCAAGATCTTCGAAGAGCAGGCCGCTGCGATCGCGGGCGTGCGCTTCCTCGTGCAGGGGACGCTCTATCCCGACGTCATCGAATCGAAGACCAAGGGCTCCAAAGCCGGCCACAAGATCAAGACGCACCACAACGTGGGCGGGCTCCCCGAGCAGATGAAGTTGGAGTTGGTGGAACCGCTGCGTTTGCTCTTCAAGGACGAAGTGCGCGAGGTGGGGCGCGTGCTCGGGCTGCCCGAGCACATCGTCAACCGTCAGCCGTTCCCTGGGCCGGGACTGGCCGTGCGCGTGTTGGGCGCGGTGGACGAAGCGCGTCTGCGGGTCCTGCGCGCCGCGGACAAGATCGTACGCGAGGAGATCGACGGCAGCGATGGGCTCCAGCCGCATCCTTGGCAATACTTCGCGGTGCTCACGCCGCTCAAGAGCGTGGGCGTGATGGGCGACGGACGTACCTACGCGAATATGGTGGCGATCCGTGCCATTACCAGCGAAGACGGGATGACCGCCGATTGGGCGCGGCTGCCCTTCGATCTGCTAGCGCGGATGTCTACGCGCATCGTCAACGAGGTGGAGGGCGTCAACCGCGTCGTCTACGACATCACCTCGAAGCCGCCGGCCACGGTGGAGTGGGAGTAGCATGAGGATCCTGGTCGTCGGCAACGGTGCGCGCGAGGATGCGCTTTCGTGGAAGCTGGCGCAGTCACCGCAGTGCGAGGCACTTTTCGCCTCGCCGGGCAACGCGGGCACGGCGGCGCGCGGAGTCAATTGGGGCATCGCGGTCACGGATGCCAAGCGTTTGGTGGAGCGCGCGCGTGCGGAGCACGTTGACCTCTGCGTGATCGGCCCGGAGACGGCGCTGGCAGCCGGCGTGGCGGACAAGATGCGTGAGGCCGGCATCTCCACGTTCGGCGCCGCACGCAGCGCGGCGCGCCTGGAGTCCAGCAAGATCTTCGCCAAGCGCTTCATGGAGCGCCACGAGATTCCCACCGCGTACTTTCGCGTGGTCCATTCGCTAGAGCAGGGCGAGAAGGCGCTGGCGGATTGGCGCGGCAGCGTCGTCGTCAAGGCCGACGGTTTGGCGGCTGGAAAGGGCGTTGTGGTCTGCAACTCGCCCGCCGATGCGCGCGTGGTCTTGCGCGACTGGTACGGCGGCGGCGGTGTCCCCGGCGGTGGTATGGACGTCGTGCTGGAGGCGAAACTGGAGGGCGTCGAAGTCTCCGTCTTCGCGCTGCTCGATGGACGCGCCGGCGTGATGTTCGGCGCCGCCTGCGACTACAAGCGCGCCGGCGACGGCGATACCGGACCGAACACCGGGGGCATGGGGGCGTACTCGCCGCCGGCGGCCCTGCCCCACGACCTCCTCGACTCCGTGCGCGAGCGGATTCTCGCACCGGTCATGGCGGGCTTGGACGCCGAGGGTGAGGAGTATCGCGGCGCGCTCTACCTCGGTCTGATGTGGAATGAAGAAGAGGGTGCCTCGGTGCTGGAGTTCAACGCGCGCTTCGGCGATCCCGAGACGCAGGTGTTGATGCCGCGCTTCACCGGGGACTTACCGCTGCTGCTGAAATCGTGCGCCGACGGCGCCCTCGATCCGTCGACGATCTCGATGAGCCGGCTGGCGTGCGTGGGCGTCGTGCTGGCGACGCGCGAATATCCGGTGCGCTCGGCTCCCGTAGGCGGACTACCTGCCGAGATCGCCCTGCCGGCGGAGTGTGCGGCGTTCTGGGGAACCTCGCAGGTAAGCGATGGCCGCGTGAGCTCGCCCGGCGGGCGGGTGCTGACCGTGACGGCTCTGGGAGAAGATATCGAGTCGGCGCGCCGGCGCGTCTACGGCGCCGTGCGCGGCCTCGGACCCGTGCTCGGCGACAAACTCACCTTCCGCTCCGACATCGCGAGCGAAGCCACGCTGCGCTAAGTCTCGTAGGATGCGACCAGGCTCTCCACGCTCTGCCCGGTCAGCAGCGAGAGGTAGGCCGGGAGCAGCGGCAGGACGCACGGCGAGATGCAGGAGACCAGGCCCGCGACGAACGCCGCGCCGGCCGTGATCGCGGTGCCGCTCAGCGTAGGCCCCGTGCCCAGCGTCGCCGCGGCGGGAAACGTCTGATAGAGCCAGGCGGTGAAGCGCAGGAACGAGTTGGTGAAGAGCACCAGGCCCACCGCCAGCACGATGAGGCCGGCCACGACGTCGATCACCGGCAAGAAGCGCTTGATGCGGGCAAGCACCGGCAGGGCATAGTGCAGGCCCACCGCCATCAGGAAGAACGGCAGCGCCATGCCCATCGAGTAGATGAAGAGCAGCAAGACACCCGCGCCCACGCTGTGCTCGGCGCTTGCCAGCGCCAGCACGCCCGCGAGGATCGGGCCGATGCAGGGCGTCCAGCCGGCGGCGAAGCCGACGCCGGCCAGCAGCGAGCCCACCAGCGAGATTCCGTTGCGCTGAAAATGCGGACGCTTGTCCATCGCCAGGAATCTCAGACGGAAGAGTCCTAGCATGTTCAGGCCCAAGAGGATCACGATCACGCCCAGGACGCGTGTGAGAACGTCGCGGTACTCGGCGAAGAGTTGGCCCAGAGCGCTGGCCGTCGCACCCGCCGCGACGAAGACCGCGGTGAAGCCCGCGATAAACGTCAGCGCGTGCACGAGGACGTCGCGCCGCCTGGCCGCGGAGAACGTTTGCGGTGTCGAGCGCCCGGTGATCACGGTTAGATCGAACCCTCCAGCAAGAGAAAGACGGCGCCCACTAGCGCGATCACGACCCCGCTGAGCACTTCGCCGTACCGCTCCAGCGGCCCCAGGCGTAGGCGCTGAATGCTCGCGCTCGAGAGTGCGCAGAGCGCGACGTACGTGCCGATCGTCGTGATGCCGAAGACCGTTGCCATGGCCGCCAGCAAGCCGGCGCCCTGCGGGGCGGCGGCGGAGAAGGCCGGCAGCACCTCCACGCTCGGGGAGGAGCCGAGGATGAGCATCAGCGCCATCCGCGTCGAGGTGCGGTGTTCGTGCTCGTGCGCGATGGCGGCCGTCCCGTCCACGACATGCCAATCCTCGGCATGGTGCTCGTGCCAGTGCAGGTGAATGACGCCATCGGCATGACGATGGAGATGACTGTGACCCAAGTGCGCGTGACCGTGCTCGTGGCTTTCATGGCCCTCCTGCAACTCGTGCAGGGCGGCCAGCGCGATCCACAGTCCGAACGCAATCAACGCGATGCCGGCGGCTAGATTGAGCGAGCGCGCAAAGCGCGCGGCCACGGCGGCGCTCGCGAGCCAGATCACGACGCCGATCGCCAGCGTCGAAAGGGTGTGTCCCAAGCCCGCGCCAGCCGCTGCACGAGCGGTCTGCGCTGGCGACCAGCCCCGTTGTCGCGCCAAGAGCGCGATGGGGGCCCAGTGGTCGGGGGCCGCCGTATGCAGCACGCCTACCGATGCGGCAGCGGCGACCAGGAGCAGCGCGGGGGAGAGCACCATGATGGCCGGTGATTTCCCCCCGCGTGCACGCTAGTTCCTACGCGTTGAGCGCCTCCAAGCGCTGGCCCGCCGTCTTTGGTCCAATACCACCGATGACCACGATCACCACGAGCATGGCTATGGCGATGAAGAGAAAGACACCGCTGACGCCGTAGCCGCCCAGGATCGCTGCGATCCAGAAGGCGGTGAAGATCGTGCTGAAGCGGCTCCACGAGTAGACGAAGCCCACTGCCTGCGCGCGAATGCGCGTGGGATAGAGCTCGGCCTGGTAGGTGTGGAAGGCGAACGAGAGCCAGTTATTGGAGAGCGTGATCAGAATGCCGAGCACGATGATGCCCGCGGGGCTGGTCATCTGCGCGAAGATGATGCCGAAGATGGCGATTAGAGCCGCCGAGACGCAGATCTGCCACTTGCGCTCCATGCGGTCCGCTATGGCCATGCCGATGAGCGGGCCGAACGGATTGGCCAGCGCGATGATAAAGGTGTACTCCAGTGAGTGGGTGATGGTGATGCCGTGCTTGATCAGCAACGTGGGCACCCAACTGGCGAAGCCGTAGTAGCCGATGGTCTGGAAGAAATTGTAGATCACCAGCATGATCGTACGCGAGGCGTACGGTGGCCCCCAAATCTCCATCCAGGAGCCGTGGGCCACTTCGGCCTCGCCCGTCAGCACTTCGGGCTCAGGCAGCGCCTTGCCGGTCTCCGCCTGAACGCGTTTCTCGATGGCGCTCATCACGCGGTCGGCATCGGCGTTGCGTCCGTGCATCGCCAACCAGCGCGGCGACTCCGGCAGACCCAGACGGATCCACCAGATGAAGATCGCACCGATCGAGCCGATGATCACGATCCAGCGCCAGCCGTCCAGTCCCGCCAGCGTACGCGGAACGATGAGGAAGGCGAGAAACGCCACCACCGGCACGACCAGGAACATGATGAACTGGTTGTAAGCGAAGGCTTTGCCGCGCGTGGCTTTGGGTACCAGCTCCGCGATGTAGGTGTCGATGTTCACGAGCTCGACGCCGATGCCGACGCTCGCGATGAAGCGCCACAGGTCGATGGTGTGAGACGTCTGCTGAAAGGCCATGATGAACGTGCAGACGGAGTACCAGAGCAGGGAGAACGTGAAGATCGAGCGTCGCCCGTAGTGGTCCGAGACCCAGCTAAAGAGCAGCGTTCCTACGAAGAGGCCGGCGAACGTCGAGGCGATGAAGCTGGCAAAGCCGTGCAGGTCGAAGAAGCCCTGGGTCGTGGGCGTGAAGAGGCCGGATTTGAAGAACCCAGCCGCGATGTATGCCATCAAGAAGAGGTCGTAGAACTCGAAGACGCCGCCTAGTGAGAGCAGCGTGATGAATCCGCGGATATAACTGGATTCCGGGAGCCGGTCGAGTCGAGCTGCGATGGTGGGGGTACTCATGGTAGCCGTAGCCATGCTCGTCCTTTCTATTCGTGTGCCGTTGCGGTGGTCGTCCTTTCCGGGATAGGTTGCGCCGTGCGCAGCGCCGCGCGGATGCGCTCGCTGGCGCACGTGAGAGCCGCGGGTTCGATGCCGGTCTCGAAGCCGCAGTCGATGATAAAGCGGTTGAGGCGCTCGAGGTCCAGATTCCCCGGCGAGCCGGGGGCGAAGGGGCAGCCGCCCAGCCCCGCCAGCGCACCTTCGAACCGCCGCACCCCGCCGGTCAGCCCGGCGTAGACGTTGGCCAACGCGTAGCCGTGCGAATCGTGCAGGTGCAGCGAAAGCGGGACGCGCGTGACGGCGGCGATCTCGTCGACACGGCGGGCCACGCCGTAGGGATCGGCACGGCCGACCGTGTCGGCGAGCGTGATGAGCGTACAGCCGCCGCGTTCGTAGCGGCGCGCGATCTGCGCGACGAGCGCGGGATCGATAGGTTCGCCGGCGTAGGGTGAGACGAACGAGCATGCGATGGCGCCGTGCAGCGTGACGCCGTCGTGACGCGCACGCGCGGCGAGCGCGTCGAAGATTTCCAGCGTCTGCTCGATGCTACGGTTGTTGTTGCTCTGATTGTGACGGGGACTGGCGGAGGCCACGAAGACGAGCGTCCAGGTGCCGGGTGCGTGCCCGGTGAACGCCGCGCACGCGCGTTCGTAACCTCTTGCGTTCATGACCAACGCGGAGTAGTGAGGGCCGTGCGGCAGTTGCGGAACGAGCACGTCGGCGTCGGCCAGTTGCGGCACCCAGCGCGGGTGCACGAACGAGGTGATCTCGATCTCGGCGACGCCGGCAGCGAGCAGTGCTTGGGCCACCTCGAGTTTGTCGCCCGAGGCGACAACGCATGGTTCGTCCTGCAGGCCGTCGCGGGCGCTGACGTCGAGCAAGCTGACGTGCTCCGCCATCGTCAGTGCGGCGCTTCCTGCAGCAGCCCCAGTTCGCGCAGCACCGCTTCGGTATCGCGGCCGACCGCGCCGGCGGCGGTCGTGAGGTTGGCGCCGTGCTGCCGGAACTTTGGCACGATGCCCGGTGTCGCGACCGCTTGACCGTGCTCGTCTTCGATCGAGGCGATCATGCCGCGCGCCTGAAAGTGCGGGTCGTGCGCGATGTCCGCGATCGACATGACCAGTCCGGCAGGTACGCCGGCCGCGGCCAGCAGGCCGTTCAGCGCGGCGCTCTCTTGCGTGCGGGTCCAATCCTCGATGATCGTGTCGAGCTCGGCGGCGTTGGCTACGCGAGCGGCATTGTCGGCGAAGTGCGGATCGCCCGCCAACTCGGGCCGCCCCATCACCTCGACGAGCCGGCGGAAGATCCCTTGGCCGTTACCGCCGATCGCCATCCAGCGCCCGTCGCTGGTGACGTAGACGTTACTCGGCGCGGCGCGCAGATAGCGATTACCGCCGCGCTCGCGCACGATACCGGCATGCACGTACTCCGGCAGCGCCGCTTCCGTCAAGCTGAAGCACGACTCCGCCAATGCCACGTCCACGAAGTCGCCCGTGCCGTCGCGCTCGCGCGCCTGCAGCGCTGCCAGCGTTCCGACGACGGCGTAGAGTGCGGTGACGTGATCGCCGAGGCTGATGCCCATGCGCACCGGCGGGCGATCGGGATATCCGGTGACGTAGCGTAATCCCGCCATCGACTCGGCCACGTTGCCATACCCAGCGCGATCGGCGTAGGGGCCGTCTTGACCGTAGCCGCTGATGGAGACGTAGATGAGGCCGGGGTGCTCGGCGCGCAGTTGTTCGTAGCCCAAACCCCACGCCGCAAGCCGCCCTGGCCGAAAGTTCTCCAGGACGACGTCGCAGCGCAACGCGATCGCTTTGACCGTCTGTGCGGCGCCGGGGTCGCGCAAGTCGAAGGCTAGGAACTTCTTGCCGCGATTGTGCGATTTGAACCACCACGAGCTGCCGCCGGGAGCTGGCGTCCCCCAGGTGCGGAGCTGCTCACCTCCGGGCGGCTCGACCTTGAATACCTCGGCACCGAGGTCGGCCAGGAGACGCCCCGCGAAAGGACCGGAGACCGAGCTCCCGAGTTCGAGGACGCGGATTCCGGCTAGTGGTGGACGGGGGCCAGAATGTTCCAAAAAACGGAACTCCATTCCACAACGTGCTGGATCAGCGTTCGGCGATCGTGCAACCGTCTCCTCGCAGGCTGGCGCGCGCCGTGCTCGCGATGAGCTCCCACGTTTGCCGCACGTCTTCCGGGGTCGTGCGGGCGTTGCCGATGGCGATGCGCAGCGTCGTTACCCCACGCAGCCGTGTCGTGGAGATGAAGGCGTAGCCGGTAGCGTTCACGCGCTCGGCCAGCTCCGCGTTGTGGGCATCCAGCGCCGCGGCGTCGTCGCGCAGGTGCGGCGGCACATGCCGGAAGCAGACCACGGAGAGCGGGTGCGGTGCAAGGATTTCGAAGCCGGGCTCGGCCTCCACCCAACCCGCCAGCGCCTGCGCCATCGCGACGTGACCGCGCAGCAGCTCGATCAAGCGGCGGCGGCCGTAGGCGCGCAGCACGAACCAGAGCTTGAGCCCGCGGAAGCGCCGCCCCAACTGCACGCCGTAGTCCATGTAGTTGCGCACGTCGCTCTCGGGCGTTTCGAGATAGGCCGGCACCAAACTGAAAGCGCGCCGCAGCAGATCCTCGTGCGGCGTGTAGAGCACCGAGAGATCGACGGGAACGAACATCCACTTGTGCGGATTGACCACGAGCGAGTCGGCGTACTCGATACCGTCCATGAGGTGGCGCAACTCGGGCACGATCGAAGCGGGCCCCGCGTACGCCGCGTCGACGTGCAGCCAGACGCCTGCGTCTTGGCAGACGCGCGCGATCTCCGGCACGGGATCGACCGAGGTGGTAGAGGTGGTGCCGATGGTGGCGGCCACGCACATCGGCAGACGTCCGGCGGCGCGGTCCGCGGCGATGAGGCGCGCCAGCGCGCGCGGATCCATGCGGAAGGCGTCGTCGGTGGGTACTTTGACGACGTTCTCGCGCCCGATTCCAAGGAGGATGGCGTCTTTCTCGACGTGCGAGTGCGTCTGCTCCGTGCAGTAGACGCGCAGCGCGGGCAGATCGCGTCCGCTGGTGCCACGGTTGCGAATGTCCAGATCGAGCGACTCGCGCGCCGCTGCCAGCGCATGCAGCCCGGAGACGCTGGCGGTGTCGTAGACGACGCCGAAGAAGCGCTCGGGAATGCCCAGCGCCCGGCGCAGCCAGCCCAGCGCCACCTCCTCGATTTCGGTGGCGGCGGGCGAGGCGCGCCAAAGCATCGCGTTGACGTTGAGGGCGGCGCTGAGTAGCTCGCCCAAGACGCCCGGCTCCGAGCCCGTGATCGCGAAGTAGGCAAAGAAGCGCGGGTGATTCCAGTGCGTGATGCCCGGGAGCACGATGCGCTCGAAGTCGTCGAGCAGGGCGTCGAACGGCTCGCCCTCCTCGGGCATCGCGTCGGGCAGTTGGGCCCGGATCTCACCTGGGCGCACGCGCGCGAGCACCGGCAGGTTCGTCACGTCTTGTAGATAGCGTGCCACCCAAGTGCTCGCGCGCTCGAGCGCGCGGGAAAAGTCTCGATTCTCGTTCGGCATGGGGTGGCGCGGCTTCGCGCAGCGTCGAGGCTGCTCCTCGACGGCACGGGGACGGCGCAGGGGGTATGTCCCACTTAGCGGAATGACCGCGCCTATGGAGCGTTCGAGCAGCGAAGGGGCTCAGACGGTGGCGCGTGCGGCGGCACTGCTCGATCTCTATACGCCCGAACGCCGCGAGGTGAGCGTCGGTGAGGCCGCAGCCGCGCTGGGACTGGCGAAATCCACGGCGCACCGCCTGCTGGCTACGCTGCGCGACAGCGGCTATCTGCGCCAGGATCAGCGCTCCGGGCGCTATGCCTTGGGTGCGAAAGTGCTGATGCTGGCACGGGCCTATAACGAGGATCAGCACGTGCCGCGGTTGGCGCGCCCCATCATGGAGCGGTTGCGTAACGAGGTGAACGAAACGGTGGCGCTCTACGTGCGCGAGGGCGACGCACGCTACTGCATCGAGCACCTGGACTCGTCGCACGACATGCGTCTGGTGGTGCGTGTGGGGCAGCGCATGCCGCTGGATCGCGGGGCCGCTGGGAGGATTCTCTCGATGACGCCGGCGCAGGCGCGCAGTACCGGCGCACTGATCTCGCGCGCCGAGCGCGTACCCAACGCCTGTGGCATCGCGGCGGCCATCTTCGATGCCGGTTTTCATCTCGTCGCCGCGTTGGGCGTCTCGGGTCCGCTCGACCGCATCGACAAGGGCCGGGCGGCGCACTATGCGGCGCGCGTGGCCGCGGCTGCGGCGGAGATATCCGTTGCGCTAGGCTACCGCCCGGCCTGATGGAGCTGCTGCGTTTCCGCGAGCTCGAGCGCTGGTACGGCGCACGCTGCGTGCTGCGCAACGCCGGCGGCGTGGTACGGCAGGGCGAGCATGTGGCGTTGGTGGGGCGCAACGGCGCCGGCAAATCGACGCTCTTCTCGCTGCTGACGGGTGAGCTCGAGCCCGACGGCGGTACGGTGGCGCGCGGGCGTTCCGTGCAGGTGGGCTGGTTCCGCCAAGCCTCCGGTGAGTTCTTCGGCGCCGCCGACGAACGCACGCTGCGCGCGTACGTCCAGGAGGCTTTCGCGCGCGTGGAGAGCGACGCCCGTGAACTCGAGCGTTTGGAACGCGAGATGGGGCGCGTGACCGGCGCGGAGCTGACGCGGGTCATGGACCGCTATGCGTGGTTGCGGGAGCGCTTCGAGCGCGCCGGCGGCCACGAGTACGCGTATCGCATCGACGCGGTGCTGCGCGGCGTGGGCTTCGACGAGGCCGCGGCAGCGCGCCCGCTGTGTAGCTTCTCCGGCGGTGAGAAGACGCGTGCGGCGCTCGCGCGCGTGCTGTTGGATGCCCCCGACTTGCTGTTGTTGGACGAGCCCACCAACCATCTGGACATCGCCGGCGTGGAGTGGCTGGAGGGCTTCCTCTCGCGCTACGGCGGCGGCGTGATCGTCGTCTCCCACGACCGCTGGTTTCTCGATCGCGTGGTGCAGGCGGTGTGGCTGCTCGAGAACGGCGAGCTGACGGCATGGGAAGGCAACTATTCGCGCTTTTTGGAGCTGCGGGCCGAGGCCGAGCAGGAGCGCGAGCGGCGGGTCGCGGCGCAGGAGCGGCGGGTGGCCCACGAGCGGCGGGTGATCGCGGAGCTGGCGACGCACGGTTCGCACAACTACGTCCAGTTGAAGGCACGATCGCGCCGTCTCGAGCGTCTGGAGCGGGTCGTGCCGGCGGCGCGCGTGCGCGCTTTACGCGTGAGCTTTCGCCGCGCGCGACCGCTGCAGGACCCGGCGGCGGAGCTGCGCGGCGTCTCCAAAGCGTACGGCGGCCGCGTCCTCTTCGCACCGTTCACGTTGACGCTGCGCGCCGGTGAGTGCTTGGGCATCGTGGGCGCCAACGGTGCCGGGAAGTCGACGCTGCTGAAGATGTTGACGGGCGAGGTCATCCCTGATAGCGGCGAGGTACGCTGGAGCGAAGGCGTGCAGCGCGGCGTCTACGCACAGGAGGTCGGGGAGTTGGAGCCTACCGCCAGCGTGCTCGACGAAGTGCTGCGCGGCTGGCTGGGTACCCCGGAGCAGGCGCGCGCCTTGCTGGGGGCGCTGCTCTTCTCAGGCGACGAGGCCGACAAGCATATCGCGCTGCTCTCCGGCGGCGAGAAACGGCGTGTAATGCTCGCCAAGCTGGTGGCGCGTCCGGCCAACGTGCTGCTGTTGGACGAGCCTACCAACGATCTCGATATCGCCTCGCGCGAGGTGTTGGAGGAGGTGCTGGGGGCCTTCGACGGCACGGTAGTCTTGGTCAGTCACGATCGCTTTCTGCTGGGACGTCTCTGCGACCGCGTCGTGGAGATATCCGATGGCTCGGCCACGCTTTACGAGGGCGGTTATGCGGAGCTTGCCGCCGCGCACGCTCCCGCCGGCACGTCGTCCGAGCCGGTACGCGCGGGCAAGACCGAGCGCGAGCGGCGCAAGACGGAGCGCCGCGGCGCGCAGGCGGCGCGCGGCGCGAGCCCTAAGCGGCAACTGCAGGACGTCGAGCAGCGGATCGAGACGTTAGAGCGTGAGGTTGCGTCATGCGAACGCAGCTTGTGCGACCCCGAGATCCATCGCGACGGCGAGCGCGTGCGCGCGTTGCGGCGCGATCTGAGCGCGGCGCGTGAGGAACTGGAGAGTCTGGAGGAGCGCTGGGGTGAGTTGGTTGACCTCGTCTCCGGAGCGTGACGGCGCGGTGGGCCGCCTACCTGACCCACGCATTGTAGCAACCCAGCAACCGGAATGTCGGCCGCCGAGGTTGTCAAGTGGTTGCGTTCTGGAGGGTCTTTCACTTATACTTACGACATGGGGACGAGCCAACATACCGATTCAAAGCGACGCAAGCCACGCGCGCGCAAGTCGGCTGCGCTTGCTGCTGCGCCCTCGCGGCGGGTGGTGCATGTTGCGAGTCCGCCGTTTGGGGTGACGTACAGCGCCCGCGCCGTCGCGAACGCGATGGAGCGGACCTTTCGCACTCGCGGCTCGCGTGCGTTGCTTATCGTCAAGAAGGCCTTCCAGCTTTCGTCGGCGGATCTTGGCCGGCTCTTCGGCGGCGTCACCCGGCAGGCAATTGAAAAATGGCTGGAACGCGGTGTACCGGCGAACCGCATCGCCGATGTAGATCGCGTTGCGGAAATTGCGACGGAGCTTACCAAGCGTTTCAAGCCGCAGAGGCTGCCTACCATCGTTCGTACGCCTATGGCGGTGCTCGACAATCGCAGCATCTACGATGTGCTGCGGGCGGAGGGCGCCCCACCGATCTACGAGTTCTTCCGCCGTTGGGAGGCATTGGTCCCAGGTTCAGACCCGATTCGGGCAGGGAAGCACGCGAAGCGCAAGGATGCGCTCATTGAGGCACGTTAAGCGCGGCGGTTCGTATCTGCGCGCCCTGGGTCCGAAAAAGAAGTGGTCTGGCAGCCCTGACGATACGGCCTACTCAAAGATCAGCGGAGGCCGCTGGAATCCGCCGGGCGAGTTTGGAGTCCTCTATCTCAGTGGTAGCGCCGACGTCGCATATGCAAACGGCAGAGAGATATTGAACGGCCTCCTGGCTCCCGCCGCCACGGTGGATGACTTGTTGGATCCGGAGTCGCTCTTCGAGGTGCAAGAGTTCCTCGTGGACGAAAGCGAGTTTGTCGACGCCGTGACGAAGAACGGCCGCGCTGAGCTGGCGCTTCCCGCGCGCTGCGGTAAGGGCAAGAGGTACGCCCTCACGCGCGCCATTGGGCGCGCAGCATACAAGGGCGGAGAGAACGGAATTGCCAGCATCAGCGCGGTCCAACGCGATGGCGAAGAGTTGGCCATCTTCGATTCGTGTGCGAGCAAGATCGCCCATATGCGAGGCGCTCGACGGACTCTCCGGCAGTGGCGTGCCGGCCGCGTGGGAGTGAAGAAGAAGTCGAGCAAGAAGTCTTCCTCGTGAACCGTTTTGTCGATAATGCCGGCGTGAGCTTGCATCTCGAGACGCGGGGCAGCGGACCGCGCCACGTGCTCTTCGCGCACGGCTGGATCAGCTCGCGGCGCATGTGGTACGAGGTAGCCGAACACCTTGACCCGGCGGCGTTCACACTGCATCTGCTCGACTTCCGCGGCGCCGGGCGCAGCGATCGGCCGGACGAGGGCCACGATCTCGAAGGCTATGCCTCCGACTTGCGCGCCGCCATTGCCGCGATCGGCGAGCCGCTCACGCTGGTGGCACATTCCATGGGCGGTAAAGTAGCGCAATACGTGGCGCTGGAGCCGCCGCCCAACCTCGCAAAGCTGGCGCTGATCGCACCCGGCACCGCACGCAGCTACGGTGCCAGCGCGCGCCACCGCCGCATGACGCTGGAAACGTTCGGATCGCGCCGGCGCATCGAGCGCTTCCAACGCGCGGCCATGGCGCGGGAGCTGGCGCCGGCGGTGCTCGAGCGCCTCGTCGACGATGCCCTGATCGCGCAGCGAGAGGCGTGGTTCGGGTGGTACGATCACGGGCGCGGCGCCGATTTCTTCGACCGCGTCGGCGAGATCGCGCTGCCGGCGCTGGTGGTGGCCGCCGAGCACGATCCGCTGGTGCCTGCCAGCCGTGCCAAGCGCGACGTGGCGCAGGTGATTGCCGGAAGCCTCTTCGTGACGCTGCGCGGCACGGGCCACAACATTCCCGTTGAAGCGCCCGCCGAGCTCGCCGAGATGCTCGCGCGCTTCGCGTGACGGCGGCGCGAGCAGGAGCGTCGCGGCGAGGCTCGCAAACAACCGGGCCATGCGTGCAGTCGTCATTAGCGAGAAATCCGGCCCCGCCGGCGTTACCGTGCAGGAGTGGCCGGATCCCCAGCCCGGAGCTGGTCAGGTGTCGATCCGTCTGCGTGCGGCAGCCCTCAACCGCCGCGACTACTTCATTACCGTGGGGCTCTACCCGAAGATTCAGTTTCCGTGCGTCACCGGCTCCGATGGTGCCGGCGAAGTCGAGGCCGTGGGTGCCGGCGTCACGCGCTGGAAGCCTGGCGATCGCGTCGTCATTTTGCCGGAGAGCGGCTGGGGCGACGCCGAGGACTTCCCCGCACCGGCGTTCCGGATTCTCGGCATGCCCGACCAAGGCACACTGGCCGAGCGCATCGTGGTTCCGCAGGAGTGCGTCTTCGCGCTGCCCGCGCACCTGGACTTCGAACAGGCGGCGGCGCTCCCGCTCGCGGGCCTGACCGCCTATCGCTCGGTGGTCTCCAAAGGCCGCCTGCAGGCGGGTGAGTGGCTCTTGGCCACCGGCATCGGCGGCGGCGTCCAGACGTATGTCTTGGAGTTCGCGAAGGCGCTGGGCGCGAAGGTCGTAGCGACATCGCGCAGTGACGAGAAGTTGGCACAGGCCAAGCGTCTCGGTGCCGACGTGACCGTGAACGTCTCGGGCGGCGACTGGTCCAAGGCGGTGCGTGAAGCCACCGGCGGCGCGGGCGTTGCGCTCGCGATCGACTCCGTTGGCGGCGAGACCTTCGCCGAAGTCGTCAAGTCGGTGGGCAATGCCGGCCGGATCGTAGCCTACGGCTCCACGCTGGGCAATTGGACGGTGCCGGCGGCGCTGGTGTTCTTCCGTCAGATCCGCATCGAGGGATCGACCATGGGTAGCCCGCGCGACTTCGCGCAGATGCTGGCGCTGGTCGAGCGCGCCAAGATCGTCCCCGCCGTCGATCGCGTGCTGCCGATGGAGTCCGCGGCCGAGGGCTTCGCGCTGTTGGAGCGCTCGGAGCAGTTCGGTAAGATCGTCGTGCGCATCGCATGAAGCTTTCGGGACCGGCGCTCGCCGTCGCCGCCATCAGCGTGTTGATCGTGGTGGGCGCGGCACTAGGCATTCGCCACTCGTACAGCGCCTCGGCGCCGTCCATTGCCGCGGCCACGCCGGCCCCGCAGGGTACGCCGATCGTTCAGGGCACGCAGATCGGTAAGAGCGTGTTCCGGGACGGTGACGTTGCCGGCGGCGGCCACGGCCAGACCGTGGCCGGCATCGAGTGCAATCTCCAGGAGATGCTCGCCAAGCATCAGCACGTCCACCTCTCGCTGTTCTTCAACGGCGTGCAGGCGGCGCTGCCCAAGTACATCGGCATCATCGCCAAGCCGAACAACCAGGGCTGCATCTACTGGCTGCACACCCACGATGCGACGGGTTTGATTCACATCGAGTCGCCGCAGCCGGGCGGAGCCTATACCCTCGGACAGTTCTTTGCCATCTGGGGACAGGAGCTCGCTTCCGACGATGTCGCGGGTCACGTGGGCACGGTTCACACCTACGTGAACGGGATGGCGTACAACGGCGACCTGCGTGCGATTCCGTTGGCGGCGCACTCGGAGATCACGCTGGAAGTCGGTGCGCCGGTGGTGACGCCGCCGCTCTACGCCTTCCCCGAGGGCGTGTAGGCGCGCTTGACCGCGCGTTCGAGCGCAGGTACGGAGAGGTTGGCGCCCGGCGCGAGAATGTCGCTTTCGTTACCGTGCGGGTCGATGACGTAGACCTCTACCGTGTGTTCGACGTCGGCGTGTCCTTTCGGCGGGGGCAGCACCAGGATGTTGTAGGCCTTCAAAACCGGTGCGGTGGCCGCGGCGTCCGAGCGCAGGAAGGCCCAGCCCGGCTGCGGCCACCACTTCGCGCGCAGCTTCGCCACCGCTGCCGCGCCGTTGGTCTTGGGATCGATCTCCACGGTCGCGATCGTGACGCGCCGGGCGAGGATTCCCTGCGCCTTCCACGCGCGCGCCGCGCGCTGGAGGACCGCCTCCAAGACCGGGCACTCCTCGGTGCAATTGGCGGCAGTGAAGCTGAGCACGACGACGCTGCCGCGCTGCGCGCCGAGCGTGAAGTCTCCTCCGGCGACGTTGGGGAGGGTGAAGTCCGGTGCCGGACCGTAGCCGCTCGCTTGTGCGTTGGCGGCGGTGTGGGGAGCGCAGGCGCTTAGCGCGGCGGTAGCGGCGAGAACCAGCAGGCTCGCACGCAATCCGGGCACGTCAGCGCCCCAAGAGCCCGGCGGCGTACCGCGCGTCGACGAGTGCGGTCTGCTGGTCACCCAACGCCTTGACCAAGGACTGCTGCGCCGAGGTGGCGTTGAGTTGTGCGTCGGCCAGCTCCACGGCCGTTCCGACGCCGGCTTTGTAGCGCTCCTCGGCGAGCCTGCGGTTCTCGTCGGCGAAGGCTACCAGGCGTTGTGCCGCGTCGACGCCGGCGCGCGCTGCCTGCAGGTCGAGGTAAGCCTGCTCTACTTGCAAATCGACGCTTTGAACCGCTTGACGATAGGCGAGCTCGGCGTCTCCGAGCTGTGACTGTGCTTCTTGAATCCTACCCGCGGTGAGGCCGTGATCGAAGAGCGTCCAGACCGCGTCGAGCTGGAGCAGGAACTGTGCGTGGTATCCGCTCACGATCTGCGGTTGGGCGTTACCCTCCGAGGCTTGCAGCGAAAGCGAGGGCACCGTGCTCGAGCGTGCGACGCCGAGCGCAGCATGCGCGGCGGCGATGGCATAGCGCGCCGCCTGCAGCTCACCGCGATTGGCCTGTGCCGCCTGCTGCAGCGTCTCCAGCGCGATCTGCGGGACGCTCTCCGAGATCGTGTCCGTGAGCACGAGGTGCGTGGTCACCGGATACGCCAAGGCATCGTCGAGGGCGGATTCCGCGACGTCGGCGGCATTGTGTGTGCGGATCGCGGCGACTTGGTCGTTGCCCAGCGTAGTCTCGGCGCGCAACACGTCGGAGCGGGCCACGGTGCCCGCCTGCAAGAATTGCTGTGCCTGCTTCACATGCGCCTGGTCGACGCGGACGGCTTCGTCCGCGACCTCGGCGAGTTGCCGGGCCTCCAGCAGGCGATAGTAGCCATCGGAGACGGTCTGCACGGTCGTGCCCGCCGCGGCGCGCAACTGCGACTCGACCGCGGCGAGTCCGGCGGCGGCTTGCCCGGCTTGCGACGTGGTCTTGCCACCGTCGAAGAGCGTGTACTGGAGCGCGATACGGGGGTCGTTGGCGTTCTCGAGACCCTGCTTGACGGTGACCGGCCCCAGGGGCGGCGGAAGATGAAGCGTCAGCGCGGCGAGCGGGTCCGTGTGCGTATACGCATCTTTGAGCACCAGGAACGGGAGCTCGGGCGCGCGCGCCTGCCGCAGGCGTGCCACGGCCGTCGCCACGCTCTCATGTGCGCGCAGATAGGAGAGGTTCTCGCTCAGCCCACGCTCCACGGCTTGCGTGAGCGAGAGCGTGATCGTTTGTGAAATCGCGGGGGTGGGAGTGGGAGCGGGCGCGGCGGCGACGATCGTCGCCGCGAGCAGTGCGGTGAGCATCGGCTTCCTCTATGCTTTTATCCGTTGGATTCGTCGAGCGTAGCGAGCGCGTCGAAGAGCTTGGCCAGCAGTGCGATGAGTTGGCGCTGCTCCGCGGGCGGAAGGCCGGACGTGATGCGGCGGACGCGCGAAAAATGTTTGGGGAGCATTTGGGCCATCAGGTCCAGCCCCTTCGCGGTGAGCGTGACCAGCGTCGAGCGGCGGTCGCCAGGGTTGGCGGAACGTTGAACCAAGCCGTCGCGCTCGAGCCCGTCGACGAGTCCCGTGACGTTCGCCCGCGTGGAGAAGAGGTAGTCGCCGACCTCCGAGAGACGCATGGCGCGCTCGCCGTGCGCTCGCAAGCAGATCAAGACGTTGAGCTTCGCCGGCGTCAAGCCGTACTCGTCGAACCACTCGCCGGCACAGTTCTCCAGACGGTGAGCCGTGACTTTGAGCGCGAGGATCGTCTGAATCGCCAGGCGGTCGAATCCCTGGTATTCCTCGAGACCGCCGTCGAAGATCTCGTCTGGTATGGGAACCCGCATCGCGCAGCCGCTCGTAGGCCGGCGATGGTTCTCCTGGGCGGGTTTGGCCACGGCTCCTTTCGTCTTTCGCCCCCGTTTGGGTGGTTTACAGTGAGAAAGTTTAGTGCTAAACTTTCAATGGGTTAAGTTTAAGAAACGAAAGCGACGATGTCAAGAGGCTGGTTGAGATTCTTTGTCCTTGTCGCGGCGCTGGTGGGCACCCTGCTCCCTGCGCAGGCGATCACCCCCACCCCTGCGCCGCCGGCGAGCGCGGCGCCCGCCGATCCGGTGACGCCTGAGGCTGCACGCGTGCTCGCGCTGCTGGCGGCGCGCAACGCCGCGCTCGAGGGCTACTCCTTCGAGCTGCGCGTGAAGATCGCGATGCACACGTTCCCGTGGCTGCAGCCGTACTTGATCGGGAACGGCACCTACGAGCGGCCGGGGCGCTACACGATCGCGTTCCGGCAAGTTCCCTCGTTGGCGAAGAACTACCAAAAGGTCACGGGCGAGATGCTCGATCCCGCGAGTTGGCCCCAGAAGTACGCTGTCGCCGTCGTGGGGGAGGATGGCAACAGCGTGCAGCTGCTGCTGCACGAGCGCATCAAGGGCGAGATCACGGAGGCGCGTGCGACGATCGACACGTCGACCGGCAGCGTCACGCGCATGCGCTTTCGCTACGAGCACGGAGGCGTCATCGATATCGTGCAGCACACGGCGGTGGTGCAAGGGTTCGTGCTGCCGCTTTCGCAGGAAGCCGAGATCGCCATGCCCGGCATCAAGGCTACCGCGCACGCGACCTTCAGCGGCTACCGCTTGAGCATCGATAGCGCGGCGCCTGCCGGCGATCACGTCGTGCGCAGCGGGGCGCCGTAGCTAGTCTGCGCGCGGGCGCCAGCGCGTCCCGGCCGGGTCCAGCCGCTCGAGCAGCCCCGCCCGCTCCAGGGCCTCGATCACCTGCTCCATCCGCTCCCGCTCGTGTTTGTTGGGCATGCCGAAGCATTCCAGCGCCACTTCGGTCGCGGTAAACGGGGCGCGTGCGCCCAGGAGCCGGCCGGCAATGAACGTCTCGTCGAGATTCGCCCGTTCGGCTAGCCGCAGCAGATCCGGACCCAAGGCGTCGCGCACCGCGGCGTAGCGGGCATCCTCCTCCGCCGGCACCGCGGCTTTCGTCGCGGGCGGCTCGGCGGGGGACACCGGCGGCGCAAGCGCGGCACGCAACAGGGAGATTGCGGTGCGGAGCGCATCCTCCTCGCCGGACGGCGCAGCGAGGTTTTCGAGGTACCGCAACGCCGCGCTGGCGGCTTCGCGCAGTTGCCTCTCACTGCTCATGAGCACAGTCTAGCGGCCCGCGATGGGAAGGGCAACCCGGCAGCGAAGGCGCGCGCGATGAATACCGAGCTTCACCTCGCGGCCGCCCTGGCGGCGGCCGCCTGCGCCCGTCTCGACCTCGCGCCGGAGGAAGAGCCGGCGCTCGCGCAGTCGTTCGCACCGATCGTGGCCGATCTGGACGGTGCCGACCGGCGCTATCGCGCCGCCGTGCGCTCCACGCTGCCCGCGGCCAAGGCCGAGGAGATGCTGCGTCTGATGGCGGGTTTCCGCGCCAGCGCACACGAGGTTCGCGAGCACGTACGGCGCGAGATCGACGCGATCTACCGGCGCTTCGCTAGAGAGTTCGGGAACTTCGATCCGCTCGACACCTACGTGCCGCCCGCCGATGGTCTCTCGCATGCCGATGGTATCCGCTGTGCCGACGCCGCCGACCGGGGACGGCGGGAGATTGCGCGGTTGCGCGGGGAGGTCAACACGACGCTGGTGGCTCAACTCACGCGCAGCGAGATCGAAGCCTTGACCGCCGCCAAGCAGGAACGGCGCGCGGCCTTCGAGCGCGCGTTGGGCTCACGCGTCGGCGTTCTGACCTCCGACGAGCGCGAGCGCCGTCGCGCCGCGGGTGAACTAGCGGCGCTCGCCGACGGCTGGTACTAGACCCGCAAGGACCTACTTCTGCGTCATGTCCATGAAGACGAGGACCTTACCCTTCCCCGTCGAGATCTTGAGGCTGTCGCCGTCCTTCACTTTCGCGAATGAGATCGACGAGCGCGCCGCTGCGAGCTCGGTCTTCATGTTGCCGGGCATGACCACGAGCACGTGTTGCGGATCGACGACCTTGGACACCGTCACGGTGTACGTGCCGTCGGGAATGAGCGCGGGATCCACCGTTGCGTCGGGAGCAGGGGCCGCGCTTGCGCCCGCGGCGTACGAGAGGATCGAGAGTGCGGTGACAAGTGCGACAAACAGACGGCGCATTGAAAATGGCTCCGTGTCAAGTGGTGTGCGGTGGATACGGCGTCAGCCTTTCAGTTCCTGCAGCGGCGCGGGTCCTAGCGGCGGGACCGCCATGGTTCGCTCGAGCGCGATGGCGTCGCTCGCGCCGGCGTTCGACGCGACCGTGAAACGCTCGATCATCTCGCCGAGCGACCCCGCCGTCGCCTCCATTCGCTCGCTGGCGCGGCGCATGCCCGTGACCGCGAGCGCGTTCTGTTTGCTCAGCTCGGCGGTCTGCTCGACGCGCGCGATCAACGCCTCGACGGCGCTGCGCTGCTGGCCGCTGGCGCGCGCCGTCTCGGCGGTGCGCTGCTCGATCTCGGTCACGGCGTCGAGAATCTGATTCGACGTCGCCGTCTGCCGGCTGACCGCGCTGGTCGCCTCCTCCGCCATCTTGCCCATCTGGCCGCTGGCTTTTGCCAGTTCCTCGGAGGCCTGCGCCTGCTGCGCAGTGGCGACGCTGATTTCGCCCACCAGGTGCGCCATCTGCGAGACGCGCTGGGCGATGGCCTCGATCGTCCGATTGACAGAGGCGGCTGAATCGGCGCTGGCCTGTACGTCCTTGTTGGCGGTGGAGGCACGCTCCAACACGGCGTGAGTGCGGCGCTTGATATCGGTGACCAGCGCGCCGATCTCGCGCGTCGACGTCGACGATTTCTCCGCCAGTTTGCGCACCTCTTCGGCCACGACGGCGAAGCCGCGTCCGTGCTCGCCGGCCCGTGCGGCCTCGATGGCCGCGTTGAGCGCGAGCAGATTCGTTTGGTCGGCGATCTCTTCGATGAGGTTGAGTATCTCGCCGATTTGACGTGAGGCGGAGTCGAGTCCGTCCATCTCGCTCATGACGCCCGCGACGGTCGAACGCACGCTTCCCACGCGCTCGGAGAGTGCCGCGACTTCGTCGCGCCCCTGGAGAAATTCACGGTCGGTCTGGGCGGATTCGCCGCGCACGCGGTCGGCGTTGCCGGCGACCTGAACGATGGTCGCGGCCATCTCCTGCGTGGCGACGATGGTCTGTTGGACGACGGCGGTGAGGCTGGAGACGTTCGAGTCGATCTGCTTGATCGAGGTGGCGAACTCCGACACGGCCGCGGAGACGTCGGCCACGCGTCCGGCCACGCGGCCGGCGCTCTCGGCGACGCCGGCGGCGCTCCGTCCGACGTCGGCGGAGATGCCGCTGGCCTCTTCTAGCGCCCGCAGCTCCTCGCGCACGCGCTCGTCGAGCTCGCGCGAAATGCGCCGCTCCTCGGTACTGGCCTGAAGCACGGTCGTCGAGCCGTTTTGGATCGCGCCGATCATTGCGCTCAAGCGATCCGCCAGCGAGTCGACCGCGGTAGCCAAACGCCCCAGCACGTCGGCGCCTTCCCAGCCGATGCGCTGCGTGAGATCGCCGCGCTCCATCGCCTCGAACGTCTCCAAGCAGCGTCCGATCCCTTGCAGCACGATGCGCCGCACCCAGGCGCTCACCAGTAAGGCTACCAAGAACGCCAGCGCGACGCCCGCCACGAGCACGGCTACGGCGATCGCACGCGCCCGCAGGAGCTGGGCCCAGAGCGTGTCCGACGTGGAGTTGAAGGCCGTCAACAGCGCATCGCCGTCACTCTTCTGTTGCTGGTAGGCCGTATAGGAGGCACCGTCGATGAGCTGCTGCGCCTGTCTGCGCTGCCCCGCTGCGAGCATCGAGAGCGCGGGCAGCGAAGCGAAGTCGTAGGCGCTGGCAGAGGTGCGGAACGTCTCCAAGAGCTTGGCGACGTCGGGATCGCTCTTCGCGACCTCCTGCAGTTTGCGCGCATCGTCCGGGAACTGCTTGAGCATCTCGCTGACCACGCGCGCGGAGCCGGCGGCGCGCGTCTTGTCCGGCGTCGTGGCCGCCTCCAGCAGCGCGGCGCGCAGCAGATCGGCGTCTGAGGCCACCTGCGCGTAGGCGACCTGCGCGCGGATGATGGTGGTGTGAAGCACCTGCGCTCGCGACGAGATCGAGAGCACCGCCCAGATCGCCAGCGGCGCGATCGCTACCACCACGGCGAGTACCACGCCGAAGGCGATAACGAGTCCCCGTTCCAAGCTCATGCGCTCCATTGCTCAGTTGTCCTCCGGCGGCTCGACCGAACCAATGAGAACGCCATCGTGCCGAGAGCGGCGCGACTGCTGGCGTTCACCCGCTATCTACCACCTCCACGCAAGCCGCCCCTTGGCGCTTGTGTTAAGACTCGCGTGACCTCCGTGCCCGCCCGGATAAGCTGGCGGCCGGCAGGATGGTGAGGAAAGCGCGGGGGAGTGGGGCGGCGGAGGTAGGCGCTTGGAGAAGCCGTGGCAGGATGAGTTTGCCGTAGGGGATGCCGCGCTCTTGCTGCAGTTCGGCGAGCGGGTGGATGCCGCCGTCAACGAGCGCGTCCATCGCGTCGCGCGCGCCGCGGATGCATTACTTGGTTGCGGTGAGCTGCCGGGGGTGTGGGGCGTGATCCCTTCGTACACGACACTGCTGATCGAGTTCGATCCGCTGACGATCGAGCGGGGCGAGATCCTCGTCCGCTTGCGCCGCGGCCTGGCGCGGAGCGAGTCCGAGGTCTTGCCTGCACGGCGCTTCCGGGTGCCGGTGTGGTATGCCGGGGAGGACCTCGCGGCGGTTGCCGAGCGTACCGGCTTGAGCGTGGAGCGCGTGGTGGAGCTGCACACCTCGCTCGACTTTCGTATCTTCACGGTGGGCTTTACCCCCGGCCAGCCGCTCTGCGGTATCCTCCCGGAGCCGCTGCGTCTGCCGCGCCGGGGCGCCCCCCGCGCCGCGGTGCCGCCGGGTTCAGTGGCGATCGCCGGACAGCAGGTCACGGTCTATCCAACGGCTAGTCCCGGCGGTTGGCATCTGCTGGGGCTGACGCCGGCCATTCCGTTTCGCGCGCAGCGGCAGCCTCCGGTGCTGTGGGCCCCCGGCGACTTGCTGCGCTTTTACGCCGTCGATCAGGCGCACTTCGAGAGATTGCAAGCCGCGTCGGCCCGCGGCGAGGAGTGGCTATGCGCCTCCGCGTGATCGCACCGGGGCTGGCCCCCACCGTTCAAGATCGCGGCCGGCTGGGCTACGAGCATCTGGGCGTGATGATCAACGGCGCGCTCGATACACGCGCCGCCGCCTGGGCCAACCGTATCGCCGGCAATTCCGACGGCGCGGCCGTGCTGGAGCTGACGCTACTGGCCCCGGCGCTGGAAGTGGTGGGTGACGGCGATGAGGGGGCGCGGCCGGCGGCCTTGGCCGGAGCCGATCTCTCTTGCACGCTGAACGGCGTGGCGTGGTCACCTGGTGAGCAGCGCCTGCTGCGCGCGGGCGACCGGATCGCCGGCGCGGCGGCGCGGCACGGCGTGCGGGCCTATCTCGCCGTGAGCGGAGGCATCGACGTGCCAACGGTCTTGGGCAGCCGCGCCACCGACCTCTTAGCGGGCATCGGCGGGCTGGCGGGGCGGGCGCTACGCGCCGGTGACGTGCTGGCGCTGGGGCCGCCGCCGTCCCGCCCGCGGCTGGGGGAGTACGCGCGTTTCGATCCGCCGCAGACCCTGCTCGAGCGCGAGGTGGTACGCGTGCTCCCCGGTCATCGTGCTGGGGGCGTGCAGAGCGCGGGGCTGCGCCGCTTGGTCGACACGTGGTATCGTGTCGACCCGCGTTCCGATCGTGTAGGCCTGCGCCTGCGAGGCCCACGCGTCGAGGCCGAGGTCACCGGACGTGAGATCTCCGAGGGCATGGCCATCGGCGCGGTGGAGATCACCTCGAGCGGGGAGCCGCTGCTGCTGCTGCGCGGTCGCGGCTCGATCGGCGGTTATCCCACCGTAGCCGTCGTGATCTCCGCCGATCTTCCCGCGCTCGCGCAACGCAAGCCCGGGGATCGCCTGCGCCTGCGCCTCGTGGACGAACGTGAGGCGCTGGAGGCGTGGCGTGCGCAGCGCACGGTCACGCTGCGCTCACCGCGCTGGGCCGTTGCGCGTGCCGTGCGCCCGGCGGGTGAGCGGGTGGAGTGCGGCGAGCCGTTGGCGGAGTTGGAAGTGATGGGTGAGCGCCGTCCGCTGCTAGCTCCGATCGCCGGGCGTATGCTGCGTGCGAGCGTGGAGGAGGGCGGCGAGGTGCGCGCGGACGCGCCCGTCTGCGCGATCCTCGCCGACGAGTAGAATCGCGTGCGCCGTCGAAGGCGCTCGCGTTAGAGAAGGAGCACTGCGATGGGCCAGCGAGTGGTAGATCTCAACTGTGACATGGGCGAGAGCTTCGGCGCCTGGAAGATGGGCGACGACGAGCGCATGTTTCCCTCGATCTCTTCGGCCAATGTAGCCTGTGGCTTCCACGGCGGGGATCCCCGCGTCATGGCGCGCACGGTAGAGTTGGCTAAGCGCCACGGCGTGGCGGTGGGCGCGCATCCGGCCTTCCCCGATCTGGTTGGCTTCGGCCGGCGCAACTTGGACGTGACGCCCGACGAGGCACGCACCGACGTACTCTATCAGATCGGTGCGCTGTGGGGCTTCTGCCGCCGTGCCGGCGTTGCGCTTGCACACGTGAAGCCGCACGGGCAGCTCAACAACCTCGCGATGACGAATCGCGTGCTGGCGGACGCCATCGTGGCTGGTGTCAAGGATTTCGACCCCGAGTTGCTGGTGGTGGCGTACGGCGGAGAGTTCGCCAAAGCCGCGCGCGCCGCGGGGATGCGCGTGGCCTACGAAGTTTTTGCCGACCGCGAGTACAACGCCGACGGCACGCTGGTCTCGCGCCGCGTTGCGGGTGCCGTGATCACCGATCCCGTGCGCGTCGTGGAGCGTGCCGTAGCGATGGTGCTCGACGGGCACGTGCGCGCGGTCGACGGCACGGTGCTGGAGATTCCGGTGCATACGATCTGCACGCACGGCGATACGCCCGGCGCGGCCGATCTGGCGGCGCGCCTGCGGGCGGGCTTGGAGCAGGCCGGCGTGCGCATCGCGACGATGGCGGAGGTCGTCCGGCAGGCGGCTGTTGCTTAGGGTCCCTCGGTGAGCTGGACGAAGCCGCCGGGGCGGATCCAGCGCGCGAACGCGTCGCGAATCTGCTCGGCGGTGGTGGCTTTGATGCGCTGTGCGGCAACGGCCGGCTCGTCCAGCGGCAGACCCTCGATCGAACGCCGCAGCAGGCCTCCGGCGATGGCATCCTCAGCGGAGGCATCGACGAGGGTGCGCCGCAGCAGTGCCGCTTTCGTCAGCGCGAGCTCTGCTTGCGCGATCGGCGTCTGCTGCATCCGGCGCAGGTCGCGATCCACCAGCATGCGAGCCTGGGCGGCGTTGTCCGGCGCCGACGCATAGGTGATCTCGAAGCGCGAGCGCGTGGGTCCGATCGAGAGCGCGGTGTTCACCTGATAGACCAGGCCTGTGTTCATGCGCAGGTCGCGAAAGAGCAGACTCGTCAGCGGACCCGCGGCGCCGCCGCCCAGCACGGCGTTGCCCAACGTCAGCGCGTAGCGCGACGGATCGTCGCGCTTGATCGCGATCAGCTCCGCTAACGTTACCGCATCCTGCTGCATCGTTTGCGGTGTGAGCTTGATCTCGCCCGGGGCGTTGAGCGCGACGGCTGGATAGGTAAGATCGGGCTTTGGTCCCGTTGCTTTCCACGCGCCAAAGTCATGCTCGATCACACGGCGGGCGTGCTCCGGCGTGACGTCACCGATGACTACGATGGTCGTGAGATCGGGGCGGAAGGCCGCTGCGTAGTAGCTTCGTACCTGATCGAGCGCGAGCGCTTCGATGCTTGGCGGCGTGGCGACGCGTAGACCCGGATCGTTCGCGGGCAGCAGTTTCGCATCCAGTTTGTGGAGGGCGATCACGTGCGAGCCCGAGAGCGAGGCAGCGGCGTTGCCCGCGGCTTGGCGTTGGGCCGCGCGAAAGCTCTCCTCGTCGAAGCGGGGGTGCAGTTCGTTGTCCGCCAGCAACTGCACGCCGCGATCGAAGGCATCGCTCGTGACCTGCAGCGAGAAGTGCGAGCCTGCGTCTTCGCGCGCGGCGATCTCCTCCAAACCGCGCTGAAACTGGTCGCGGGTCTGCGTGGCGGTGCCGTAGTCGAAGATGCCTTCGAGGACGGCGGAGATGCCGTCGCTGCCGCGCGGTTCCTGCAGCGGCGGCTCACTATCGATGCCGCCGAAGAGAAAGACCGAATGCGAGATCGACTCGGGCTGCACGATCAGGCGGATACCATTGGGGAGGTCGCTTACTGTGGGGCGCAGTGAGGGCTGCGGGACGTCCGCGTCGCTCAGCGCCGGCTGGGCCCAGACCGGCAGCATGACGTTGCCGGCGGGGCGTTGCGGCAGCAGCGTCTCCGAGGGTTTCTCGTGCTGCTGCTCCGCGCCCGCGCGGTAGGTTGGCGTGAGCGCGCCGACGATCGCGTGCGCAGGTTGGAAGTAGAGTTTGGCCAGACGGTCGACGTCGGCTAGGGTGACGCCGCGCAGGAGTTCGATCTCGTGCTCGATCGAGGGCTCCTTGTCGACGGCGAGCACGTCGGACCAGTCGGTCGCGAGGTCGGTGATGGAGTTGCGGCTGAGTAATTGATCGGCGATGACGCGGCGTTTGGTGGCCTCGAAGAGATCGGCGGGGACCCCTTCGCGCGCATAGCGCGCCGTGATCGCCTCCAGCCGTTCAGTCATCACCCAGGGATTCTGTCCCGGTGCGACGGCGGCGACGGCGTAGCCAAGTTGGCTCTCCGGGAGCGCCGGCTCGGCCTGAAAACCCGACCCGATGGCCAGGCCCTGCGTGGTCAGCGCCCGTAGCGGACCGCGCTCTCCGTTGAGCACTGCCTGGAGCAGGAACGAGGTGACGTAATCCTTACTGTTAACGCCGGGCAGCACGTATCCCACAGCCGCCAGCGGGTAGGGCAGCGTCGTGGTGCGGCGCACCACCATGCGGCGGACGGGCAGGATGTGGACGGGGGCGCGCGCGGGCACGGCTCGCCGCGGTAGCCCCGCGAAGAGCGCCGTGATCTGCGCCAGCGTTTGGTTGGGGTCGAGCGCGCCCGCAACCACGAGGATGGCGTTATTGGGGGCGTACCAGGTGCGGTAGAAGCGCTTCAGCTCCGTGCCGGTCAGATGGTCGAACGAGGCTTTGGTGCCGACCGGATCGCGCGCGTAGCGGGTACCGGCATACACCCGCGCGCGCATGTCGTTGAAGAAGTCGGAGCCCGGCGCCGACTCGTCCATCGCAACCTCTTGCTCGATCGCGCCACGTTCGTCTTGCCACTGGGCCTGCGCGTCCAACACGTCGCGCATGCGGTCCGCCTCCAGATGCAGCGCGATGCCTAGATCGTTGGCCGGTACGGTGAAGAGGAACTGCGTCACGGTGGGCCGGGTAAAGGCGTTGTAGTCGCCGCCCAGCGCCGTGGCGATGGTGTTGAGCTGATCGGTCGAGACGTTGGGCGTGCCGCGGAAGAGCATGTGCTCTTGAGCGTGTGCCAAGCCCGGAAACGCGGCGGGGTCGTCACTGGAGCCGACGAGGTACGAAACCTCAGTCGAGACGACCGGCGCCAACGTATCGCGCACGATCAACACGCGCAGACCGTTAGGGAGCGTGGCGCGCAGCAGGCCCACGTCCGCGGTGGCCGCGGGGACGCGGCCCGGGGCGGCCGTGGCGAGCAGGGTGAGTGCGAGGACGAGGGCGGACAGGCGCATCGGCGGCTGGTTCTCAGATCCGCCGGATCATGCAGGTGGCGTCGGCCTCGACGAAGCGGTTCTCGTCCGCGTCGACGATGTGCGCGCTGGCGGTTCCTAGGTGCTCGCTCAGTTGCGTCACCGAGGCACGGCAGATCAGATTGCCGTTGGCGCTGTTGAAGGAGCGCGCATAGCGGACCGTCAGCTCGATGACCGCAGAGGCGTGGCTTTCATCCAGCGTGCTGCGCACGGCGCGGTCCAGCGCGACGTCGAGCGTGGCGGAGGTCAAGGAATGAATGCACTCGGGATCGTCGTCGTACTCCGGATCGACGCGGCCGCTGATGGCCACGGAGCCCGGCTCGACGTGCATGGTGGTTAGGCCGAGGCAGCGCGCCGGCATCGGCGCGGCGCCGTCGAAGCGTCCGCTGTTCGTCATTGCCCCTTAGATGCCCCCAAGGCGAGCGTCTCAGGCTCGCTCAAACGCGAACGTGCGCGCTACGCCGCTGCTGGATTCGGTGTCGTCACGCGGACACCATTCGTTCATGAGGTCTGGATATCCGCCTCCATCATCCCGTACTCGTCGGAATACCGCAGCGTGAATCCTATACGCCGCGCCACCTCCTGCATGCCGGTGTTCTCACGCAGGATATAGCCAACGACGCGCTGGATGCCTTCGCGAGGCGCCAGTGCCACCAAGCGCCGCAGCAGCTCGGTACCCAACCCGCGCTGTTGGTAGAGATCGCTCACGATGACCGCGAACTCCGCGCTGCGTTTGTTGCGCAGCCGCACCAGCCGCCCGACGCCGATGATGGCGGGAATCGGACCGCCGGCGATAGCCACCAATGCCATCTCGCGGTCGTAGTCGATGAAGCAGACGCGGCTAAGGCGCTCGTGGGTGATGCGCTCGCGTAGCGAGAGAACATGTGCGTAACGCATGTAGACGCTCTGCTCGGAGACCGTGTCGTGGAACGCACGCATCAACGGCTCGTCTTCCGGTCGCACGGGACGTATGACGACGGCGGGACCGTCGGGCATGTACCAGATGTCGACGTACTGCGCGGGATAGGGCCGGATCGCCAGCGGCGGAATCGACTCGACGGGCGTGCCGGGCGCGTGCAGCTCCACACGGGCGTCGAGCGCGGCGATGCGTCCGCGCGAGGCGAAGAGCGGATTGATCTCGATGCTGCGCACCTGGCGCTGCTCCGCGACCAGGTAGCTGAAGCGTACGACCAACTGCTCGAGCTCGGCCAAATCGACGGCCTCGGTGCCGTCGGCATCGCAGAGCGCGTGGAAGATGCGCGTGCGCTCGAGCATGCGCCGCGCGAGCGTCGTGTTGAGCGGCGGGATGCCCAGGCTGCGGTCGGCGATCGTCTCCACCAGCCGGCCGCCGTGGCCGAATGCCAGCACCGGACCGAGTTGCGCGTCGAGCGTCGCGCCCAAGAAGAGCTCGAAGCCGTCTTCGCCCACCATCGGCTGTACGCTGACGCCCTCGAAGTCCGCCGCGGGCACGGCGCTGCGAATGTGCTCGAAGGCGGCGCGCACCTCCGCCGCGCCGCGCAGGTCGAGCCGCACGCCACCGGCGGCGCGCTTGTGCGCGATGGTATGCGAGTTGACCTTGAGTGCGACCGGATACCCGATCTGCGCGGCCAGTGCCTCGGCCTGCGCGGACGTCGTCGCGATGCGCGTGGGAACGGTGGGGATGCGATAGAGTTCCAGCAGGCGTTTGGACTCCGCCTCCGCCAGCAGGGTGTGACCGGCCCGGCCGCTGGCGTCGAGCAATTCGCCGGCCTGCGCGTGGGTGGCGGCATCCGAGATCACGTCGTCGGGGGGCAGCGGCGTCTCGTAGAGTGCCCGCAGATTCTCGTCGTAACGCCACAGGTAGTTGAACATGCGCGCCGCGGTGTCGGCGTAGGCAAACGAGGGAATCCCGGCGCGCCGCAGGACGGCGCTCCCCTCTTCGACCTCCACACCGCCCATCCAACTCGCTAGCAGCGGTTTGCCGGTGGAGTGCGCGAAGGGGGCCAAGCGCTGCGCGATGCTCGTCGATTCGGCTAGCCCCTGCGGGGCCATGATCACCAGCACGCCGTCGGCCGCGGGATCGCGGCAGAGTGCTTCGAAAGCTGCGCTGTAGCGCGCCGCGTCGGCGTCGCCGAGCACGTCGACAGGATTGTTGCGGCTCCACGCTTCGGGGAGCATGTGTCCGAGCGCCGCCAGCGTCTCCTCGGAGAGCGCGGCCAGCTTACCGCCGCCGGCGATGAGGGCGTCGGTAGCGAGAACGCCGGGACCCCCAGCGTTGGTGAGGACCGCAAGGCGGTTGCCGCGCGGACGCGGCTGCTTGGCGAGCACGTCGGCGATGTAGAAGAGGTCCGCGATCGTGTCTACCCGCAGCAGGCCGCAGCGCCGGAAGGTGGCGTCCAGCGCCTCGTCGCTGCCGACGAGCGCGCCGATATGGGCGCCGGCGGCGCGTGCGGCCTCTCTCGTCCGCCCGGCCTTGAGCACGATGATGGGCTTGCCGCGCGCCGTCTCGCGGGCCGCCGAGACGAAGGCGCGTGCGTCGCCGATCGACTCCATCGCCAGCAGGATCGCGCCGGTATGCGGATCTTCGCCGAAGTAGGAGATCAGGTCGCCCCAGCCCACGTCGAGCATCGAGCCGATCGAGACGAAGGCGCTGAAGCCGATGTGGCGCTCGGTGGACCAATCGAGAATCGCGGCCCCCACGGCGCCGCTCTGCGTGATGAAGGCGACGTTGCCGGGCTGCGCCGCCTCGCCCACGAAACTGGCGTGAAAGTTGCTGGCAGGGCGCAGCACGCCCAAACAGTTGGGCCCGACGATGCGCATGTCGCCGCACGCGGCCTGTTCGACGATGCGCCGCTCCAGCTCCGCGCCGGCGGCCCCGATCTCGCGAAAGCCGGCCGAGATGACGATGGCGCCGCGCACACCGGCTTGGGCGCAGGCGCCGATCAGGTCCGGAACGCCCTTAGCCGGGGTGACGATAATCGCCAGGTCCACCGGCTCGGGCACGTCGCCGATGGTGGGATAGGCTTTGATCCCCATGACGCTGGGGTGCGCGGGCGTCACGGGATAGACCGTGCCCCCGAACGGATGGCCCACCAGGTTCCAGAGCGCGGCGCGCCCCACGCTGCGCGGCCGTTCGGTAGCGCCGATCACCGCTACCGTGTGTGGTGCGAAGATCGCGTCCAGCCCGCGCGGGCGTGTCTTCACCATCGCGCTGCGGGGGCGCTCAGCGCGGCGCCATGCGGATGGCGCCGTCGAGCCGGATCACCGTGCCGTTGAGCATGGGGTTGCCCACGATGGCCGCCACGAGCTCCGCGTACTCTTCGGGCCGCCCCAGGCGCGAGGGGAAGGGGACCTGCTGCCCGAGTGAGATGCGCGCCGGCTCCGGCAGCCCGGCCAGCATCGGGGTGTCGAAGATGCCCGGGGCGATGGCGCAGACGCGGACCCCGAAGGCGGCGAACTCGCGCGCGAGCGGCAGAACCATCGCCACCACGCCGCCCTTGGAGGCGCTGTAGGCGGTCTGGCCGACCTGTCCTTCGAACGCGGCCACCGACGCCGTGCAGATCACGACGCCGCGCTCGCCTTCCGCATTGGGCGTGTTGTCCTTCATGGCGGCGGCGGCCAAGCGCGTCACGTTGAAGGTTCCGATCAGGTTCACCTGGATGACCTTGGTGAAGCGTTCCAGGCTATGCACGCCCTCGCGCCCGAGTACTTTTTCGGCGATGGCGATGCCGGCGCAGTTGGCGACGACACCCAGCGGCGCAGCGGCGCGCGCGGCGTCGACGGCGGCTTGAACGGAGGCCTCTGCAGTGACGTCCGTGCGCACGAAGGTGGCTCGTGCACCCAGGGATCGCGCGGTCGCTGCGCCGGCTTCGGCGTTGACGTCGGCGATGATTACGTGCGCCCCTTGTGCGTGGAGTTTGCGGGCGGTGGCCGCCCCCAGCCCCGAGGCCCCTCCGGTGACGATCGCGCTTAGGCCCTCGATCCGCATGGTGCTCCTTTCGTCTGCGGCATGTGCTGCCCCGGAATTGCAAAATGTCGTAGGCGATACCTGCGTCGAAGGCTGCCGGGCCCAGAGAAGGAGGATACGATGGGTGAGCCCGTCATCGTCGCGGCCGTGCGTACGCCGATCGGCAAAGTTGGGGGAGCCTTGCGAGGCGTGACGCCCGCTGCGCTCTTCGCCCACGTGCTCGACGCGTTGCTGGAGCGCAGCGGCGTGGACCCCGCCGCCGTCGAGGACGTCGTGACGGGTTGCGTGACGCAGGCCGGCGAGCAGGGGGCGAACGTAGGGCGGTTGGGGGTGCTGCTGTCGCGCCTTCCCGTGAGCGTGCCCGCGGTGACGCTCGATCGCATGTGCGGCTCGTCCCAGCAGGCTGTCCACTTTGCGGCGCAGGCGATCGCCGCCGGCGATCAAAGCGTGGCGATCGCCGGCGGTGTCGAGTCGATGACGCGCGCGCCGATGTTCAGCGACATCGGCGGCGGCTTCGAGCGTCTCGACCCCGCGTTGCGCGCGCGTCACGAGTTGATTCATCAAGGCGAATCGGCCGAGCGCATCGCCGCGCGCTATGGGCTCTCGCGCCGCGCGCTCGACGCCTTCGGTTACGAGAGTCACGTGCGCGCAGCACGCGCACAACGCGAGGGGCGCCAGCGCCACGAGATCGCGCCCTTCGCGGAACTCGATCATGACGAAGGGGTGCGCCTCGAACCGAGTCTGGAACGGATGCTGGCGTTGCCGCCCGCCTTTCGCGCCGACGGTGTCGTCACTGCGGGTAACTCCAGTCAGATCTCAGACGGGGCCGCGGCGGTACTGATCGCCGAGCGCGAGCGCGCCGCCGGGCTGGGGTTGCGCGCGCGAGCTCGCTTTCGTGCGCGCGTGGTGGTAGCGGGAGATCCCACCCTGCAGCTGCTCGAGGTGATCCCGGCCACACACCGGGCGCTGGCGCAAGCGGGGCTGAGCCTGCGCGAGATCGATGCGATCGAAATCAACGAAGCCTTTGCCTGCGTGGTGCTGGCGTGGGCGCGCGAGATGGAGCGCGCCTACGGACCCCTCGACATGGAGCGCGTCAATCCCAACGGCGGCGCGATCGCGCACGGTCACCCGCTCGGCGCCACCGGAGCCATCTTGATGACCAAACTGCTGTACGAGTTGGAGCGGCGGGAAGGGCGCTATGGCCTGCAGGTGATGTGCATCGGCCACGGCATGGCCACGGCCACGATCATCGAGCGCATGTGAACGGCTACGACTGCGGACGGCTGCTGGGGCATGCGCGCGCCTTGGCCGACCCGCCCAGCGTGCGCCGTAATCCCGGCTCACCAGGCCACGCCGCGGCCATCGCCTACCTGGAGGCGGTGCTGCGATCCGAGGGCATCGCGCCCTTCGACGGCGTCTCGTACCGGTATGCGTACGTGGCGCAACGGGATGGTGCCGCCTTGACCAATCTCGCGGCGCGCGTGCGCGGGGGCCGCGCCGCGGAACCGTTGCTCCTGCTGGGCGCGCACTTCGACCATCTCTCCAGCTCGCCGGGGGCGGACGACAATGCCGCCGCCGTCGCCATCGTGCTCGAGGTGGCGCGGGAGCTGCGCGCGCAGCCGCCGGCTCACGACGTGGCGATCGTGTTGTACGACGCCGAGGAGCCGCATTATTTTCGCACCGCGGATATGGGTTCGTTGCGCTTCTATCGCGAGGTGTTGGCCGCGCGCGCGGAACGCGTGGCGCTCCCGGTGGTGCTGGATCTCTGCGGCCACGACGTGGAGGACGAGGCACTGGCGGACTCGATCATGCTGATGGGGTTGGAGCGTTCGCGTACGCTGCGCGCGCTCTTCGACCGCCGCCTCGAATCCGGGCTGCCGCTGCATCCGATCCCGGTCCCCAACGGTGTCACCGGTGACGTCAGCGACTACCATGCCTTTCGCGTTGCGGGCTATCCCTTTGCGTTTCTGACGTGCGGGCGCTGGAGCCACTATCACCGCGCGAGCGATACGGTGAGCCGTTTGCGGCCAAGCAAGATGGCGGCGGTGGCCGCGTACGTCGAGCGTCTGCTGCGGGCGGCCGACGCAGCGCTCGTGGGGCGGCCCGGATGCTTGGAGGTCGACGGTGACCTCACGGATAGCTGGCCGTGGTTCGCGGCGCGCCTCAAGCCGCTGCTCGCCGTGGACTCAACGAGCGTGGAGGAACTTTTAGCCTCCTATCGCCCGCTCATGCGGAGGATAGACCCGGGCGGATGGGGCAATAACTACACCCTCGCCGACGTGCTGCGGGCGTGAGCGCGTTGCTAGAGCAAGGGAGCGACAGAGGTCGTATCCGCGATGGATTAGGGCTGTTACTTTAGGCAGAGGCGTTGCAAACTATGCAAGATTTACAGACGCGGAATCAAACTTTTGTCGCACATGTCGGTGAGGGCGCTGCAGGTCGTACCGCTCGCACGGATGACTGGTGGGTCGAGCCTACGTTAGTCGCGGTCGGGTTGGTGATTTTTATCATCTACTCGACGTGGGCTGCGCTGGTGGGCAATAACTATGCGTCGGGCCCGTACATCTCGCCGTTCTACTCGCCGCTGATCAAGATCCCGGGACTAGAATGGATCTCGCCCGCGATCTTCGTGCTGTGGGTGCCGCTCGGCTTCCGTGGATCGTGCTACTACTACCGCAAGGCGTACTACCGGGCGTTCTTCTGGAGCCCGCCGGCCTGCGCGGTCAGCGAGCGGCCCAAGGAGTACCAGGGTGAGCGGGCAGGCGTCTTGCGCTGGCTCCCCATCGTGCACCGCTGGTTCCTCTACCTGTCGATCATCGTGCTCGCGATCCTCTGGTACGATGCCATTCGCGCCTTCGATTTCGACGGCCACTTCGGAATCGGGCTCGGGACGATCGTCCTGCTGGTCAACGCGGCGATGTTGACGTTCTTCACCTTCGGTTGTCACGCACTGCGCAGCCTCGTGGGCGGCAATCAGAAGTGCTTCTCCTGCGGCATGGGCGGTGACATCCGCTACAACTCCTGGAAGATCGTCAGCGTTCTGACCCGCCAGCATCCGATGTGGGCCTGGCTCAGCCTCTACATGGTCGCCATCGCCGATCTGTACGTGCGTCTGCTTGCGGCGGGCGTGCTGCAAGATCCGAGGATCTTCTAACGACATGGAACGCACACAAGTACACGAGGCGGACGTCCTCATCATCGGCGCCGGCGGTGCCGGGCTGCGCGCGGCGATCGCGGCGAAGGAGGCCGGCGCGCGTGTCGCCGTCGTCTGCAAGTCGCTGTTGGGCAAGGCGCACACCGTGATGGCGGAGGGCGGCATCGCCGCCTCGCTCGGGAACGTCGATGCGCGCGACGATTGGAAGACGCACTTCAAGGACACGATGTTCGGCGGCAAGTACGTCAATGACTGGCGCGCGGCCGAGCTGCATGCCAAAGAGGCGGCCGCCGAGGTGATCCAGCTAGAGCGTTGGGGCGCGCTCTTCGACCGCACCGACGATGGCAAGATCTTGCAGCGGCGTTTCGGCGGACATACCTACCCGCGCTTGGCGCACGTCGGCGACCGGACCGGCCTGGAGCTGATTCGCACGCTTGAAGATACCGCGGTCTCGAAGAAGGTCGACGTGTACATGGAGTACACGATCACGCGTCTCGTGATCGACAACGGCCGCGTCGTGGGCGCCGTCGGTTACAAACGTGACAACGGCGAGACGGTCGCCTTCCGCGCTCCCGCGGTGATCATCGCCACCGGCGGCGCCGGCAAGATCTACACCGTGAACTCGAACTCGTGGGAGGGCACCGGAGACGGTCAGGTGCTGGCGCTGCGCGCCGGCGCCGAGCTGTCCGACATGGAGTTCGTGCAGTTCCATCCCACGGGGATGGTTTGGCCGCTCAGCGTGCGCGGCATCCTGGTTACGGAAGCGGTGCGCGGCGAGGGTGGTTTGCTGACGAACAGCAAGGGCGAGCGCTTCATGCAGCGCTACGATCCCGAGCGCATGGAGCTCTCCACACGCGACGTCGTGGCTCGCGCCATCTTCACCGAGGTGCGCGAGGGACGCGGCTCACCACACGGCGGCGCCTTCCTGGCCATCAACCACAAGCCGGCTAACTTCGTACGGCAGAAGCTCCCGTCGATGTACACGCAGTTCATGGCGTTCGCCGACGTCGACATCACCAAGGAGCCGATGGAGGTCTTCCCGACCACGCACTACGCGATGGGCGGTATCCGCGTCGATGCCGAGACCTGCGCGACGCGCATCCCCGGTCTCTACGCTGCGGGTGAGGCGGCGACCGGTCTGCACGGCGCCAACCGTTTGGGCGGCAACTCGCTCTCCGATCTGCTCGTCTTCGGACGGCGCGCCGGGGTGTCCGCCGTCGCCTATGCCAACGCCAATCAGGCGGGCCCGCTCACGGACGAAGCCATCGCCGCCGCGGAGCAAGAGATGAATGCCCCGCTGCAGCGTCAGTCGGGCGAGACGGCCTTCGAAGTGCTCGAGGAGCTGGGCAGCCTGATGATGGAGGAGGTCGGCGTCTTCCGGACCGCCGAGAGTTTGGGCCGCGCCAAGGAGCGTCTGGCGGCGCTGCGCGAACGCGCCCGCAACGTGCGCGCCTCCGGAACGCGCACCTACAATCCGGGCTGGCATGCGGCGATCCAGATCGAGGGCATGGTGGCGTTGGCGCAGGCGATCGCCGCGAGCGCCCTCATGCGGACCGAGAGCCGGGGCGCGCATACCCGCGTCGACTACCCCAAATACGACGACAACCTGCAGCGCGTCAACACGGTCTCGCACGACGACGGCAGCGGGCTGCATGTCGAATTTCGCGAGCGCGCTCCGCTGCCGGAGCACCTCGCTGAACTGATCGAGAAGGTACCAGCGTAATGTCTGATTCAACGACAACCGACGAGAAGGTCCTCCAGCTCGTCGTCAACCGTGGCGAGGCCGGCGACGAGCGCGGCCAGGACGTCACCTACGAGATTCCCCGCGTCAAGGGCATGGTCGTGCTCGATGCGGTGCTCTACGCACAGGGTCATCAAGATCAAGACCTGGCCGTGCGCTGGAACTGTAAGGCTGGGAAATGCGGCTCGTGCGCCGCGGAGATCAACGGCTATCCGCGTCTGCTCTGCAAGACGCGCGTCGAGGATCTGCCGGCCGACAAGCCCGTGCGCGTGCAGCCGATGCAGACGTTCACGCGCATCAAGGACCTGGTGACCGACGTCTCGTGGAACTACGAGATGAACAAACAGATTCCGCCGTTCACGCCGCGCGAGGACAAGGAGTGGCGCTGGCAGCAGCGCGATGTGGAACGGGCGCAGGAGATGCGCAAGTGCATCGAGTGCTTCCTCTGCCAGGATGTCTGTCACGTCATCCGGTATCAGCGCAGCAATAAGCCGAAGTTTGCCGGTCCCCGCTTCTTCGTGCGCACGGCGGGCCTGGACTACCATCCCATGGACGCCCTCGACCGGGCCGAGTTCCTGAAGAAAGAGGCCGGTATCGAGATGTGCAACGTGACGCGTTGCTGCACCGACGTCTGCCCGGAGCACATTCAGATCACCGACAATGCGATCATCCCCGCCAAGGAGCGTATCGTCGATCAGTTCCACGATCCCGTCAAGAAGGCGGTCAAGGGAACGTAACCATCTTCGAAAGGTCGTAAGCTGCCCATGAACGCGAACGAGTTGCGAGAGGCACATGCCCGCCACGTCCTCACCCCGTGGGGTGTGCAAGGCGCGCTGAATCCGCCGATGATCGTTCGCGGCGCGGGTTCGTTCCTCTACGACGCCGAGGGTAACCGCTATCTCGATCTTGCATCGGGATTGGTCTCGGTGAACCTCGGGCACAGCCATCCCGCGGTCGTCAATGCCATCGCCGAGCAGGCGTCGCGCCTCTGCTACGCGGCGCCTTCGTTCTTCAACGATGCGCGAGCCGAGCTGGCCACGGAGCTGGCGAAGTTGATGCCCTGGAGTGAAAGCGGGCGCGTCTTCTTCACGACCGGTGGCGCCGAAGCCAACGAGGATGCGGTCAAGATGGTGCGCATGGCCACCGGGCGCAGCAAGGTGCTCACGGCCTACCGCTCGTTCCACGGATCGTCGCCGGGCGCGGGAACCTTCACCGGCGAGAACCGCCGCTGGGCCACGGAGCCGGGCATTCCCGGCGTCGTGCACTTCTGGACGCCCTATCCCTATCGCAGTCCCTTCAATACCAATGACCCGAAGGTTGAAGTGGAGCGGGCTCTGGTGCACCTGGAGCTGGTCATCACCTATGAGAACGCGGCCAGCATCGCGGCGATCCTGCTGGAGCCGGTGGTGGGCTCGAACGGCGTGATCGTCTATCCCGAGGGTTATCTGCAAGGGGTGCGCGCGCTGTGCGACCGCTACGGCATCATGCTGATCGCCGACGAGGTGATGACGGGCTTCGGGCGCACCGGCGCGACCTTCGCGCATACACGCATTGGCTTCGTGCCCGACCTCGTCACGTTTGCGAAGGGCGTGACCTCGTCGTATCTGCCGTTGGGCGGCGTGATGGTGCGCGAGTCGTTGGCGGCGTACTTCGACGACCACGCGCTGATGTGTGGCCATACCTATTCGGGACATCCGATGAGCGTGGCCGCCGGCCTCGCGACGCTGCGCGTCTATCGTGAGGAGGGCCTCTACGAGCGCGGCCGCGAGATCGAGACCTGGCTGCGCAGCGGCCTGGAAGAACTGCAGCGCAAGCACCCGGTGATCGGCGAGGTGCGCGGTATCGGTTCGTTCTTCGCGCTCGAGCTGGTCAAGGATCGCGCGACGCGCGAGCCGCTGGTAGAGTGGCAGGGAAAGAACCCGGGGCCGATGCCCGCGTTCTTCAGCGAGCTGCGCAAGCGGGGCGCCTACACCTTTGGCCGTTACAACGTGGTGATGGTCGCCCCGCCGCTGACGGTGACGCGGGCCGAGCTCGACGAAGGCTTACGTGCCCTCGACGCAGCCTTCGCCGCGCTCAGCGTACCGGCGTAGCCTCCGCGCGCAGATCCAGTAGCGTCGGCTCCGTGGCGTTGCGTAGCAGGTCTACGGCTGCCGCGGCGATGTGCTCGTGTTCCCCGATATCGCCGGGCTCGCCGAAGTTCTTGCCGCGCTCGTAGCGGGTGAGGATCACGCGCGGCAGTCCCTTCAGCGGTACGCGCTGATTGCCGACCACGACCGTGGGGATACCGGCGGTTTCCAAGGCGTCGACGACCAGACCGGCCGTCATGTGGCAAAGTGGTCAGACTGGGACTAAGAGCGCCGCGTTGGCGTTGTCCGCCTTGACCTGCGCCACCATCTGCGGAATCGTCTGATGCAGCAGGCCGGGCCAGTCCATCGAATAGCCGCTCCACGAGATCGCGTGCGCGGTGGTTTCGACGCCGGTCGCGCGCAAGGCGCGGCGCGGCAGGACGAGCTCCGGATCTCGGCGCGCCGGAGCGCGATCGAAGTGCTCGTGGGCGAAGTCGATGCGCTCGTCGGGCAGATCGTATGGGAAGACTCGCCAGGACGAATCCCCGATCACGCAGTGCTCGTTGTACGCCGGCTGCGTCGCCGTGTCGTACGCCGCCGAAGATGAGAGCAGCGCCACGCGCAAGGGGCCGTCGACGCGTTGGATGCCGAGTACCGGGCGCGCCGGCTTCGGTATGGTTCCTTCGGAATCGCGGTAGTTTGGCGGATCCTGTGCCAGCCATACCAACGCCGCGGGGAGCCATGCCGCCCACTGCTCGAGATAACGATCGCGTTCCACCGTGTCCTCCCTCTCGTCACGTGTATGCTGCGCCTCTTCTGACCACCGCCGCTACGACCATGGTTGCATGCCGGGTCGCGTCTAGTCCGGCCCTTGCAGCGGCACTCATGCTAATGCCATGAGCATGCTCGCGCCGCGCGCCCGCGGCTTTGGTTTGGTGGAGGCAATCGTGGTACTTGGTATCGCCACGCTGAGCCTGGTCATGCTGGTCCCCGCGCTGCAGCTCGCCGCCTCCCCGCGGCGTGCCGCATGCCGGGACCAGGCGCGCCGTCTCGCGCGTAACGTCTTGGCGCGCGTGCGTGCCGCCGGTGCCTACGACGCGCAGGCATCCGGCGCCGTGGCCGCCGCGCTGCCGGCTACCTGGACGCTGCCGGCGCGCTGCCTGCGGGATGCCGGCACGGCGCAAGCGCGCATCACCCTAACGGGCGGCACCGCCGGCGTTACCGTAACCGTAACGCTCGAAGATGCGCTCGTCGCACTCCACGAGCCGTTGCAAGCGCGCGCGCCGCTGCCGAACTCCCTGCTCGGGCCGGTGGGGCCGTAGCGTCCGGCGTGCTCGCGCAGGTGTTGGTGCCGCTGCTCGGCCTAGCGCTCTTGGTAGCAGCGCTGGCCACGGGAACGATCGCAACGGCGCATGCCTCCGTTGCGCGCACGGCCTCGAGCATCGCGGCCGGAGCGTTGGAGCACGCGCAGCAGCAGTTGATCGACGCGATCGCCTCCGCCGTGCGCGCAGGTGGAGGTGTGACGCCGGTCCCGCTGCCCGCTCCCTCGACCGGGTTGGTTTCGTACGCGGCGAACCTCTGGCGCGTCGAGACCAGCGTTGCGCAGACCGGCGCGAGCGGGACGCAGGGCGGAGTCTTGGTTGCGCCGTCGTTGCAGCAATCCCCCGGCGTCGCGGAGGGGCGCATCGCGGCGCGTGTGACCGCTGTGGTGCGGGGGGCGGATGGTACGCCTTTGGCTACGCGCGCGCGGATGTTGACGCTGCGGGTGCTCGCGGCGCCACCCTACGCCGTGGTAACGGGCGTGCTCGACGCCGCCGCCCTCTCCATTGACGAGCAAGGCGATAGCGGCGGTGCGAGTGCCGGGGACGACACGCGCGTCCATGCCGTGCTGCTCTGCGCGGACGGCGGCAGCGGCGCCTGCAACGGTGCCACCCCGCGCCCTGCGGATCGTTTCGCCGACCAGTCGTGGGATGCCGGAACCCAGCCGCCGCAGGGCTGGGCGCGGTGAGGCGGCGCGGGCGCGGTGCGGGCTTTACCCTTGCCGAGCTGGTGGTGGCGGCGGGGCTAGCGGCGCTGCTGGCGTTGGCGGCCTTGGCGCCGGCACTCTCGAGTCACCCGCTCGGCGCCGCCACCGCCGCCGCGCGCCTGGCACAGTTGGTCGACGCGGCGCGTGTCCAGGCCGCGGCCGGTGGAGACGGCGCCACGCTCGTCTTCGCGCTGCCGGCGAGCGGCGAAGGCTTCATCGCCACGCTCTATCGCAACCGGCCGCGGCCCGGCGTCACGCTGGTTCCCGGCGGCGCCGAGCCGTATTGGTCCGAGGCTCACGTCGCACTCGCGGGGATCGCACCGCAACCTCCGTTTGCGCTCTTCGTCGATAGCACGGGGAGCGTTACCGCCGCGGCGTGGGAGCCCAGTCAGGGGGCGCTGCCGGCCGAACCGGTTTGCACGACGGAGCTACAGCTCACGATCGCGGACGGCGGCGGCCTCATACGGCGTTCGCTGCCTTGCGCGCAGGCTACGCTGCGCTGACCTGGGCCCGCAGGAGGCGCCGCGCCGCCAAGGCCGGCGCGATACCAAGCAGCGTCACGACCGCGAGCACGTGCCAGGCAAAGGAGAAGCCCGCGTGGTCTACCAGCAAGCCGAAGAGCGGCGGCGCGATTGCGCCGGCGCCGTAGATGGCGGTGAGACCCACGCCCAGCGAGCTTCCCGCGAGATCCGCGCCACCGATCTCTGCTTGAACGGCGGCGAAGAGGCCGTTCCAGGCCGCCGTGGTGAGGCCGAGCAGCAGCGCTACGGAGAGGATTAGCGCCGTCGAGCCGCCTGTGAGGGCGGCTAGCCACCACAGCGTGACCGCCGAGAGGACGCAGATCAGCGCCATTGGCAGCATGCGGTCACCGTCGAAGAGCTTGTCGCTGAGCGCTCCCCACAGCAGCCGCCCACCGGCGGCGCCGGCTTGTGCCACGGCCAGCGCCGCCGCTGCCAGTGCGATGCCGGTGTGGGCACGCGCGATGAGCGAGAGTACGAGGAACGAGAGTACAGCGTATTGCGCGCTGACCAGTACGCCGCAGGTGAGGTTGACGTAGATGCTGCGCGGGCTGCGCGCGATGCGCAGCATGCCGCGTAGCAGCGCGCGCAAGTGCGGAGAGGCCGCCGCATCCGCACCATCCGGACTGCGATAGGCCAGCGCGGCGGCGGTGGAGAGCCCGATGCAGATGAGCCCGCCGGCGGCCAGCGACCAGCGGTAGCCCGCGTGCGCCGCGATCAACGGCAGCAGCAATGCGCCGCACAGACCACCGATGGGAACACCGGTTTGACGGATGCCCATCGCGAAGCCGCGATTGTGTGTGAACCACAGCAGGATCGCGCGTCCGCCCGCGGGCGTTGAAGCGCCATAGGCCACGCCGAAGAGAAAGAGACACAGGACTAGCCACTCGAAGTTGGCAAACGCCGCGGCCGCGATCAGCGCGAGGCCCGAGCACAGGCCCGTGGACAGGATGATCGCCCGTTCGCCGAAGTAATCGACGGCCACGCCCGAGAGCGCGGTGAAAGCCGCGGAGCCTGCCGAGGTCGCCGCGACGGCGAGCCCGACGTGCGCGTGATCCAGCGCGAGCGCGACGGCGATGAAGGGCACGATGGAACCGAAACCTTGTTGCACCAGGGAAATTGCGGCTTGCACGATCACCGTCAGCGCCAGGACGGTGTAGCGCGAATACGTTCGCATCGGTTTCACGAGTATAGCATGCCGGGCTCGCGAGGCCCGCTGATTTCCCGTCGCGAAAAGGGAGAGCGACGATGCGTGCATTGGTATTAAGCGGTGGCGGCGCAGCGGGCGCCTATCAAGCCGGGGTGGTCGCGGCGCTGACGCGCCGCGCGACCTACGATATCGTGTGCGGAACCTCGATCGGCGCCATCAACGGCGCGCTGGTCGCGCAGGGGAAGATCGACGAGATGGCGGGCATCTGGCACGCTATCGCCTCCAAGCGCATCATTCGCTACGTACCGCAAGTGCAACGGCTGCTGCAGTTGATCGGTGACGTCGAGGCGCTCAACAACGATCCACTGTACATGCGCCCGGCCGATCTGCTGCGCTTGATCACGCGGTATTTGGAGTTGGGTCCGCCCTCCGCGATCTACCGCCAGATGGGGACGCTCGCTCGCGAGCCGGTGATCGAGGCCTTGGCCGGCGCGATGGACTTCGCCTCGCTGCGACACACGCTGGTCGTGAGCGCGACCAACGTCAGCCACGCCGCATCGGAGTGTTTCTACGCGTTCGTGGGCACGCACGCCGGGTACGAGCGCGCCTTTTGCCAGAAGCGTAAGGGGGCGTGTTATCAACTGGATGGCGTGAACTTCTTTCCCGCGGTATTGGCCTCGTCCGCAACGCCGGGTGCCTTCGAGCCGATGGTGATCGAGACGGGTGGAGAGCGCTGCCTCTACGTCGATGGCGGCGTCGCCAACAACTCGCCGATCGGCTTAGCGATCGACGCCGGCGCCAGCGACGTCACGGTCGTGGCCATGGAGCCGGCCGACGATCACCGGCCACGTGAAATACCCGTATCGATGGCGGAGTTGGCGCTGGTGACCTACGACGTCTTTCAGGACCGTATGCTCACGCTCGACCTCAAACTCGCGCAGATGGTCAACGAGGCGATCCGCGCCGATTCCGTGCGGGGGAAACGCGTGGTCTCGCTGCACACCGTGCGCCCCACGCAGCGGTTAGGGCTGCCCATTCTCGGATTCAACGATCAGGCGGCCATCGACGCCGCGTTCGAGCAGGGGCTGCGCGACGGCGAGGCGGCGGAGATCGGCTGAGGTACCGCGAGCGCGCTTGTTCGTTGCGCCCACGGATGGTAGACTGTTAGCGTGATCACCGGCCTCGTGCGGCTGAAGCCGCGCTTGCTCGCAGCGCTGTTGGGCGTCGCCGTGGGTGGAGCGATGCTCGCCCACGGGCTGCTCTATGCGCTGCTCGGCGAGGACCACGACTTCGGTGGAGCGTGGCACGGCACGTTGCTCGTCGCGGCGCTGTGCGGATTAGCCTGGGCGCTGGCGGATCGCCGCCGCAACGGCCTGGCGGCACTGGGCGCCGCCGCGGTTCCGGTGCTCACCGGACTGCAGTTGCCGGTCTTCCTGGTAGCCGAGGCGGCCGAGGGGCACCTTGGCGGTCTCGGCGTCTGGCGGCTGCTGCTGGCGCTGCTGCTGCTCGTGGCCGTGGCGGCGCTGGCGGGGCTCACGCTGCCCGCCGTGGCGCGGGCCATCAGCCTCTCCCCGCAGCATCTCGCTGCGGCGCTAGGCGGCTGTCTCCGCTGCGGCGGCGTGCCGCTTGCGGCGGCATCCGCGCCGCTCACGAGCCCGCACGCGCCCCGCGCACCTCCCACGCGCCCGTAGCATCCGTTCGTCTCGCTACTCGTCGCTTCCGCAGGGGGTTCTCTTCATGGCGCGATTCATCCGCGTGTGTTTGTTCGTTCCGCTCGTGCTCCTCATAGCCGTGGCCGTACCGCTGGCGGCGCGCGCCGATACGGTCGGCGTGGTGCAGGGCAGCTTTGCCGCCAAGGACGGCACGCCGATCGCCGGCGCCACCGTGACGCTGACCGGCAACGGCAACGCGCTGATCGCGTCCACCGATGCGCGCGGCGGCTTCGCCTTCGTGCGTGTGCCGTTCGGCGAGTATCAGGTCGTTGCTAAGAAGCGCGGTGCCGGTGAGGCTAAGGCCAACGTCAGCGTCACCAGCGGCGCGCGCGTCGCGGTGCATCTGATCGCCGGCGGACTCACGGTCATCGCCGTGCGCGCCGCCAGCGGAACGAGCGTGACGGGGACCCCTGCCGGGGTCAACGATCTGGGGCAGCGCCAGATCGCGACGCTGCCGGGAGGCAGCAGCCTCAACAAGGTCGTTGAGACGCTACCCGGCATCGTCTCGTTCTCGTACGGTGAGCCGGTGGCGCACGGCTTTCACGGCCTGACCTACGAGATCGACGGCCTGCCGTTGCCGCAGCCTACGAGCTCCAACTTCTCCGAGGTCATCGATCCGCGCGACGTCGATGCCGTGGAGGTCTTCACGGGCGCCATTCCCGCCGAGTTCGGCGGGCAGCGGATCGGCGCCGTCGTCAACGTGAGCACCAAGCACGCCAACGACTTGGAGCTGGGTAACCGCGGCGTGCTGACGCTCTCCGCCGGGAGCTACGGCCGCACGGGCAGCACCTTCAGCGATAGCTTCCATGAAGGCGGGACGGCGGCGTACCTCGCGCTCGACACCAACCGCAGCGATCGCGGCATCGATTCGCCCACCGTGGATCCAATCCACGACGCCTCCAATCAGAGCAGCCAGTTCCTGCGCGTGATCCGCAACCTGACGCCGCGCGACACGCTCGCGCTCAATGCCGTCAACTCATACTCGGCCTTCCAGGTGCCCATCAATACCGCACTCAGCGCCGCCGATCCGCTCGTGAATCCGGCGGAGACGGACGACATCCAGCAGGAGTACAGCCGCTTCATGAGCCTGGCGTGGAATCGCACCTCGCGTGACGGCTTAGCCTACGTGCAGGTGGCTCCGTGGGTGCGCTACGGTCGCGTGCGCTACCATGGCGATTCGCCCAATGATCTCGCGTCGTACGTCGGGACGCCCGCGCCAGGCAACTTTCTGCAGTCGACCAATCAGGATCGGGTGGCGGACTACGTAGGCTTGAATACGAGCTGGTTCCGTCAGATGCCCCGGCACGGCGTGAAGGCCGGTCTCGCCGTAAGCCGTGAGTCCTTCCGCTCCACCTTCACCGTCAACCAGCTCGATCCGTCCAGCGGTCTGCCGTTGCCGCCGTTCACCGACAATCCGCAGCGGGCGGGCTCGAGCGTTGGCCTCTACGTGGAGGACCGTTACGACCCCTCGCCGGCGCTGGCGATCAACGCGGGGCTGCGCTACGACGCCTCGACCGGATTCGTGAGTGGTAACCAGATCTCGCCGCGCGTCGAGGTCAACCTCAAAGCCGATCCCAAGAACGTGCTGCACGCCTACTACGGGCGCTTCTACGCGGCGCCGGCACTGGAGGATACGCGCCGCGAGGCGGTGATCGCGTTCAACGCCGCGGCGCCGCTCACGGAGCCGGTTTACGACCTGGTGCCCGAGCGCGACTCCTACTGGGAGCTGGGGTTGGCGCACACCTTCGGACCGCAGCTCACCGGCTACGTGAACGTCTTCGACCGGCACGCCGTCAACGTGCTGGACACCACCCAGCTCAACAACACGCCTATCTTCGCGCTTTACAACTCCAATCTGGGGATCGCGCAGGGCGTGGAGGTGCGGCTGAAGTCCCAGTTGGCCGACGGCGACTTCTGGAATCTCTCGGCGACCGTGAGCTCCTCGCAGGTCGAGGGACTCTCCGGCGGGCTCTTCAACTTCCCGCCGGGCACAGTGGCGGGCGCGACCAGCTTCCAGCCGGAGGATCACGATCAGGCCGTAGCGGCCAACGCCGATTTCACGCACCTGTTCGGAGCGGGGCGCGAATCCTACGTCAGCCTCGCCGCCGACTTCGGCACCGGCTTCCCGGTGCAGTTCGAGTCGGGCCCGGCCCGCCTGCCGTCACACCTGACGTTCGGCCTGGCCGTGGGCCGGCGTGCGGAGCGCCGCGGCCCGGGGGCGCTGGGCTGGAAGCTCTCGCTCTTGAACCTGAGCAACGACGCCTACATCATCAAGCAGAACAACGGCTTCAACACCACCCAGTACGCCGCTGGGCGGAGCATCGATCTCTCTGTGAGCCTACCCTTCTGACGAAGGGCGGGGCTCGCGCCGGCGATAAGAAGCGGCCATGGGATTCGCTGCACGAGTACTGTTGGACAGCATCAGCCCGCGCGGGGCGCGCCTGATCACCCTAGAGGTGATCTTTCCGCGCTTCGTGCTGGCCGAGTTCAATACGCATCGCGTCTTCTCGCGCAACAGCGCTAGCTCGCGCGCGATCCCCACGGCCAAGCTGATCGAGCGCGTGCTGGAAGATCCGGTCGTGCCGGTCGAGTGGGGGCGCAACAAAGCGGGCATGTCGGCCTCCGAGGTGTTGACGGAAACGGAGGAACGTGAGGCGCTGCGCATCTGGCTGTCGGCGCGGGATGCCGCCGTGGAGCATGCGCGCAGGCTCGCCGGTCTCGGCGTGCACAAACAGGTGCTCAACCGCATCCTCGAGCCCTTCCTCTGGCATACGGTGATCGTGACGGCGACGGAGTGGGACAACTTCTTCGCGCTGCGCTGCGCGCCCAGCGCGCAACCGGAGATCCGCCGCGCCGCGCTGCTGATGCGTGCGGCGCTCGACGCCAGCACGCCGCGCCCGGTCGAGCACGGGGCCTGGCATCTGCCGCTGATTCAAGAGGACGAGCGCCATGTGGAGATCGAGCAACGGAAGGCGATCAGCGCGGCCCGCTGCGCCCGCGTCTCTTACCTCACACACGACGGACGGCGCGATCGTCAGCGCGACCTCGAGCTGTACGAACGCCTCGCAGCCAGCCGCCACCTCAGCCCCTTCGAGCACATCGCGACACCCGCGGACGACGACGCATTTCACGGCAATTTCCGCGGCTGGATCCAGATGCGGGGCTCGGTCGAGGCGCAACTGACGGGAGCGCTAGCCGATGCACGTTGAGGCCGCGGGAGAGCGTATCGCCTACGACGAGGCGGGAGCGGGCGAGGCGGTTCTGTTCCTGCACTCACTGGGTGCCTCCAAAGTCATCTGGAGCGAACAGGTGGCGCGCTGCTCGCCGCAGTTTCGCTGCATCGCTGCCGATACGCCCGGCCACGGCGAGTCGAGCCGGCGCAGGCCCATCGACGCCGCCGCGATCGTGGCGTGTCAGCTTGCGTTACTTGATGCGCTAGGGGTGCAGCGCGCGCACGTGGTGGGCGTCTCGATGGGCGGCTGTTGGGCCATGGAGATCTGGCGCCGCGCACCCGGGCGCGTGCTCTCGCTGACGCTGTGCGATACGTTCGCCGCGCTGGCCGACCCGGAGCGCCCGATCCGCGAGCGCGAACAACGCTTGGCCGCGACGAGCATGGACGAATTCGCGCGCGAGTATGCCGCCGCCGTCTTCAGGGGAACGCCGGCTCCAGCGGCACGGCGCGGGCTGGAAGAAGCCGTGGCGCAGTGCGACAAGGAAGCCTATCTGCAGACGGCGCGTGCCTGCTACCGCTCGAACACGGAGGACGTGCTCGCCACGATCACCGTGCCGGTGCTCGTCGTCACCGGCGAATTGGACGACCGCGTCGACCCGGAACATTCCAGACATCTCGCGCAGTGCATACCCGGGGCGCTCTTGAGCGTCGTTCCAGCGGCGGGTCATCTGCCGCAGCTCGACAATGCGGCCGCCTTCAATGCCGCACTGGAGACGTTTCTCCAAGCACGCCTCCGCTAACGCGACGGCCCGTTGGTCCTAGGTGCTGGTTCGACTATCCACCGTTTACACCGGCTACCGAGTACGGCGGTCCTGGGACATTTGGGACGACGCCATGCGGCATGCGAGATTCCCCTGATCAGGGGGTTTACGTGCGTTGCCATGCGCTCGAGTTGCGCGGTACAATGATCGCCATCGACGACTAGCCGTGATACGAAAGGCCGTGAGATGGCTTTGGTTGCGGTTCAGGGTGGCGAGCTTTATCTTGAAACCGTCGGCAAGGGCGACCTCTGCGTGACGGTTCACGGCGGTTTTGGCTTCGATCACTCCGCGCTGTCTCCGTGGCTCGACCGTCTGGGTGAGGTCATGCGCGTGGTCTATTACGATCAGCGCGGCTGTGGACGCTCGAGTCGAGCCGGTATGGACGAGCTCACGATCGAACGTCTGCGGGACGATCTCGATGCCGTGCGCGAGCATCTTGGGGCCGCCAGCATCACGCTATTCGGGCACGGTTGGGGCTCGTGCGTGGCGCTCGAATACGCGTTGGCTTTTCCGCAGCGCGTGAAGTCTCTGATCTTGGTGAGCGGCGTCCCATCGTTTCCCATGCGTGGCGAGCCGCGTGAAGCGGTGTTGCAGCGCGGCGCTATCGATGCCGTCGTCAGCGCGCTCAGCGACGCCTCGGAGCGCGACGAGTCGTTGGAACACGCGATCCGCGCGTCGCTACCGCTGCTCTTCTACGACGCGGAGGACGAGCGCGTCCGCAGCTTGTTCTCGCGCGTGCTCTGGTCGAGCCCGGCGGCGCTGCAATGGCGACGCATCTTCGACGGCTGGAACGTGCGTCAGCGTTTGGCCGAGCTTGCCGTGCCGACGCTCTTGCTGGCCGGCCAGTACAATAGCGCGTTTCCGATCTCGCAGTCGCTGGCGCTCTACGAGGGCATCGTCAACTCCACGCTCGAGGTCTTCGAGCGCAGCGGACACTTCCCGTTCGTTGAGGAGCCGGAGGCGTTCTTCAGGGTCGTCTTCGACTGGCTCGAAGAGATGACGCTGGTGTAGGTTGCGGTGTCAGCTGCCCGTCAGGCGGTAGAAGTTCGAGACGGACGCGCGGCGCCGCACCGCTGCGGCCTCCTGATACTGCGCTGAGTCGTAGAACGCCTGAGCCTGCTGCGGCGAATCGAATTCGAGGATGACGATGCGGTTGGGCCCGCGCGTCCCCTCGAGCTGTACGGCTTCGCCGCCCCGCACGAGGAAGCGGCCGCCATGGGCGGCGACGGCCTGTGAGGAGAGCTTCTTGTAGGCCTCATAGCCTTGCGGATCGGTAACGTCGATCTCGGCGAGGACGTAGCCTTTGGGCATGGAGTTCCTCCGGAGGCATGGCGATGCGATGCCTCCGGATTTACCGTGCCTTAGACCAGTCCCTGGTCCAACATCGCGTTAGCGACCTTGAGAAAACCGGCGATGTTCGCACCATTGACGAGATTGCCGGGCGTGCCGTAGGCCTGCGCGGTTTCGTAACAGTTCTTGTGGATGGCGATCATGATGTCGCGCAGCCGGCGGTCCACTTCATCGCGAGACCAGCTCAGACGCATGCTGTTCTGGCTCATCTCGAGCCCGGAGGCGGCAACGCCGCCGGCGTTGGCGGCCTTGGCCGGCCCGTAGAGGATTCCCGCTTCCAGGAACAATTGCACGGCCTCGAGCGTGCTCGGCATGTTCGCCCCTTCGGAGACGAGCGTGACGCCTTGCTGGATGAGGTTGGCAGCGTCGCGTGCGTTGATCTCGTTTTGGGTGGCGCTGGGGAAGGCGCAGTCGGCCTTGACGTTCCAGAGCGGATTGTAGCCCAGCGCGGCGTCGGCGGCGCTGTACGTGGCGCCCTGGAAGTGGTCCACATACTCGCGGATGCGGCCGCGGCGCACGTTCTTGAGATCCATGACCCACGCGAGCTTTTCGCGATCGATGCCGGCGGGGTCGTAGATGGCGCCGTCGGAGTCGGAGAGCGTGACGACTTTCGCGCCCATGTCGAGCAGCTTTTCCACCGTGTACTGAGCCACGTTGCCGCTCCCCGATACCAGGCACGTCTTGCCTTCCAGCGACTCGTGACGCGTTGCGAGCATCTCGGCGGCGAAGTAGACGCAACCGTATCCAGTTGCCTCCGGCCGGATGAGCGAGCCGCCCCAGTTGAGGCCCTTGCCGGTAAGAACGCCGGTGAACTCGTTGGCGAGGCGCTTGTACTGGCCGAAGAGGAAGCCCATCTCGCGCCCGCCCACGCCGATGTCGCCGGCGGGTACGTCGGTGTCCGGTCCGATGTGCCGGTGCAACTCCGTCATGAAGCTCTGACAGAACCGCATGACCTCACTGCGGCTCTTGTCCTTGGGATCGAAATCGGAGCCCCCCTTACCGCCGCCCATCGGCAGCGTCGTCAGCGAGTTCTTGAGTACTTGCTCGAAGGCCAGGAACTTGAGGATTCCGAGGTTGACCGAAGGATGGAAACGCAATCCGCCTTTGTAGGGCCCGATCGCGCTGTTCATCTCGATGCGAAAGCCGCGGTTGACGTGGATGCCGCCGCGGTCGTCGAACCACGGCACGCGAAACGTCAACACGCGCTCGGGCTCGACGATACGGTCGAGAATGCGGTAGGTGACGAACTCCGGATGCCGTTCCAGCACGAGCCGCAGGGATTCGAGAACCTCTTGAACGGCTTGGTGGAACTCGGGCTCGGCCGGATTCTTGACCCGGACCTTGGCCATGAGATCGTGAAGGTACTCGCTAGGGACGGTGGTGGCCCCAGGCGCGAGCAGGGTGCCGGCGCTCAACGTGGACTCCTTTGCGTAGACTTGGGGTGTGAGGTTGATCGAAATGAGTAATACGTCAAGGCTAACATCGAGCGCGGGCATGGGCATGCGCCAAGCGTCCCGCCATTGGCATGCTGGGTTGTTCTGCGCGTCCGGGTAGGCGACGGGTCATCGGCCCGGCGTTTAGGCTTGCGGCCGCCTGGTCCGCCAATGGAGACGCGGCGACGCCCGTTCCCTATCGCGTCGGGTGGACGTGGAAGCCGCGGAACTCACCTGACTCCGGCTCCGTCAGCACGTCCAGAGAGGCCACGCGCGCTCCCGGCGGGCCCGCGCGAAAGAGCCGCTGCAGTGCTGCCAGCGCCTCGCCGGAGCCCTCGGCCACGCATTCGACGCTGCCGTCGGCGTTGTTACGGACCCAGCCCTTCAGACCGTGGTCGATAGCGCAGTCGTAGACGGTGGCGCGGAAGCCCACGCCTTGCACGCGTCCGCGCACGATCAGATGGAGGCGAGCCATGCCTGCATCGTACCCGGCTAGGGAGCTTCCGGGCGTGAAGGGGAAACCTCACCCATGATCCGCGACCCCTGTTCCGATGGTGTCATCCGCGGCACGCGGCCGGCGGGCGTTGCGCAAGCGCAGCGCGCGCTGCTGGGGGCGACGATCCTCGGGTCTTCGATGGTCTTCATCGACGGCAGCGCGGTGAATCTGGCGTTACCCCTGCTGCAGCGCGATCTACACACGACGCTGGCGCAGACGCAGTGGATCTTTGAGGCATATGCGCTGCTCTTCTCGGCCCTGCTGCTGGTGGGGGGAGCGCTGGGTGACCGCTATGGCCGCCGCCGGATCTTCGCCTGCGGTACGCTCGTGTTCACACTCGCTTCGCTCGCATGTGCGGTCAGTACGACGCTGCCCATGCTCGTCGCGGCGCGCGCGGTGCAAGGCGTTGGCGCGGCGCTGCTGGCTCCAGGGTCGCTGGCCTTGATCGGCGCGAATTTCGACGCCTCGGCGCGGGGCCGCGCGATCGGGCTGTGGTCGGCCACGACCGCCGTGACCTCGGCGCTCGGGCCGGTCATCGGCGGGGTCATCGTGCAGTTGCTCTCGTGGCGCTGGGTCTTCGCCCTCAACGTGCCGTTGGCCGTCGCCGTGTTCTTGCTCTTGCGAACCGTCGAAGAGAGCCGGGAGCCCGCGCGCGGTAGCGTGGATTGGCTGGGCGCGCTTCTGGCCACGCTGGCGCTCGGGCTGTTGACGTTCGCGGCCCTCGACGCACAAGGCGTGGGCTGGAGCAGCGCGCGCGTGTGGATCGTCGCGGCCGCCGGTTTGCATATGTTGGCGTTGTTTCTCCTGCGCGAGCGCGGTGCGCGTGCACCGATGATGCCGCTGGACATCTTCGCCAACTCCACCTTCCGCGGCACGAACGAGGCGACGTTCCTGCTGTATGCGGCCTTGAGCGGCGCCCTCTACTTCGTGCCGTTCGAGCTGATCGATCGCCAGCACTATAGCGCGGCGGCGGCGGGGGCCGCGCTGGTGCCGATGATCGCGCTGATGGCGTTGATCGCGCGCCCCGCCGGTGCGCTGGCCGACCGTCACGGTGCGCGCATTCCGCTAACCGCGGGCGCGGCGATCGCGGCTCTAGGCTACCTGCTCTTCACGCAACCTGGGATCGGCGCCGACTACTGGACCACGTTCTTTCCAGCCGCGTGCGTGCTGGGGCTGGGCATGGGAATCGTGGTGGCGCCGCTCACCGCGGCCGTCTTGGGCGCCCTCCCCGCGGAGCGCGCCGGCGTGGCTTCGGGGATCAACAACGCCGTAGCGCGGGCGGCGGGACTCCTGGGCATCGCAGTGCTGGGTATCGGCTACGCTTCCAGCATCAGCGTCGTCATGCTCGCGGCGGCGCTGCTGGCGTTGGCTGCCGCTATCGTCTCCTGGACGCTGCTGCGCGCGCCGTCGCTTAGCGCTTAGGCTCGGGGCGCGCCGGGGAGTTGACCACGCGCTGGATGCGCCCCCAGGCCGCGAGTTCGCTGAGCAGATGGGCTCCGTCGCGAAAGAACGATCCCGCCTCGCTTGCCGAATCCTCACGCTTGCCCAGCGTCTCCAACATCGAGGAGATACGCCGCAAGAGATTGTGCTCGCGTTTGGTGAGCTTTCGGCTCGACGTCCGGCGGGGTCTCTTCCGTGGCGGTGTCAGCATGGTGTACTCACGTTATCGGCTGCGGCGGGCGCCGGCGCGAGCGGGGGCCGCGCGCCGCGTGGTGCCGTTTATCGAGGGCGCCCCATTATTGAACGGTGGCGCATGCCGCTGCGGTTCGATCGGGCTGCTCCGAAGCCAAGCTTTGGTCTTGCCGTTGAGCGTGGCTGCGCCGCCGGCCAGGTACTCGGCGATCGCGACGAAGGCACGTACCGGAACGCCCGCTGGGCCCTTGGCCTGGTAGGGGGATTCACGATCGGTGTAGGCGGTGCCCGCGATATCGAAGTGCACCCATGGCACCTCGCCTGCGAACTCCTTGAGGAAGGCACCGGCCGTCAGCGCGCCGCCAGGGCGGCCACCGGTATTTTTGATGTCGGCGATCTCGCTGCGGATCTGCGTCGTGTAGTCCTCGAAGAGCGGCATATGCCAATAGCGCTCGCCGGTTGCGGCCGCAGCCTCGAGCACCTGTTTGCACCAGGCTTCGTCGTTGGTCATGGCTGCGGAGGCGGCGTACCCCAGTGCGACGACGCAGGCGCCGGTGAGCGTGGCCGCGTCAACGATCTTCGTGGCGCCGAGCTTGGCTACCGCATACGAGAGCGCATCGGAGAGCGCCAGGCGCCCCTCGGCATCGGTGTTGAGCACTTCGATGGTCTTGCCGTTCATAGCGCGCAGCACGTCGCCCGGACGGTAAGCGGAGCCGCTGGGCAGGTTCTCGGCGGCGGCGATCACGCCGATCACGTTGAGCTTGGGTTTGAGCAGCGCGATGGCCGCCAGCGCGCCGACGACGCCGGCACCGCCGGACATGTCCATCTTCATCTCGTCCATGCGCTCGCCGGGCTTGAGCGAGATTCCGCCGGAGTCGAACGTGATGCCCTTGCCGACCAGCGCCAGCGTCTCTTTGGAGCGGGCGTTGCCGCGGTAGGAGAGCACGATCATGCGCGGCGGATGGATGCTGCCTTTGCCGACGGCTAGAATTGCACCCATGCCCAGGCGCGCCATCTGCGCCGGTTCCAGGACGGCGTAGGTCAGACCCACTTGGCGCGCCACCGTGCGCGCGCTTGCGGCCAGCGCCTGCGGAGTGAGCTCCGCCGGCGGAGCGTTGGCAAGCACGCGTGCCAAATTCACGCCGTCACCGATGACGCGTCCGCGCGCCAGTGCGCGCGCCAATACCGTCGCGTCGCCGTCGGGAGCGTACAACGTCACGCGCGCGGTGACGACGGCATCCTCGGGCGGTTTGCTGCGATGCGTGGTGGTATCGAAGGTAGCGGCGACGGCGCACTCCGCGAGGCGTTCCGCGGACTGCGCTGCGAATGCTTTGGCGGCCGCGGCCGGCAGCGCGACGGCAAGCGCGGCATACTTACGCTTGCCCAGATAGCGGACCGCCGCGCCCGCGTAGCGCCCCACGCTGACGGCATTCAAGTCCTTGTGCGCGCCCAGTCCGACGGCCAGCACGGCGCGTGGGGTTCCCTTGCGGTTCTGCGTCACGTGGAAGAGCGTGCGCTCGTAGGTCTTGCCGGTGATTTCACCGCAGGCCACGGCGCGTGCGATCGCGCCGCCGAGCAAGTCGTCCGCGGCTCGCGTAGCGGGGTCGCTCGAGCCGTCCTTGTAAACGGGAACGACCAGCGCGTCGGCGGAGAGCGAGGAGAGCTCCCCGGTGTGAACTCCAAACTGCATGCAGGAACCTCTTGTCGGTCGCAACTTCACTCTGGTGTCGCTCATCCATGACGATGCGCCGCCGGGGTAACGAATCAACCAGGCGCGGCGTTGTCACGATGAGCGAGCCGGAAGCCTTCACCGGTAGCCGCGCCTTGCGAGGCGCACGGCCGCTCCACGGTGAAATGCTCTAGCCGACTCGGGGGTTGGGCGGCGGTATAGCCCGCACCTGCCGGGTTCATCCCATGCTGCAACCAGGTATTGAGGGCGAGAGTGAACGAGGAACTCCAAGTACGCGGGCGGAGCGATGACGATGCCTACGCGCGGGCCGGCGTCGACATCGGAGCCGGCAACGCGGCGGTCGCGCTCTATCGCATGCGGACGGCGGGTTGGCGTCATGCCAATCAGCTCGACGCGCTGGGCGGTTTCGCCGGCCTCTTCGCGTATCCGTCGCCCGATGCCGAGAACGTGCTGGTGGGTTCCGCGGACGGTGTGGGCACGAAGATCCTGGTGGCTGCGGCGCTGCGGCGCTACGACAGCGTCGGGCAAGACCTCGTCAACCATTGCGTCAACGACATTTTGGTCACCAACGCGACACCGCTGTTCTTTCTCGACTACCTCGCCGTCGGCTCGCTCGATCCGGAGATGGCGGGAAGCGTGGTGGCGGGGGTGCACGAGGCCTGCCGGCGCAACAACGTGGCGCTGTTGGGCGGCGAGACGGCCGAAATGCCGGGCCTCTACGCGCCGGGGCACTTCGATCTCGCCGGCACGATCGTCGGCACCGTGCGGCGCGCGGAGCTGCCGCACGTGGAGAGCGTGGACCCGGGCGATGCGATCGTCGGCTTGCCATCCAACGGCTTGCAGACCAACGGCTACTCGTTAGCGCGCTCGCTGATCGCTGAGAGCGAGTGGGCGCACCCCTTCGACGGCGCCACCTTCGGCGAGCGTCTCCTGGCGATCCATCCCTCGTTCCTCGAGCCGGTGCGCGCCGTGCAGCGCGTGGCGCGCGTGAAGGCGATGGCGCACATCACCGGCGGCGGCCTGCTCGAAAACGTTCCGCGCACGCTGCGCGAGGGCGTGAAGGCGGTCTTCGACGCGAGCGCATGGAGCGTGCCGGCGATCGTGGCGGAGGTGGCCGCCCGCGCGCAACTGACGCACCAGGAGCGCTACCGGACGCTCAACATGGGTATCGGCTTCACGCTGATCGTGCCGGCACAGGACGCGGCGGCCGCACTCGCCGCCGTCCCTGGGGCCGTGTTGGCCGGGCGTGTGGAGGTCCGCGAAGCCGGCGAGCCGGCGGTGGTGGTGCGTCCGCCGTCGGCAGCGTGAACACGGAGAGCGTCGCCACCGCCGTTCTCGTCAGCGGCTCGGGCACCAACCTGCAGGCGGTCATCGATGCCGTCGCGCAGGGGCGATTGCCGCTGGACCTCCGGCTCGTGCTCTCCAACCGCGCCGGGGCCTTCGGGTTAGAGCGCGCACGGCGCGCCGGCATCGCGGCGCGCGTCGAGGTGTGGGACCGCCGGGGCGGCCAGGGGCGCGACGCCTACGATGCGCGGGTCTTGGGTGCGGTGCGCGCAAGCGGCGCGGAGCTGGTTCTCTTGCTGGGATGGATGCACGTGCTGCCGCCCGCCTTCGTGAAGAGCTTTGCCGCCGTGGTCAACATTCACCCGGCCCTCCTCCCGGAGGACCCCGCTGCCGACGTGGTGGCCGTGCCCGGGGGCGCGCTGATTCCGGCCTTCCGGGGGGCTCACGCGCTACGCGATGCCGTCGCGGCCGGTCTGGGCTGGGCCGGCGCGACCTGCCATCTGGTTACCCCTGAAGTCGACCGCGGCCCCGTGCTCGCACGCGAGCCGATGGCGTTGAACCCGGGGGAGCCGGAGGCCGAGGCGCTCCAGCGCCTGCACTCCGTGGAGCATCGCGTGCTGGTGGCGGGCATCGCGCGCTGGTGCGCCCTACAAAAGCCGGGGTTTTCCACTTTCTCCACACACTGAAGTCACAGTCGTGTGGATAGAGTTTGATCACTTCTTAACCTTCGGCGCCGGTTCCAGCGGAGAGTGACGGCGCCCCCAATCCCTGGGAAGGGCTAGATCGCAGGCGCCAGGCTGGTCGATACTCGGAGTGTGAGAGACCTCGGCACGCGCGGCCCACACGTCCCGATCGGTGAGGAGTCGGTCCTCTTTCTCTTCGTCCAGCGCATCGTTCCGGCGGCCAGCCGGCTGGAATTGGCGCGCCGCGAGTTCGATCTGGCGCTCAAGAAGAACCGTTCGCGCCTGGGTAGGGCGCCCATGGAGCTGCGCCGCCGCGTCTTGGCGCACGAAATCGATCGCGATCAGCAGCGCTCCACGACGTGGCCGGCCGAGCCATCGACGCTGGCTCCGGCGATCCTGCGCCTGGCCTCCGCGCGCTCTCCCTACGTGCGGCGCGTCGATGCCGAGGCCATCGTCAGCGATAGCCTCATCGTCGGACGCGGCATCGCAGCGGCCGTGCACTCTCCCTTTGAGTTTCGCCTCCATAGCGGGGCCCGCTATGCGGTGCGCGGCGTACGCCAGCCCGGAGATACCGGGGGAGCGACGCATGGTGTGGTGGTGCGCGAGGGGGTTGTGTTGATGACCGGGACGACGCTGATTGCCGCCAAGCGCGATGGCACCACGGAGTTCCTCTCCGGCATCTCGCCCAGCTGTGCCGCCAGCGTGTTGCGCGAGCTTTCCGAGGTGGTGGCAACGCTCGACCAAGAGCTCACGGCGGCCGCGCGCGACTACCGCGAGGCGATCCGCCAAATGGAGTTGCTCTAGGGCCTGCTACGCATAGGTCTTGTAGAAGAAGTAGGCGGTGAGCACGCAGGCGATGGCGATCACGCTGCGGCGTACCGCCGGCGCCGGCAGACGCCGTGCGACGCGGGCCCCGAGATAACCGCCCAGCATCGCTCCCAGGCTCATAACCACGGCCTCAGGCCAAGCGATCGCGCGCGCGAGGATGAACGGGATCAGCGCCACGCCGTTGATGATGGCGGAGAGGAACGTCTTGATGCCGTTCATGTCGTGGATGTTCTCGAAACCTTCGAGCACCAGCATCGCCAGCATCACGAAGCCCATGCCGGCGCCGAAGTAGCCGCCGTAAATTCCCACCGCCAACTGCCCGATGATCGCGCGCAGAGAGGGGCGCTGCACACCGTGGTGGGATGCCGTGGATCCGCCGGCGTAGCGCGGCAGCAGTGGTCCGACGACGAAGAGAATCGTTGCGGTCAGCAGCAGGAACGGGATCAGCTTCGTGAAGACCGACGAGGGCGTGCGCAGCAGGATCACGGCCCCGGCGATGCCGCCGACGGCGCTCACAATGGCGACGGCAACCAGATAGCGCCGCGCTTTGGCGACCTCTTCGCGATAGCCGCCGGCACTGGAGGCCGTGCCCACCCACATGGCCGCGTTGTTGGTGGCGTTGGCCATGATCGGCGGCAGCCCGGCGAAGAGCAGCGCTGGGAACGAGAGAAACGAGCCTCCGCCGGCGACCGAGTTGAGCGCGCCGGCGAAGATGGCCACCAACAGCAGGATTGCGTCGGTGATGAGGACGTGAGAGGTCAAGAGCATCGTCGTGGTGCGTTCTCCGAACGCACGAGCCGGACCGTCTTGCGAACGGTCCGGCTCGTGCGGTGTGCGACTAAGCCTGCGGGTGCCTCACGGCAGCAGCTCGTAGGCCGAGAGCGTCAAGAACTCGACGAAATCGCCGGCAAGCGCAACCTGTTCGAAGACCCGCCGTGCGTCGGCAAAGCGGCGCTGCGCGAAGGCGGCCTCGCCGATCTCCGCGCGCAGCTTTGCGAGCTCCTCGTCGGCCACGCGGCGGACCAGCGCCGCGTCGACCAGCGGCCCTTCCTGCAGGTGTATGTGGTTGCGCGTCCACTGCCAGACCTGCGAGCGTGAGATCTCGGCGGTCGCTACATCCTCCATCAAGTTGTAGATGCCCGCGGCGCCGATGCCGCGCAGCCACGACTCGATGTACTGCAGCCCCACGCTCACGTCGTTACGCAGGCCCGCCTCGGTGACCGCGCCGCCGGCGCTCTTGACGTCGAGTAACTGCGCGGGCGTGACGCTGACCTCTTCGCGAAGGCGCTCCACCTGGTTGGCCTTGTTGCCCAGCGCGGCGTCGAAGATCTCCGTGCAGATGGAGACGAGGTCCGGGTGGGCGACCCACGAGCCGTCGAAACCGTCGCCCGACTCGCGGCGCTTGTCGTCGCGGACCTTCTCCATCGCCTTGGCGTTGATCTCGGCATCCTTGCGGCTGGGGATGAACGCGGCCATGCCGCCGATGGCGTGGGCGCCGCGGCGATGGCAGGTCTTTACCAGCAGCTCCGTATAGGCGCGCATGAAGGGAGCAGTCATCGTGACCGAGTTGCGATCCGGGAAGACGAGGTCGGCGCGGTTGCGGAACTTCTTGATGACGCTGAACATGTAGTCCCAGCGGCCCGCGTTGAGTCCGGCGGAGTGCTCGCGCAGCTCGTAGAGGATCTCCTCCATCTCGAAGGCCGCGGTGATCGTCTCGATGAGCACGGTGGCGCGAATCGTACCGCGCGGAACGCCCAGGCGCTCCTGCGCGCGGACGAAGACATCGTTCCACAGGCGTGCCTCGAGATGGCTCTCCTGCTTGGGCAGATAGAAGTACGGGCCGCTGCCTTTGGCGACGAGCCGCTTGGCGTTGCGGAAGAAGTAGAGGCCGAAGTCGAAGAGCGCGCCGGCGATGGGAGAACCGTCGACCAAGACGTGCTTCTCGCTCAAGTGCCAGCCGCGCGGGCGCACCAAGAGCACCGCGGGCTTGGGACCGAGTTGGTAGGACTTGCCCTCGGGTGTCTGGAGCGAGATCGTGCGCTCGATGGCGTCGGTGAGGTTGACGTGGCCGTGCACCACGTTCTCCCACGTCGGGGAGTTGGAGTCTTCGAAGTCGGCCATGAAGACGCGCGCGCCGGAGTTGAGGGCGTTGATCACCATCTTGCGGTCGGTGGGGCCGGTGATCTCGCAGCGGCGATCCTGCAGGTCCGCGGGTGCGGGGGCCACCCGCCACGAGCGGTCCTCGCGCGCGGCCTTGGTCTCCTCCAGAAAACCCGGCAGGACGCCGCGGTCGAACTCGGCTTGGCGGCGTGCGCGGGCGGCCAGCAACTCGCGGCGGCGCGCGTCGAACGCCCGGTGGAGGTCGGCGACGAAGGCGAGAGCCTCCGGCGTGAGTACCTCCGCGCCTTGCGCATCGATGGGTCCGCGTATCTCCACACCCGCCGGAGCGTGCACCGTTACCTGCTGCGCCATCTCTTGTCCCTTCATCGTCATCGTGCCGCCTGCGACGGCGGCGTTGTCACTTGCGCAAAGCGTTTTTGAAGAACGGAGGGGACACGCCTGCGCTGCGGCGCGTTGTCGACAGAAGATTTTGATTGGCGAAAGCGACTTCCGCAACGGGCGGGGCGGTGACGGCGTACCTCTAAAAGGGAAGGTTGGGGTCGGCGCCCAGGGCCAGCGGATCGCTGGGGGGCTGGGCCTCGTGGTAGGCGGCCGCCGCCACCATCGCCGCGTTGTCGGTGCAGAAGCGCAGCGGCGGGATCAGCAGGCGGACCCCGGCGCGCTCGGCCCACGCCGCCATCTGCGCGCGCAGGCGCGAGTTGGCCGCGACGCCGCCCGCGACGACGACGGTGGCGTACCGCAGACGCCGCTGCGCCTGCGCCGTCTTGGCAACCAGCACGTCGACCACCGCCGCCTGGAACGAGGCCGCCACGTCGGCGGTCTGTGCGCGCTTGCCCTCGTTCGATTCCAGGAAGTAACGCGCCGACGTCTTCAGGCCCGAGAAGGAGAAGTCCAACGAGCGGCTGCCCAGCATGCTGCGCGGGAAGTCGATGGCCGTGGGGTCGCCTTGCTGCGCCAGGCGGTCCAGCGCGGGGCCGCCAGGGAAGCCCAAGCCCAGCACGCGCGCGGTCTTGTCGAAGGCCTCACCGGCGGCGTCGTCCAGCGTGCGCCCGATAATGCGTAGATCGCCATGTGCGCGCACGTCCACCAACTGCGTGTGTCCGCCGGAGACGATCAGCCCGAGCAGGGGGAGTTGCGGCGGCGTCTCCTGCTCCAGGAAGGCGGCGTAGAGGTGCCCGTGGAGGTGGTTGACCGCGTAGAGCGGTTTGCCGGTGGCGTACGCCAGAGCCTTGGCCGCGGCAACGCCCACGACCAAACTGCCGATCAGGCCGGGACCCTGCGTGACGGCCACGCCGTCGAGCTCCGCCAGCGTGGTGGCGGCGGTCTGGAGCGCGTGTTCGACGGTAGCCGAGATCAGTTGGACGTGCTGGCGCCCGGCGATCTCGGGGACGATGCCGCCGTACTTGGCGTGAAAGGCATCTTGACTGGTGGCCACGCTGGCGCGTACGCGCCGGCCGTCCTCTACGACGGCCGCCGCGGTGTCGTCGCAGGAGGTTTCGATGCCCAGCAGCAGCATCAGCGCCTCTCGGCGACGCGCTGCGCCAGTTCCTCCGCGAAGGTCTCCACCGCGACCGGCGCGCGCCGCTCTTCGATGCCGCGCTCGTTGACAGCCACCGTCCCGTCGGCGGCCTCCTGTTTGCCCACCACCAGGATGTAGGGCACCTTCTGGAGCTTCCAGTGGCGGATCTTGTAGCCGAGCTTCTCGTTGGACTCGTCGACCTCGACGCGGAAGTTGCGCGCGCGCAGTGCGCGAGCGGTCTGCCGCGCGTACTCCAACTGATGCTCGCTAATCGGCGCGATCGCCACCTGCACTGGGGCCAGCCAAGCCGGGAAGGCACCCGCGAAGTGCTCGATCAGCACGCCGAAGAAGCGTTCCATGGAGCCCGCTAGCGCGCGGTGGATCATCACCGGGCGATGATCCTCGCCGTCGGCGCCGCGATACTTCAAGCCGAAGCGCTCGGGCAGGACGAAGTCGACCTGCACCGTGCCCAGTTGCCACTTGCGGCCGATGGCGTCGGAGAGGTTGATGTCCAGCTTCGGACCGTAGAAGGCGCCGCCGCCCTCGTCGAGCTCGTAGGGCATCCCAAAACGATCGAGCGCGTTACGGATTGCGGCTTCGGCGATCTCGTCCGTGCCGCCGCGCTGCTCGCGCGTGGAGAGGAAGAACTGGAAGTCCGTGAAGTTGAAGGCGTGCAGCAGCCGTAGCGCCTCCTCGACGGTCTGCTCGAATTCGCCCTGCAGTTGCTCGGGGGCGCAGAAGAGATGGGCGTCGTCTTGCGTGAAGCCGCGCACGCGCGTCAAACCGTGCAGCGTTCCCGAGCGCTCGAAACGGTAGACGGTGCCGAACTCGCTGTAGCGCAACGGCAAGTCGCGATAGGAGCGCGCCTCGCTCCGGTAGATGAGGATGTGGCCCGGGCAGTTCATCGGCTTGAGGCGGAAGCGTTGTCCCTCCACCTCCAGTGGGCCGAACATGTTCTGCGCGAAGTTCTCCAGGTGTCCCGAGATCTCGTAGAGGTGTTCGTGCACGACGTGCGGCGTGATCACCGGCAGATAGCCGCGCTCCACCAGGCCTTCGCGAATGAACTGCTCCACGATCTGGCGGACGGCCGTTCCTTTGGGGTGCCAGAAGATGAGGCCGCCGCCGGCGTCCTCCTCGATGGAGAAGAGCCCTAACTCCCTGCCGAGCTTGCGATGGTCCCGGCGTTGCGCCTCTTCGAGAAATTGCAGGTAGGCATCCAACTCGCCCTGCGTGGGGAAGGCGGTGCCGTAGATGCGCTGGAGCATCGGGTTGTGCTCGTCACCGCGCCAATAGGCGCCGGCGACGCTGAGCAGCTTGACCGCGCCGACTTCGGCGCTGGAGTGGACGTGGCCGCCGCGGCAGAGATCCGTGAAGCTGCCGATGGTGTAGAGCGAGAGCGGCTCGTCCTGCGGGATGCCGTGGATGAGCTCCACCTTGTACGGCTCGTCCTCCGCGGTGAAGCGCGTGATGGCGTCGGGACGGGATATCTCGCGCCCGGTCATCGGCAGATCGGCGGCGATCAGCTCCTTCATCCGCTCTTCCAAACGCGTGAGATCGTCGGGCGTGAACGGCTCCTTGCGATCGAAGTCGTAGTAGAAGCCTTGCTCAGTGGCGGGGCCGATCGTCAGCTTCGCGTCGGGGTAGAGATCCTTGACGGCGTGGGCCAAGAGGTGCGCGGCCGTGTGGCGGATCGCGTTGAGCGGCGGGTGCGCGGTCGTCTCGGTGGGCATGCGTTTACGCTTCGCCTCGTTCCAGGGGCGTCCTTGAATGACGGCAAGGAGAAGGGAGGCGCCGGATGCGGCTCCTCCCTTCAATCATGGTGGGCACGAGTGGTATCGAACCACTGACCTCCACAGTGTCAATGTGGCGCTCTCCCCCTGAGCTACGCGCCCGTGGGCGACGGTGAGTATAACAGGTTGCCCCCTTGCGCGTCAAAGGGTGGTGAGGTGTTGGAAGGGGGTTGCCAGCCACTGCGACGGACGGTATAATACGGTGCGTTCCGCGCGCCAGGGCGCATAGCTCAGTGGGAGAGCACTCGCTTCACACGCGAGGGGTCGGTGGTTCGAGCCCACCTGTGCCCACCATGGCGCTGTAGCTCAGTTGGTTAGAGCGCCGCCCTGTCACGGCGGAGGTCGTGGGTTCGAGCCCCATCAGCGTCGCCATCGTTCCGATGTGCGCCGGTCACCCGGGAAACGGGGGACCGGTGCATCACGGAGAGTCCTGGAGTTCTTAAGCCGAGATAGCTCAGTCGGTAGAGCACAGGTCTGAAAAACCTGGTGTCGCCAGTTCGATTCTGGCTCTCGGCACCATCGTAAAAGCCCGTAGAATTAAGGTTCTGCGGGCTTCTTTTGTGAGCAGGCGGCTGCTCGTTGGACCACCCATTCCTGGATCACTAAAAGCCTTGGCCAATCTGACGGTTTAGTTCATTCTTGCTGCTGACGGCATCAGCATATTGCTGCCTGAATCGTTCTACATAGGCGCTGTTGGGATCGGCGTCGTTTGCCGCCGTCAGCCGCGCGAATGTGTCTTCTACGATTGTCTGGGCATTCATAAGCAGTTCCTGGAGTGCTTGTCGGCCAGTAGCCTGGACGGCGATAGAAACGCGATCGAGTAGCGGGCCGCCGAATATGGACGTTAGGTGGTACGTCCACCGACCTCCGTTAACGCGATCGTGGCTGATGTCGAGGCCAGAGATAATAGCGCTCACAGAAGAATGCTCTAATCCCAAGAGCGGCAGACTCGCGGTGAGCAGTTCGCCCATTCGATTTTTGACGCGTATCTCTAAACCGTTCATAACCACTCAATATTCAAGCACTTAGGCGCTCATATCACGAGCGTCACTGCCTAGTGTTCCCATCGTGGGTAGCATTCATCCTCACAACTCCGCCCCACACTCCGCGCGGCGGTGGCATCAAAGTCGACGCCTCTTTCTTCCGCGGGCCGCCAGAGGATTAGATGGGCAATGGCACAAGTTTTACGAGGGTGCTGGACGCGTTACCGCCTCCAGTACCGTCGACGTCGGATCGTGGTTCGAGCGGTGATTACCATGCACTTCGTGGTACCTGACGATCCCACGATCTCCCGTGACATCGAGCGAGCGATCCTCGATCGCGGCGGGAGCGTGATTGCGGCTATGGGCTTGATAGGGCTGGAAGCGGTGGAACTCTGTCGGAAGCTGCACCCCGATGGCAACGCTCTGGCTATTTCGATGCCGGCGATGGGCTGACTGGTGGCGGCCAGGGTCATCGCCGCGAGCGGCTGACTTCGTTGGTCGTCGTCGCCTTGACGTTGGCGCCGGAGCCGGTGTTCCGCCAGCTTCGAGCAGCAGGATACGCCGGTGTCGCCCAACCGTGCCTAGACCGAGAAGCTGCTGGGCGGCTTGGCGCCAGCAAGTAATAGATGACGTTGCTATGCGCGGATTAGGCCCGGTGGAGAAGGGCCAGCACGCGGAATAGGCTAACTCGGGCTGCGAAGTGGGTAAGCTAGCCAAGGCGAATGCCCGCTCGACAGCCGCTAGCCGAGCGGCCGAGCATCTGCTTACGGGCGGCCATAACTGGCAAGCCATTGCAAGGGCGCATTACAGCGTCTACCACTGGGTCGTGTACGTAGTTACCAAGCGTGGCTGGTGGCCGACTGATCCTTCAGGGAGGCCTGGCCGAAACCTCTATCACAGGGACATCCCAGATTGGGTACAGCGGATATACGAAGACGCCGACTCGAGAGGAATTCCAGGGCTCCAAGTTTCCAGCGCGGGAGCATATGAAGCTGGTCCGGTTTCGTGGAGAGTTTGTGATTGGACATCAGGCGGGCTGACTCATGCGGCGCTCGAAGTCCATGGGTGAGAGGAAGCCGATTGACGTGTGTCGGCGGTGTGGGTT
>SCRI01000009.1 GCA_004298675.1 bacterium | reverse complement strand
GCCTTGAACTGGCGCGAGAAGGCGGAGTGGTCGTAGAAGCCGCAGGCATGGGCCACGTCTGCCACCGCCATCGCGCTGCTGCGTAAGAGGCGTTCCGCATGATCGATCCGCGTCTTGCCGCACGGATTGGCGCGAGATGAAGGCGCACGTCGGCACGGTGATCGCGGCCACGGACCTGCCGTGCATGCTGTACAACAACCCCGTGGCCTACAAGACGGACTTCCTGCCCGAGCAGATCGCGGAGCTTGCCGCGGAACACGCTAATCTCGAGGCCGTCAAGGAGTCGTCCACCGACGCGCCGCGTGACGGCTATTCGCGCGTTGATCGGCGAGCGCTTGGAGATCCTGGTGGGCGTCGACGATGCCATCGTGGAGGGGATCGCCGCGGGCGCCGTGGGTTGGATCGCGGGACTGGTCAGCGCCTTCCCCGCGGAGTCGGTGGCGCTCTTCCAAGATGCGATGGAGGGGCGCGAGCGGGAGGCGTTCGAGCTCTACCGCTGGTTCCTGCCGTTGCTGCGCCTAGACACGGTGCCGAAATTCGTCCAGCTCATCAAGCTGGCACAAGAGGCGGCTGGCATCGGCAGCGCGCGCGTGCGCCCGCCGCGGTTCGAGCTCGTGGGGACGGAGCTGGCCGCGGCGCGCGTCGTGATCGACACGGCGCTGAGAAGTAGGCCGCCGCAGGTTCGCCGAAGCGCCCGCGTATGAGGTCGTACGAAGCGGCGGTGATCGGGCTAGGCGGCATGGGCAGCGCCATCCTGGCCCATCTCGCCGCGCGCGGTACGCATGTGGTGGGCCTGGAGCAATACGGGCCGGCGCATGCGTTGGGCGCTTCGCACGGCGGTTCCCGCATTATCCGTCAAGCCTATTACGAGCATCCGGCGTACGTTCCGCTCTTGCTGCGCGCGTACGAGCTGTGGGATGAGCTGCAGCGGCGCTCGGGCGAGCACTTGCTGCTGCGAACGGGCGGCTTGATGGTTGGCGCGCCCGAGAGCAAGGTGGTGAGCGGCGCATTGCGCAGTGCGCGCGAACACGGACTGGTGCACCAACTCCTGGAGGCTTCGGATCTGCGCCGGCGCTTCTCCGTGCTGCGCCCGCTGCAACATGAGGTAGCGCTCTACGAGGAGCAGGCGGGGCTGCTCTTCCCGGAAGCGTGCGTGCTGGCGCATCTACGCTGGGCCGTTGAGGCCGGCGCCGAGGCACGCTTCGGCACGCAGGTCCGTTCGTGGTGGGAGACGGGACGTGGCGTCGAGCTGGAGCTAGCCGGCGGCGAACGCATTCAGGCCGAACAACTGATCGTCGCGGCGGGGGCTTGGCTCGGGAAGACGGCCCGCGACGCGGCGCTGCCCCTGCGTGTGGAGCGTAACGTCCTCCACTGGTTCGAGCCGCTGGCCCACCGCGAGGACTTCGCTGCGGATCGCTTTCCCGTGTATCTGCTGGAGCGCGAGGGCACCCCTATGCTCTACGGCTTCCCCGATCTCCCCGGCCAAGGCATCAAGGCAGCCTTCCACCACAGCCAGGAGTATACCGACCTCGAGCACCTCGCGCGCGACGTCGCGGCGGAGGAGATCGCGGCGCTCAAACACGCCTTGGAAGGTTGGGCGCCGGACGCCGTGGGGCGCCACCTGCGCTCGAGCGTCTGCATGTATACGGTGACGCCCGACGAGCACTTCGTGATCGGTCGCCATCCCACGCATCCGCACGTCGTTCTCGCCGGCGGCTTCTCGGGCCATGGATACAAGTTCTGTGCGGTCATCGGTGAGGCCGTCGCCGGCCTGGTCGTAGACGGCGCGAGCCCTCACGCCATCGATCTCTTCGCCCCGCAACGGTTCGTCAGTTGACGCGCCGCTCGCGCCCACTCCATTCGCGTTCACGCAGCACGAACTTCTGAATCTTCCCCGTCGACGTCTTCGGCAGATCGCAGAATTCGAAGGCCTTGGGAACTTTGAAGCCGGGCAGCCGTTCGCGGCAGAAGAGCTCGAGCTCGCGCGCACTGACTTCGCTGCCGGAGCGCAGGGTCACGAAGGCCTTGGGAACCTCGCCCCAGCGTTCGTCGGGAATGGCCACGACGGCGACTTCCAGCACGGCGGGATGCTCGACGACTACTTTCTCGACCTGTTGGGTGGAGATATTCTCGCCGCCGGAGATGATGATGTCTTTGCCGCGGTCGCGAATCTCCACGTAGCCGTCGGGGTGCCACACCGCGAGATCGCCGGAGTGAAACCAGCCGCCGGCAAAGGCGCGCGCCGAGGCCGCCGGGTCTTCGTAGTAGCCCTTCATGACGTTGTTGCCGCGCATGACGATCTCGCCCAGGGTCTCGCCATCGCGCGGGACGTCGCGCAGCACACCGTCCTCGCTCGGCTCGACCACGCGAATCACGTTACCGGCGCTGACGTAGCCCACGCCTTGGCGGCTCTTGAGCTGGGCGCGCTCGCTATCGCTGAGGCGCTCCCACTCCGGCTGCTTGGCGCAGACCGTGATCGGTCCGTAGGTCTCGGTCAAGCCGTAGACGTGGACGATCTCGGCGCCCAACTCCTCCATCTGCCGGATGATGCGCGGCGAAGGCGGCGCACCCGCGGTGGCTACGGTCAAGGGGCGCGCGACGCGCCGCGCGCTGGGGTCGTTGACGAGCGCGGTGAGTACCGTGGGTGCGCCGTTGAAGTGGGTAACGCCCTCTTCGGCGATCAGCCGCCAGATCAGCGCGGGATCGATCTTCCGCAGCATCACGTGCGTGGCGCCCATGGCGGTGACACCCCAGGGAAAGCACCAGCCGTTGCAGTGGAACATGGGCAGCGTCCACAAATAGTTGCTGGTCGCGTCCAAACCGGTCTCGAGCGCCTCGCCCAGCGCGTTGAGGAAAGCGCCGCGATACGTGTACATCACGCCTTTCGGGCGCCCGGTGGTACCACTGGTGTAGTTGATGGAGATGGTGGCATCTTCATCCACGGTGTCGAAGGCGATCGGCTCTTCGGAAGCTGCGGCGAGCAGCGCTTCGTAATCCATATCGGCGTGAACGGCGCCGCTATCGTCGTAGGCCACGCAGCGCAGCAGCGGGAGCGTTGCGCGCACTTGAGCCGCCACCGCGGCATACTCTGCGTCGTAGATGAGCAGCTTGCTGCCGGAGTGCTGGAGGATGTACGTGATCTCATCAGCTAGCAGACGCGTGTTGATCGCAACCAGAACCGCGCGCGCGAGCGGGACGCCGAAGTGCGCTTCGAGCATCGGCGGAATGTTGGGGAGCAACACCGCGACGCGGTCTCCGGGCTCGATGCCGGCCGCCGTGAGTGCGCGGGCGAACCGGCGCACACGGGCATACAACTGCGGATAGGTGAGGGTGGTCTGCCCGTAGCGCACCGCGGCCTTCTCGCGGTACACGAAGGCGGCGCGTTCGAGGAACTGCAGCGGCGTTAGGGGATCGAGGTGAACGGGCCGTGCGGGGCTCGGGTCGATCATCGGATGCATCCTCCCAAGCGGGCCTTCGTCGCTGGGCGCTGCAACCCGTCTTCCCGGCAGACAAAGGCGCGGTGACGGCGCACTCCCCCAAGTCTCCGCCACCGCGCCTTGTGCCGGCCGCCGCTGTCCGGCGGCCCCGCTTTCGCGTGCGCTTAGTGTACCCACACTGTGAGAATGCGAGACGAAGGATTGTGCACGTGGGGCGTTCGGCCGGCACGGCAGGTAATCGTTGTGGGGAGGTAGCACAAACCCCGCCGGGAGTGGGGCGTAGCCAAGCGGTAAGGCAGCGGTCTTTGGAACCGCCATGCGATGGTTCGAATCCATCCGCCCCAGCCATTCCTAAGCGAGACGTGATGGAGATCGAGGCGATCGCGCGGCGCTTGGCGGCGCTGGAGCCTGCACCCGCGGTGCGCGGACGGCGCGCGGCGGTGATCGCGCTGCTGACGCGCGACGAGCGCGGCGAGTTGATCTTACCCTTCACTCGCCGCAGTTATCAGTTGCGCCTGCATCCCGGCGAGATCAGCCTGCCCGGTGGAAAGTGGGAGCCTGGCGACGGCGTCGCCTTAGAGCAGACCGCGCTCCGCGAGCTGGAAGAAGAGCTCGGCGTCGCTCCCCAGCGCGTGCAGGTACTCGGTCGCCTGCCCGACGTCTCGACCGTGGTCACCGACTTCGCCATCGCCCCGTTCGTGGGGTATCTCGCGCAGCGGCAACTGTGGCGCTGCAGCGATGGCGAAATCGACGCGGTCATTGAGGTGCCGCTGGCGGAGATCTTGCGCGCGGGGGCCGTGCGCTACTCGACCGTGGTGGTGCGTGGCACGGAGCGCAACGTGATCGCCCTCGACTATGGAGCGCACCGTATCTGGGGCGCCACCGGACGCATCTTGAAGGAGCTGGTTGGAGCGCTGTCGGCGTGAGTTTCTACGCCCTGCTGCAACGGCTGCTCGAGGCCTGGCACGCCGGCGACGCCGATGCCGCTGCCGCACTCTTCGCACCCGACGCCGTCTATCGCGAAGCTGGCCGCGAGCCCTTGCAGGGACGCACCGCGATCCGCGACTTCATGCGCGCCTTCTTTCAGAGCGGCAAGGCGGCGCGCATGGTCGTTGGCGACGTGCTAGTCGACGGCGACGTCGCCTTCGTCGCTTTCACCTTCAGCGTGCGCGGGCACGCCGGCGCCATCGCCGGGCCGAGCGAGATGGGGGCGCTGGTGCGCTTCAGCGGCGCGTGCGTCACCGAGTGGCGGGAGTACCGCGGCTAGTTGCCGGAGCCGGCACGGCGTCGGCGATACGGTAGGATTCGTCGAGCAGCTCGATGACGTGACGCACGCTCATCGTGCTGCCTTCGCGGCGCAGACCGGCCTGCACCTGAAGCTGACAGCCGGGATTCGCGGTCGCGCAGCAGGAGGCTCCCGTGGCCGCGGCATTCTTGGCCTTGCGCTCCATCAGACGCTGCGACATCTCCGGCTGCGTGACGTTGTAGATGCCCGCGCTGCCGCAGCACAGCGAGCTCTCGTTCATCTCGACCAGCGTCAGGCCTGGAATCTTGCGCAGCAAGTTACGCGGCGCCTGCGTGATGCGCTGCGCGTGCACGAGATGGCAAGGTTCCTGGTAGGTCACGGTGGTCTCGATGCGGCCGAGGTTCTCGTCGATGCCGATCTGATCCAGAAACTCCGTGACGTCGCGCACCTTGGCGGAGAAGCGCACGGCGCGGGCATGCCACTCGGGGTCCTCGTGGAAGAGGTGGCCGTACTCTTTGAGCGTGGAGCCGCAGCCGGCGGCGTTGATGACGTAGTAGTCCGCGCCCGACCGCTCGAACGCATCGATGTTGCGTTTGGCCAGTTCGCGCCCCGCGTCCATGTCGCCGGCGTGCACGGTGATGGCGCCGCAGCAGCCCTGTGCCGCCGGTGCCAGCACCTCGCAGCCGGCGCGCTGCAGCACGCGCACGGTCGCGAAGTCGATCTCGGCGAAGGCGGTAGCCATGATGCAGCCGCCATGCAGAAAGACCGTGGCTTTCTTGGCGCCTTTGGCCTCCCAGCGCTGATCGCGCGCAACGAAGAACTTGTCGCTGACGCGCGGCGCGAGCTCGATCATCTGCTGCATGCCCAAGAGGCGTGCCAGACCGCTCTTGTGCACCATGGCCTGCAGCCCCAGGCGCTGCACGAGCCAGAGCAGGCGCGAGACCACGCGCATCACGGCGAGGTTGCCGAACAGCACGTGCAGCAGCAGATGGCGCACGAAGTTCCGCACCGGTCCACGCTGCTGCTCGAGCGCGCGGTTGATCTGGGTGCGCGCCGGCTCGAGCAGTTTTCCGTACTCCACTCCGGAGGGACAGACGGCCTCGCAGGCGCGGCAATCCAAGCACTCCGACATCTGGTGCACGAAGCCCGGGGAGAGCATGTCCAACTGTCCCTCGGCCACGGATTTGATTAGCGCGATGCGCCCGCGCGGGCTCGACGTCTCGACCATCGTCTCCACGTAGGTGGGGCAGGTGGGAAGACAGAGTCCGCAGCGCACGCAGCGATTGAAGATGTCGTCGGCGGGGACGTCGCGCCCGCTGAAGCCGTTGGCGGCGGGGACGAAATCGGCTAGCGCCGCCGCGGCCTGCTCGTGGGCGGCAACGGTGGCGTCGCTCATCCGCCCCGCTCCGCCGTAGCGTGCCTCCGGGTGGCCCGCGCTGCCGTCAACCTGCTGATCCATGCGCTCGAACTCCTCGCCAGAGCACCTTACAACTTGAAGGCGCCGACCCCGCCGGGCTCGGGGAAGATCTTCCCGGGATTCATGATGCCGTTGGGATCGAGCGCCGCCTTGATACGGCGCATCGCCTCGACCTGTTCGCTGCCCAAGTCGAGCTCGATGAACTGCTTCTTGAGCAAACCGATGCCGTGTTCCCCCGAGAGCGTCCCGCCGCAGGCCACAGCGGCCTCGAAGATCTCGCGCGCGGCCGCACCCACGCGCTCCAACTCTGCGGCGTCGTGACGGTCGCAGAGAATGTTGGGATGGAGATTCCCATCGCCGACGTGCCCGAAGAGCGGGATGGTCAGCGCGTACTTGGAGGCGATCGCGCGCACCGCGCGCACCATGCGCGGAATCTCGGAGCGCGGGATGGAGACGTCTTCGCCCAGCTTGTTGGGCCGCTTGCGCGCCAGCGCGGGGCTGATGCCGCGGCGCGCCTGCCACAGCGCGCTGGACTCCGCGGCGTCGGCGGCGACGCGGACCTCCACGGCGCCGGCCGCTCGCGCAAGTCCCGAAACCGCCTCCATCTCCGCCTCGACGAGCTCGCGCTGGCCGCCGTCGACGGCAACGAGCAGGATCGCTTCGCGCTCGACCGGCAGACCGAGGTGGAACATCTCCTCGACGCACGCCATCGTGACGTCGTCCATCATCTCGAGGGCGCACGGCGTCAGGCCCGCGCTCATGATCTCGGTGACGCAGCGCGCGGCATCCGCGATCGAGGCGAAGACCGCCATGGCGGTCAGCGAGAACGGCGGCTTGCGCAGCAGACGCAGCGTCGCCTCAGTGATCACTCCGAGCGTCCCCTCAGCTCCGGTGAAGAGCGCGCGCAAGTTGTAGCCGGTGACGTTCTTCACCATCTTGCCGCCGGTGCGGATGATCGCGCCGGTGGGCAGCACGACTTGCAGCCCCATGACGTAGTCCGAGGTGACGCCGTACTTCAGACACCGCGACCCGCCGGCATTCTCCGCCACGTTGCCACCGATCGCCGACTGGCGCATCGAGCTTGGATCCGGCGGATAGAAGAGGCCGCGGCGCTCCACCGCGGCCTGCAGATCGGCATTGATGACACCGGGCTGCACCACCGCCAGGAAGTTCACCTCGTCGATCTCGAGAATGCGGTTCATGCGCTTGGTGTCCAGCACGATCCCGCCGCGCAGCGGCACCGGTCCGCCGGAGAGACTCGAACCCATGGCGCGGGGCGTCACGGCCAGGCGCTCCCGATTGGCCAGCTGCACGATCTGCGCGATCTGCTCGGCGCTATCGGGGATCGCCACGACCTGGGGAAAGCCTTCGTACCAGGTGCCGTCGTAACCGTAGACCATGAGGTCTTCGCGCGCGTCGAGCACGGCACCAGGGCGTGGGAGGATGCGCCGCAGCTCGTCGAGGAGGCGCGCGGGGAGTGGAGCGCTGTGCAGCATCGCAAGGTGTTCCGCACCTGGGCGGTCGCGCCTTCGCGCGCGGCGGCTCGCGGCGACGGGCAGAGATCACCCGCCAGGGTGAAGGAATTTGCTGCCGCTGCCGATATACTGTGCGAAGCGATGTACGCGATGATTATTACGACTACTACGACGATTACCCGCGGTTTCGGACTGTGGGCGGGAGCGGCGTTGCAGTAGGTCGGCGCGATCGAGCGGACCCACGAGACGCCCCCGGCTCACAGGCCGGGGGCGTCTCTGCTTGTTTCACGAGGAGTAGGGCACGATGGAGAAGACGTTGGCGCGCCTGCGGTGCGCCGACCCCGAAGCTGCAGCCGGCACCGGCGCAGGCTGGGACGGAGTGGGCGGGCCGGAGCCACTGCGCTGCGCTGAAGCCGGGTGTGGCGGCGAGGCGATCGACGGCACGGCCTGTCCGCGCTGCGGCGGGCTGCTCGAGTTCGCGGCGCCGCGCGGCATCGGCCGCGAGGCGCTGGTGCAGATCCTGCGCGAGCGCAGCAAGGGTTCCAGCGCCGCCGATCGCAGCGGGGTGTGGCGCTATCGCGAGCTGCTGCCGCACCTGGATCCCGCGCGCATCGTCTCGCTCGACGAGAACGAGATTCCGCTGCAAGAGGCACCGCGCAGCGCCGCGTTCGGCGGCGTGGAGCGCCTGAACGTCTACCACTGCGGACGCAACCCCAGCGGGTCGTTCAAGGATGCCGGGATGACCGTCGCGATCTCCTTCGCGGCGGCGCGCAACTCGCGCGCCGCACTCTGCGCGAGCACCGGTAACACCTCGGCGGCGATGGCGGCCTATGCCGCGCGGGCCGGCATGGGAGCCTTCGTCTTAGCCCCGGCCGGCGGCGTCTCGCAGGCCAAGATCGCGCAGACGCTGGCATACGGTGCACACGTGTTGACGGTCGAGGGCGACTTCGACGACGCGCTGGAGTTGGCACGCGCGGTGGGCGCGGCCTCACGCGAGGTCGCGGTGGTGAACTCCGTGGATCCGTATCGCATCGAAGGGCAGAAGTGCGTGGCCTTTGCGCTGCTCGAGCAGCGTGGCTGGCGCGCCCCCGACTGGGTGGTGCTGCCGGGCGGGAACCTCGGCAACGTCAGCGCACTGGGCAAGGGCTTCCGCGAGGCGTTGGCGCTGGGCCTAGCCGACCGGCTCCCGCGGCTGTGCGTGGTACAGGCCGAGGGAGCGGCACCGTTCGCCAAGGCCTGGCAGAGCGGCGCGGACCTCGAGCCGGTGAAGGCGCAGACCGTGGCGAGTGCCATCCGGATCGGCAACCCCGTCTCCTGGCGCAAGGCGCGGCGGGAGCTGCGTGCCTGCGACGGTTTGGCGCTGGCCGTCTCCGACGACGAGATCCTGCAGGCACGCCGGGCGATCGGCAGCGACGGCTTAGGCTGCGAGCCGGCCTCAGCCGCCTCGCTGGCGGGCGTGCGCGTGCTGCGCCGGCAAGGCGTGCTCAGCGGCGGCGAGGACGTCGTCTGCATCTTGACCGGCCATGTCCTCAAGGACTCGTCCGTGGTCGAGCCCCTGACACCGGAGCCGGTCGCCAAGTCGGTCGACGCCGTGCTCTCTGCCATGCTGAAGGAGAAGAAGTAACCGATGCGCATCGATTTCGAGGTGCCCGCCTCAAGCGCCAATCTCGGCTCCGGGTTCGATGCCGTCGGCATCGCCCTCGAGTTGCGCTTGCGCGCCACCTTGCATCGTGACGAAGGGCCGTTTCGCACGCGTTTTCTCCCCGGCCCGCAGATGCCGACGCATGGCGGCTTCGAAGGCGAGATCGTGCGCGGCATGCGCGCGTTGCTTGGCGCCGACGCCGAGCTGCCGTGCGGCGAGCTGGTCGTGGAGAACCCGCTACCGTTGGGCAAGGGCCTGGGCTCGAGCGCGGCGGCGCTGGTGTTAGGTCTGCTGGTGGCAGACGCCGCGAACGAGCTGGAGACGCCCGCCGAGCGTTTGGTGGAATTGGCCTGCGGACTGGAGGGGCATCCCGACAACTCCACCCCGGCGCTCCTGGGCGGCATCGTCGTGGCGGCGCAGCAAGGCGACGCGATGCCGACCTATCTGCGCTTCAATCCGCCCGCGGGCGTGCGCGCCATCATCGCGGTGCCGCAGCTGGAGCTCGCCACAGCGCAGGCCCGCGCCGTGCTGCCGCAGGCCTACGCAAAGGAGGACAGCGTCTACAACGTGCAGCGTGCCGCGCTCTTGGGGGCGGCGCTCGCGAGCGGTAACCTCGCGCACCTGCGCGTAGCGATGCAGGATCGCCTCCACCAGCCGTACCGCTCGGCGTTCGTGCCGGGTTTGGATGAAGCACTGCGCCTGGAGCACAGCGGTCTGCTCGGCATCGCACTCTCCGGCGCCGGCCCCAGTGTCTTGGCGCTGGTCGACGGCAACGCTATGGAGATTGCGGCGTCGATGCGCGCCTGCTTCGCACGCCACCGCGTGGCCTGTGAGACGTGGGTCTTGGGCTTGGCCCGCGAAGGGGCGCTCGTTCACGATCGCGCGAGCAACGAGCGCCGCCTCGTAGGTGCCTGATGGATTTGGGGCACTACGACGGATAGTCGAGCCGGCAGAGCGTCGCCTGATCGGCGGCGCTCTTGGCGATCGCCTCCGGCTCCTGACGGTCGATGATCTCGACGACGTCGTACTTGTCCTCGGGCGTGCCGTTCGGACGCAGGCGCCCGAACCACATCGGCCACATCAGGGAGTGGTCGGCCTTGCGGAAGTACGGAGTGCCCTGCCAGAGCGAGTGAAACTTGGTATCTTCGAGCGCGCGAGCAACCTTCACCGGATCGGTGGACTTGGCGTCGCTCATCGCCCAGAGCAGCCGATCCATGGCCACGTAGGCGAAACAGTTGCGCTCGGTGGGCGGAGTACCGAACTGCTTGCGATAGGCGTCGACGAATTGCCGCCCTGTGGTGTTGCCTTTGCCGAGGACGAGATCGTGCTTGTAGTACCACTCGCAGCCCCAGTACCCGACCCGCAGCTCGGGCGAGAGCGCCCACACGTTCTCCATCTCCACATAGGGACCGGCGACCGGCAGTTTCTTGAAGAGGCCGAACGAGCTGGCTTGCTTCATGCAGTTCACCCAGTCGGCTCCCTGCACCAGCACCAAGAGGCAATCGGGCTTGGCACCCTCGACCTTCGTGAGATAGGGGCTGAAGTCGCTCGTCCCCAGCGGCGTCAGCTCGTTGGCGACGATGGTGCAGCCAATGCGTTTGGCGAGATCTTCGTACGCCGCGGCCAAGGCGTGGCCGAAGGCGTAGTCCGGCGTGATCATGTACCACTTCTTGCCGAATTTCTTCGCGATCGAGTAGCCGGTGGCTTGAGCCAGCATCCACGTCGTATGAGGGACCTGGAAGGTGTTCCAGTGACACTTGCTGCCCGAGATCTCGTCGGCGTGTCCGCCGGAATCCATGAAGAAGACGCCCATCGTATTGGCGGCTCCGCTGACCGAGAGCGAGGAGCCGCTGTTGAGCGTGCCCAGCAGCGCGTCGACCCTGTCCTGATTCACGAGCTTGCGAGCCTTCAAGACGGCGTTGCCGGGGTTGTTGCCGTCGTCTTCGAGGACCACCTCGACTTTGCGGCCCAGTACGCCGCCGCGTCTGTTCCACGCGTCGACGGCCAGCTGCGCGCCGCGCACCTCGTTGCCGGCGGGAGCCGCATAGACGCCGGTGAGCTCCTCGATTTGACCGATTTTGATCGTATCGGCGGCCTCGCCGATCCTAGGGATAAAGGCGGGGAAGCCGGCGGCGGCTACGACGGCCCCGAGGCCGAGGCCCTTGGCGAACGTCGAGCGCGAGATCCGGTTGTCGTTCATCGATGCAGCCTTTCTGGAGTTCGCTGTCCAATCGCGGTTGAGATGTCGCGTGCCGCTTCGAGAACGCGCGGCACGACGTCGCGCATGAGCTGTGAGAGCGTGCAGTGCGCGGCGGGTACGGAGACGTTGAGCGCGGCGATGACGCGCTGTTTGCCGTCGCGAATTGGGGCGGCAGCGGAGCGCACGCCGATCTCCAGCTCCTGGTCGTTGACGGCGTAGCCGTTGCGCCGCGTCGTGCCGAGCAGGCGCAAGAGCTCTTCGGCGTTGCGAACCGTCTTGGCGGTGCGCGCCTCGATGCGCAGGCCGGCGAGAACGCTCCGCAGCTCCCGCGGCGGGAGCCAGGCCAGCAAGACTTTGCCCATCGAGGTACAGTACGCCGGCAGGCGCGACCCTACGTGGAGGTTGATGGAGAGCAACGAGCGCGAGGCCACGCGCGCGACGTAGACGATCTCGGCGCCGTCCAGCACGGAGAGATTGCAGGAGTGACCGGTGACCGCCGAGAGGCGGTTGAGATAGGGCAGGCTGCGCTCGGGAAAACTCAACGCATTGAGGTAGCTGAAGCCGAGGTCCATGACGCGCGCCGTTAACGCGTACGTCTTGGTGACGGGATCTTGATCGACGTAGCCGTCGGCCTGCAGCGTCGCCATGAAGCGATAGGCGGTGGTGCGGTTCCACCCTAGACGCTCGGCCAGTTCGGAGAGCGACATCGCCCGTTCGCTGCTGCACAGTAGCGCGAGGATGCGCAGGCCCTTGCTGAGGGACCCCACGCGGTAGCGCTCGAGTTCCGTGGGTGTCGCTCGCTCCCCGCGATCTTTCATCGCGTGCGCTGCACGCCAAGGCTGAACGGCGCGGGCGTCGCCTGCGTGAAGTGCTCCAGCGTGACGTCCGTCGCCAACTCGCGCAAGACCAGCGCGCCGTCGGTGACGTCGAGCACGCCGTAGTCGGTGACGATGACGTCGACACTGCGCAGGCTCCCGATCGGCAACGTCAGCTCCGGCACGATCTTCGGCTCGCCCGCGTTGGAGAGGTGCGTCATCGTGACCACGACGCGCCGCGCTCCGCCGAGCAGATCCATGGCCCCGCCCACGCCGAGGATCGGCTGCCCGGGCATGGCCCAGTTGGCGACGCGGCCTCGAGCGTCGACTTGCAGCGCGCCGAGAACGGCGACGTCGATGTGTCCGCCGCGGATCATCGCGAAGGAGAGCGCCGAGTCGAAATACGAGGCTCCGGGGCTCGCGGTGATCGGGCGTTTTCCGGCGTCGACCAGCATGGGATCGATCGCGCCTTCGGGCGGGCGCGGACCCGCGCCGAGGATGCCGTTCTCGGAGTGGATGAAGATGCGCCCGCGCGCCTGCGCAAGCGTGGCGATGAGCGTGGGGATGCCGACGCCCAGATTGACGACGCTGCCGGCGGGCAACTCCTCCAAGGCGCGACGCGCGATGCGCTCCCGCATCTCCGCGCTCACGCCGCGCGCTCCACGAGCACGTCCACGTAGAGCTGCGGTGTGACGATCGTCTCGGGATCGAGCTCCGCCACCTCCACGATACGGTCAACCTCCGCAATCACGCAACGCGCAGCGGTGGCCATGACGGGGTTGAAGTTGCGCGCGGTTTTCTCGTAGACGAGGTTTCCCAGACGATCGGCCAGATGCGCTTTGACGAGTGCGACGTCGGCGTAGAGCGCCTGCTCGAGCACGCACAGACGCTCTCCGAAGCGGCGCGTCTCCTTATCCTGCGCGAGCGCGGTGCCCGCTCCGGTCGGCGTGAAGAAGGCCGGAATGCCCGCGCCCCCCGCGCGGATCGCCTCGATCATGGTGCCTTGCGGCAGCAGCGTGACCTCGAGTTGGCCTGCGTGGTACGCAGCGATCACCTCGGGGTTGGTGGTGAAGTACGAACCGATGGCTCGTGCGATACGCCCTTGGCGCAACAGAGCACCCAAGCCCTGGCCGGGCTCACCGAGGTTATTGGAGATAACGGTGAGTTCGCTCGCGCCGGAGCGCCCTAACGCCTCCAAGAGCGCGAGCGGAGCTCCAACCAGGCCGAAGCCGCCCACCATGATGGTGGCGCCGGTCTGGACGAGCTGCATGGCGGCATCGGCGCCGAGCATTCGTACGGCGGGCATGTGCTCGATTATAGGAACACCCCGCCGGAATGTAAACGAATTTCGCTGGCTGTAACGCGCGCAACAAAGACTTACCGCAGATGCGCGCTGACGATCAAGCGCGCACCGCCGCGGCGCATGGCTTCGAGTGCCGCCTCCTCGTCGCCCGGCGCGAGGTTGACGGCGGCGATCGCGTCCACCAGCACGTACACCTCGAAGCCGTGTGCCACGCCTTCCAACGCGGTAGCCTTCACGCAATAGTCCGTTGCCAGACCGCAGACGAAGAGCCTGCGCACGCCGTCGTGCTGTAGGCGTTGCGCGAGATCCGTGCCGGCGAAGCCGCTGTAACCGTCGGTTTCGCGTTCGGTCCCTTTGCTGATCACCACGTCCACGTGCGCACGCTCGAGTAGAGCTGAGAACTCGGCGCCGGGCGTGTTCGCGATGCAGTGATACGGCCACGGTCCGCCTTGCGCTTGAAAGTAGGCGTGATCGCGCGGATGCCAATCGCGCGTGGCGTAGACGCGCGGGAAGCGAGGCGCCAGCGCGTTGATCGGCGCGAAGATCCGATTGCCCTCGGCTACGGCAAGCGTGCCGCCGGGGAGAAAGTCGTTTTGCGGATCGACGATGATCAAGGCATCGCCGGTCGCGATCGCGGGCGCATTCACGATGTTGCGATTCGCCGCCGCGCCGGCAACTCCCAAGGGCCAACGTGCGGCGGCGTCCAACACTTGCGCTTAGATGGGATACGACGTGCGGGAATTCATGCGAGGGCCCGCCTCCGTGACCGTCGGCTCGCGAGCTGGCGGATACATCGTCGAGCAGGCGGCCTTCGTCGATTTCGTCCTCCACCTAGACGAGGCTGAACTGCCCTTGGGAGCGGCCGAACGCCGCTCGCTCGCGATGCTGGCAGCCGTTCCGCACGCGCTGCTGGACGAAGAAGAGGCCAGCGGCGAGGGCTGGCGCGTCGTCCGGCCGGTGGCCCAGAGCGACTGGCCCGTATTGGAGACGACGCCGCGCCGGCTGCGCGAGGCCCTGGAGACCGCACGCACGATCCTATGGCTCCATGCTGGGCCCGTGGGCATCAGCGCGGGCGACCTCATCGCCGTGGAGAGCGAGATCGACGCCGTGCTGGTCTGCCTGCAGAAGGCGGAGGCCGCAGGCGTCCCCGTCAGCGTCTCCTACGTAAGCTAGCCCGAAGCCGGCCGCAGCCGGCCTCCAACGCACGCAAGACGGCCGCCAGCGAGCGGCCGTCTCCATTGAGCGGCTTGTGGAGAGACCTGTGGACGGCGGCGCCGAGGTAGCCCGCCTTTTGGGCCTGGCGGAGCGGCGCCTGAGCCGGGCCGTCGACCGAGCGCTCGCGGTCCTTGGCAGCTCCGCGGCCCAGTGGCCGGTGCTGGAGGCGCTCTGGGAGGGCGCGGAACGGACGCCCGCGGAGCTGGCACGCAGTGCGCACGTCGAGGGGCCACCGATGAGCCGCATGCTGGGGCGTATGGAACAAGCAGGACTCATCAAACGTCGCGACGATCCGGCGGATCACCGCCGCTGCTTGATCGGCCTCACGCCCAAGGGCGCGCGCCTGCGTGAGGTGCTGCCGGGGGTCGCCGATCGGGTGGTCAGCCACGCACTCGAGCACCTGGATCCGGAACGCCGCGAGCGCTTGGCGGGAGACCTCACGGCCTTGGTGGCGGCACTGGAGGAGTCAAGGCCGGGGTGCTAGGAACTAGACGTAATCTCGTCAAACATCCATTATGCGAGTATACGTGGAGCACGGAAGGAGCCGGGCGTGAGTCTCTACCGATCGTCCGCCGGCGAGGTGGCCGATTTCCAAGCGTCGATCCGGCTGGAGCGCGGCCAGAGCGAGCGCACCGCCAGTGAGTACGGCCGTGACGTGGACGCGTTCCGGCAGTGGCTGGGCGGCACGCCGCTGTGGCAAGCCAGCGCCTCGGACCTGCGCCGCTACGTGATGTACCTGATGGGCGAGCGCCGCTTTACGGTGGCTTCGGTGCGGCGCAAGATCGCCGCGCTGCGCGCCTTTTTTGCCTGGCAGCGGCGTGAGGGTAAACGCGCCGACAATCCCAGCGCCGAGATCCGGCCGCCCAAAGCTGAAAAGCGCTTACCCAACGTTCTGAACGAGGGTGAGGTGGAGCAGCTGCTTGCCACCCGCATCGCCGGGCGCAGCGACTTCACGCGGCTGCGGGATCGCGCCATTCTGGAGCTGCTCTACGCCAGCGGCATCCGGCGCGCGGAGTTGGTGGGGCTGAACCTCGACGACGTCGACCTGGAGCGCCGGCGGATGCGCGTGCTGGGCAAGGGCAACAAGCAGCGGGTGGTCTTCTTCAACCATGCCGCTGCCGACGCGATGGCCCAGTACCTGGGCCTGCGGCCGCGCAGCGCCGATCCGGCCTTCTTCGTGGGGCGGACGGGCCGGCGGCTCAACGGCGACTACGCCGGCCAGATCTTCCGGCTCTTCGTGCGCCTCTCGGGCCTAGCCAAGCACGCCACGCCGCACGTTCTACGGCATTCCTTCGCTACCCATCTGCTGGAGCACGGAGCCGACCTGATGACGATCAAGGAGCTGCTCGGTCACGAAAGCCTCGCGACCACGCAGATCTACACGAACGTCTCGCTCGAGCACATGCGCAAGACGTACGAGGAGGCGCATCCGCGCGACCGGCAGGATCGCTAGCCTACCCGACGACGATACAGGTGGAGGTCTTCTCCACGCCCTCCACGTGATGCAGTCCGTCGAGGATGAGGTCGCCTAAGGCTTTGACGTCCGCCACCTCGCATGCTGCGATCACGTCGTAATCGCCGGTCACGGCGTCGGCCGCGGTGATGCCGCGGACGTCGCGTACCCTGGCCGCCAGGCCGCCGGTCTTGCCCGTGCGCGCATGGATGAGGATATAGGCTTTCATAAAAGCCAGATACCCCGCTCGGGACCGGGTGGTGGGGCTCAACCCGGACCGGGTGGTCCGGAACCTTTCAAGTTTCGGGGACCCCGCTCGACGCAGTCGAGCTATGTGCAACCCGGACCGGGTGGTCCGGAACCTTTCAAGTTTCGGGGACCCCGCTCGACGCAGTCGAGCGGGGGTATACGGTGCGCATGGCTACAACGACAACCACGTCCATCAGCGGCATCGCCGCCACGTACTACCCGGTGGAAGACGTCGAACGCGCCACGTCCTTCTGGCGCGACGTCATGAACCTCAAACTCACCGCGCAATTCGATCAGGGCGCCGAATTCGAGCTGCCCGACGGCTCCGCGTTCGGGCTCTGGAAGCCCACCGAGGAGGCGTTCCACGCGAGCGGTTGGGTCATGTTCTCGGTGCCGGATATCCAAGCCGCGGTGCCGCATTTCCGCGACCGCGGCGTCGAGATCGAAGGTGAGATCTACGACAGTCCAGGCTGCATGATGGCCTTCTGTCGAGACACCGAGGGCAACCAGTTCATGCTGCACCAATCCAAGACCTGATCGTGGCGCGCGGGCACCGCCGCGGCGGAGTCTTACTCCGCGCTGGTCTGCGCGAGCGACGACACGAAGCTCGCCAGTAGACCCGCCGCTCCCGCGGTCCAAGCGATGACGGCGGCCCAGATCATAACTTTTGGGATGATCTCGAGTTGCGCAACATCGACCATCCGGTGAAAGTGGTACGTCGCCACGGTATACATCCCCAGCGGAAAGACGACGTTCCACATCGCGGGGTCGTAGATGAGGCGATCCCGTTTGACGACGTACTTCCAGACCCCGAGGATGACCAGGAACGGGATCCACCAGGTGGCCCAGCCCCAAAACACGCTCGTCGATCCGCTGACGAAGGAACGCATCGCTACCGCGAACGGGGTCGCGGGTGCATCGAGCACCAAGGCGACCCCGGCGTTCACGCTGATCGCCGCAGCGCCCATGATCACCCAAAATAACGGCGAGAGATCCTCGCTCGTGACGCGCGCGTAGTACAGCCGGAAACTGAAGATCGTCACGTAGATCGCGTACATCACCGCGCCGACGCCCCAAAACATCACGGCTATCAGATATTGCGCGTTACCCAGCGCGCCGGCCGGAAATTTCAACAGCAACAGGACCAGCGATTCGGCGCCGACGATCGCGACGAGCCAGCCACCGCGGACGACATCCGCCCCGCCCTGTTCGTTGCGCAGCGTCAGCACGAAAAAGCTGAGGTAACTCAAGAGCACCCACACCACGAGCGCGAGACTCCACAGCGTCCACGCGACTGCCGGCTGCCCGTGCACGACGCACTGAATGCCCAGCACGTCCGCCGCCGCGACGATCGTGAAGAACGCGAAGACCCGCTTGGGATCGATGAGGTCGCTCCAGAAGGCGGCAGGGTAGAGCACGGCACGCGCCACCGTCGCGGCCACGAGCACCGGAAAGGCGACCACGTTCACCGCGAAGAGCGCGTTGGCAAGTAAGGTAACGTGCAGCAGATCGCAGGCGCGCGCGACGATGCCGGTCGCCATCACCAAGGCGAAATACCCGGGATACAGATTGCGTAACCCGTCCAGCCGCCTGTTCAACAGCATCCTCTGCGCCTTGGCACGTTCCTCCACAACGCTCACCCCGGCAGCAGCAGCAGCTTTCCAGTCGTCTTGCGCCCGGTCAGATCGCGCTGGGCGTCCGCCGCGCGCTCCATGGGATAGGTCCCTCCAATGCGAACGGCGAGCTCGCCGGCGGCTACCCACCCGAGCACGGCGCCCGCGCGCTCGAGCAGCTCCGCGCGCGTTGCCGTGTAGTCGAACAGCGTGGGCCGGGTCACGTAGAGCGAGCCGTGCTTCATCAACTCTAGCGGCGCAAACGGTTGAACGGGTCCACTGGCGTTGCCGAACGTCACCAGCATGCCGCGCCGGCGCAGCGAGGAGAGGCTAGCCTCCCAGGTGCTCTTTCCCACCGAGTCGTAGGCGACGTGCACGCCCTCGCCATCGGTCAGCTTGCGCACGGCCGGCGCCACCTCTTCGCGGGTATAAATGATGACGTCGTCGGCGCCGGCCTGGCGCGCGAGTTGCGCTTTTTCATCGGTGCCCACCGTCGCGATCACGCGCGCGCCGCAGCGCTTGGCTAACTGCGTCAATAGGAGGCCCGTGCCGCCTGCGGCGGCGTGGATGAGCGCGGTCTGCCCGCGCTGCAACGGGAACGTCGAGTGTACCAAGTAGTGGGCGGTCATCCCCTGCAGCAGCACGGCCGCCGCGGCGCGATCGTCGACTCCGGCGGGCACGGGCACGAGGATCGCCGCGTCGACGACGTTGTACTCGGCGTAACTGCCGCGGCCGGAGGCATAGGCCACGCGGTCTCCGGGCTTGAGGCCGCTCACGCCTGGGCCTACGCGCTCGACGACCGCGCAGGCCTCCAGACCCGGCGTAAAGGGCAACGTCATCTGGTACAGGCCTTCGCGCTGATAGGTATCGATGAAGTTGACGCCGGCGGCGAGGATGCGCACGAGCACCTGCCCCTGAGCGGGCTCCGGAACGGGCACCTGCCGGTACGCCAGAACCTCCGGCCCACCGTGCTGCTCGATGCGAATCGCGTGCATCCTCTTCTCCTTCTCCCGTTACTTTCGCGCGGCTTCGTGTGGTGGAAACGCTCCGGCGCGCACCTCCCCGGCGTACGCGGCCAGCGCCTCGCGCGCGACTTCCCCGATCCGGGCATAAGCCTTCGCGAACGGCGGCGGCGAGGCCACCAGACCCAACACGTCGTGCATCACCAGCACCTGTCCGTCGCAAGCAGCACCCGAGCCGATGCCGATCGTGGGGATGCGCAGCTCTCGGGTGACCTCAGCGGCGATCTCGCCATCCACCTTCTCCAGCACCACGGCGTAGGCGCCCGCGGACTCCACCGCGCGGGCATCGGCCAGCAGGCGCTCGCGATCGCCGCGCGTGCGGTAGCCTGGACCCAGGCCCGCGGTCTGCGGGAGCAAGCCGATGTGCGCCATCACCGGGATCCCGGCGCGCACGATCGCGCAGATGCGCGGCGCGGCATCGGCGCCGCCCTCCAGCTTGACGGAGAGCGCCCCGGCATCCTTCACGAGCGTCCCTGCCGAACGCACCGCGTCCTCGTCGCAACTTTGATACGAGAGAAACGGCAGATCGGCCACGACGTGCGCCGTCCGCGTTCCCCGGATCACCGCCGCCGTGTGGCGCAGCATGTCCTGCAGCGTCACGGGTGTGGTGGATTCGTAACCCAAGACCACCATGCCCAGCGAGTCACCCACCAGCAGCAAGTCGATGCCGGCCTCCTCGGCGGCGTGCGCAAAGGGGGCGTCATAGGCCGTGATCATGACCAGCGGGGCTCCGCCCTTGCGCGCCGCGACGGCGCCGGCGGTCAGGCGGCGCTCAGCCACGATCGCCGGCGCGGGTGCGCTCGCGCGCGCGCACGAGATGCAGCATGGCTTCGTTGTTGGGCACGCTCAAGCCGTGGCGCCGCGCCATCGCGACGACGGCACCGTTGATGGCTTCGATCTCGGTGTGGCGTCCGGCACGCAGGTCCGCCAGCATCGACGAGATGTTTTGCGCCGTGGCGGAGGCGACGGAATCGACGTAGTCGCAGGGATCGTGAAAGGGCAGCCCGATCTGCGCGGCCTCTGCCACGGCCGCCGTCTCGAGCGCGATGGCGCGTGCGAGCGCGTGCGCGTCGGGATCCTGCAGGAGCACGCCGTTGGGGGCGTCCAACAGCGCCGTGACCGGATTGATCGCCGCATTGGCGACCAGCTTGCCCCAGATCTGCGGCTTGATATCGTAAACCGCCTGCGCGGACAAGCCTGCCGCTACGAGCATGTCGCGCACGCCCGCAACCGTGGCGGGTGAGGCACCGGCTCCCCCCAGCATCGTGATCCCGGCTCCCGCCCGCCGCACCAACCCCGGCGCAAGCTCCGTGCAGCCTTCGGTGGTGACGCCTAGCACCAGCGCCAGGCGTCCGCCCAGCGTCGCCTTGAGCGCCTCCTCGTTGCCTAATCCGTTCTGCAGGCTGACGACGACGCACGCGGGATCGGTCTTCCCCGCGAGGGGGCGCAGCGCGTTCAGCGTGTCCTGCGCCTTCACGAACACGAAGAGCATCTCGGAGGCGAAGAGATCTTGCGGGTGCAGTGTCGCGCGCACCGTACGCGCCTCGCCTTGTTCCTCTCGCACGCCCTGCCCGAGCGCGGCTACCTGCGCCGGACGTACGTCGAGCACGCTGACGTCCGCCACGGGCGCCAGCATCCACGCAAAGAGCGACCCCATCGCTCCGCCCCCGACGAGGCCCACGCGCGGTCTACTCATCGTTGCATCCACGCCGGGACGTTTCGCTCAGTAATGATAGCGGAACCTTCGCGCGCTGCGTGTCCGCCGGACGCGGAAGAGTGCGATCAGCACGAGCCCGGCGACGAATCCGCCGATATGCGCGAAGTACCCAACCCCGCCCTGGTCTTCCATGGTCCGGCTCGTGAGGGCCCCCGCATGAATGAACTGGAGCGCGGCCCAGAACCCGATGACCACGAGCGCCGGCAGGCGCAGAAAGAGTGGAAAGCAGCCGATCGGAACCACCGTGCTGATCGAGCGCGTGGGGAAGGTGAGTAGATACGCGCCGAGGACGCCGGCGATGGCGCCGGAGGCGCCCACCGTGGGGATATGGCTCCCCGGCGCCGCCCAGGTCTGCACCAAGCCGCCGATGATCCCGACGACGAGATAGAACACGATGAAGCGCAGCGAACCCGTGAGGTACTCCACCTCCGGCCCGAACACGAAGAGATAGAGCATGTTGCCCAACAGATGCAGCCAGCCCGCGTGGATGAAGAGCGCGGTGACGAGCGTCAGAAAGAACGGCTGCGGGGAGCCCGCAGCCGCGATACCGTGGACGAGGTTGTAGGGCACGGCTCCGTAACCGCTGATGAATCCGTCCATGCAGACCGGCCCGCACACCTGCGCCAGCGAAAGCTCGTGCAGAAAGACGATCACGTTCGCCGCGATCAAGCCGTAGACGGCAAAGGGGAAGATCGGGAGTCGTCCCCCGGCGTCCCGTAACGGAATCACCAGGTCAGCTCCAGCCCGAACACGGTGCGGCGATCGCCGCTGGTGAGGTCGCGCTCGCCGGCGAAGCCGTCCACCCCGCGGCTCATGCGCAAGCGGCCGTAGACGTCGAGCGTCGGATGGCGCAGATCGTAGAGCAGCGCATCCAAGCCGAGCGCTCCGCTGCCGGCGCTACCCTCCACGCCCACGCGCGAGTAGAGTACGCCGCCGCCCAGGCGCAAGGACGGAGTGAGGCGCTTGAAGATCGCGGCGTTGACGGTGGAGTAGGCGCCGATGTCGTTGGCGCCGAGTTTCACACTGGTCGACGAATACGGCGCGATCCAGAGATTGACGTCCGACTGCGGACCGCGATCGCGCGAAAGCAATGGCGTGGAGAAACCCGCTCCTTTGCTCTTGGAGAGCTCGCTCACGCGCATTTGCAGCGCGAAGAGTCCACTGGGACCCTCATGCAGCGCCTGCGGCGTGGCCGCGGGCTCGGGCTGCACCGCAGGTACCGCACGCCCGGCGGGTGCAGGCGTCGCGCCGGCATCGACTCCGTAGACGCTGGAGCGCCCCCCCCAGCGCGCGAGAATCGCACTCAACCGCTGCGAGACAGCATCGATGTTGGCCACGGTGTCGTGTAGCTGCGCCTGCGTCTGCGGATCGCCCGTCAAATGGTGGAGATCGGAAGCGATGCCCGCGATCGAGGCGGCGGTGTTCTTCAGCTGCGTGGTGGTGTCGACGACGTTCTGGTGGAGCGTAGGGTCCGCGGCTAGCTGCTGCACGCTGCCGGCGGTCTTGAGCAGGCTGTTGGAGATCTGCGTCAGGTTGTCGACGATCTTTGAGACCTGGCCGCTCTTGGTCTCGGTGGTATTGCGCAGCGAGGCGCTCAGCGCCACCAAATTACCGCTGATGACCGTGAGGCTCTGCTGCAGTTGGGAGGCCATGCTGTTGGAGCGATCGGCGAGGTTACCCACGGCGGCATTGGTCTGCCTGGTCATCAGATTGACGTTGCGCGCGCTGTCCTCGAGCGAGTCCATGATATGCGGCTCGCGGCGCTCCAGGTCCGCCAGCATCGTGTCGATGCGCACGGCTTCGCTCTGCCCCGTCGACAGCAAGTCCGAGATCGTGATCGGTGCCTTTCCACGTGGCTGCTGATCCAGCGGCAGCACCGCGCGCGCCATCGGCGGCGGTACCGGCCCACCCTCCGCGTGCTTGGGCAGCTTGATGTTGAGGAACGGATCGCCCGTGATCGGGCTCTGAATCAAGAACTCGGCGTTACTTGGAATGTCGACCGTGCGCCGGATGTTGAGCACGGCTTCCACGGTGTAGTCGGGCAGCAGCTGGACGTCGGCCACGGTGCCGATGATCACGCCCTGCTGCATCACGTAACCGCCTTGCTTGAGCCCGGCTACGTTGGAGAAATGGACGCCGATCTGGTACCCGCGGCGCGCCCCCAAATTGGTGACGACGTAGAAAACGAAGAGCAGCGCCAACAGACCGGCTAGCGTGAAGAGTCCGACGCGGGCTTGATTGCTCACCTGCGATGCTCCATCAGAGACCTCTCCTCGCTCCTTGCCGACAGGTTCGTGTGCTACATACCGCTACAGTGGTATCGGTCCCTGGTCCCGTCCCTGAAGGAATTGCTGGACGATCGGGTTGTCCGAGGAACGGATCTCCTCTACCGTCCCCTCGGCGATGATGGCTCCCTCGAAGAGCAGGGCGACACGATCCGCCATCTGGTAGACGCTCTGCATGTCGTGCGAGACCACCACGACCGTGGCCCCCAAGCGGCGGTTGATGTCGATGATGATATTGGTCAGCAGATGCGTCACGATGGGGTCCAGGCCCGACGTGGGCTCGTCGAAGAGCACGATCTCCGGCTTGGTCACCACCGCGCGCGCGAAGCCTGCCCGCTTCATCATACCGCCGGAGAGCTCCGCCGGAAGCCGGTCGACGGAGTCCGCCAAACCCACCGACTCCAGCGTCTCGCGCACGGTTGCGGTGATCTCTTCGTCGCTCATCGAGGTATTCTCACGCAGCGGCAGCGCCACGTTGTCCCCAATCGTCAGAGAGTCGAAGAGCGCGGCAAACTGGAAGGCGAACCCGATCGACCGGCGCAAGGCGATCAGCTCCGCCGGCGACAGGCCGCAAACGTCGGCGCCCTTCACGATCACGCGGCCGCGTTGCGGTAAGCGCAAACCGTTGATGAGCCGCAGCGTGGTGCTCTTGCCCGAACCGGAGAGGCCGATGATGCAGGTGATCATGCCCGCGGGGACGCGCAGCGAGAGCCCTGAGAGCACGATTTTGTCGCCGAAGGCTAGCTCGACGTCTTGCAATTCGATGATCGGTTCGCCGCGTGTCATCGAAAGAGCAGGAAACTCATGGTGAAATTGGCGATGAAGATGAGGATGATCGCCAGCACCACGCTCCCCGTCGTGGATTTGCCGACACCCGCCGCGCCCCCACGCGTGGTCAACCCCTGATACGAGCCGATCAGCACGATGATGGCGGCGAAGATCAGCGTTTTGAGCAGCCCTTTGGCCACGTCGGTCATATTGATCGTCTGCCGAACCGAGGTGAGATAGTCCTGAGGCGAGATGTTCGCCACCGCCTGCGCCACCCACATCCCGCCGCCCACGGAGACGATGTCGGCGAAGACCGTGAGTACCGGGAGGGTCAGCAGCAGCCCCAGCAGCCGCGGCACGACCAGCATGCGCGTGGGTGAGAGTCCCAGCGCCTCCAGCGCCTCCACCTGCTCGGTCACCGTCATCGAGCCGATCTCCGCGGCGATCGCCGCGCCGGCGCGCCCCGCCACCACGACCGCCGTCAGCATCGGTCCCAGCTCACGCACGGTCCCGTACGCGACGGCGCCGCCGACTACGTTGCCGAATCCGTATTGCACGGCTTGGACGGCGGATTCGAGCGAGATCACCATCCCGGTGAAAAGCGACGTGAGCAAGACGATGACGTTGCTCTGCGTGCCCAACAGATAGGCTTGATTGATCATCTCGACGACGCGCACGCGCAGGCGCACGATGTAGCCGGCCGTATCCGCCGCTAGCGCCGCCAGGCCCCCGGCGTACTCGAGGAAGCGGAGGGTGGCGCGCCCGACCGACTCCAGCGCGTTCATGGTGCCGCGCGGTCCGCCTGATCCACCAGCTCGAGCGTCTCGCCGGCGCCCGCCAGGCGGCGCTGCGCCACGCCACGCTCGGCTTGGAGGTTGTACTGCTGCTGGAAGAGATCGTCCAGCCTGCGGTCGAGGTCTTTGAGCTGCGCGCGTGCCTCCCGCTCCAGGGCCTCGAAGTAGCGGCGTGCGTCGCGCAGGAAGGCGCGCACTTCCGCCGGCGCGGGCGTCTCCCCGCGCTGCAGCGTGGCTTGCATCCGCTCCACGCTCGCGCGCAAGGCACGGTCGCTGATGCGGTAGGCCCCGATGCGGCTTACGAGGGCCGCGAGATCGACGGCAATCGGCATCATCCCAAGACGCGCCTCTGCTCTTCGAAGATGCAGCGGATCCCCTGCTCGGCCAGCGCCAGCATCTTTTCTAGGTCCGGGCGCGAGAACGGCGCCGCCTCCGCCGTCCCCTGAATCTCCACGAACGCTCCGGCGTCCGTCATCACCACGTTCATGTCCGTCTGCGCGCGGCTATCTTCCTCGTAGGCCAGATCGAGCAACGGCCAGCCACCGACGTACCCCACGCTGACGGCGCCCACGAGCCCCGCTAGCGGCCAGGCGCGTAACACGCCGTCCGCCTGCAGTTTGCGCAGGGCCAGTGCGAGCGCGACGTAGGCGCCGCTGATCGAGGCGGTCCTGGTGCCGCCGTCGGCTTGAATCACGTCGCAGTCGAGAATCACGTTGCGCTCGGCCAACTTGGTGAGATCGGTAACGGCGCGCAGCGAACGGCCGATGAGTCGCTGGATCTCGTGCGTGCGACCGCCGATGCGCCCTTTGACCGACTCGCGCGGCGTGCGCTCCGCAGTGGCACGTGGGAGCATCGCATACTCGGCGGTGACCCAGCCGCTGCCGCGCCCGCGCAGCCAGCGTGGAACCTCCGGTTCCACCGTCGCGGCGCAGAGCACTTTGGTGCCACCCAGCGTGATCAGCGCGCTCCCCTCCGCGTGTGCGAGCACCCCCGTCTCGATCGTAAGCGGACGGAGCTGATCGCGCGCCCGGCCATCGTTCCGCGTCATCGTTGCGGTGCTCATTCCACGGTAACGGTCTTGGCGAGATTGCGTGGCTGATCGACGTCGCAGCCTTTGAAGTCCGCGATGTGGTAGGCCAGCAGTTGCAGCGGGGCCACGTTGACGATCGGCGCCAACAACGGATCCACGCGCGGCACCGGGATGATCTCGTCGGCGATATCCGCCACGTCGGCGTCGTCGGCATGCGCGACGCAGATGATCGGCGCCTCGCGCGCCTTGGCCTCGGCTACATTGGAGAGGATCTTCTCGCGCACGTGCCCCGAGGTCACCACGGCCACCACGGGGGTGCGCCGATCGAGCAGCGCGATCGGCCCGTGCTTCATCTCGCCCGCGGCATAGCCCTCGGCGTGAATGTACGAAATCTCCTTGAGTTTGAGCGCTCCCTCTAGCGCCGTGGGATAGTTGATGTAGCGGCCCAGGAACAGCACGCTCTGCGCCTCGCTCATGGTACGCGCGATACGCTTGATCCGGTCGCTCTCGTTGAGCACCACGTCGACGGCTGCCGGCAGCAGACTGGTGGCCCGCGCGATCTCGCGCAGGCGCTGCGGCGGCACCGTCCCGCGCACGCGAGCCAGGTGCAGCGCAGCGAGAATCATCGCCGTGACCTGCGCCGTATACGTCTTGGTGGCGGCGACGCCGATCTCGGGGCCGCCGCGCGTGTAGAGGGTACCGTCGTCGAGCCGCGTGAGATGCGAGCCCACGACGTTACAGACGCCCAGCAGCGTGGCTCCGCGGCCTTTGGCGATCTTCGCGGCCTCGATGGTGTCGGCGGTCTCGCCGGACTGCGAGATCGCGAGCACCAGCGTGGCGGGATCCACGACGGGATCGCCATAGCGGAACTCGCTGGCCAGCTCCATCTCCACCGGCAGCCCTACCAGCGACCGCAGCAGGTACATGCCAACCATGCCGGCATGGTACGCGGTACCGCAGCCCGTGATGCAGATTTTGGAGATGCTCCGCAGCAGCTCGTCGTCGATCGAGCCCAGCTCCGGCTCGAGACGGACGTCGTAGTCCTCGTCGATACGCCCCGCCAGGGTCTCCTTGACGACGCTGGGCTGTTCGAAGATCTCCTTGAGCATGAAGTGCTTGTAGCCGCTCTTCTCCGCCTGAGCGGCGTTCCACGTGATGCGCAGCGCCTTGCGTTCGATGGGCGCGCCCTCGAACGACGTGAGCTTGTAGCCGTCGCTGCCGACGACCACCATCTCACCCTCTTGGATCACGACGGTCTCGCGCGTGTACTGCAGCAACGCCGGAATGTCCGACGCGACGAACATCTCGTTCTCGCCCACCCCCACGATCAGCGGCGAGGCGCCGTTGCGCGCGAAGATGAGCCGGGAGGGATCCTTGGAGGAGATGACGCCCAGACCAAAGGCACCGCGCAACTCCGCCAACGTCCGCCGGACGGCCTCCACGACATCGCCTTTGTCGTGCGACTCGATCAGGTGCGAGATCACCTCGGTGTCGGTCTCGGAGACGAAACGATGCCCCTGCGCCTTCAGGCGCTCGCGCAGCTCGGCGTAGTTTTCGATGATGCCGTTATGGACCACGGCGATGCTGCCGCTGCAATCGAGATGCGGGTGGGCGTTGACGTCGTTGGGGCGGCCGTGCGTGGCCCAGCGCGTGTGCCCCAGGCCAATCGAGCCGTGCAGCGGATCGTCGTGGAGCAGCGAGACCAAACGTGCAAGCTTCCCCACGCTCTTGCTCCCTCGGAGCCCCTGCTCGTTGATGACGGCGATGCCCGCCGAATCGTAGCCACGATACTCAAGCCGCGCCAGGCTGTCGAGAATGATGGGTACGCTGTCGCGCTGCCCGATGTAACCGACGATGCCGCACATACGATCTCCGCCCTTTCTTGGCCCTGGTTGATTCGGCGGGTTACTTCGGCCCTTCCTTGACGCGATGGTAGTGAATCTTCCCTTCGCCGACCTCTTCGAACGAGGTGCTGACGGGCTTGTTGGGGTTGGCGTCGTCCACCAGCGGCGGCACGCCGTTGTTCAACTGGCGCGTGCGCTTGGTGATGACGTTGACCAGCGTGAATTTCGAATCGACGTGTTTGAGAAGAGCTTCGAGATCGGTGAAGACCGTATCAGATGCCATAGCGCTGTAGTGCTCCTTTATGATGCCGTGACGATCGCCTGGATGCGGCCGTCGTTGTAGCGGTGGATGCGCAGCTTCTCCGCCCGCACGATCGCGCGCAAGTCGGCGATAGCCGCCTCGTACTGCTCGTTGGCGTTGATGACGAGGTAATCGAAGCTGCGGATCGACTTGACCTCTTCGTGTGCGATGGCCAGGCGCGCGGCGATCTCCGCGTTGGTCTCGGTGCGGCGAGCCTCGAGCCGGCGGCGGAGATCGGCGAACTTGTCCGGGAGAATGAAGATCGAGACGGCGTCCGGAAACGCCGCCTTCACTCGTAGCGCGCCGTTGACCTCGGGTTTGGCGACCACGTCGTAGCCGGCGGCCAGCGTCTGCTTGATGAAACCGCGCGGCGTGCCGTAGAGATTGCCGTTGTACTCGCGCGTCTCGAGGAACTCACCCTCGCGCATGCCCTCTTCGAACGCTGCGCGCGTGAGAAAGAAGTAGTCCTCACCTTCGCGCTCGCCCTCGCGCGGCGGGCGTGTGGTGGCCGAGACGGAATACTTCAGAGCGCTGGAGCTCCGCAAGAGACCATCCACCAAGGTGTCCTTGCCCGCTCCGGAGGGACCGGAGACGACGAAGAGCAAACCGGGGCCGGTCAATCGCGAAACCTCCTCCCGCTGTCGCCGTAAATCACGGCGCCAAAACTACAAGGTTCGCACCATGACTTCGTGAACCCTGGCGGGCATGGAGATGACCAAACGCGCCGGCGTGCGAGGAGACTGGCTCCTGCTGCGGCGCGAGGCCGCGGAGTTGGAGGCGGAGCTGCGCGGCGCACGCATCCGCGATGCCGGGACCCTGGCCGATGGACGTTTTGCCCTAGCCTTCGGGGGACGCGGCGGGGACCAGCTGCTGGTCTTCGATCCCTTTGGCCCGCAACCGGGCGCCCTCTTGCAGCGCGGCGAGCTGGCATTGGGCGCGGGGGCTCCGGGGTGGGTCCGGCCCCTCGCCGCCGCCGTGATCGGCTGGAGCGTGACCGGCGTGACCACCATCCGCGGCGATCGCGTGCTGATCTTGGAACTGGGGCGCGGCAGTGCGTTCGGCGTGCGCAGCGAGGCGCAGCTGGTGGCGGAGCTGGTGCCCCGCTTCGGCAATCTGCTGGCGTTGCGGGGCGAGACGATCGTGGCCCTGGCGCGCCAATTCACCCGCGCCGAGAACGAGTTGCGCGAGGCACTGCCCGGCCGGCGCTACCAGCCGCCCCCACCACCGCCGCAACGTCCCGACCTGGCCGCGCGGGCCCAGGCGCTGGCGGGTGTCATCGACGACCCCGAGCAGCTGCGCCGCCTTCCGGTCCTGGTCTATCGCGAGCCCGTCTCGCGGCGAATCGTCGGCGCCCACCTGCTGCCGCTGCCGCAGTTGGAGGGAGCCTCGTTGGAGCAAGCCGGCTCACTGCTGGAGGTGTTGGCAGAGAGCCACGCCCAGGCGCGCGGTCTGGCGCTCGACGAGGAACTCGCGCGGCGGCGCGAGCGCTTGCAGCGAGGCGCCGCCAAGGCGGCGGATGCCATCGACGCCGAGTGCGAAACGTTGCGCGCGCGCTTGACCCAGGGTGCGGAGCGCGAGCGGCTGCTAGCGTGGGGCAACGCGCTGTACGCGCACCTGCACGACGTTCCGGCGCGAGCGCGCCGCTTCGTTCCGCCCAGCCGGCCCGATCTGGAGATCGAGCTCGACCCGGAGTTGGACGCCAAGGGCAATGCCGCGGCGTTCTTCGTCCGTTACCGCAAGTTAGCTGCGGCGCTTCCGCACATCGAGCGCCGGCTGGCCGAGCTGGAGCGGCGCCGCGAGCAGTTGAACGCCCTGCGTTGGGAGGCCGAACGCGTCGCAGCCGAGGATCTCGCCGACGTCGAAGCGGCGCTCGCGGCACTCGCGGGCGGACGCGGCAAGGGCCACGCGAGCCCCCCGGAGCCTGCGCACAAGCGCAGGCGTGCACCACTGGCGATCGAGTTGCCCTCCGGAGCACGCATCCTCATCGGCCGCTCCCCTAGCGAGAACGCGCACGTCACATTCGAGGTGGCCGGGGCCGACGATCTCTGGTTCCACGCCAAGGGCGTCCCGGGGGCGCACGTGATCCTGCGGACGGCCGCCGGCAGCGAGCCGCAAAGCGCCGACATCGAGCGCGCCGCGCGGGCTGCGGCGCTGCACTCCAAGGCACGGCTGAGCGCCAGCGTCGCCGTCGATTACACCAAGCGCAAGCGCGTGCGCAAGCAGCGCGGTGCGCCCCCGGGCCTCGTGTGGTACGACGGCGAACGCACCATCCATGTCGCACCGGGATGAGGGCGGCCGCGGCGAGCGCTGGGTGCTCGCGCAGACGGCGC
>SCRI01000008.1 GCA_004298675.1 bacterium | reverse complement strand
AGGGGCCGCCCGTCGCGGTGCTATCCTGCACCGCTCCTACTGCCTTCGCGCGCGCTCTCGCCATCCATGGCTCCGCGCGCGCCTCAGAGCCCCCTCAGGGGCGACGTCGCACGCCCCGCCACTGACGTTGCGACTGCGCACGCGTTACGCTGCCGGTGCGTCAGCGAGCGCGGGCGGGGTTCTCTCCGCAGGGGGCGTTAAGGCGCCGCGGGAGGCCTGGAGGGCCGGAGCGGCGCCGCAGCGAGGTGACCGAGCGCGCAGGAGCGCGCGCGAGGGAACGTCCCCCGGAGGAGAGTGCCCCGCTCACGCGAGCGTGACCGCGAAGGCAAGCGCGAGCGTGGCAGCGGGGCTAGAGAATGTAGTTCGAGAGGTCGACGTTGGCGGCGATTTTGGCGAGCTTCTCGCGCACATAGGCGGCGTCGATGGTGACGGCGGCGGCGGATTCGGGGGCCTCGAAGCTCACTTCTTCCAGCAGGCGCTCGAGCACGGTGTGCAGGCGGCGCGCGCCGATGTTCTCGGTCTGCTCGTTGACTTCCATGGCGATCTGCGCCAGCGCCTCGATGCCGTCGGGAGCGAAGGTAAGAGTTACGCCTTCGACGCCCAGGAGCGCGCGATACTGCTCGGTGAGCGCATTTTGCGGCTGCGTGAGGATGGTCTTGAAATCCTCGACGCCCAGCGACGAAAGCTCCACGCGTAGGGGGAAGCGCCCCTGCAGCTCCGGGATGAGGTCGGAGGGTTTGCTGACGTGGAAGGCGCCGGCGGCGATGAACAGCACGTGGTCGGTTTTGACCGCGCCGTGCTTGGTGTTGACGGTGGTGCCTTCGACGATCGGGAGGATGTCGCGCTGGACGCCCTCGCGTGAGACGTCGGGGCCGCGCGCGCCTTCGCGTCCGGCAACTTTATCGATCTCGTCGATGAAGACGATCCCGTGCTCCTGAACGCGGCGGATGGCCTCGCGTTTGACGGCGTCCTGATCGATGAGCTTGCGCGCCTCTTCCTCGGCGAAGATGCGCCGCGCCTCCGGCACGGTGACGCGCTTCTTCACGCGCTTCTTTGGCAAGAGCCCACCGAGCATCTCGCCCATGTCCATCCCCTGCGCCTCCATGCCCGGGATGCCTCCAAGCATCAGTCCCGGCGCCGCGCTCTCCTCGACGTCGATCTCGACCAACCGCACGTCGTAGAAGCCGCGCTCGAGCTCACCGCGCACGCGCTCGCGCGCCTCGCGCACCTCCGGTCCGGGGGGCGGTGGCGGTGGTTGCGGCGACGGTTGCGGCACCGCGCCGCCGAAGATCGAGCCCAGCGCGTGGAAGGGATTGGCGATGCCGCTCTGCCGCGGCGCCGTCTCGGGGGCCAAGAGATCGATGAGGCGCTCGACGGCCTGGTGATCTGCGGGCTCACGCACTTCCGCCGTGCGCTCCTCGCGCACCATGCGGATGCTCGCCTCCACCAAGTCGCGGATCATCGACTCCACGTCGCGGCCGACGTATCCCACCTCGGTGTACTTCGTCGCCTCGACTTTGATGAAGGGCGCCGCGGCCAGCGCCGCCAGACGGCGCGCGATCTCCGTCTTGCCGACGCCGGTGGGGCCGATCATCAGGATGTTCTTCGGAATGACCTCCTCGCGCATGGCGTCGGGCAGACGCGAGCGGCGATAACGGTTGCGCAACGCGATGGCCACCGCGCGCTTGGCCGCACTCTGACCGACGATGTACTTGTCGAGTTCTGCGACGATCTGGCGTGGCGTGAGCTCCGCTACGTCGGCAACCGGCATTGGCACGATCAAATGACCTCCAGGGTGACCTCGGAGTTGGTGTAGATGCAGATGCCCGCCGCAATGCCCAGTGCCTCGCGCGCGATCGCTTCGGCGTCCAGCTCCGTGTGGCGCAGCAGCGCTTGCGCCGCCGCCTGCGCATAGGGTCCGCCGCTGCCGATGGCTGCCAAGCCGTCCTCGGGCTCGATCACGTCGCCGGTGCCGCTGAGCACCAGCAGATGGTCGGGCGTGCCGACCAAGAGCAGCGCCTCCAGACGCCGCAGCACGCGATCCGTGCGCCAATCCTTGGCCAGCTCCACGGCCGCTCGCACGACGTTGTCCTTGTACTCGCCCAGCTTGCTCTCGAACTTCTCCAGCAGCGTGATGCCGTCGGCGGCGGAGCCGGCGAAGCCGGCCAGCACGTTGCCGGTAGCCAGCCGCCGGACCTTGCGCGCGCCGTGCTTCATCACGGTGTTTCCGACCGTGACCTGCCCGTCGCCCGCCATGGCCAAGTGGCCGTTGCGGCGCACGGCGACGATCGTGGTGCTGCGAATGGTGGGATGCGCCTTACTCATACGGCCGCTTCATACCCCGCGCCGCGCTCAAGAGTTGCGCGCAACCGCTCGATCTCGCCCAAGGCCCGCGCGGCCAGACGGCGGCGGCGCTCCCGTTTGTCGCGCGTTTCGAGCTCCGGCGGCAGCGCTGCCACGTTGGCCCAGGTGATATTGGAGGGCTGAAAGTCGTCGCTGGTGGCGTCCTGGAGATACGCCACGATGCAGCCGAGCATCGTGGTGGCCCGCAGATCGAGTGGGGGTTGCGCGCGGATGGCACGCGCCGCCTCAAGCCCGGCGATCGCACCGCTGCCCGCCGCCTCCACGTAGCCTTCGATACCGGTGACCTGCCCCGCAAAGCGCACGCTGGGGTGATCGCGCAGGCGCAGGTGGCGATCCAGCAGCCGCGGACTTTGGATGAACGTATTGCGATGCATCACGCCGAGACGCAGCCACTCGGCATGTTCTAGACCCGGCAGGCGCCCAAAGGCCTCACGCTGGGCCGGCCACGCGAGGCGCGTCTGGAAGCCAACGAGGTTGTAGGCCGTTCCCGCCGCGTTCTCTTTGCGGAGCTGTACCACGGCGTAGGGCGCCCTCCCGGTGCGCGGGTCGCGCAGTCCCACCGGCTTCAAGGGGCCATAGCGCAGCGTGTCGACGCCGCGATCGGCCATGACTTCAACGGGTAGGCAGCCTTCGAAGAAGGGCGCCTTGCCGCCGGCGGCATCGCGCTCAAATTCTTTAGGCTCGTGGCGCGGCAGCGTGCGCAGATCCTCCACCAGACGCAGATACTGTGCCTGGTCGAGCGGAATGTTGAGATAGTCGGCGCCATCACCTTTGCCGTAGCGCGACGCGGCGTAGAGCTGCCCCAGCTCGATGGAGTCGGCGGCGACGATGGGCGAAGCGGCATCGTAATAGTGGAGACGCCCGCCCGTGAGGCGATCGATCTCTGCCGCCAGCGACTCCGACGCCAGCGGGCCGCAAGCGATGATGGTTGGACGCGTCTGGTCAAGCGCGGTGATCTCCTCGCGGCGCACCTCGATCAACGGGTGGGACTGCACGCGCGCGGTCACCAGCGCCGAGAAGCGCTCACGATCGACCGCTAGCGCACCACCGGCGGGGACTGCGGCCTCGCGCGCGCTGTGCACGATCACCGAATCCAGCCGCGCCAACTCCTCTTTGAGCAGGCCGACGGCGTTCTCGAGTGCGGCACCGCGCAGCGAGTTCGAGCACACCAGCTCCGCCAGGCCATCCGTGTGATGTGCCGGCGTCATGCGCGCGGGGCGCATCTCGGCCAGCGTCACGCGCACGCCTTGTTGAGCGGCCTGCCAAGCGGCCTCGCAGCCTGCGAGGCCACCGCCGACGACCAGCAGTTGGCTTTCCATCGCGCGGGCCTTCTATCCGGCGCCGACCTCCTCCGGCTCGCCCGGCTCACCGGCTTGCGCCACCACGTGCTCGGCGTTGGCGGCACACTGCGTCACCGCGCCGCCGCGGCGCTGCTTGACGATGAGGTGGCTATTGCACGCAGGACAGCGCCCGGGTATCACGCGATCCCACGAAACGAAGTCGCACGCCGGATAATTGGCGCAGCCGTAGAACGTGCGCCCGCGCTTGGAGCGCCGCTCCACGATCTTGCCGCCGTCTTTGGGGCACTCCGCGCCGGTCTCTTTGAGCAGCGGCCGCGTGGTCTTGCACTCCGGGTAACCGCTGCACGAGATGAAGCGCCCGAAGCGTCCGGTCTTGATGACCATGGGACGGCCGCAGGTGGGGCAGACTTCGTCGGTGCGCTCGTCCTCGATCTTCAAGCGCGGCAGCCGCTCCTCCGCGGTAGCCAGCGCCGTCGCGAACGGGCCGTAGAACTGCCGCAGCAGATCGACCCAGTCTTGCTGCCCGTCGGCCACGCGATCGAGCCGGTCTTCCATCGAGGCCGTGAAGTTCAAGTCCATGACGTCCTTGAAGTGTTCGGCCAGCAAGTCGGTCACGGCGAAGCCCAACTCCGTGGGCTGGAAGCGCCGTTCGACCTGCTCGACGTAGTTGCGCGCCTGGATGGTCTCGACGATGGTGGAGTAAGTGGACGGCCGTCCGATGCCCTTCTCCTCCAGCGCTTTGACGAGCGTGGCTTCGGTGAAACGCGGCGGCGGTTCGGTGAAGTGCTGCTTGGGCTCCAAGCGCTGGAGATCGAGCACCTGTCCCTCCTCGAGCGGGGGCAGCGGCACGCGCTTGCCCTTTGAATCTGCCGCCGCCTCGGCGCCCTCGCTGTCGTCGTCGCGCCCCTCTTCGTACACCTTGGTGTAGCCGGCGAACTTCAGCACGCTGCCGGTGGCGCGGAAGGTGCAGCGCCCGGCTTCGATCTCCGCCGTGGTTTGATCGAAGACGGCCGGGCTCATCTGCGAGGCCACGAAGCGCTCCCAGATCAGCTTGTAGAGCCGCAGCTCGTCGCGTTTCAGGAACGCAGCCATGCTCTCCGGCGTACGTGCGACGCTGGTGGGGCGAATGGCCTCATGCGCGTCCTGGGCGCCCTCCCGCACCTTGTACACCTTGCCGCCGTGGTAGGCTTCGCCGTAGCGCTCGTGGATGAAGCTACGCGCGCCTTCTTGGGCCTGCTCGGAGATGCGCGTCGAATCGGTGCGCATGTAGGTGATGAGGCCGACCGTACCGTCCTTACCCAGGTCGACCCCCTCGTAGAGACCCTGCGCGATCTGCATCGTGCGGCGGACCCGCAGCCGCAGCTTGCGCGAGGCTTCCTGCTGCAGCGTCGAGGTGGTGAACGGCGGTGCCGCGTTGCGGCGCTGCTCGCGCTTGCGCACCGAGCGGACGCGATAGGCGGCCCCTGCCAACTCTTGCAGCAGCGCCTCGGCCTGCGCCTGCGTGGCAATCGACGCCTTCTCCGAACCGACCTGCACCAACTCGGCCGGGAAGACCGGCGGCGTCTGCGGCCGTTCGAGCTGGGCGGTGAGCGTCCAATACTCCTCGGCAACGAAGGCCCGGATCTCGCGCTCGCGATCCACGATCAGCTTGACGGTGACGGACTGCACGCGGCCCGCGGAGAGTCCCGCGCGAACCTTGGCCCAGAGCAGCGGCGAGATCTTGTAGCCCACGAGGCGATCCAAGATGCGCCGCGCCTGCTGGGCGTCGACGCGGTTGCGGTCGATCTCGTGGGGATGCTTGATGGCGTTGAGCGCCGCCTCTTTCGTGATCTCGTGGAGCTCGATGCGTTTGGGGTGCGGCAGTTTCAGGAGCTCGGCCAGGTGCCAGGCGATCGCCTCGCCTTCGCGGTCGGGGTCGGTGGCAAGGAAGACGTCGGAGGCATCTTTGGCGGCGGAGCGCAGCTCCTTGATGACGTCGCCCTTGCCCTTGATGGTGACGTACTTCGGGTTGAAGTCGTGCTCGACGTCGACGCCCAGCGTGCTCTTGGGCAGATCGCGGACATGGCCGACCGACGCTTTGACGACGTAGCGCGCGGGGAGGAACTTCTTGATTGTCCGCGCCTTGGCGGGGGACTCGACGATGATCAGGGACTTTGCCACGGGGGCCTCCGGACGGGTAAACGCCCTTAGTATACGTCCGCCGTCAAGCCGCCGTCCAGCAAGCGCCCGAGTCCCGCTCGCGCGCGGGGCCCGCGCACGCGGGGGCCACGCGCGCGTCGCGCGCGCGCTATCACTTCAAAAAAAGAGGTAAATTGCACTCTTGATAGCGAACGCGCAGCAGTAATCGACGTTGAACGGCGCGAATGTGCGTCGTCAATCGAATGATCGGCGGTTCGAACTGGGCACAGACTCCCGGCGGAACACCAATGACGCAGCGTGCGGCCACCAAGCGCGGAGGCCGTTTAACGGTGTGTCGCTTCTGCTTTGGATCTGAGGACCGGGCGAACCGATACGAATCCACCGCCGTCCTCCAGGACGTCGGATGGTTAAGGAGGATGAGATGGAAGACCTGAACGCCGGCATCGTGCCGGAGATGGGTGAAGTCGCCCCTGCCCGCAAACCCGCTCGTCGCAAGACGACCCGCAAGGCCGGGGTTCGCAAAACAGCGGCCAAGAAGGCTGCGCGCAAGCCCGCGGCACGCAAGGCCGCAAAGAAGACCACGCGCAAAGCCGGCGCCCGTAAGGCGGGCGCGCGCAAGACGAGCGCCCGCAAGACCACGCGCAAATCGACCGCCCGTAAAGCCGGCGCCCGCAAGACCACGCGCAAATCGACCGCCCGTAAAGCCGGCGCCCGCAAGACCACGCGCAAGTCGACCGCCCGTAAAGCCGGCGCGCGCAAGACCACGCGCAAGTCGACTACCCGCAAAGCCGGCGCGCGCAAGACCACGCGCAAGTCAACCACCCGTAAGACCACGGCGCGCAAATCGACCGCCCGCAAGTCGACCGCGAGAAAGTCGACCGCCCGCAAGACCACGCGCCGGAAAAAGTAGACCACAGGCACGATCGAGAGAGGCCCGGGGCGTCTGCCCCGGGCCTCTCTTTGTCTACGCGGGCCGCTTTAGGGTGTGGCGGCGGGCGTGGCTTGATCGATCACCGGTTGCTGGCCGCCGTGCTCTTCAACCCAATGGCACGCCGCGAAGTGGCCGTTCCCGTAGTCCTTGAGCTGGGGAACCTCGACACGGCAACGATCGAACGCGATCGGGCAACGCGTGTGGAAGCGGCAGCCCGAGGGCGGATTCACCGGCGAGGGGATGTCCCCCGTGAGAATGATACGCTTCCGGCGCGCCTCCAGATCTGGGTCCGGGATGGGGATCGCCGAGAGCAACGCCTGCGTGTACGGATGGAGCGGACGATCGTAGAGCTCGTCGCGATCCGCAATCTCCACGATATTGCCCAGGTACATGACGGCCACCCGGGTCGAGATGTGGCGCACCACCGAGAGATCGTGGGCGATAAAAAGGTAGGTCAATCCGAGCTGCTGTTGGAGGTCCTGGAGCAGATTGACCACCTGTGCCTGAATCGAGACGTCCAACGCCGATACCGGCTCGTCCGCCACGATGAACTTCGGATCCACGGCCAACGCGCGGGCGACGCCGACGCGCTGGCGCTGGCCTCCCGAAAACTCGTGGGGGTAGCGATTGGCGTGGTAGGGCTGGAGGCCCACCAGCCGCAGCAGCTCCTGTACGCGCCGCTCCAACTCCTTACCGCTCGCGAGCTTGTGGATGGCCAGGGGCTCCCCGATGATGTCGCCCACGGTCATGCGCGGATTCAAGGAAGCGTAGGGATCCTGGAAGATGATCTGCATCTCCTTACGCAGACGGCGCAGCTCCGTGCGCGACATCTTCAGGACGTCGTTTCCCTCGAACTTCACCTCGCCGGCGGTGGCCTCGATCAGACGCAGCAGCAAGCGCCCCGTGGTGGTCTTGCCGGAGCCGGATTCACCAACCAACCCCAGCGTCTCGCCCTTCCTGATCGTGAACGAGACGTCTTCGACCGCCTTCACGTCGCCGACGTGGCGTGAGAACAGGCCGGCATGAATCGGGAAGTACTTCTTGAGGTGGCTGACTTCGATCAAGTTCTCGGACATCGTCTACTTCCCGGCTTTTACGGTCGGACCAGCGATGATCGGCGCGTTTTGAACCTGGATCGTGCGTTGCCCCTCCGCACGCTCGTCGTAGAGGAAGCAGCGCGCGACGTGCCCGCCGCCGAAATCGTACAGCGGAACCGGCTCGTCGCAGATCGGCATCCGGTACTTACAGCGCGGAGCGAAGGCGCAGCCGGTGGGCATGCGCAGGAGATTGGGCGGCTGCCCCTCGATAGGGATCAGGCGCTTGCTCTCGCGATCGTCCAAACGCGGCAGCGACTCTAGGAGACCCTGGGTGTAGGGATGTTTCGGGTACTTGAAGATCTGCTCCGCCGTCCCGTACTCCACCATGTTGCCGGCATACATCACGAGCACGCGCTGGCAGACCTCGGCCACCACACCGAGGTCGTGGGTGATTAGGATGATGGCGGCGTTGCGGCGTTCCTGCAACTCGCGCATCAGGTCGAGGATCTGCGCCTGGATGGTGACGTCGAGCGCCGTGGTCGGCTCGTCCGCGATCAGCAGCGAGGGATCGCACGAGAGCGCCATGGCGATCATCACGCGCTGGCGCATGCCGCCGGAGAACTGGTGCGGATAGTCGTTGATGCGCTTTTCGGGGGAGGGGATGCGCACGAGGCGCAGCATCTCGATGGCGCGCTCCATCGCCTCTTTGCGCCCCAACTTGAGGTGCAGCCGCACCGTCTCGGCGATCTGGTCGCCCACGGTGAGCACGGGGTTGAGCGAGGTCATAGGGTCCTGGAAGATCATCGCGATCTCGTGGCCGCGGATCTTGCGCATCTCCGCTTCGCTCTTGGTCAGCAGTTCCTGGCCGCGGAAGACGATGCTGCCGCCCTCGACCCGACCCGGCGGGTTGGGGATCAGCCGCATGATCGAGAGCGAGGTCACCGATTTGCCCGAGCCCGATTCGCCGACGATCCCGAGCGTGGAACCAGGCTCGAGATCGAAGCTCAAGCCATTGACGGCGCGGACGATGCCGTCTTCGGAATAGAAGTTGGTTTGGAGGTTCTTGACCTCGAGCAGCGCCAAAGCTAACCTACTCCCTATGTCGAAACGCGACCGGGGACCGCGGCGATACAAACGCCCCGCAAATCCCGCGACGGCATTTCCCGAAGCAGGCGGCTCTTCCCCCCGCGGCCGCGCGGCCGCCCGGCTAGATTCCGGTGATGGAGATGATGACGCTGACGGCGACGAAGCCCACCGCGATGTACGTCGTGAAACGCGCTAACTGCTCGTCTCGGCCCAAGCGCCCACGATACATCGTATCGCGCTGACCACCGATAGAGCCCAGCCCGAGCCCCTCGTTCTTCGTGGTCTGCACGGCCATCAAGACCGTCAGCACGATGGCGAGGATCACGAAGATGCCGGCCAGCGAGTGCGTGAGGAACGGATGCGCGACGTTGAACGGCGCCTTCACGTAGGGTAACGGTGCGGCCGGCAGCGAGGGCAGCAGGGTGGCCGCGGCCTTGGGCAGCGCGGTCGACGCTTGAGCTAGTAGGAACACGGCTGGCATCGTATCATACCGGGGCCTTCCCCTCAACCCCCGCCAGCGCGGCGCGCACGCGCTGGGCTAGCGGCCCCGGAGCGATTCCGAAGGCGGCGCGCTGCACGGCTTGGGTATTGTGCTGGACCAGGACGGGTGGGACGCCCACCCGTTCGACGGTCACCTCCAGGCGGTGATCGGCCACATACTCGAGCACCGCGGAGCCGAACCCTCCGGCTAACGATGCCTCCTCGACGGTTATCCAATGCGGATGGTCCGGGGCCAGCTCGGTCAGCAGCTGCCCGTCCAGCGGCACCACGAAGCGCGCGTTGACGACGGTGGGGGCAAGGCCTTCGGCCGCCAATAGATCGGCCGCGTCCAGCGCCGTCTCCACGCAGTTGCCCAGCGCCAGAATCGCCACCGCGCGCCCGTTGCGCAAGACCTCGGCGCGCCCTTGCACGATGGGTTCGTAGGGGAGGCTGTGGCGGCCCGAGGTGGAGCCACGCGGATAGCGCAGCGCCGCCGGACGCTCGAGCGAGAGCGCGTGGTCGAGCATGAGCGGCAGCTCGCTTTCGTCGCGCGGCGCCATCACGGTCAGACCGGGCAACGTGCGCAGATACGCCAGGTCGAAGAGTCCCATATGGGTCGGACCATCATCGCCCACCAAACCGGCGCGATCGAGCGCGAAGACGACGGGGAGCCCCTGCACCACTACGTCGTGCACCACTTGATCGTAGGCACGCTGCAGGAACGTCGAATAGATGGCGCAGACCGGCTTCATGCCCTGCGAGGCCAGACCCGCGGCGAAGCAGACCGCGTGCGCCTCCGCGATGCCGACGTCAACGTAGCGTTCCGGGAAGGCTTTGGCCAACTTCGCGAGCTTGGTGCCGTCGGGCATCGCCGCGGTGATGCCGACCACGCGGGGGTCGTGTTCGGCGGCGGCAACGATGGCGTCGCCGAAGGCGTCCGCGAAGGTCGGGCGCATCCCTGGCTTGCGTTCGATCTTACCGTTCTCGATCTCGAAGGCGCTGCAGCCGTGGTAGGTGCGGCTATCCAACTCCGCCGGCTGATAGCCCTTGCCCTTGGTGGTGAGCACGTGCAGCAGCACCGGGCCCTGAATCTTTCTCGCGGCTTCGAGCGCGGCCACCAGGTGGTCGATATCGTGGCCATCCATCGGGCCCACGTACGTAAAGCCCAACTCCTCGAAGATGATCGCCGTCTTCTCGTCCGGCGCGATCATACGCATGGCCGCCTGCTCAGCGGTGCCCAGCGCGCGCTTGGCGGCATCTCCGAAGGGAACTCGCCCCAGGACGCGCTTGGTGGTGTTGCGCACGTACCGGGAGAGCGGCCGGGCCCGCAGCACCGAGAGATAGGAAGCAATCGAACCTACGTTGGGCGCGATCGACATCTCGTTGTCGTTGAGGACGACGATGAAGTTGGTCTTGCGCTGGCCGGCATTGTTGAGCGCCTCATAGGCCAAGCCCCCGGTGAGAGCACCGTCGCCGATGACCGCGACGATGATCTCATCGCCGCCACGCAGATCCCGCGCGGCCGCCATCCCCAGTGCCGCACTCACCGCCGTCGAGGCGTGCCCGGCGCCGAACGGATCGTGCGGCGACTCGGAACGCATCGCAAAACCCGAGACGCCGCCACCCTGGCGCAGTAGCGCAAAGCGCTCGCGCCGTCCCGTGATGAGCTTGTGCGCGTAGCATTGATGGCTCACGTCCCACACGAGCTTGTCATGCGGGGAGTCGAGCACGATATGCAGCGCCAGCGTCAGTTCTACCACACCGAGGTTCGGTGCCAAGTGGCCGCCGTTCTGCGCGCAGACCTCTACGATGCGCTCGCGCAACTCGCTGGCCAGCACCTTCAACTCGCCTCGCGCTAAACGCCGAACGTCCGCGGGAGAATCGATGCGCTCAAGGATCATGACGGCATCTCCATGCCCGCTGCCCGCCGGTCGCGAACCCCTGGGACCTCTGGTCCGCTCGGCAGGGAGGGGCTCCTCGCCGTGCTATACTCCCAAGGTGCGACCGGCTCCCCTCCCCACCGGCGGCGTGAAATCGTGGCGCTCCCATCGCGTTTATACGGACGTCGCGCGAATCATCTCCACGATTTTCAACCCGTTCCTCACGGCGATCGCCTTGCTGGCTATCCTGGCCCACGCCGTCTCCGCCTCGATGTACGACTTCTGGTTCTACAGCGGATTCACGGGCTTCTTCACCACCTTCGGCCCGATGGCGTACGTCTTCTGGCTCTACCGCACCGGCCGCATCGACGATCTGGACATGTCGGACCGCGAGCAGCGCGCATCCGTCTTCGGCGTCTTCGTCATCTTCTATCTGGTGGGCGCCGTATCACTGGCCCTGATCCGCGGCCCCGGACTCCTGGTCGCGATGATGTTCGGCTACGGCGTCTCCAGCGCGCTCGTGCTCGCGATCACGCGCAGCTGGAAGATCTCCACGCACGCGCTCGGCATCGCCGCACCCGTCGTGGCGCTCTTGCTGCTCTACGGCGACGAGCCGCTGCCGCTGCTAATCCTGGTCCCGCTCGTCGGCTGGTCGCGCTGGTATCTGCGCGCCCACACCGTCGCGCAGATCATCGCCGGCATCGCCCTCGGCGCCGCCACCACTGCCGTCTTCTTCCACATCTTCAACATCCAGCCGCTCCCGCACACGTAACCCCCACCTGTGTGGCCATCACGCGAGCATCGCGTGGCGCACTGGCAGCACGTGCGAACTCCGATTCTCGCAACGCCAGCGGCGGGGCGTGCGACGTCGCCCCTGAGGGGGCTCTGAGGCGCGCGCGGAGCCATGGATGGCGAGAGCGCGCGCGAAGGCAGTAGGAGCGGTGCAGGATAGCACCGCGACGGGCGGCC
>SCRI01000087.1 GCA_004298675.1 bacterium | reverse complement strand
GCAGGCCGCATCGACGGGCGCGGTGTCCAGCTTGAAACGCGCCGCGCGCAGGTTGAGCTCACCCGCGCGCGTGATGGCACGCGCGTTGCGCCCGCAGCGTGTAGGATAGACGCAGTCGAACATGTCGATGCCGGCCTCCACGGCCAAGACCACGTCGATCACGGTGCCCACGCCCATCAGGTAGCGCGGCCGCTCTGGGGGCAGCAGGCTCGCGGTATAGCGGGCCAGCTCGAACATCTGCGCGCGCGTCTCGCCCACGGAGAGGCCGCCGATGGCGTAACCCGGCAGATCCAACGCCACCAGCGCCTCGGCGCTGCGCGCGCGCAGATCGCGCTCGAGCCCGCCCTGGACGATCCCGAAGAGGGCGGTACGCTCGCGCTGCGTCCAGGCCTCCTTGCAGCGGCGCGCCCACTGCGCGGTCAGCGCCACGGAACGCTCGAGGTCGCCGCGATTCGCCGGCAGCTTGACGCAGACGTCCAGCGCCATCGCCACGTCCACGCCCAGCGCCTGCTGGAACTCGAGCACGCCCTCGGGCGTGAAGCGGTGGCGGCTGCCGTCGATGTGCGATTGAAAGAGCACACCATCTTCATCTAGCGTGCGGCACCCCTGCAGGCTGAAGACCTGAAAGCCACCCGAGTCGGTGAGGATGGGGCGCTCCCAATGCATGAAGCGGTGCAGCCCGCCGCAGGCTTCGATCGGCTCGCGCCCCGGCCGCAGCCACAGATGATACGTGTTGGAGAGGACGATCTGTGCCCCCGCCTCGCGCACCTGTTCGGGCGTGAGCCCTTTGACGGTGGCGGCGGTGCCGACGGGCATGAAGATCGGCGTCTCCACTACCCCGTGCGCCAGTTCCAAGGTGCCGCGCCGTGCCGCGCCGTCACGCGCACGCACGGTGAACTTAGCCACGGAACAACTCCTTGGCCGCGGCGTACTCCAGCGGCGGCGGCACGGAGAATGCCAGCGGCTCACCGCTGAGCGGATGACGGAAGGAGAGGTTACCGGCGTGCAGCGCCTGCCCCGGCAGCCCAACGCGGCGATCGGCGTGGCCGTAGACGGAATCGTTGAGCAGCGGGTGCCCAAGCGCCGCGATGTGGACGCGGATCTGGTGCGTGCGCCCCGTCTCCAATTCGAACGCCAACTCGGTCGCGCCGCGCAGCACCTCCAGCGTGTGGTAGTGTGTCACGGCATGCTTGCCGGCTTCGCGCACGGCCATGCGCTGGCGATGGCGCGGATCGCGTCCGATCGCGCCCGCCAGCGTACCCGCGGGCGGGCTCACGGTGCCTAGCGCGATGCCTACGTAGTGGCGCGAGATGAGCCGCTGCTGCATGGCGCGCCCCAACAGCTCGAGCGCGCGGGGCGTCTTGGCCACCACCAGCAGCCCCGACGTGTCGCGATCCAAGCGATGCACCAAGCCCGGGCGCAGCGGCGCCTCCGCGCCCTGCCCAACCGGCAGCGCCTCCACGTGGCCCAGCAGCGCGTTGACGAGCGTGCCGCTGTAGGCACCGTGCGCGGGGTGGGTCACCATCCCGGCGGGCTTGTTCACCACCAGCAGCGCATCGTCTTCGTACAGGATCTCGAGCGGAATCGACTCCGCGCGCGCGGCCAGCGGCGGCGGCGCGCCGATTTCGTAGTCGACGTGGTCGCCCTCGAGTACGATCTCACTGCCCTTGGCAAGCGCGCCGTTGCGCCGCACCGTCCCCGCACGGATGGCGGCGGCGGCACGGGTGCGCGGAACGCCGGCAAGCCTGGCCAGCGCGGTGTCCAGACGCGCCCCCGCCAGCAGGGCGTCCACGGTGGCCTGCATCAGCGCGCGTCGATCTCGCCCGAGCCTCCGCCGCGCAGCCGCCGCAGCGCGCGCTCAGCCTCCGGCGTGGGCGCATACTCGATCTCGTCGTGACGCCGCTCGGACCAGGCGGCGCGGCCGCCGCTCTCGGGCTGGTCCATCACCGTCTCCGGGCGGCGCGCACTGTGGCGTCCGCCCTCCGAGGAGACCAGAAAGAGCAGCAGTACGCCGGTCAAGATCAGCGCATCGGCGACGTTGAAGACCGGATAGGCCTGCCAGAACGCAAACTGCAGGAAGTCCACCACGTAGCCGTAGTGCAAGCGATCGACGATGTTGCCCGCGGCGCCCCCCGCGATCATGCCGAAGGCCACGGCCACGAGCGGCGAGCGTGCGATGCTGCGGCGCACCGCCAGGTAGAACAGCAGCAGCACGGCCAGGGCCAGCGCGATCAGCACCACGGCATGCGATCCGAAGAGACCGAACGCGCCGTGACGGTTCTGCACGTACGTGAAGAGGATGAGGTGGGGGATCCCAACCACGGTCTGATCCGGCAGCAGCGCGTGACGGACCGCCGTCTTGCTGAACTGATCGAGCGCGAAACAGAGCAGCGCCGCCGCTAGCCAGAGCATGGGCGCCATGGTCAGCGGCGCCTTCCGCCGGAGACCGCGACGGCGAAGGCGGCTCCCCCCGTCAGCACCGAGATCACGATCGGCATCACGAAGACCGTCATGGCCGTCGCCACATGGTGGTGGAACAGCCCCACCGCCAACGGATCGAGCATCAGCAGCGCCAACAGGAGCATAAGGCCGGCCGTCACGGTGTAGACGACCCCCGGAGCCTCGGCGGCGTCGCGCGCGGCGCGCGGACCCACGTAGAGCGCCGCCAGCGCGAAGAAGGCCGCGACGATGGCGACGGCCAGGCCGCCGCTTTCGCGAAACGCGATCAAGAGCGCCAATCCCTCCAGCACGACGACGGCGCTTAGCGCCACCATCACGCGGCGCACGATTTCGCTAATCGTCACCGCGCGCTCCACACGGAGAGAAGGACGCCCGCGCCGGCGCCGGAAACGGGGAGTCTTGGGGTGGTCATCGCCCGTATGGTACGACATCGGGGGGCATGCGCCTGTGTCGTGCCCTGGGCCGGCCGCCGGAGGGTACTTCCGAAACCATGCACCATTACATCACCTACCCCAACATCAACCCGATCGCATTCCACCTCGGCCCGCTCGCGGTGCATTGGTACGGCATCTCGTACCTGGTCGGCTTCATCTGCGTCTATCTCTGGCTGACCCGCCCAACGTCGCGCGCGCTCTTGGGGCTGACGACGGATGCGATCCAAGACTTCATGGTGTATGCGCTCGCGGGCGTGATCGTCGGCGGGCGCACGCTCTTCGTCATCGCCGACATCATCACCAACCACAACTTCGCGGCCTATCTGGCGCACCCCATCGACTTCATCGCGGTCTGGCAGGGCGGGATGGCCTTCCACGGCGGGCTGATCGGCGTGGTGATCGCGGGCTTGCTCTTCTTACGCAAGCATCCCGGCCTGAGTTACCGCGTCTTGGGCGATCAGGTGGTGATGCTGCTGCCGATCGGCATCGCACTCACGCGCGTCGTCAATTTCATCAACGACGAGCTGCCGGGGCGCAGCGTGCCGGCGAGCGACCCCTGGGGCGTGCAGTTCCCAAATTTTCCAGGCTACCGCTGGCCCTCGCAGTTGATGGAGGGGGCGCTCGACATCCTCGCGTTGCCGCTGCTCTTCGCGGTGCGCCGGCTCGATCTCGCCGAAGGCAGCCTGTTCTGGTTCTGGTTCACCTACTACGGCGTGACGCGCACGATCGCCGAGTTCTTCCGCGAACCCGGCTTCTACGTTCTCGGGCTCACCGGCGGACAACTGCTGGCCGTGCCCCAGATTGTCATCGGCGTGGTGATGCTGATCTGGGTGAACGTGCGCTATCCGCGCCCGGCCACGCAAGGCTAGCCCTCGAGCGAGCGCACCACCTCGGCACAGGGGGCACAGATGAGCGGGTAGTTCGCGTCGACGCCCAGTTCCCGGTACTTCCAGCAGCGTGCGCACTTGGCTCCGTCCGCCCGCGCCAGCGTCAACTGCACGCCCTCAGCGCCGCTCTCGAGCTCGAGTGCCGAAAGCACCAGCGCCTCGCGCAAGTCATCGCCCAATCCCCGCAGCGCGTCCATGCTCTGCGCATCGGCCCGCACGACCGCGCGCAGCTCGAAGTCCTTGCCCTCGACCTCGCTCTGCGCCTTGACCTGCGAGCGTAGAGACTTCAGTCGTTCCCACAGCGCGAGCTCTGCCTCCGCCGGTGCCGGATGCGCCTGTGCCAGCATCAGGAAGAAGACGGAGTCGGCATCGGCACGCAGCGCCGCGGGTACGCTCTGCCAGGCCTCCTCGGCCGTGAACGAGAGCACGGGAGCATAGAGCGCGAGCAGTGTCTTGGCAATGTGCCAGAGCGCGGTCTGCGCGCTGCGCCGCTGCGGCGACCCGGCCGCGCTGGAGTAGAGGCGGTCCTTGAGCGCATCGAGATAGAACGCGGAGAGGTCCTCGTTCACGAACGCGGAGAGCGCGAGGTAGACGTCGTGCAGACGATACTCGCGGTAGGCCGCGGCGCAGCGGTCCGCCAGCGCATTCGCGGCGGCAACCGCCAGCCGGTCCAACGGCTGCAGCGCGCCGGGCGCCACCACCGCCTCCGGCGTGAAGTCGAAGAGGTTGCCGAGAATGAAGCGCACGCGATTGCGCAGGTTGCGGTAGACTTCGCCGACGTTGGCCAAGATCGAGGTGCCCACGCGCACGTCGGCTTCGTAGTCCACCGAGGCTACCCACAGGCGCATCACGTCGGCGCCGTAGGTGTTCATGGCGCCGTCGGCAGCGATGTAGTTGCCGGCCGACTTGTGCATGGCGCGGCCGTCAGGGTCGACCACCCAGCCGGTCGAGACTACCTCGCGGTACGGCGGCGCGCCCTTGATGGCGACGGCGGTGATGAGGTTGCTGCGGAACCAGCCGCGGTATTGATCGCTGCCTTCGAGATAGACGTCGGCCGGCCAAGGCAGCTCGCGCGAGCCGAGCACCGCCAGATGCGTCACGCCCGACTCGAACCAGATGTCGACGATGTTCATCTCTTTCGTGAGCTTGGCCGAGCCGCAGTGCGGGCAGTGGAAGTCCGCCGGCAGAAGCCGCTCGGCCTCCCACGTCCACCAGATCACGGCGCCGTGCTCGCGGAAGAGGTTCGCGATGTGGCGCGCCACGCGCGCGTCGAGAATCTCCTTGCCGCACTCCCCGCAGTCGAAGGCCGGGATGGGTGTGCCCCACGTGCGCTGACGCGAGAGGCACCAATCGGGATGGTTCTCGATCATCTGCCGCATGCGCTCCTCGCCCCAGGCGGGGTGCCACGCGACGCCGCTCACTTGATCCGTGATGCGGCGGCGCAGATGGTTGACGTCGAGCGCCATGAACCACTGCGAGGTGGCACGGAAGATGACGGGGTTGTGGCAACGCCAACAGTGCGCGTAACTGTGCTCGTAGTCGAGCTGGAAGTACAGCATGCCGCTGGCGCGCAGGTGCTCGATGATCCTCGCGTTGGCGTCGCGCAGCACGTGCAGCCCCTGGAAGGGGCCGGCCTCCGCGGTGAAGCGCCCGCTCTCGTCCACCGGCGTGATGATCGGTAAGCCACAGCGCACGCCGGTATCGAAGTCTTCGGGCCCGTGTCCCGGCGCCGTGGTCACCGCGCCGGTGCCGGTGCTGAGCTCGACGTACGGCGCATCCACGAGGCGCACGCTGAAGTCCATGAACGGATGGCGCACGATCCCGCCCACCAGGCGCTCTCCCGTGGTGGTGGCCAGGGTCCGCGCGGTGGTGCCGGGCACCAGCGCCAGCACGCTCTCCAACAGCGCCGTCGCGAAGATCAGCAACTCCTCACCACCACCGGGATGGCGGAAGCGGAAGAGCCCGTACTCGGCTGCGGGGTTGAAGGCCACGCCCACCGTGCCCGGGAGCGACCACGGCGTGGTCGTCCAGCACAGCACGGCCAGCGGCAGCTCGCCCGCCTCCTCCGCACCGCCGTCGAAACGCGCGAGCAGATCGTCGCGCTGCGCGGCGTCGGTGGGAAAGCGCACGTACACCGACGGCGAGACGTGATCGCGATACTCGATCTCCGCCTCGGCCAGCGCCGTCTCGTCGGTGGGGCACCAGTACGTGGAGCGCAGCCCTTTATAGAGATACTTCTGCTGCGCAAGCTCGGCCAGCGCGTCGACGATGGTCCCCTCGAAGGACGGATCGATCGTGCGGTACGGCGTCTCCCAGAGCCCGAAGCAGCCCATGCGCATGAAGAGATCGCGCTGAACGCCCAGCCAATGCAGCGCGCGCTCGCGGCACTTCTCGCGCAGCTCGGCCGGCGGCACGCTGCGAAAGTGCACGCCGAGATGCTTGAGGGTTTCGATCTCGATGGGCAGCCCGTGCATATCCCAACCTGGGACGAAGCGCGCGGCGAGGCCGTCGAGCAGGTGGACCTTGACGAAGATGTCCTTCAGGACTTTGTTGAGGAAGTGGCCCATGTGCAGGCCGCCGTTGGCGTAGGGCGGCCCGTCGTGCAGAATCCAAGGCTGTGCGCCGGCGTTGGCCTCGAGGCGACGCTCGTAGGTGCGGCGCTCCGCCCACCAGGCGATCCGCGCCGGCTCGCGCTGCGGCAGGTCGGCCTTCATGGGAAACTCGGTCTGCGGGAGATTGAGGGTCTTGCGGTAGTCGGGTCTCTTCGTCGCTTCGGTCGCCATTAGGCGGCAGGCTTACGCTGCGGCGCGTCCCCGCTCCCCCCGGGCACCCGCTCGCAGCGCGTGCAGCGAGCGTCTTGGTAGCTCTGAATCGTCGCGATGGAGACGAACCCGCCCAGCGCGACGTACCAGAGCGGCTCCCAGTCGTGCGTCTGCCACGCCAGCTCCATGCCCAGCAGTCCCAACGCCAGCGCGAAGGCCATGCCGGTCAGCGACGAGAGGCGCGTGGCCGCGGCGCGATCGCCCCGCAGGCGCCAGACGGCGGCGCGGAAGATGCGCCCGCCATCCATGGGGAAGGCCGGCAGCAGATTGAACGCGGCCAAGAAGGCGTTGGCGGCCGCCAACGCCATCAGCACGAGCGCGAGGTGCGGCTCGCCGCCGAGGTGGCGCATCGCCTCCAGAGCCAGTGCGCACAGGCCCGCCAGCGCCGCGCTGCAGAGCGGCCCCGCGACGGCAATGGCCGCCTCCGCTCCCGGTGTGGGCGGCTCGGCCGCGATCGTCGCCACGCCACCGAAGAGGAAGAGCCGCACCGAGAGCGTCGCCACACCGAAGCGGCGCGCGATCAACGCGTGCGCGAACTCGTGCACGACCACGCTGCCAAAAAGCGCCAGCGCCGTGATCACCGACACACTCAACGCGTACATCGCACCCAAGTCGCCGAAGGACTCGCTGAGCATCCAAACCGCAAGCGCGAACACCAGCAGCCACGACGGATGAATGCCGACGCGGATGCCAAAACAGCGACCGATCCACATGGAGCCGCGCAGGAGTTGCGCCATATCTTGATGTTCGGCCGTTCACGGCACGAACCTACACGTAGCGCGACAAAATTTCGAAGTTCGCGCGCGCCGCGCGCTGCAACTCGGGCAGGCGTTCGCGCAGCTGCGCGGCGAGCTGCACGCGCTCGCTCCAGAGCTGCGTCGCAACGCGTGCGGAGAACTCGCCGTCGCCCTTACGCGCGCCCGGCTCCCACAGCGCCGGCAGCGGGTAGTCGAGCAGGCTGAGCAGCGCGCCAACTTTCGGATCGTACGAGACGGCGGCAAACGGCACGGCGAAGCGCGCCGCCAACACCAACGCGTGAAGACGCACGCCGATGACGGCCTGGGCCGAAGCGATGGCGCGCGCTACCGCGTCGAGGTCGCCGCCGGGCAGCAGTGTGGGCGCGGAGCGGCACTTCCGGATGATGTCGGTTGCCGCTTCCGCGTCTTCGGGCGATTGGAAGGGGAGGAAGGCCACGTGCGCGCCTTGCTCCGCCAGCGCGTCCACCGCGCTAGCCACGCGCGCGCCCACCTCGCGCTGCGCCGCGGTCTTGCGCACGCTAACGATCACCAGCGGCTGCGCGGCCGCGCCCAGTCCCTCGCGCACCAGCGCGTCCTCAACGCCACGCTCCGGCGGCTCGTAGAGAAAGACGGGATCGGCAGTGCGCTCCACGGGCACGCCCGGCAGCAGTGAGGCCAGCAACGCGCGGCTGGCGTCGTCGCGCACGGTGGCGAAGGTGACGCCCTTGCAAAACTCGCGCACGATGCCCTTGCCCCAGAAGTCCAGCGGACCGATCGACTGCGCGAAGATTCCCACGACCTTGCGCGCGTGCACTGCTTGGCGCACCAAGCCTGCATAGTAGAGCAGGCTCTTGAGGCTGGTGGAGTTCTGCAGCAGGCCGCCGCCGCCGGAGAGGAAGACGTCGGCACGCGTAAGCTCGCGGCGCACCGCGCCGACATCCCAGCGTGGCGCCGCCTCGATGCCGTAAGCGCGCGCGGTCGCCGGCGGGTCGGCGGAGAGCGCGACGATCTCCACGCCGGGAAAACGGCGGCGCAGCCCCCGCGCGATCTCGGCCAACAGCGCTTCGTCGCCGAGGTTACCGAAGCCGTAGTAGCCGGAGAGCAGAACCCTCACTTGGCCGCCGGCTCTCCCGTGGCGCAACGGCGGTAGATCCACGCCGCCACGGCCGCGATCGCCACGCCCACCACCAGACCGTTGACGATACGCAGCACGCCCACCCAGAGCTCGGTGTGCAGATGCGAAAAGGTGTCGACCACGTCGCCCAGGCCGACGCCCGCGCCAAGCGCGAGGAGCCAGAGCAGCCAGCGGCGGTGGCGCGGCCAGAGCACGGCCGCGGCGACGATCGAGGGCCAGCCGACCACGAACTCCTTGAAGCGTGGGCGCACCACCAGCAGGTGCGTCAGCCCCGAGCGCAGGTGGGTCTCGAGAGCCGAGGGGCCGATGTCGCTCTGGTTGCCGGAGCGTAGCGCGATCAACGCCCCCAGAGCCACGACGGCGATGCCGGCCAGCAGTTGCCAGACGCGCACCGGCGCGAGCAGACTCTCTCCGGACATCGCCCCGCCGAAGCGCGGAGAGTAGAGCGCGATCGCCAGCGCCGCCAACGGAATCACCAACAGCAGCAGCCTGACGCCGGAGAACGCCTCCACCTCCGTCATGAAGAGCGGCTCGGAGAGCAGCCCCACCACCACGAGCCCGCCCAGCAGCGCGACGCCCAGCGCGATCAAGAGCGCGCGAATGCCGGCCCAGAGAGCCGCGCCGGCGGAGGCTTCCGGGCGCCGGCGGAAGACGTTTGCCAACGAGACGAACGCCAGCGTGCCGTAGGTCAACCCGCCGCTGAGCGCGACGAGCTTACGCCCCAGCAAGCCATGCCCGACGGCCAGCGTGCCGAGCACCAGCACGATGGTGGCGGCAAAGAGCGCCACCGCCCAGCGCAGAACGGCACGCGGGACCAACTCGCCCGCCGCGGGCGCGCCGCTCTCGCGCAGGAACTCGATCAAGAGCAGGAAGCCGGCGGGGACCGCCAGCGCGGCCAGCAGCGCCAGCGCTTCGATCAGAGGCGCCACGCGCGAACGCTCGAACGGCGTCGCCCGCCCGGTGCGCAGACCGTCGCGCAGCAGCGCCGCCTTGATCTCCGACACCAGCGCCACGTTCGTGGCCTCGATCGACTTCTTCTGATACTCGTGCTGGAATGGGCGCAGGTAGATCACGCGCACGTTGCGCTCGCGCGCCCCTAGCGCATAGCGCGAGACCACGGTCGGCAGATCCAGCTTGTCCAACTCGAGTTTGGCGATGGCCTGGACGCGCACCACTTGGTGGGGGATCTCGCGTGCCAAGCCGAGGTTGCCCTTCTGCACCTGGTCCTTGGAGTAGACCTCGATGGTGCCGAAGTTGACGCGCGTGCGCTGGAAGGCCGCAGCGGTTGCCGGCAGCTGATCGGGGAAGCCCAAGACCTGGTTGCGCAAGCCAAAGAAGATCACGGTAGAGACGCGCTGGTGGCGCATGAAGTCGGCGAAGAGATCGTCGATGGCCGCCGGCGTGTAGCGCTCGTCGTTCTGGATGCGCGCAATCAAGAGCAGATGCAGATCGCGCGCCAGCGCGAGCTGATCGTCCGGCAGCCCGAGTGCGAGGTTATCGAAGAGATCGAGGTCGGTCTTGGCCGCCACGATGTAGGGAGCGCTGGTGCGAATCGCCGCCACGTCGCGCGGCTCGAAGTAACGGCGCAGCGAACGCAGATATCGCTCGTAAGTGGCGCGGTCGAAGGCCTCCACGTAGACCCAGTCGGGGCGAACCCGATGCGCGCGCAGCAGCGCCGCGAAACCCGGGTCGGTGACGGGCGAGAGTGCCGCCTGGTCCAACAACTGCCGCCCGGAGTAGGCCACGCCGTGGTCGGAGCCGTTGATGTTGCCGCCCAGCTCCTCGGTCACGGCCAGAGACGTCAGCCCCGCCCGCCGCAGCGCGACGAGAAAGGCACGCGGATCGTAACCGTAGGCATGGGCGAAGCTCAGGAAATCGCCCGCGTCGAGCGCGATCTCGACCCGGCGCGCGTGGTGCTCGGAATGCGCACGCCAAGCCGCCACGCCCAGCGCCGCCAGAAGTGCTAGGCAAGCCAGAGCATAGAGGAAGCGCCGGTAACGATATGTCTCGATCACGGGGCGCCCCCTTTTCTGCGGAGAGACTGGGCTCCTGGCGCTCGCCGAGGTCCCAACCAGGCTCACCTGTGGTCCCGATCACAGCGAGGGCGGAGGCACCCTGCCTGCTTCCACCGGCGGCCCTAACCCCGCCGTCAAAATGCTCGCATACTCGAAGACATGAAGGTACGCGTCGGCCGCGCGCTGGCGAGCAGCGCCCTGATCTTCGTCATCGCATCACCCGCGCTAGGTCGAACGACCGTCATCCACACGTTAGGCACCGCGCCGCTCTTGGGACCCAGCGCCTCGACCTCGAGCGAGCTCTCCAAGATCCTGGAGCACGAGGCGTTGGTCCGGAATGCCGCCGGCAAACTGGGACTGACGCCCGGCGAGTTCAACGCCTTCCTGCAGCAGTGGCGCACCCACCAGATGCGCTGGGTGGAGATTCCGCGGCATCTCGACGGAATGACTTGGGCCGCGGGCGACAACGTCCACGTCATCAAAGACGTGCTGATCCCCTCGAACACGATGGGCTGGGAGGTCGACATTCCGGGGCCCGGGCGTACGCTCTCGCTCTTTCTGCCTGCCGCCTGCGGCAATCTCTCGCTGCTGGCGCGCCCCCGGCGCGTCGCCGCGCTTGCGCCGCCAAAGCCGCACCCCACGCCGGTTCCCGCTCGACCTACGCCGCCGCCCGCGCCGCTGCCAACGGATCCAGCGCCCAGCCCCAGTCCGCAAGTCGCCGAGGTGCTGCCGCCGGCGGCTTCACCGCAACTCTGGCCCTACCTCACCCCGCTCGTCCTGCTCACGTTCCATACGCACCAGGTCACGGGGACGCCCACCTATCCCCCCATCGGTCCGCCGCCCAACTTCCATTCCGCCGCCTAAAGACGAGGACTGCAACTCCCGGCACGCGCGCGCCTATTATGGGAAACAGGGGTATCTATCAATTATGTCTACGGCAATTGCGCTCTTGATCGCACGCCTCGTGGCCGGCCTGGGGCTTGCCTCTCACGGCTCGCAGAAACTTTTCGGCTGGTTCGGCGGCAGTGGCCCGCAGGGGATCGGCGGCTACTTTCGCTCGCTGGGCTTCCCCGCACCGGTGGCGTTGGCTGTCCTAGCCGGACTCGGCGAGTTCGTCGGCGGCCTGCTCCTGGCGCTGGGCTGGCTGGGCGCCATCGGCCCTGCGCTGATCATATCCGTCATGCTCGTAGCCTCGGTCAGCGAGCACCTTCCGCACGGCTTCTACAGCTACAACGGCGGCTACGAGCTACCGTCGATGTACGCCATGATCGTCCTGATCATCGCCTTCGTGGGCCCGGGCAGCCTGGCACTGGACTCCCTGATCGGAGTCCCCGCACTAGGCTACCCCACGGTGGCCGTCATCCTGATCCTGGCGGGGATCGCCGGCGGCGGCGTCACGCTGCTGCTGCGCCACGCCCCCGCACCCAGCGGGGACAAGTCTTAAGAGCCGGGTCGGATTCCGGGTGAGACTCATGCGGGCTCTTGCTGCCTGGGCGGCCCTTTGCTATACTACCGGGGTTGTCGACTAGGGCATCAACACCCGCCGCCCGGTCCTAACAAGGGGTCCGCTCTCGCGCGCCCCTACGATCGCGGCGGGCCATTCAGGAGCACAGCGATGAGCAACGCGGTTACGCTGGTCCAAGAGGGCCAGCTCAAGGCGAGCGTCCCGGAGTTTCGCCCCGGCGACACCGTCAAGGTCTACTCGAAGGTCGTGGAAGGCGGCAAAGAGCGCGTCCAGATGTTCGAGGGCGTGGTGACGGTGCGCAAGGGCGGCGGTCTGGCGGAGTCGTTCACCGTGCGCCGCAGCTCGCATGGCGTGGGCGTCGAGAAATCGTTCTTGGTGCACAGCCCGCGCGTCGAGAAGATCGAAGTCTCCAAGCGCGGCATCGTGCGCCGCGCCCGCCTCTACTACTTGAGCGAGAAGGTCGGCAAGGCCGCGCGCATCAAGGAGCGCAAGACCGAGCGGAATTCGGCGTAAGCCCGCCCCACACGTGACGCCGCTTCAGCTCTTCGGGCTCATCTCGCTCTTCGCCGTGGTGCGCTTAGTGATCGCCACGCGCCCACGCTCGGAGCAGCAGAGCCAGACGCTGACCACCGTCCGCGAGTACCTCGATGCGTTCATCGTGGCGGGCGGCGTCGCGCTGGTGCTGATCGCCTTCGTCGTCCGCACGTTCTACATTCCATCGGGCTCGATGGAGCCGACACTCCAGATCGACGACGTGCTCGTGGTCAACGAGCTGCAGTATCACGTCGAGAATCCCCGGCGTCTTCAAGTCGCCGTGTTCAAGCCGCCTATTCCCTCGAGCAACGACTTCATCAAACGCGTGATCGGCGTTCCCGGCGACACCTTCGCCATCCACGGCGGGAAGGTGATCGTCAACGGCACGCCGCTGAGCGAGCCCTACATCGCCGAGCCGCCCGCGTACGATCTCGCAATCAAGAATTGTCAGATCGTCGTCGACGGCGTAGCACTGCAAGCTCCGCCGGCAACCGTGCCGCCACGCAGCGCCTGGCAGTCGTGCGATCGCATCCCCAACGGCTACTACTTCATGATGGGCGACAACCGCAACAACTCCGAGGACTCGCACATCTGGGGTTTCCTGCCGCGCAAGAACTTCGTCGGCCACGCGATGTTCCGCTTCTGGCCGCCGCGGCGCATCGGCATCTTCGCTCACTAGCGCGAGGCACGCGCCAGCCTTACGGCGAACGGGGTGGCTCAACGTGCTCTCGGTTTCGCGCATCCGCAACGCAGCGAGCGTCACTCTGCAAGTGGCGCTGCTCGCCGTCCTCATCCTCGTCTTCTTCCTGCGCGCCCCCGTCGTCTCCGGACTCTCGATGGAGCCGCGCATCGCCAGCGGCGAGCACGTCTTGATCGACACGCTCTCCTTCCGCTTCCGCCCGCTCCAGCGCGGCGAGATCATCGCCTTCGAGCACAACGCCGCCACGCCCATCGTCTATCTCAAGCGCGTGATCGGCTTGCCGGGCGATCGCATCGAGATCGTCGACGGCCGCGTCATCCGCGATGGCGTGGTACTCGACGAGCGCTACGTGCGCTATCCCGATCACCGCAGCTTCGCGCCGCTGATCGTGCCGGCGCACGATCTCTACGTCCTGGGCGACAATCGCGCCGATAGCGACGACTCGCGCGCCTGGGGCTTCGTCTCGGATTCGCAGGTGATCGGGCAGGCCTTGATGGTGCTCTGGCCGCCCGACCACGTCGGCCGGTTGTAAGGCGCAGCCGCGGCATGCAGCCGATCCAGTGGTTTCCCGGGCACATGGCCGCGGCGCTGCGGGACGTGGCGCGCCGCCTCCAAAGCGTCGACGTGGTGGTGGAGGTGCGCGACGCGCGCCTACCGGTCACCAGCGCGAATCCCGCGCTGGCGGCGCTGGTGGGGCGGCGCGTCCACCTGGTGGCCTTGGCCAAGGAAGACTTGGCGCAGCCGCGGGAGACGGCGCGGTGGCTGGCGCATCTCACCGGCGCGGGCTTGCGCGCGCTGGCCGTGCGCGGGAAGGATCAGGGAAGTATCCAGCGTTTGCGGCGGCTGATCGTGCAAGCCGGTGCCGGCCGTCCCAGCATCCGCGCGCTGGTGCTCGGCATACCGAACGTGGGGAAATCGTCGGTGATCAATGCCTTGCTGCGCCGTGCCGCGGCGAAAACCGAGGACCGCCCGGGCGTCACGCGCGATCTGCGCTGGTTTCGCGTCTCTCCGGGACTCGAGTTGATGGATACGCCGGGCGTGCTCGTGCCCAAGATCGACACGCCGGAGGCACAGTGGCGCTTGGCGCTCTGCGGCGCCGTCCCAGCCGAGCGCTTTGACGCCGAGGCGGTCATCGCGGCCTTCGGCGCGTGGCTAGCCGGACAACCCGCCTCCGAACGTCAGCAGGCTCCGCTCGATCTCGCGACGTTTGCCGCCGCACGCGGCTGCGTCCAGCGCGGCGGGCTCCCGGACCTCGCGCGGGCCGCCCAACTCTACCTGCGCGAGTTCAACCAGGGGCGCTTCGGGCGCTTCACGCTCGAGTTGGCACCGTGAGCGCGCGGCGCGCCGATCCCCGGCGCGAGCGGCGGCGGCTGGCCGCCCTCAACTACCACGAGTCGGCGGCCTTCGCGCGCGGCATCCAGCTGGTAGGGGGCGTCGACGAGGTGGGGCGCGGCCCGCTAGCCGGTCCGGTGGTGGCCGCCTGCGTCGTCAGCGCCAAGCCGCTCCTGCTCGAGGGGCTGGACGACTCAAAAGTCGTCCCCCGCGAGCGGCGCGAACATCTGGCCCTGCAGATCCGGGAGCGCTGCAACGGCTGGGCGATCGGCTCGGCTTCGATCGAGGAGATCGATCGCCTCAACATCTACCGCGCCACGCTCCTGGCCATGGAGCGCGCATTGGAGGCCCTCGCGGCCCTGCCGGACCTGCTGCTGGTGGACGCCATGCACGTGGCGGGCTTTGCCGGCGAACAGCAGGCGTTGATCCACGGCGATGCCCGCTCCGCCACGATCGCGGCGGCCTCGATCATCGCCAAAGTCCACCGCGACGGGCTGTTGACCGAACTCCACCAGCGTTACCCGGCCTACGGATTCGACGAGCATAAAGGCTACGCCACGCGCCGCCACCTGGAGGCCTTGCGCGCGCACGGCCCCTGCCCCATCCATCGCCGCAGCTTCCTGGGCAACCTTCACGCCGTCTCCCTCTTCGACACCCTCGACGGTCAGGAGTGAGCCGCGGCCTCGGCCCCGAAGGGGAGCGTCTCGCGGCGGAGCATCTGACGGCGCGAGGTCTGCGCATCGTGGCACGCAACGTTCGCCTGGGGCCGAGGGGAGAGATCGACATCATCGCCAAGGATGGGGCCACCATCGTCTTCGTCGAGGTGAAGGCACGCGCATCGAGCCGGTTTGGACCGGCGCTGGGCGCCGTCGACGCCCGCAAGCGCGCGCGGCTGCGCCGGCTAGCCGAGGAGTGGCTGCAGACCGCCGCACCGAACGCTTTTGCGCGTTTTGACGTTGTCACGGTTGAGAGATCCGGAACCCGTACCATCGTTCGCCACCTCGCAGGTGCCTTTTGACTCTATCGCCCATCGGTTCGGTCCTCGCGGGACGGTATCGCGTCGACTCGCTCATCGGAAGCGGTGGGATGGCCGACGTCTACCGTGGGCTCGACACGACCCTCGACCGGCCCGTGGCCGTCAAGATCCTCACCGATCGCAGCGGCAACATCCGCCAGCGCTTCTTGCGCGAGGCGCGCTCGATGGCGCGCCTCAACCATCCCAACATCGTCTCAGTCTACGATGCCGGAGAGGCCGACGGCGTTTCCTATATCATCATGGAGCTCGCAGAGGGGCGCACGCTGAGCGCGTTAGCCGACGAAGGCACCACCGTCGACCATACGATCGCGCTCTTCGTTGAGCTCTGCGATGCGTTGGAGTACGCCCACGCCCAGGGCGTGATTCACCGTGACATCAAGCCCAGCAACATCATGGTCTCCCCCGCCGGCGTACTGAAGGTGATGGACTTCGGTCTGGCGCGGCGCACCACCGACGTCTCGATGTCTTCGCAAGCCGGCGAGATCGTCGGTACGATCTCGTACCTGCCGCCGGAGCGCTTCCTGGGACGCGCGGGCGACGTCGCCGGCGATCTCTACTCGCTGGGCGTGGTACTGTACGAACTGCTCACGGGACATCTGCCGTTCGAGAGCCCCGACGAGGATCTCGTCGCCGTGATCTTCGCGCACATCAATCAGCCGCCGAAGCCGCCGCGCACGTACGATTCCGCGATTCCCGAGGCGCTCGACGCGCTGGTGCTGCGCCTGCTGGCCAAAGACCCCGGCCAGCGTCCTCCCAGCGCCGCGCAAACCGCGAACGAGCTGCGCTCGCTGCTCTCCAGCGCACCGCAAGCCGCCGCGAACCCAGCCGCCACGCCGCGGCCGGCGGCGAACGACGACAGCACCGCAATCGTGCGCTCCATGCTCGACGCTTCGCTGCGCCCGACGCGCTCGCTCAACCAGGCCTTGGGCGCGGTGATGACCGGCATGCTGGCCACGCGCAACCGGCGCTACGACGAAGCCGAGCAATCCTACAACACCGCCTTGGAGACGCTCGATCAAATCGGCGGTCAGCAAATCGAATGGGCGAAGACCGCGCTCAAGTTCGGGCTGATGGTCTTGCAGAAGGCCACCGAGGGCCTCGCGAAGCGGGATGAGATCACGCGCGGCATGCAGATGCTGGAGCGAGCCATCCCCATCTTCCATGCCCGTCACATGCGCACGGAGTTAGCCGACACCGAGCGCATGATCCAAGCGTTCCGCCGCATCCCCGAACATTTTGGCTAGCATATTCACGATTGCCAAGGAGGGTTTGATGACCTATCCGTCGCGTCCGTTCTTTATCGCCGCGTTGATCGCTGCATTCGTCGCTCCGGTGTCGCTGCCCGCGCAGGCGGATCCGCTGCCCGCACTCGACGCCTTCTCCAGCGCTTGGAGTAAGGTCGACAGCTACACGTGCAAGATCGTCACCCACGAGACCAAGGACAGCTCCACCCAAGACCGCACGTATGGCTACGAATACCTCAAACCGCACTTCGCCAAGATCTCCATCGATAGCGGCCCAGGGCACGGCGGTGGCGCCACCTGGCACGGCGGCGACACCGTCAGCGGCCACCAGGGCGGTCTCTTGCGAGGCATTCATCTCACGGTCAGCATCCACGACGGCCGGGCTACCAGCTTGCGCGGCGACACTATGGACACGGCTGCGTTCCAGTACCTGCTCGACTACTATCGCGGGAACGACGCGCACGCAACCCAGGCAGCCGGTCCGGCCGTCGACGGCGCTCCCACCGATGAGATCGTGTTAACCGATCTCGATCCCACCAAGACCGGCGGCGTAACGCGCGATCTGCTCTTGATCTCCACGAAGACGCACCTCCCGGTGGAGCGCCAACGCTTCGCAGGCTCGGCCCTGGTCAAGAGCGAGCACTACATCGACGTCGCGCTCAACCCGGGCCTCAAAGAGAGCGACTTCTAAGCGTGCGCTAGGCCAACACCAACTCGCGCCGCAGCCACGCGTGGGTCGCGCGCAGCCCCTCGCGCAGTGCGGTGCTCGGCTCCCAGCCCAGTGCGCGTGCCAGATCGAGGCACGGCCGGCGGCGTTGGGGATCCTCCGGGCGTGCCGGCAGATAGGCCGGCGTGAACGGAACCCCAACCACGCCGGCCACGGCGCGCGCGATATCCTCGACGCTCACCTCTTCCTCGCTCCCGAGATTCACCGGCTGCAGCGTGGGTTGCGAGGCGTGCGCAACGGCTAACATTCCCGACACGAGGTCGTCCACGTACGTCATGCTGCGCGTCTGCCGCCCGTCCCCGTGAATCGGCAGCGGGCGCCCCTCCGACGCCGCCGCGAAGAGCGCGGGCACCAGCCGGCCGTCGCCCAACTGCATGCGCGGCCCGTAACAGTTGAACACACGCACGATGCGTCCATCCAAACCGCGCCGCGCCGCGGCCACCGCGACCGCGGCCTCCGCGAAGCGCTTGCCTTCGTCGTAACAGGCGCGCGGTCCGACGGAGTTCACGTTGCCGAAGTAGCTCTCGGGCTGCGGATGCACGAGTGGGTCGCCGTAGATCTCGGAAGTCGAGGCCAACAGCAGGCGCGCGCGCTGCGCCAGCGCCAACTCGATCACGCGCATCGTTCCAATGGAGTTGACCGCCAGCGTCTCCCACGGACGGGCACCATAGGCCTCAGGGCTGGCCGGCGAGGCGAGGTGGTAGATTTCACTGACGCGCTCGGGCGCGGCCTCCGCGATCGCCTGCGCGAGATCGAACTCCGGCGCGGCGAGATCCGCGTAGATGAAGATCGCCTCGGCTCGCGAGATCACCGCTGCGAGGTTGCCCACGCGTCCAGTCGAGAGATCGTCGATCACGACCACGCGCTCACCGCGCGCGGCGAGGCGATCCACGAGGTGACTTCCGACGAATCCGGCTCCGCCCGTTACGACAACCGCCATCCCTGCCCCCTTACGCGCGCCGTGCCACGGCTAAGAGCCCATTGCCCCGGCGCGGCTCGCTCCATCCGTCCACCGCCGAGAGAGCGTACGAGAGCGGCAACAGCGCGCGTGCCACGCCGTTACCCTGCCGCGCCAGCGCAAAGCCCTCCCAGCCCAGCGCGCCCAGCGTCCCGAACGTGTGGCGCACCCGTACCTGCGCGTACCCAGCGTGGAACAGCAGCGCGGCCAGTTCGCCCAGGACGTAGCCGTCGCGCACGTGATCGTGCTGCTCCTCGAACTCCGCGATGAAGCGCCGCTGCGGTGCCGCGGGCGTGTGGAGCACGAGCGCTCCACCGGGATTGGTGGCGCGGAAGAGCGCGCGCAGGAACCCGTGGTCGTCCTGCACGTGCTCGAGCACGTCCACCGAGGTCACGAGATCGAAGCTCTCTCCGAGGTCAGCGGGCAGCGTGCGGCGCTCGAAGCGTAAGGCCGCGCCTGCATCTACGCGGGCCTGGACCTCATGGCAGTGCGACACGAGCTCCGCCTCGACGTCCACGCCCACGATCCGCGCCTCCGGCCAACGCCGGTGCATGGCAAAGCAGAGTTGGCCGCGCCCGCAGCCCGCATCGAGGATCGACGCAGGCGGTGTCAGCGCGCCGAGCGCACGCTCGACGGCCTGGTAACGCACGCGCGCACCCAGATCGTACGTTCCAAGCATGCGGTGTGCCAGCCGGCGTAGCGGCGAGTGAGCTACCGTGTGCTGTTCCCATCCATAGGCCATTGTCGTCATGCCACCTCCGTAGGCGCGGCGGCGAGCAGCGCGGTGTGGAGCGCCGCAGCCGCCGCGTCGATAGAAAAGAGGCGCGCAGCCCGCGCGCGCCCCCTCCCCGCGAGATCGCGACCGGCACCCGTTGAGAGCACTCGATCGATCGATCGCGCGAAGCCTGAAACGTCGCCCTCCGCAACCAAGATGCCGGCGTCGCCGACAACCTCGGGGATAGCGCCACCGGCGCTGGCAACCACGGGCACACCGCAGGCCATGGCCTCGATCAGCACGCGTCCGAATTGCTCGGACCACGCGCGCGTCGTGCGCGAGGGCAACACCAAACAATCGAGCGCGCCCATGACCTCCGCCGCTTGGCTGGGGGCCAGCGCGCCAAGAAAGATCAGCCGCTCCGCCAAACCAGCGGCGCGGGCTCGCGCCTCCAACTCGGCGCGTGCGGGGCCGTCGCCGACGATCGCGCCGCGCGCGCCGGGCAGCGCGCCCAGCGCGTCAATCAACGTGTCGACACCCTTCTCCGGCACCAGACGCCCGACGTAGCCCGCCAACGGCGCGCCCAACCCGTAGCGCGCGCGAACCTCCTCGCGCTGCCGCGGCGAGAGCGGCGCCAGGTCGGTAGCGAAAGGCACCGGTACCACCGGCCCGCCGTAACCGCGCCGGCGCAGCACGCTTGCCGCCTGCGCGCTCGTGGAGACCGCCGCCCGTGCGGCGCGCAGCACGCTGCGTTGCAGCGCCGAAAACGGCGGCGGATAACGCTTGAAGATGTTCTGAATCGCCAACACCACCAGCCCCGCGCCGGCGCGGCGCGCCGCACGCGCCGCCTGCCCCGCCGCGAAACCCGCAGGGTCTTCATCCACGTAGAACGCCGCTGGAGCGCCCGGCGCAACCAGCGGAGCAAGGCTCCCCGCGAGCACGTAGCAGTTGGAGTGAGCACGCCCCCAACGCCGGCGCGCCACCACGCGCACGCCGCTCTCCTCCGGTTCGTCCTCGACCTGCAGATCGCCCAGCGGCGTGGGCCACCGCGTGGGCACTACCAGCGTGACGTCGACGCCGCGGCGTGTCAGCGCGCGGTAAATGCTGCGATTGGTGGCGCGGATCATGGCATGGCCCACCACGATCGCCTGCATCACGCCTGCCCCTCGACACGCGCGGGCAGCGCGATCGCGCCGGACATCAGCCAGAACGCCTGTGCCACCGGCGCATAGTCGAACGCGCCCTGCGTCATGAAACCCGCCGCCAGCAGCGCCACTTGCGCCGCGGCCATGCCGGCATACGTGGCGCGCGTCTCGATGCTTGCAGCCGAGCGCAACGCGCGATAGGTGAGCACGAAGAAGCCGAGCTGCAGCGCCACCAGCATGCCCAGTCCCAGCGGCCCTAGCTCGTAGAGATACGCCAGGTAAAGGTTGTCCACGGCGAGCCGGTTGGAGTCGCTCTCACCACGGTATTTTCCGCCGGCGCCGGTGGCCCCCAAGCCCATGCCCAGCGGCTTACGCGCGACGGCGGCAAGTACCAGGCTGGCGCTGCGGTCGCGGGTCTGCGCGGCGTAGGTCGTGGCATCGCCGGTCAAGCGTTCCTGCAGCGTGCCGTTGCCGAGCTTGACGCCCAGCGGCAACGCCAACGCGCACACCACCAGCGCAAGCCACGCGATGCGCCGCAACGAGGCCTGCGTAAAGGCGAAGATCAGCAGCGCGGCCATGCCCACCGCGGCACCCAGCATCGCCGAGCGCGCACCCGCTAGGACCAGCCCCGACATCATGATCGCAATCGCGCCGGCGAGCCAGAGCGTCTTCAGACCACGCGCGCGTGCGAGCGCGGCGGCCGCGTAGAGCAGGCCGAGAGAACAGGCCAGGCCCAACGCCTCGGGATCGACCAGCGTGCCATACGCGCGGTACACCAGTCCGCTCTGTCCCGGCAGGAGTGCAGCCAGCGGAGAGAAGGTGACGTAGTGACGGCTGGCTACCGCGAGGCCGCCGGCGATGGAGAGCCAAGCATCGCCCATCAGATATTGCACGATGCCGATCAACGCGGCGAAGGTGATGGCGCCGACGATGAGATCGGCCATCTTGGTGAGGCGTTGCGGCGCGTTGAAGTAGACCGCGCCGACGACGAAGAGCAGCGCGAAGAGCGCATGTGCGCGGAAGCCCGCCAAACCGTGCGAGAGCGAGGTCGTGGGGCTGACCGCCTCGAGCGCGAGGAACGCGAAGAAGCACCCCCAGAGCCACAGGCCCCGCCACGCGCCGCGCGGCCGCAGCTCCGGGCGGACCGCCAACGCCGCCACCATGCCGATCAGCAGGAGCGCCAGCGTCACGTCTTTGAGCAAGAACGTGGCAGTCGACGCATGCACGAGTTTGACGAACCCGTCGACGCACGAGATCACGATCAACGCGGCCACGCCGATGCGCCAGGAGAGCACGAACCACAGCGCCACCGAGAGGAAGAGCGTCGCTCCGACGATGTTGGTCGAGCCGATACCTGCCCCCACGGCCATGGCAACGGCCAGCACGCTCAAAAGCGCCGCGACGACGATCGCCGCGGGTGTCAGGCGCTCAGAGACCTGCTGCATAGCGCACGCTCCGTGGGGTGGCGCCCAGCGCCGCGACGCGCTCGGCGATCTCGCGCCAGGCGTAGTTCGATTCGTAGATCTCGCGGCAACGCGCGCCGGCGGCCGCGCGATCCAACGCTCCGCGCAGGAAGTCCGCGGCGGTGGCCGCCAGCGCCGGCGCCTGCGCCGCTACACCGCGCACCGCCAGCGTGAACGGCGCCACGTCGTGCACCGTGGCGGCCGCGACGATCGGCAGGCCGTGCGCCATGAGGCAGAGCAGCGCGCCGCTCGACGGAATCGAGCCCTCCTCGGCGGTGTGCAGCGCGAGGTCGGCAGCGAGCAACTCGGCGCTAACCTCTTCCCCGGGCAGCGTGCCGAGCAGATACACACGTGCGCCCATCCCCAGCTCCGCCGCCAGCCGGCGGCACGCCTCGGCATACTCGCGATCGAAGACTCTGCCCACGACACGCAGCTCGGCGTCGACGCCGCCGCGCACCAACGCCTCCAAGGCGCGGATCTGCAGCTCGAGTCTACGCCGTCGTGCAACGACTCCGAAGGTCACCAGGCGCACGCGCCCGCGTGTTTGCGGCAGCCACTTCTGTGACGGCGACGGCTCGATATTGGCGGCGATGGGCACCGTCACGACCCGGCTCAGCAGCGCGGGAAGCTCGTGCACGATACGCTCGCGCAAGGCATCATTCGCGATGCAGACGGCGTCTGCTCCAGCCAGCACGAGGCGGTCGCGCGCCTCCAGAAAACGCCGCTTGGCCAGGCTGCGAATGCCGGCGCGTTCGGCGTGGAAGGCTTCGTGAACGATCAACGCCGCGCGGATGCCGCGCGCACGCGCCATCCTGGGGAGCACGGCCGGCGCCATCGACGCCGCACCGAAGTTGAACGGCGTGTACTCCACGACCAACAGATCAGCGCCGCACGCTCCGACCGCGCGATGGACCTCGCGCACGGCACGCGTGCTCCAGGCATCGCCCACGCTTTGGACGCGGTACGCGCTCTGTGGGAGCGGACGCCCCTCGCTCAACACCGTGACCGTGTGGCCAGCGCGCGCGAGCGCCTCGGCCAGATGCGCCGCATGATCGCCCACGCCGTCGAAGCAGGGCGGAAAGCGCGGGGCCACAAGCGCGACGTTCATACCGCCGCTACTCCACGGCGCGCTATCAGCAGCAGCGGCACCAGCACGCCCAGGTAGGCGGCGGTCGCGACCACGATGCGCCAGAGCCCCTGTGCCCCCGGCACGAAGGCGGCAGCCGCCAGCGCCGTGGCACCCGCCACCGCAACGCCGGTCAGCGGTGCGCGCAGCGCGCCGAAGTTGGCGCGTATCCAGAGGACGAATGCCACCAGCTCCACGGCTTCCGTGAGCACCGTGGCGATGGCCGCACCGGTGACGCCCAGTAGCGGAATCAGCAGTAGATTGGCGCCCACGTTGACCGCCGTGCAGACCGAGAAGATGGTCACCACGCGACGCTGTCCACCGGAAGCGTTGACCAACGCGATAGCGATGGCATTCATCGCCATCAGCACCGGCATCGGCGCCAGGATGCGTAGCAGCTCCGCCGATCCGGAGAAGTCCACGCCAAAGAGCGTGCGTGTGATGAAGGCGGGTGCGGAGACGAACGCCACCGACAACGGCACCACGGCGGCCACCACCAGCGTCAACGAACGAGCCCCCAGGCTCAGCAGCCGGCCGCGGTCGCCCTCGCGCGCCAGCCGCGCCGCCTCCGGGAAGAAGCCCGAAGCCACGACACCCGGCGCCGAGCGCGGCGCCTCCATCACGCGATAGGCGGCGGAGTAGGCGCCGATGGGAGCGTCGGCGATGCCGAGCATGCGCAGCAGCAGCACGTCGACGCGAAAATAGATCATGCTCAGCAACCCGCTGGCCGCGAACGGCAGCGCCGCACGCGCCACCGCCGCCAGTTCGCGCCGCTTCGGGCGCACCGGACGTTCGGCTAGCGCGGCAACGGTCAGGGCGATCGCGGCGGTGAGGGCGGAGCCTACCGCGGTCACCGCAGCGGCCCACAGCACCGTCGGCGCGAAGACCGCGACGGCGATCACGCCGATCAGCAGCACGAAGCGCCCAAACGTCACCACGCGCGCCTCCACGCCCATGCGCTGACGCCCACGGAAGAGCGCCAGCGCCTGCCCCGTCATGCCGTCGGCGCAGGCACCCGCCAGCAGCAGCATGGCGGCCAGTGCCTCCTGACCGCTGAAACGGAAGAGCGGAAGCACCGCCAACCCCAGCGCGAGCGCCGCCACGCACAGCGCCGCGTGCAGTACGTACGCCGTCCACACCAACCGCCGCGCCGCATGCGGCGCACGCGCGACCTCCCGCGCCGTGAAGTACGACAACCCCGCTTCGGCCAGCGCTGCCAGCAGCACGCCAAACGCCATGGCGGCGGCGAACGTACCGTATCCAGCGGCGTGGAGCACGCGCGCGAGCACCACCGTCCGCACGAAGCCGACGGCTCTCCCCGCCGCCTCGGCCGTGCCGAGGTTGGCGGCGTTCCGGAGCACGCGCGCGAAATTGCTCACACGCCCACGCCGACCGCTACACGTGCGGGCTCCTGCTCGAACGCGGCCATGCTCGTGCTCTTGGGCGTGTGCTCCTGCGCACCCGTGGCCACGATGCCGAGCACGCGCGCACCCACGCGCTCGAGGGTCCCGATCGCCATCTTGTCGGCAGGTTTGGGAGCGCGGCCCAAACGCACCGCCAGCAGCACGCCGTCGGCGAAACGTGCAAACTGCAGTCCAGCCATGCCCACGTTGATCGAAGCCGAATCGATGATCGTGTAGTGATAGCGCGAATGCAGATCCGCGATCAGCGCCTGCATGACCGGCGTGGAGATCAGCGCGGGGAAGCGCTGGTCGGCCACCGAGATCGCCTCGAGATTCTTCACCGCGCCGTTGCGGCCGGAGTCCGCGATACGATCGAGCTGCATGACCGGTGCAATCTCATCGATCCCCAGACTCGCCGCCACGCTGGGATGCTGCCAGTTGGTGTCGATCAGCGCGGTCTTGTGGCCGCACTCAGCCAGCGCGCGGGCGAGTCCGCACGCGACCTCGGTCTTGCCGTCGCCGCTCAGCGCCGACGAGACGACGATCAGCCCCGGCGCGGCCACCAGCGCTTCGACGGAGACGCGCAGGAGGCGGTAATTCTCTTGCAAGTGTTGTTCCACGGTCGATCCCTCCCCGTTGTGCACGTGTCGCTAGGCCCGGCCGATCGTTGCGATGACCGGCCGGCCGTACAGATCCTCAACCGAACGCGGCGTACGCAGCCTGACGTCGGTGATCTCGAGCAAGAAGGCCAGTGTGATGCCAAGGACGAGAAAACCGAGCACGGCACCCGCCACCAGCAGCGCGCCGTGCTTGGAGACGACGCTCTGCGCGGAGCGCGCGCGGTCGATGACTACCACGGAGCCCAACGCCGCCGCCTCGGCCTGATCGGAGAGCGTGGTGGTCAAGCGCTGCGCCATCTGCTGATACGCGGCGCTGGCCGCGTCGCGATCGCGCCGCAGCGCGGCGATCTTCACGCCCAGACCCGGGATGGCCGTGAGGTGCGCCTGGGCCTGCCCGATCTGATCGTCGATGGCCGTGAGCTGCGCACGATCGGCCGCGAGTTGCGCATCGGTGCGCCCCTTGTTCTGCATCAGGGCCATAAAGGTGGCGCTGGCCACGGGCGGGCGCGCATCGGCCTCTTTGGCAGCCGCCGTCAGCGCCGCACTCTCACGCGCTACCTTCTCTTCCAGACCCGGCAAGCCGGGATACTTGTCCGTATACTGCGCGCGGTCGACGCGCAGTTGGGCGCGATCCTTCCCTGCCTGATCCGCCAGCGCTTTGTAGGCGGGATCGCGATCGGCCAACTCTTGGTCGATCAACGGACGGACCTGCTCCAATTGACGCGCTTCGATGGCGGCTTCAGCCTGATGTCCGGCTAACGTCGCCTCGATTTGCTGGCGCTCGACCTGCAGCGCCAGGAGCCGGCCGGTGATGACGTCGGTGGCCTGCGCTTGGCCGACGGCGGGATCCTTGACCGCCGCCTCTTGCAGCTTGCGGTCGAGATCCTCCATGCGCGAGCGCTCGCGCTGCATGCCGTTGTTGAGGAAGTGCGCGAGGTCATCGTAGCGCGTACCTGAGATTTGGCGATAGTAGCTCACCAGAGCCGCTGCCAGCGCATTGGTGACGACGACGGCCTGCCGCGGATCCGGATCCTGATACGTGATGGGCATGACGCTCGAGCCGAGCGAGATCTTCGCCGCGATGCGCGATTGCATGACCGGCAACGGCACCCGCAGGTGCAGCTTGCGCTTGACGGCGTCGATCACCGACTCGCTCTGCACCAGCGTCGGCATGTCGAGACTGCTCATCGACGGATCGCGCCCCACCGCCTGCCCGACGATTAGCGTCGAGGCCGTGGCCTGATACATGCGCGGCACCAGCAGATACGCCGCGAGGCCGGCGATCACGCCCAGAAGCAGCACGTACAAGACGGCGGTACGGCGTCTCCAGAGTATCTCCAATGCGTCCTTGAATTCCATGACTCGCTTCCCTTCTCAACCGGCAACGGCTAGGCTGCGCGCAGCGGGATCGAGGCTCCGGCCGATCCCGCGATACCGCAGCCCAGCCGCGGCGAAGCGCTCGGGGTCCAAGAGATTGCGTCCGTCCACGACCAGCCCGCGCCGCAGCGATGCGGCTAGCGCAGCCGGATCGATCTCACGGAACGACGGCCACTCGGTGAGCAACAGCAGCGCATCGGCGCGATTGGTGGCTTCCAGCGCGCTCGCCGCGATCCGGCAGCCTTGGGGCAGCGCCGCCGATCGCACCGCCGGATCGTAAGCCACGGCGCGCGCACCGCGCCGCGAGAGCTCTTCCAGCACGCGCAGCGCCAGCGAATCGCGCACGTCGTCGGTGCCGGCTTTGAACGCCAGCCCCCAAACCGCGATGGTCCGGCCCTTCAAGCCGCCTAACTCGCGCTCCAGCGCGGCGACCACGCGCAGAGGCTGCGCATCGTTCACGCGCAGCACGGCGCGCAGCAGCTCGTAGCCGGTGCCGGCGCCCTCGGCAACATGGCGCAGGCTCTTGACGTCCTTTTCGAAACATGGTCCGCCGAAGCCGATGCCCGGCGCCAGGAACGCGCCGCCGATGCGGCGATCGTACCCTACGCCGCGCAGCACGTCACCGGAGTCCGCGCCCACCTCGTCGCAGAGGTTGGCGATCTCGTTGGCAAAGCTGATCTTCAGTGCCAGGAAGGCGTTGGAGACGCCCTTGATCAGCTCGGCATTGCGCCGCGAGGTCATCAGGACCGGGGCATCCAGCGCTTCGAAGAGCGCGGCGTAGGCCGTGGCCGCTCCAATCGAGTCCGTCCCCACCACGATGCGGTCCGGGTGCAGAAAGTCTCGCAGCGCCGAGCCCTCGCGCAGAAACTCCGGCGCGTAGACGACGCGGGCTCGTCCGGCTAAGCGCGCGGCCAGGTCGTCGGAGGTGCCTACGGGGACCGTCGAGCGTACCGCGACGATTGCCGCCGGTGCCAACGGCACATGCAGCAACGCTTCGACGGCGGCGTTCAACGCGCTCAGGTCCGCGGAGCCATCGGCACTGGAGGGCGTTCCCACCGTGAGGATCACGATGCGCGCACCGCGCACGGCGGCGGCGAGATCGGTCACGAATGAAAGCGCGCCCGAGGCTAGGTGACGATGCAACGGCTCGTCGATACCGGCTTCGCGATAGGGCGTGATACCGGCGCGCAAGCCGGCAATGCGCTCGCCCATGATGTCGTAGCCGGTGACGCTCCAGCCGAGCTCCGCCAGACCGATAGCGCTGGCCATGCCCACATAGCCCGTTCCGACGATGCAGATCTTCTTGGACATCGTGCTCCTCATATAAGGCTGTTTCAATACGCGCCGCGCGCCGTGAGCACCGCACTCAGCGTTTGCGCCAACAGGACCCCGTCGGTCAGCAGGGACGCACGCCGCATGTACTCTAGATCCAACGCCGTGGCTTCGGGCCGCTCTAGCGGAATCGTGGAACGGCAGCGCGTCTGCCAGATGCAGGTGATTCCGGGCCGGGCCAGATGGCGCACGTGCTGCCACGGCTGGTAGCGCGCCACGATGAACGGCATCTCCGGACGCGGGCCCACCAGCGACATCTCGCCGCGCAGCACGTTGAAGAGCTGCGGAATCTCGTCGATCGAGAGCTTGCGCAACCAACGCCCCACGCGGGTGACGCGCGCATCGCCGCCGGCGCGCGCGGTATAGGCGTCGCCGCAGCTCTCCCGCCGCATCGTCCGCAGCTTGTAGATAGTGAAGGTGCGCTCGAAGCGGCCCACCCGCCGTTGGCGGAACAGGACCGGGGCACCGTCGTCGAGCGCGATCGCTGCGATGGCCGCTGCCAGCACCGGAGCCAGCAGCAGCAATGCCAGCAGCGCAACCGCCACGTCCATGATCCGGCGCAGCAGCCGATATCCAACGCGCTCGCGATAGACGAAGTATGCCGGCCGCTGCGCCGCGGGCATCAGAACCGCCCGCCCGGGAAGAACCAGCGCAGCGTCACGATGCTCGAGAACAGATTGCGCCAGTCGATCTTGTGGCCCTCGGGAACGAAGACCACATCACCATCGGTCAGCGCCGGATCCTGCGAGGTATCCCCATGCGTGAGCGCGGTGACGTCGTAGGTCTTCTTCTGACCTGCGTGCAGCACTTGGACGGCGCGGATATCCGCGTATTGACCGGGTCCGCCGGCCTGGTACAACGCGCTGAGCAACGTGAAGTCGTTGCGCAGCATCACCACACCCGGTTTGGTGACCATGCCAACCACCTCGACTTGCGCCGCGTCCGGGACCGTGATGCGGTCGCCGTTCTGCGCGGGCTGCGAGAGATCGCTGCCGGAGAGCGCCAGCGCCTGGCGGCTGCCGCCGCGATCGAGCACGACTTGCGTCAGAGCCGCGTTGGGTGCGGGCCCGCCAACTTGGTCGATGGCCTCACGCAGCGTGCCGCCTGGATTGACGTACGCGAAACCTGGATGCAGCACGGCCCCACCCACGCTGACGGCGACGGGTTTACTCGGCAGCTGAATCGTGTCACCGGGCTGCAACACCGGCCCGCCGTTCCCCTTGGCCGTCAGTGCCGCGAGATCGAAGGGACCCAGTTCCGCTCCGTCGCGATCGATCCGCACGCGCGCGGTGTCCACGCCTTCGCCGACCTTGACCGCGCCCAGTGCGCCCACGAGCGTGTCACCGGGATGATAGAGGAGGCTGCCGCCGGGACCGCCGGCGAGGAAGATGGCGGGATTCTGAGAGATCAGCCGCACGTCGACGGCAGGCTTGATGACGTACGGCTGGAGCGCCGCGACGATGCGCCGCTCGAGTTGCTGCGTATCGAGACCCTTGGCCTGGATCTGGCCCGCCAGCGGCAGCGAGACTCTGCCGGAGCCGTCGACGGTGGCATTGGACTGCAGCTCGGGATGATTGTAGACGGTGATCGCGAGTTGGTCGCCGGGATGGAGCGCGGCTTGGGCCGGACTCCATCCAGCGGCAACGGCGAACGAGGCAAGGGCGGCGATCGTTGCGTATCTCACGGTGCTTCTCCGTTGCCGGCTACGGCGTCTGGAACGATGCGAGTTGCGACACGGACCAGTCGACTTGCGCCGGCAGCGCCGGCGACTGCGCGGTCGAGAGCAGCACGCCATTCAGCCAGCTCTGATCGGAGGCGATCAGCAGCACCTGATATACCGTATTGGTGTAGAGGTTGCCTGATGCCGCGATCGTGATGCTCGTACCGGGCGTGATCACCACGCCGGCGACGTGCGTCGGCACCTTCGTGCCGTTAGCCGTCACGTTGGTGAGAAAGTTCAGGAAGTATTGCGTCGCCCCCGTAACCGGTGCCCAGGAAACGGAGATCGACTGCAAATGCCCGGAACTATCCTTGTTCTCCACGATCGTCGGCGTCGCCGCGCGCGGCAACGCGAGGCTCGGGTTGATGAAGCCGCTCGTCGCGCTCACCGCCGTGGGATCGTTCAGCCACGCCGAGACCGTGTACGTGTACGGTCCAGCGCTGGGAAGCGGCAGATTGGGTCCGCTGAAAGGCAGCAGCACCACCGTCGCCGATCCCACCGTCTTGTAGGCGGCACCGTTGTTCCAGCCCGTCGCGCTCATGGTGGCGGCGGGCGGATTCGGCGCCGTCTGATTTCCGTTGAAGTTGCACTCGCAGCTGCCGGCGGCATCGCGGTAGGTCATGAGGAAGCCGGTGCTGGCGTTCGCGGCGTTGTTCGGGCGCGCGATGGTCGAGGTTCCCGCCGCGACCTGCGCGGCGAAGACGGCGCTGCTCTGAGGACTCAGACTTTGTGGAGCGCGTGCCGCACTCGCGACGTACTCGCTGGAGAGTCCGGCATCGGCATACAACTGCTGGAGCAGCGACTGATTCCCCGCCAGACCGGTTGGATCTCCGGAGAGCGGCGGAATGACCGGCGGCGGAGGCGGCGTCGGGTTACTCGACCCGGGTGGAGTCTGCGGAATGGTGGCACCAACTCCGCTCGACGCGCCCCCGCCCCCTCCGCACGCGGCCAGCAGTGTGGAGAGGCTCAGCCCAAGCGCAGCGGCAACCGCGTATCGATACATGCGAGACATCAACGTACCTCCGTCTGTCGGTCGTCTTCACATCCTATGCTCGCGAAGCCGGCAACCGTCAGGTACGCGCGCACCAATGCCCGTGGAAAAGCGGCCTGTTTGCTTCGCGCAGGAGACCCAGGATCGCTTAGGACGCTCTGCCCATGCGCAGGCGATAACCGATCGCCAGTCGTGCGCGCAAAAGCAGCGCGCGCATGCGCGACGAGGGCCGCGGCAGCGCTCTGCCGCCGCGCCGCGCGGCGCGTACGACACCCACCACGTCTTCCAGCGCGATGCGCTCGCGCTGTCCGCTGCTGGCATCGCCGGCGGTAATGAGTGCGCGGGCGGCACATGCGATCACGCGGTGGGCGAGCATTCGCCCCGCGTATGGAAACACGACGACGTCGCCCACATGCGGCCGGCACTGCAACGGTTCGACGATCAGCCGGTCACCCTCACGCAAAGCCGGCCGCATACTGCATCCAAAGAGCGTGACCGTGAACGCTGCGCGCGGCGCGGCCAGACGCACGATGCGATCGAGCCACGGCACGGGGCCCTCAAGCACGCTGTTGAACGATCTCGAGCACGGTCGCGGCGGCCTCCTGCGGCGGCCCCGCAATCAGCTCGTAAACCGCGGCGCCTTTCAGCGCCGCTTCAACCTTGTCTAAAATCGCGAGACCATGCTCCGCGCCCATCACGTTGGGCAGCAGCGCGAGCATCGCCTCGGCCTCGCCCAAACGCCGCACCCGCGTGGAACCGTCGTGTCCCGCGAGCACGAAGACCTCGCCGATGGGAGCCTTGTCGGCCCAACTCTCGACGAGAATGCCGGCCGGATCGAAGGCATCCCACACCAGATGAAGCACGTTGAGACCCAGGTGCCGGCGCGTGCCGGGACGCGCTGAGAGCAGGCGCGGAAACGCCTCGACCGTACCTTTGTCGATGTTGACGAGCGCGAACTCGTCGGAGAGCATGCGCACGCCCCGCACCGCCAACATCAGCGCCAGCATCAGCGTGCTCTTTCCGGCCCGGCTCGGCCCGGCCACGACGACGGCCTTGCCGCCCAGCACCATGGTGCCGGCGTGGCAGACCACGAGCTCGGGGCGCCGCGCGAAGATCCGCCGGTTGACCTCGAGCATCGCGCGCCCTTCGATCAGCTCCGGGGTGAAGCCGCGCTCACCGGCAGCGTCGTTGCGGCAGCAATGCACGATCTCGTCGTCGACGACGACGTAGGGGTCGTCGGTGCGGCAGACGGCAAAAGCATTGACATCGGCGATTGAGCCAGCGTCGACGAGCATGCGCCGGTAGCGCCGGGATTGCAGCAGTGCCACGCGCTCATCGTCGGACCCGAAGCATAGGGTGATGCCGGCGATACGGTGGCGCAAATCCATGGAGGCGCGGTCGGGCGCCTCCGGCCGCGCGCCCCTCATGGCGTTAGTTCTCCGAAGCCCGCATCACGAGATTGGAACCTCGTTGACGAGGCCGTTCTCCACGAAGCGCTCCAAGATCTCACGCACGTCCCGGTCAATGTCTTGACCGTTGACCTCGTAGCGCGCGCGCAAGAAGCTCGCCAACTCCTCCGGCGTTCTGCGCGAGCAGTGCTCGAGCAGGTCTCCCGCCGTCTGATTGAGCACGTGGATCTTCTCGTTAGCGAGATCGTGAACGAGCATCTCCTCGCCTGCTTTACGCAGTTGGAGATGCTCGGCGCGTTCGTATAGCATCCGTTCTCCTACGAATTCTCGAAGTCGAGAATCGGGTCGTTGAAATTGACGTACGTCGACTGAAAGGCGGCAACGGAACCCAGCAAGTCGCCTTTGAGGAACGACGCGCGGATCGTGGGCTGCTCGTACGGATTCATCCGAGCGTCACCCCACTGCCGGGAGAGCCGAAGCTCGCGGCAGCCGCCGCATAGATGTCCCGTGACAGATACGAAACGAGAATCGCCGGTTTACTGTACCTACGCATAGCTCACTCCTCGGACGCGAGCGATCATGTCACGATTCTAGGAGCAGGCTTGGTTTGGACAAAGGGGCCATTAGGGGCGTTTGGGGGACCAAGCTCTTCCTTAAACGTAGGACAAAGAACCTACGCGCTTGGCCTGCCGCACCGCCAGCGCGAACGCACCCAACGCCAGGGGCATGCCCAGGGCCGCGAATCCCAGGAGGATCGAGAGGTCGGGCCAGATCGCGCGCACGCTCGCGCCCAACAGGACGGCTTGCCGCAACGCATCGAGCGCGTGGGTGGGCGGGAGCAGCACCGCGCAGACTTGCAGCACGCGCGGCAGCACCGCGACCGGGTAGAAGACACCGCTGAGCAAGCTGGTGGCGGCAGCGATCACCGAAAGCAGCGCGTTGCCCTGCCGGAACGCCACCACACAGGCGGCGACGAGAATGCCAACCGGCGAGGTTGCAGCCACGGCCAGTAGCAATGCGAGCGCCGCCGCCAGCACGTTGGCGTGGTGGAGGTCGACTCCGAACACCAGCGCCCCCAACAGCAGGTAGAGCACGACCTGAATGCCCGCGTAGGCGAAGGACCAGGCGCCGGCGGAGAAGACGATCGCCGGCACGCTCGCACGGGTCACGAGCATCGCCTCCAGCGTCCCCGCGGTCTGGTCGGTGCGGACTGCCGTGGCGAACGATTGCAGCGCGGCAGTTTGAAAGCGCGCGAAGACCAATCCCACCAGGGCATAGGCGAAGTAGTGGCCGTGGAACCCGCGCAGCGAGGGCGCGGCGCTTTGATCGAACGTCCTTCCGATGAAGAAGAACATGCTCGCGAAAAAGAGCAGCGAGGCGATCTGCACCACCCACGAGAACGGCGAGGTCGAGCGCGCCATGATGTCGCGGCGGGCAAAGGCGTAGATCAAGCGCGCGGTCATGCCTCACCCACCAGATGCAGAAAACTCTCGAGCGCCCCAGCTCGTTTGGCTTCCGGCGTGAGCGCCTCCAACTCTCGGCAGGTGCCCTCCGCGACGGCGCATCCCGCGCTGAGCACCAGGAGCCGGTCGCACAGCGACCACGCCTCGTCCAACTGGTTGGTGGCGATGATCACCGTGTGCCCGTCGCGTGCGACCAACTCCTCGCGCACGAAGCGGCGCAGCCGCAACGCGGAGAGCGGATCGAGCGCCTTGGTAGGCTCGTCCAAGACGAGGACGCGCGGCGCGGGCAGGAGCGCGCGCGCCAGATTGAGGCGCTGGCGCATGCCGGTGCTGTAGCCCTGGACCAACCCATCGAGACGATCGGCGATCCCTAAACGCACCGCGCTCGACTCGATGCGCGACTCCAGCGCAGCCCCGCCCAGCCCTTGCAGGCGGCCAAAGAAACGCAGATTTTCGCGCCCAGAGAGCCGCGTGTAGAACGAGCGCTCCTCCGCCGGGCAGAGACCGATGGCCCCGCGCACGAGCGCGGGCTCGCGCGCCACGTCGTGTCCGGCCACGCTCATCCGGCCGCCGTCTGGAACCACCAGCGTCGAGAGGATTTTCAGAATCGTCGTCTTGCCCGCACCGTTCGCGCCCAGGATCCCGAAGATTTCGCCTTCGCGCACGGTGAAGCTGACGCCGCGCAACGCGGCACGCCGCTGTGGCCTGCCGCGCGCGCGCAGCCACGCCGTCAGGGAGACGGTCTCAGGGTAGCTCTTGGTCAATCCTTCAGCGACGACGCACGCCATCAAGGTTGCCTCGCGGGACCGGAGAAAAGACATCGCCATGCCAGTGCAACCCATAGCGGTGAGCCTGACTCCGGAGCGCCGCTTCATCCTCGCCGGCGCGCGCCTGCAAGCGGATCGGACGCAGCTGGCCCAGTTGGCCGGCACGGTCGGCGACTGGGAGGCGCTGGTTGCGGAAGCGACCGCCTTGCGCTACGATGGGCTGTTGGCGCGCGCGTGCGACGGGTTGGAGGCGGTTCCGCGTAAGGCGCGCGAGGCGCTCGCGCAGCGGCTGCGCCTTGGACGCGCGCGCAACGTGCTCTATCTGGACGCCGCCGCGGAGGCGCTGCGCACGCTGCACGCCGGCGGACTTGCCCCCGTCGCACTCAAAGGGGTGGCGTTGGCGGAGGCGCTCTACGTCGACACCGGCCTGCGCCAATTCGGCGATCTCGACGTCCTGCTGCCGCGCGGCGACATCGAAAGCGCGGAGCGGCTGCTGCGTGAGATCGGCTACGCGGTCTCGGCGTCGCCGCACGACCGCTCCTGGTACGACCTCAACTATTACCACTTGCCGCCGCTGCAGCGCAGCGGCGGCGGGATGACGATCGAGCTGCACTGGGGATTCGCGCGGCGCCCCCATCCGTTCCGCCTCGACTACGATGGCATGCGCGAACGTGCAGTGCTCGCGGTCGTGGGCGGGGAACGGACGCTGGTGTTGTCGCCCGAGGACCGCGCGATCCATCTGGCCGTGCATCTGGCGTGGGGCAACGGCTTCACCGCGCATGCCATCGGCTTGGTGGACATCGCGGAGACCGTACGGGCGGGTCTGAACTGGGAGCTGCTTGGCGGCTTGACACGCCAACAGCATGCCGGCCAGGTGCTGCTGCCGTCGCTCGAGATGGCGCGCGATCTGCTCGACGCGCCCGTGCCGCACGCAATGCTGGCGACGCTGGAGCCGTGGCGCGGCGGCCCGCTGGCGCGGCGGCTCGTACCCCGCGCGCAGGCGCGCTTCTTCGCGCAAGGCGAGGGCTTCCGCACCTGGCTGCGCCTGGCTTGGCTCGAGCGCAACGACGAGCGGGCGCAACTGCTCTGGGAGAACCTGCGCCCCTCGGCGCACCCCGAGAACGACGGACGCGGCTCGCTGCTGGCGCGCTTGAGCGGGGGCGCCCGCCGCGCGCTTCGGCCCTTCCTGACGCGTTAGCACGTGGGCGACTCGGGCGTCTCGTAGCGTTTGTCCGTGTAGGCTCCCACGGCCAGCGCACGACGGATTCCCTCGACGATCTCCTCGCCCTCAGCACGCTTGGTGAGCACGCAGTTGGCACCGGCAAGATGGCATGCCGCCGCCCACGCGGGACGCGCATCGCCCGTATAGACGCAGATGACCGCATGCGGCAACATGAAGCGCGTCATGCGGATCGACTCCAACGGATCGGCATCCACGTAATCCAAGTCGACGAACAACAGGTCGGGCGCCAGATGACTCATCAACTGGAGGTCCATGGAGTTCCCCACGTGTACGACGTCGAGCCCCGCCTCAGCCAGAATCGCCACCAAATACGGAGCGAAAATCCCCTGGGCTTCGACGACGTACGACCGTATCCGGTCCACAGCGCCTCCCGTCCGAACGTGCGTTGGATTTCAGTCTAGCGCCCGTTCGGACGGCGGCGTAGTGGCCTTTGGGACCCCGTTGGGAGGTCCTACTGCCTTATACCAGGCCCGTCTTGATCGCGTGGACGGCGGCCTGAGTCCTGGCCGTGATATTGAGCTTGGAGAAGATTCTGCTGATATGGTTCTTGACGGTCTTCTCGGAGAGCTTCAGCCGGGCGCTGATCTCCTTGTTCGAGAGGCCCTCGGCGATCAAGCGAACGACTTCCGTCTCGCGCACGGAGAGCTCGTTGAGATCGGCGCGTCCGTTGTTCATGCTGCGCCGGCGCAAGACGTGCCCGGCGATACGCGGATCGACGTACGAGGAACCGCCGGCAAGCGTCTTGACCGCACGAATGAGCTCGGCGGGCGTGACGTCTTTCACGATGTAGCCGTCGGCTCCGGCGGTCAGGCAACGCTGCATGACCTCGGGCTGCAAGTGCGCGGAGAGCACGCAGATACGCGCATTGGGCGCCGCCGCGCGACATTGGCCCATCGCGTCACCTAGCTCGACGGTGTGCCCGTCGAGATCCAACACGATGAGATCCGGATGCAGAGCCACGAGCGGCGCCGCCGCCACGTTCTCCGCGTCGCCGACGACTTCGATAGCCCGATCCGTCGCCAGTACTTGACAGAGGGCCTTGCCGAAGAGAGCCTGCCCCTCAACCACCACCACCCTTATCGTACCAGTCATCGCTTCCATCTTTCGCCTATCCTTACATGAGAGTCACAGCATATAGGGAACAAAGGGTGGACCAGGTCCAGGTCCACCGTTTGGCGCCCTCTTAGGGGGGTCGAAGGTTATTGGGGGACATCTCCGGCAGGGGAGCCAGGAGACTATGGGCTGGTTATAGCATGGCAAAAAGTGTGATTTAAATCCCTAAATTTGGGGGAGAACGTACCGGCGACCGGTACAAGCGGCCCGGGCCGCGCGGAGAAAGGCTTTTGGCACCATCCAACGAGGGGGACCAGCGCGTCGTCGAGACGCTGCGCAACGTGGTGGACCTGCCCGCGACCGACCGCAGCCGGGCTCTCGTCGAAACGATCGTGGACCTTGTACCCTGTACGCGCTGGGTCTTCGCGCGTTATGCCGAGAACGACGCCTTGTGCGAGTTCTTGTTCTCCGAACCGTGCCGGGACGTGGAGGCCACGCTCAAGCTCCTGCATGACGAGCGCTCGCGCCAACGGCGCGAAGCGCGCAGCGGTCCGCGCACGGCGGCCACGCTCGTGCCCATCGCTCCCGACACGTACGGCGTCACGATGCTCTTCGCCGACCGGCGCGCGACCTACGCCATGCTCGTCTGCATGCGCGACCAAAGCGTCGGTCCCTACTCGTCATCCGAAATCCAAGCGCTGTGGAGCGCGACGCTGGGCGGCTCCGAGATGCTGGCGCGCCTGCGTATCTTCGACGTCGACGGTGACCCTAAGCGTCACGCACTCGAGCGCGCGGTGCCAACGCTCTATGTCGTGGACCGGGAGATGCGCGTCGAGTCGTTCTGGAACCCGTACGACGAGCATCCCAATCCCATGGGAGCGCTGCTGCGACCGGAGAATCATCGCCTTCCACCGGTCTTGGAGAAGACGGTGCGGATGATGACGGAGGGCTGGTTCAACGCGCCGGAGCGCCGCGGCGTGCAGGTAGCCATGCCGTTGCCATTCCTCATCGTGCGCGTCGTTCCGATGGATGGAGCAACGGGGCCGCGCATCGGCGTGCTGGTCGAGCGCTATCAACCGCGCAACTCGCTGGTGTGGGCCGCCAATCGCTTCTCGATCTCCGATCGCGAGCTGGAGGTGCTGGCGCTGCTCCTCAAAGGTGAAAGCAGCGCGGAGATCGCGGAGCGTCTCTCGATTGCCGAGTCCACCGCGCACGATCACGTCAAACGCCTCTTGGCCAAGACGGAGTCCCGTAACCGGGCCGAGATGATCGCGAAGATCCTGGGCTGGCACATGGAGAGCCACTAGGCCGCTGGTCCCAACGCGAGCCTCCCCGCAGCCTCTGCGCCCGGCCGCCGCCGGCGCGTAGGATGGGCGCAGAGGAGACGTACGCTCGATGCCCGTCCTGCTTACCGCGGACTTTCCTCCCAGCCGTGGGGGAATTCAGCGCTATATGTCGGCACTTGCTCAGGCACTTCACGACGACGGCCACGCCGTCGCCGTGGTGGCGCCCGGCGAGCGGCAGACGCACGCCGACGCTGGACTGTCCTACCCCGTGCTGCGTTACGGAGAGCCTACGCGCTGGTCGCAGCCGGCGCGCATGTATGACACCCTGGTGCGCGCCCACCGCCTGATCTCCGACGGCCGCACCATTTGCTCGTCGTGGTATCCGGCGGGCCTCGCCGCGGCCTTCTACCACCGCTGGACGCCGGCGCGGCTGGCGATTCTGGCGCACGGCAGCGAGATCGCTCCCGGCGCCTCACCGCTGCGGCTGGCATTGCAGCGCGCCGTCTTCGCGCGCGCCGGCCACCGCATCGCCAACAGCCGCTTCACCGCGGGCCTGCTCGCGCGCGCCGGCATCGTGCATGGCGTCGACGTCGTCGCGTGCGGCGTCGACGCCTGGTCGATCGCGCGCCGCCCCGCGACGGAGCCGACGATCCTCTCCGTGGGACGTCTGATCGCGCGTAAGGGCTTCGACCGCGTCATCGCCGCACTGCCCGCGCTCAAACGCCGCCTTCCCGGCGTGCGCTACGAGATCGTGGGAGACGGCCCGCAACGCGAGGAGCTGCTGGCGCTGGCAGAGCGGCTGGGCGTCCGCGAACACGTGCAGCTGCTGGGCGCGCTGGACGACGCCGCGCTGCACGACGCGTACGGCCGTGCGTGGTGCTTCGCACTGCCGGCACGCAGCGAAGGCAACGACGTCGAAGGCTTCGGTATCGTCTATCTCGAGGCGGCGCTAGCCGCACTGCCGGCGATCGGCGGTCGCGGCAGCGGCGCGGAAGATGCGCTGCTGGACGGCGTCACGGGCCTCTTGATCGACGGCAACGACGTGCCGGCGCTGACGCGTGCGCTCACGCGTCTGCTGATCGACCGGCCCTGGGCGCTCTCGCTGGGTTTGACCGCCCGCCGCCGCGCGCTGGCCTGCTACACCTGGAGCCATACCGCGAAACGCTTGGCCGCGCTCCTCGGCTTGTCGAAAGAGACTCCGCTGCGGTGCTCCGCGTAGCATTCGTCGACCAAACCGGAGACGACGCCGGTGGGGCCGAGGAGAGCCTGACGCTGTTGCTGCGCAATCTTCCCGCCGATATCGATCCGTTGGTGCTGCTCTTTCACGACGGGGCCTACGCTCAGCGGCTGCGCGCGCTGGGGCTGCGTACCGCGATCCTGCCGGTGGGCACGGCCATCTCGAATTCCACGCGCGAGCACCCGCGAGTGGCCGGCGCCTTAGGCGTTCCGGGCGCGGCGCTGCAGTTGGCACGGCGCCTGCGCCGCGAGCGCATCGACGCCGTGCATACCAACACGCTCAAAGCTCACGTGGTGGGCGCGAGCGCCGCGCGTCTGGCCGGCATCCCCTGCGTCGTGCATCTCCGCGACATCCTCGAGGGGAGCGCGCGTCTGGCGCTGCGCATCGTGGCGGCCGCGTGCAGTAGGGAGCGCATCGCCATCTCGCAGGCGGTGGCACGTGCGTACGCACTGCCGCGAACGGAGGTCGTCCCCAACCCACTCGACCTCGGCGCGGCGAGCGCACTGCCCGCGCGTGCCCAAGCGCGCGCGCTGCTGAACCTTCCGCAAGGAGTACCGCTGCTCGGGATGATCGGACGCATCAACCGCTGGAAGGGACACGACCGGTTCCTGCGCGCCGCCGCCGCGGTGCTGCGCGAAACGGCGGCCCACTTCGCGATCGTCGGCGCACCGCTCTTTCGCGACGCCGACTTCGTCGCCGAGTTGCATACGCTGGTTCAGGACCTGCGCATCGCCGCCCACGTAACGTTTCTCCCGTGGATGGCCGACCCTCGCCCTGCCTATGCGGCGCTCGACGTGCTGTGCAACTGCTCAACCAGAGAGCCGTTCGGCCGCAGCAGTCTGGAGGCCGCCGCCGCACGCGTGCCGACGATCTGCTTCGACGACGGCGGGACCGCCGAGCTGATCGTCGACGGCGAGAGCGGATTGGTCGTTCCCGCCGGCGACGAGGACGCGTTGGCGCATGCCATGCTGGCTTTCGCGCGCGACGAGCGGCTGCGCTGTGCAGCCGGCCTGGCGGCGCAGGCTCTGCTGCCGCGTTACGACGCACGCTCGCATGCCGGCAGCGTCGCGGCGATCCTGCGCCGAGCCGCCGCGTGAGGCGTCCAATACCACGCGTCGCCATCGTCTCCGATCCGCTGGTGCAGCGCGGCGGAGCGGAACGCGTCGTGCAGACGATCGCGGAGCTCTACCCGGAGGCCCCGGTCTTCACCCTGCTCTACTCCGAGCGCAGCGGCCCGCGTGAGTTGCGCCAGCGCATCATCCCGTCCTGGCTCGCGGCCATCCCGGGGGCGGCCCGGCGCCACCGTTGGCTGCTGCCGCTCTACCCCGCCGCGGTCGAGAGCTTCGACCTGCGCGGCTACGACGTCATCATCTCCTCGCATCACACGGCGGCAAAGGGCTTGCTGCGATCCGCCGGCCAGGTGCACATCTGCTACTGTCACACGCCGATGCGCGCGCTGTGGGAGCGCCCACACGAAGAGTTGGCGACGCTGGCGGCTCCGCTGCGTCCGGCCGCGGCGCTGCTGATGCAACGCCTGCGCGTCTGGGACGCAGCCTGCGCGCAACGCGTGGATCACTTCGTCGCCAACAGCGAGACCACGCGCCGGCGCATCGCCAAGCACTACGGCCGGGAGAGCGCGGTCATCCCACCGCCCATCGACGTAAGCCGCTTCACTCCCGGCGGCAGCGTGGGCGATTACTATCTCGTGGCCTCACGCCCGGTGCCGTACAAGCGTATCGATTTAGCCGTCGCCGCCGCCGCGCGCCTGGGGCGGCGGCTGGTAATCGCCGGCGGCGCCGGATCGAGCTTTGCGCGCGAGCCGCACGTCGAAGCCCTCGGTCACGTCAGCGACGATGAGCTGGTGACGCTGATGCGCGGGTGTCGCGCCCTGCTCTTTCCGCAACTCGAGGATTTCGGCATGGCGCCACTGGAGGCGATGGCATGCGGCCGGCCCGTCGTGGCATACGGCCGCGGTGGAGCGCTTGAAACGGTGATCCATCGGCGCACCGGTATCCTGGTCGACGAGCAATCCGTCGACGCCTTCACCGAGGGGATACGTCAAGTCGAGCATCTCGCCATCGATCCGGCGGCACTACGCCGCCATGCCGAGCGTTTCTCCGTCGAGAATTTCGCGGCGCGTCTGCGAGCGCTGGTCGACGCGGCATGGATGGAGATTCTCGAGCACCATGTCACTTCTGAGGTAACGCGCGTCAACGCCGCGCGGTGAGCGCGCGCACGATCGCGCCATAAAGGCCGCCACGGCCTAAATTTCCCGCGTTCTACGACCGTTCGTTGCAGCTACCGGCACAGATGAGCCCGATCTCGCCGGCTGACTCCTTTTCGTTTTTAGGCGAGATCGCTCGCAAGGAGACGGCTCAACGATGCGCCCCCCCACGTTCGCGCGGCCTGTAGTGCTCGGCATGACTCTGTTCGCTTTGGCGGCCTGCGGCGGCGGAGGCGCAGGCTCGGCGGGCGGCCCAATCCCTCCCGTCACGCAATCCGTTCCAGTTGCACCTGCATCGAAACACTCGCCGGAGCCCACGTCGGCACCCGCGACCGCCACGCCGAAGCCCACGTCCACCGGCACACCGAAACCCGCCGCCACTTCGACGCCACTCAGCACAACCGCCTCGCCCACACCGGCGGCAACGAGTACACCGCTGAGCGTGAGCGCGCTTGGCGGTTACGAGGGCAACCTCTACGTCGCACAGCACTCCGGCGACTCGTACGAGTACAGCGAAGACGTGGCGGTTACGTTCAACAAAGCGCTGAACAAGTCCACGCTTTCCTACACCATCAGCCCTTCAGCACCTAACTCCGTTTACTTCTGGAACTACGGCAAGACGCCGGCTATCACGTTCCGCAAAGTCCCCGGCGTCACGTACACCATCACCATCGCCGGCTCCACGCAGGCAACCGACGGCACCACGCTGGGCACGCCCTACACCTTCACCATCACCACACCGCCCAAT
>SCRI01000086.1 GCA_004298675.1 bacterium | reverse complement strand
GGGCCAGCTCCACGACGTTATGCCGGAACTCCGGCGGGTAGGACCGGGGGTGCTTTCTGGCCATTGGTGGACCTTTCTCCGCCAACCGGAGAGTATCCACGGAACCGGGCCAGCTTCACTTGGTCCCGCACCGTCGTAATCGCGCAAGTTGTTCGAGACGGGCAGCGCCGGCTGCGCCTGCTCCTCGAGAGAGGAAAGCCGTTTCCACACCGAGAGCGGTACGGCTATCGTGGGCTCACGAACGACATCAGGGTGCGCCATCGGCATCGCGGTGGCTCCCGAACGAGCGCCACTACTGTCACCCATCATACGCATCATGAGGAGCATGGAAAGCGGGCACGCCAGAAAGAGCAGATATGGCAGGGCCAGGCCAAGCCATGCGGGATGGGTGACGGCAACGATCACCGCAACGCTGGCAAGTCCGCCGAGGACCCGCCAATCTAGACACATGCCAAAGACTCGCATTGTGCTCACATCCTACCGTATTGGTATGGAGGCCGAATGGAGACGTTAAGCCGGCGCTAGGCTCGACCGTCCTCCACACGATCTCCACACGAGTATGGTAGAAGCTGACGAGTTCGCTGCAAAGGAGTCGTTGTGAAACAGGGCCCCGAGAATAGTCGTAGCGCACTCTCCGCGCAAAGGCGGAGTACCCCGGCAACATTCGTGGGCTACGTTTTTGCGGCACTGATCGTGGCCGCGGCCGCTTTTGTGGGTCTGCACCTCCGCGAGGCTTCGCCGTCCGCAGCCGAGGCCTCAGGGTCAAGCGCCGTCACGATACAAGCAGCGGAGCAGCTAGCGCTCCCCTCGACGCATGGCGCTAATATGCGTCTCGCGCAGTTACGCGGATCGAAGGTTGTTCTCTACTTTTATGAAGGCGCCGGCTGAGGGGCGTGCCAAACGCAACTGGTCGAGTTGCAGCAACGTCTCTCTGATTTTCAAGCCCTTGGTGCGCGCATCGTCGGCGTGAGCGTCGATCCGATTGCAACCTCGCAATCCCTGTCGACGCAGCTCAAACTCGGGTATCAGCTTCTCGAGGATACCGACCATCGGGTTGGATCGGCGTTCGGCATCTTCCGTTTGCCGTCGGCCGGCATGGACATGGGCCCCGTCGACGATCATTCGATCTTCCTACTGGACAGCGCGGGCCGCGTCATCTGGAAAGAGCTCGCGCCTCAGACGATGCACGTTCCGGTCTCCGATGTGCTCGCGGCGTTGAGGTCGAAGTGATCGTGACACTGATCGAGGCCGAGGACTGCCATCTCTGTCACGACGCCCATGCTATCCTCGACCGGCTGACGTCCGAAGGTTGCCCGATGGACATCACCGTGCTCGACTGGACCGATCACGCGGCAAAGCCGCTCCTTCAGCGCGACGGTGTTCCATTTCCACCGGCGCTCTACGTCGACGGCGAGTTGTGGGCCTACGGTAGGGTCTCCGAACGCGCGATCCGCAAGCGACTCGCGAAGAGAGGATTCACGAATCCCTCGTGAGCAGTGTCGCACTCGTCTACTCGAGCTCGTTGATCGCGGCATTCCTCGGCGGCGTTCTCGCGCTGTTCGCCCCTTGCTGCGTCGTATCCCTTATGCCGACATTCGTCGGCGCGGCCCTGCGCTCAGGGCGGCTGCGCCTGCCGATCACGACGACGATTTTTGCCGCCGGCGTTGCGGTGGTCTTGCTGCCGATCATCCTGGGCGTGGGCGCGCTCGGTCACGTCCTCGGAATCTACCATCGGACCGTTTACCTGGTCGTCGGGCTCTTGCTCCTGGCGCTGGGTCTAGCGGTCTTCGTAGGCCGCGGCTTCACGCTCCCGATGCCGAGCTTTCGCTATCGCGCAGGCAGCGCCGGCGGGATCGGCGATACGTTCATGCTTGGCGTCGTCTCCGGTGTCGTCAGCTCTTGCTGCGCCCCGGTGCTCGCCGGCGTGATCGCGCTCTCCGCGCTCGCGGCCTCGCCGCTCGGCGCGGCCGGTCTTGGGATCTCGTATGTTTTCGGCATGGTGTTCCCGCTCTTCACCGCCGCGCTGCTTTGGGAACGCCTCAATCTGCAGCAGCGGCTAGCCTCGCGGCACTGGCCTCGCATCACGATTGGCGGCCGGCCGGTGCTGTGGACCGATGCTGCTTCCGGCACGATCTTCATCGCGATGGGGTCGTTGGCGCTGACGATTGCCATAACGGGAACCAGCACGCTGACTCCCGACGCGCTCGTCGCGTGGACGCGCTGGGCGACCGGAATCGCCGGCGCGCTCTCACTCGCACTCGGACACCTACCGATCATCGCCCAAGCAGCCATCCTGCTTGCCCTCGCCACGGGAGTCGCCGCGGGCGTCGTCGTCACGACACGACGGGCACCCGTTGAAACGCCGGACCCTCAAGAAGTATCGCGCCGCTAGTTACGGCCGCCGCTGTTTCCAAAGGCAGATAACGCTTCCGGCGGCACGAACCCGGCGCGATGGACCGGCAACTCGACCTCGACGACCGTACCGGCAACGCCCTCTCGGACACGGACCTCCGCATGTAGCGCCGAGGAGAGAGCCCTGACGACGTGCAAGCCGAGGCCACCACCCGAACCAGCCTCCAGTGCAGACCGAATACGTGCAGTGGACTCTGCGCCGGCTGCATCTTCGACGAATACAACCGCGCGGGCAGCCTCTGTCCGAGCCCCGATACGTACGCTGCCACCGGGCGCCGTCGCGTGCAACGCATTGAGGACGAGGTTGCTCAAGATGCGGTGGAGACGCTGCTCGTCAGAGCGTACGAGTACGTTTGCCTTCCCTTCGCGGTCGAGTTCGAGAACGACACCCTTTTGCGCCGCCAGATCCGCATACGCATCATGGACGCTCGCGGCAACGCGCGGCATGTCCACATCACCCAGCGAGATCTGGATACGGCCCGCGTTCACCGCGGCGACGTCCCGAAGATCGGTCAACGTCGCTTCGAGCGTATCGAGATTCATCAGCAATCGATCGATCGTCCGCCCGTCTGCGGCGTCTACCAGTCCATCGCGAATGCCTTCCACGGTCCCTCGCATTCCGATGACCGGATGCGCAAGGTCGTGCGCGACTCCTGCAACCAGCTCACGCTCGAGCTGCCGCGACTGATGCAGTTGCCGCGCCATGCCGTTGGCGGCGTCCGCAATCGATTGAAGCTCGCTCGGCCCCTGAGCATCGATCGGCTGAGTAAGCTGGCCTGCGGCAAAGCGATCGAGGCCTCGGCGCACGGCCACGACGGAACGCGCGAGCTCCGCGCCGAGCAACCACGAGATGAGGCACCCGACGACGATCGCGACGACCGTGGATAGCAACATCGCCCAATCTACCGCTGCGAGAATGCCGGGGAGGTCCGGTCCGGCATCCATCATCTGCCGCATCATCACGAATTGCCGCGCGTAAGGCTCTAGGGAATGATCGATCGTCACTCGCATCAAGAGTCCCGCGATAACCATGCCAACGCCCATCACGATGGCACAAGCAAGCGTAACGCGTCCCGCAAGCGTCATCGTTCTTCTCGCACGACGTAGCCCACCCCAACGACGGTCTCGATCGCCGGATGCATGCTTCCGGCGCCCCGGAGTTTCTTTCGAATGTTCTTGACATGCGAGTCGATGACCCGATCGGACGTATCGAGATCCAAATCGCAGAGAGAAGCAAGCTCCTCGCGCGAGTAAACGCGATCCGGAGACCGCGCCATGCGCTCGAAGAGAGCGTATTCAGTGGCGGTCAGAGACACGGTGCGGCCGGCCACTCGCACCAAACGTGCCTCGCTATCGAGCTCAACGCCGCCCGGCAACCGGATTCGAGGTGATCCGCGCCGGCGTAACACGACGTGAACGCGCCGAACCAGCTCTGGAACGCTGAACGGTTTGACGACGTAATCATCCGCCCCCAGGTCGAATCCAGATAACCGGTCGGGCTCGTCCGTCAGCGCGGTGAGCATGAGAAACGGCGCACCGAGTTTGCTCAACCGAGCGGCGAGGGCATCGCCGGCGACGCCGGGTAGCCCACGGTCCAGCAGCACGACGTCGGGAGGCGCGCCTTCGATTGCCTGCGTAGCCTCTCCCACCGAGCGAGCCCAACGCAGATCCCACCGCTCTCTTCTGGCATACGGTGTAATCGCGTCGTACACCACCGGGTCGTCATCGACGAGGAGCACTCGTGGCATGCCTACCGATTCGCGCTGCCGTTGTCACGCTCCCGCGGCCCGCCAGGCACGCCGCGGGACTACTTCGCTCCGAGCGCAGCTTGCGCGTTCGCGCGCATCTTCTCATACGTCAACTCGCCGTCAAACGCGGCGGACACTGTACCGTCGCGTTTGACGAATACGCTCGTCGGCAATCCCACGGCCTGAAAGGCCGGACCGTATTGCTGATCGTTGTCGAGCAGGATCGGGTAGGTGACGCCGACCTTCTTGATATACGCGGCCACGACGCTCGCCGCTTCACCCTGGTCGATCCCAACGATCACGAAACCGTGCGGCGCATAGGTATGGTAGAGCCGTTCGAGATTCGGCATCTCGTGCCGGCAAGGCGGGCACCACGTGGCCCAAAGATTGGCAAGCACCGCCTTTCCACGATAGTCCGCCAGAGAGCCGGTTCCGCCCCCGAGCCGGGGGACCGAAAAATTCGGTACGGGTCGACCCACCAGCCCCTGAAGACCGCCTACAGCCGTTGCATCCGCGGAACGATTACATGCGGCAGTCGTCAGCAGTGCCGCAAAACCCAAAAAGTGCCCCCGTGTCATCACATACAGTTTGCCACATAAGTGTGGAGATTCTGTGGAGGCACCCATTCCGGCGCCGTTCGTACAAGTACCACGCGCCGTTCTGTCCCGACGCTACGATGCGCCCCCGCTGCTCGAACAAACGCGCGGGCACGACGAAGCACCTCGTCGCTCTTGGGCTCCGGAACCGCGACATGAGAAACCGTCCACGCGCCATGCACGTGGGGAATGACAACCGCCTTCATGCCTCCTAATACGGCGAGGAAGCCGAAACGGTCGCAGACACCTCGCCGCCGCCGGCGCGCGCCTGCGCGACGGCCGCACGGGCAGCGGCATCGAGCAGCTTCGCGTCGGAGTTGATGGTCACGAGGTTGAAACCGAGCGCGATCATTTTCGCGGCATAGTTGGGAGAGCCGGTGTGAATGCCCGCCGCGACTCCATTGCGCTTGGCCGCGGCGAGGATTCGCTCGACGGCTTGGAACTGCACGGTCCCTTCGGCATGATCGAAACCGAAGCGCCCCGTGAGCGAGAAGCTCAAGTCCGCGGGGCCGATATAGACGGCGTCGAGGCCCGGCGTCGAGAGGATCTCGTCGGCGCGTTCCAGCGCCTCTTTCGTCTCGATCATCGCGAAGGCGAGCACGGTCTGATTGGCGTGCAGCTGGTAGTCGCTGCCGCCGTATAGCGAAGCGCGGATGGGACCGGAGCTGCGATACCCCTGCGGTGGATAGCGGCACGCCTGCACGAAACGCTCGGCATCCGCGCGGCTGTTGACCATGGGGCAGATCACACCATAGGCGCCGGCATCCAGCGACTTCATGATGATGCCGGGATCGTTCCACGGCACGCGCACCAACGGCACCGTCGGCGTCGTGGAGATTGCCTGCAGCAGCGTCACCGCCGTCTGGTAGTCGACGCAGCCGTGCTGCATGTCGACCGTGAGCGAGTTCCAGCCGGCGTGCGCCATCACTTCGGCCGAAAACGAACTTGGAATCGCGAGCCAGCCGTTGATCGCCGCCTCGCCCGATTGCCAGAGATCTCTCAAACCATTCGCGCGCACTGCTCTTCCCCCGCGGTAGGATGTTGTAGACTCACTAGACAACTATACCACATGACACGCTACAAGCCTGTCGAGGCGAAGCGTCTGCACGTTCAGATCGTGGAAGCGATCGTGGGGCGCATCGTCTCGGGCGAGCTTGAGCCCGGCACGTTTCTCCCCTCCGAGCCGGAGATGGCGATGCAGTTCGGCGCCTCACGTGCCGTCGTTCGCGAAGCCCTGCGCGTGCTCTCGGAGAAAGGCCTCGTAGAGATCCGGCACGGTGCCGGCACCCGTATCACGGAGCCCGAGTCCTGGGATCCGCTCGACGTCGACATCCTGGCGGCCCGGCGCGAGCGCGGCACCATGGTCTCCGTGCTGCAGGACCTCATGGAGGCGCGCCGCATCTTCGAGTGCGAAGTCGCTGCGCTAGCGGCCGAACGCGCGGAGGAAGACGACCTCCAGGCCATGCAGTCGGCGGTCCGGCTGATGCAGGGCACGGTAGAGGATCACGTCGCCTTCAGTCATGCCGACGCCGTCTTCCATCGCGCGCTCTTGCAGGCCACACGCAATCGCGCGCTGATCAAGATGGGTGACTCGATGCGCGAGCTCTTGACCTTCAGCCAGCAGACCACCAGTTCGCTGCCCGGCGTGCTCAAGCGGGCACTGCGCGATCACGTCGCGATCTTTCGCGCCGTGAAGCGCGGTGACGGCGCCGCCGCGCGCACGGCCATGCGCAAACACCTCGCGGGAACGGAACGTGACGTCAAGGCACTCTTGAACTTATAAGAGACGCAGCTTCCCGTACCCGAATACATCTTCGCTTGACGACAAGGAGGCAACTCGGATATGAGATCGCTCGATCGACGTGAGTTCCTCGTAGGCACCGGTGCCGTCGCCGCGACGGCCGCCGGCGTCCTGCTCGACACGGCCGGCGCGCAGGCCGCCGCCTACACACCGATGTTTACGCCCGAGAGCGGCGCCAAGCTCCAACTCCTGCGCTGGAGCGGCTTCGTCAAGAGCGACGAGGCCGCGTGGAACGCGAATACGCAGCTCTTCACCAAGCTCACCGGCATTCCGGTCGAGGTGCAGTACCTCTCCTGGACGGACGTCTCACCCAAGGCCGCGCTCTCGGCGCAGGTCAACTCGGGGCCCGACATCGTGATGGGCTGGTACGACGCGCCCTTCATCTATCCCGACAAACTGGTCGACGTCTCGGATCTCGCCAACTACCTGGGCCACGACGGCGGCGGCTGGTATCCCGTCTCACGTGAGTACGGCTACGACACGAAGGAGCGGCGTTGGATCGCCGTTCCCATCGGCGTGGCGGGCGCCGCGGCAGTGTACCGGAAGAGTTGGGTGGAGCAAGCCGGCTTCCACGAGTTCCCCAAGAACCTCGGCGGTCTCCTGAAACTCTCCAAAGCCTTGAAAAAGAACGGCCATCCCTGCGGTCTAGCCTTGGGGCACGCCGTCGGTGACGCCAATACCTGGGCCCACTCGCTCCTCTGGGGCTTCGGCGGCAAACAGGTCAACCCGGACGGCTCCGTCGCGATCAACTCGCCGCAGACGGTCCACGCTTTGGAGTACGCCAAGGAGCTGTACGAGACGATGATCCCGGGTGTCTCGTCGTGGCTCGATCCCTCCAACAACAAAGCCTTCCTCGCCGGCGACATCTCGTGGACCATCAACGGTATCAGCATCTGGGTGGTAGCCAAGGAGAGCTTCCCGCAGATCTTTGCCGACACGATCAACGCACCGATCCCGATGGGACCGGTCAATCGCCCCACGCCCTTCAACCTCTTCACGCAAGCCTTCATCTTCAAGTACTCGAGCTACCCGAAGGCAGCCAAGGAATATCTGCGCTTCATGCTCGAGCGCAAGCAGGCCGACGCGTGGGTGACGGCGATGAACGGCTACGTGACGCCGGCCGCGCGCGGCTACCGCAGTCTGCCGGTGTGGACAAGCAATCCCAACGTCACGCCCTATCGCGACGCCATGGTCGGCGAACTCTCCGACGGTTTCGCGGGGGCTCCCGGCAAAGAGGCGGCGACCGCGTTGAACGACTTCATCGTGGTCGACATGTTTGCCGACGCCTGCGTCAACGACATGCCGCCAAAACAAGCCATCCAACGCGCCGAGAACCGGCTGAAAGCCATCTATGGCTGAGGCCGCCCCCGCGCTGGCGGCAAGAACCCCCACGCTCTTCGAGCGTCTACGCAGGGCGGCCGATACGCCCGCCGTCTTGGGGCCGCTGCTTGCGGCCCCAGCGGTGGGTCTCTTGGCTGCGCTCGTCGCCTACCCGCTCGTCTTCGGTGTGTGGCTCGGACTGACGAGCGCGACGCTCGGCAACGCCGGGCATTTCGTGGGACTGGCGAACTTTACCGCGCTCTTCGCCGATCCCACCTATCGCGCGGCCACGTTCTATTCGATCCTCTACACGGTAGGCTCAGAGGCGCTCAAGCTGAGCATCGGCTTAGCACTGGCGATGGTGCTCAACCAACGCTTCCGCGGCTACCGTGCGGCGCGTTCGCTCATGCTGCTGCCATGGGTGGCACCGACGGTGCTGGCGGTGCTGGCGTGGCAGTGGCTGCTCGATCCGCAGTTCAGCGGCATCAGCTGGCTGTTCGAGCGCCTGGGACTCATCCACCACGCCATCAACTTTCTCGGCACGGAGTGGAACGCGCGCGTCTCATTGATCGTAGTCAACGTCTGGCGCGGCGTGCCGTACTTCGCCATCGGCTTCATGGCCGGACTCCAGTCGATTCCCGCGGAGCTGCTGGAAGCGGCGGCCATCGACGGCGCCGGCGGCTGGGCCTCGTTCCGCCATATCATCTGGCCGCTGCTCGCGCCGCTGACCACGATCCTGGTCTGCTTCTCGTCGATCTGGACGATCACCGACTTCCAATTGATTTGGACGATGACCCAGGGCGGCCCGGTGAACGGCACTCAAGTTTTCACGACCCTCGCCTATCAACGCGCCATCCCTAGCGGCAACCTCGGTCAGGGTGCCGCCATCGCCATCTCGACGCTCCCCTTCATGATCGTTCTGGCATACTTCGCGCTGCGCGCCATGCGTGAGAAATAGGATCGTGATGAGCGCAAGCAGCGCGAGCAAACCCTGGCTGCGCATCTACGTACCGCTGACATGCTACTTCGTCTTCATGTTCGTGCCGTTCTACTGGATGCTGCTCACCACGTTCAAGGCCGACCACGAGCTGCTCACCACGCCCAATCCCTGGTGGATCTTTCACCCCACCTTCAAGCACGTGGTGGATCTGGTGGCAGGGACGCAGTACCTGCACTGGTTCGCCAACACGCTGCTGGTATCGGTAGGGGCCACCGCGCTCAGCGTGGCGGTGTCCTTCCTGGCCGCCTACGCCATCGTGCGTCTGCGCTTCCCGGGCTCGAAGACGCTGAGCGCCGCCATCTTCTTCGCCTACCTGGTGCCGCCGGCGATCCTCTTTCTGCCGCTCGCCAACGTCTTGATCGCGCTGCACTGGTTCGACAAGCTGTGGGCGCTGATCCCGATCTACACCACGTTCCTCGTGCCGTTCTGCACGTGGCTGCTCAGCGGCTTCCTGCGCACGCTCCCCCGCGAGTTGGAGGAGGCGGGACGCGTCGACGGCGCTAGCCACTTCCAGATCATGACGCGCATCGTGCTCCCGCTGGCCAAGCCGGGGCTGATCTCCTCGACCATCTTCTGCTTCACGCTCTCGTGGAACGAGTATCTCTATGCCCTGGTGTACATGTTCTCGAGCGCGAACAAGACGATCACGGTCGGGCTCACCACGGAGCTCATCCGCGGCGACGTCTTTCAGTGGGGGCAGCTCATGGCGGGGGCACTGCTGGGAACGCTGCCCGTCATCATCATCTATTTCTTCTTCGTCGAGCACTACGTCTCCGGCATGGCCGGCGCGCTGAAGGATTGAGGGAACCGCAAAGACATGGCGAGCATCGAGCTTCGGCGCCTGGGCAAGTCCTTCGGATCCGTGGTGGCCGTGCGCGACGTCGATCTCAAGATCGAGGACGGTGAGTTCATGGTCTTCCTCGGCCCCTCCGGCTGCGGCAAGACCACGACGCTGCGCATGGTAGCCGGACTCGAGACGGCCACCAGCGGCGACATCCTGATCGGCGATCAGCGCGTGAACGAGCTTTCGCCGCGCGAGCGCGACATCGCGATGGTCTTCCAGAACTACGCGCTCTATCCGCACATGAGCGTCTTCGAAAACATGGCGTTCGCGCTGCGCATGCGCCATGTGCCGCCCGAGGAGATCACGCGGCGTGTCAACCATGCCGCCGACTTCCTGGGGCTGGGAAAGCTGCTGGAGCGCAAGCCGCGCGAGCTATCGGGCGGCCAGCGCCAGCGCGTCGCGCTCGGGCGGGCCGTGGTGCGCGAACCGGCGGTCTTCCTCATGGACGAGCCGCTCTCGAACCTAGACGCGCAGTTACGCACGCAGACGCGCACGGAGCTGATCCGCCTGCATCGCCGCTTGGGCAGCACCGTCATGTACGTGACGCACGATCAGGTCGAGGCGATGACGATGGGGCATCGTATCGTGGTGATGAACGGCGGTTCGGTGGAGCAAGTCGGCACGCCCAAGGAGATCTACGATCACCCGCGCACGCGTTTCGTGGCCCAGTTCATCGGCTCGCCGCCGATGAACTTCGTGGACTGTACGCTGCGCACAGACAACGGGCAGCACTATCTCTGGAGTCCGGCTTTCCGGCACCGTTTAGACGACGCGCAGGCCAAGTGCCTGGCCGATGCGGGATCGGAACGGCTGACCGCCGGCTTCCGGCCCGAGGATCTCACGCTGGGCACTCCCAGCGGCAACGGCGAGACGGCGATCGCCGCCGAGATCGACGTGATCGAGACGCTTGGCTCGGAGCTGCACGTCTTTCTCGTGGCGGGGGAGAGCACGATCGTCGCCAAGATGCCGGCCGATGCGGCGCTGCGCCAAGGGGCGGGCGTAGCCGCGAAGGTGGCGCCCGGGAAGCTGCACGTCTTCGATCGCGACACGGGTCTGGCGCAATGGTAGCGCCACTGGAGATCGCCACGCGCTATCGTGCTCCCAACGGCGGTTACATGGGCACATTCGTCGGCCGCGCCTGGGTGCCCGGAGCGATTCCGGGTCCCTCCGTCGTCACCGTTGACGACGAGGGCGTCTACGACATCAGTGCTACCGCCGCGACTACGTCGGCGCTCTTCGACGCCGCCGATCCCGCGGGACGCGTGGCGGCGGCACCGCGCAAGCACCGGCTGGGGAGCGTGGCGGAGCTCGTGGCCAACTCCGATCCGCGTCACCGCGACACCGCTAAGCCCTGGCTGCTCGCGCCGATCGATCTGCAAGCCGTGAAAGCCGCCGGCGTCACGTTCGCCGCAAGCCTGCTCGAGCGCGTGGTCGAAGAGCACGCCAAAGGCGATCCCGCCGCCGCCGAGGCCGCGCGGCGCGCGCTGGTGGCGCAAGTCGGTGTGGATCTCTCCAAGATCCGGCCCGGATCACCGCAGGCGCAGGCACTGCGCGCGGCACTCGTGGAGCGCGGTCTCTGGTCGCAATATCTAGAAGTCGGCATCGGTCCCGACGCGGAGGTGTTCACGAAGGCGCAGCCGCTCTCCGCGATCGGCTTCGGTGCCGACGTGGCCGTGCACCCGCGCTCGAATTGGAACAATCCCGAGCCCGAGATCGTGATCGTGGCATCGAGTACGGGCCACGTCGTCGGCGCAACGCTCGGCAACGACGTCAACCTGCGCGACTTCGAAGGGCGCAGCGCGCTGCTACTCGGTAAGGCCAAGGACAACAACGCCTCCACTGCGATCGGCCCCTTCGTGCGTCTCTTCGACGACGGCTTCGGTCTCGACGAGGTGCGCAGTGCCGAAGTCACGCTGCGCGTCGAAGGCGAGGATGGCTTTCTGCTCGATGCCACCAGCTCGATGGCGCAGATCAGCCGCGACGTGCTGGAACTGGTCGACGCCACCTTCGGCGGCCACCACCAATACCCCGACGGCTTCGCGCTCTTCCTGGGCACGATGTTCGCGCCCACGCAGGAGCGCGACGGCGCCGGCTTCACGCACAAGCTCGGAGACGTGGTGACGATCGCCTCGCCCCACTTGGGCACGCTGATCAACCGCGTCACCACCTGCGACGTTGCCGCGCCCTGGAACTTCGGCGTACGCGCGCTGATCGCCAACCTGCACGCGCGCGGCCTCTGCGGCAGCACGTAACCGATGAAAGGATGACCGTCATGTCGCCCGTGATCGTGCTCAATCCCTCGGACAACGTCGCGGTCGCACGCCGCTCCCTGGCACCCGGCGACGACGCCGGCGCGGGTCTGGTGGCGCAGGCGGCGGTGCCGCAAGGGCATAAGATCGCGCTGCGCGCGATCGCTCGTGGTGAGGCGGTCCGCAAGTACGGCCAGGTCATCGGCTACGCGCAACGCGACATCGAACCGGGGGAGCACGTCCACGTCGACAACGTCGAGATGGGCGAGGTCGCCTTGGACTACGCGCCGTGCGTGGACGCCTCCGCTCCCACGTTCGTGCCGGAGGGCGAGCGCGCCGCCTTCGAAGGCTATCTCCGCGCCGACGGCCGCGTCGGTACGCGTAACTACGTCGCGCTCATCTCCTCCGTGAACTGCTCGGCGACCGTGACGCGCGCCGTGGCGGACCACTTCAACCGCGGCGGCGGCTTGCGCAACTACGAGCACGTCGACGGCGTCGTCGCGCTCACGCATGACGGCGGCTGCGCGCTCAGCCTGGACGGGGAGGCGTATCGCTTTCTCACGCGCACGATGTGGGGTTACGCCACCCACCCCAACGTCGGCGGCGCCGTGCTGATCGGCTTGGGTTGCGAAACCAACCAGATTCCGCTGCTCATGCAGCGCTACGGCGCCAAGCAGAGCTCCACGCTGCGCACCATGACGATCCAAGGGCTCGGCGGCACGCGCAAGACCATCGACGCGGCCATCGAGGCCGTGGGCTCGATGCTCGATGAAGTCAACGCGGCACGGCGCTCGCGCCAACCGGCGTCGGCGTTGCTGCTCGCGCTGGAGTGTGGCGGCTCCGACGGCTACTCCGGCATCTCCGCCAATCCCGCGCTGGGCTACGCAGCCGACCTGCTGGTGCGCCACGGCGGTACGGCGGTGCTCAGCGAGACGCCGGAGATCTACGGAGCGGAGCACCTGCTGACGCGGCGCGCCGCCACGCCGGCCGTGGCCGAACGACTGTTGGCGCGCATCGCGTGGTGGCGCGAGTACACCTCACGCCATGAGATGGAGCTGAACAACAACCCCTCGCACGGCAACAAAGCCGGCGGACTCACCACGATCCTCGAGAAGTCGCTTGGGGCCGTGGCCAAGAGCGGCACCACACCGCTGCAAGCCGTCTACGAGTATGCCGAGCCGATCACCGAGCACGGTTTCGTCTTCATGGATACGCCGGGCTACGATCCGGTTGCGGTCACGGGCCAAGTGGCGGGTGGAGCCAACGTCATCTGCTTCACGACGGGGCGCGGCTCGACGTCGGGCTTCAAGCCCGCGCCCTGCATCAAGCTGGCCACCAACACGCCCATGTACGAGCGCATGTCCGACGACATGGACCTCAACTGCGGCGGCATCGTCACGGGTGACGAAAGCATCGAGCAAGTTGGCCACCGCATCTTCGAGCACATCCTCGCCGTGGCCTCAGGCGAGCGCACACGCAGCGAGGAGTATGACTACGGCGATAACGAGTTCGTCCCGTGGCAGCTCGGCGCCGTGATGTAGCTAGTGGTTGTCGCGCGGGATGCCGAAGCGCTCCGCCACGCGCTGATACTTCACGGCGCTCTCCAACACCGCGCCTTCGGCAAGTTGACCGACGTGGTTGCGGTAGATCTCTTGCCACGGCGTCTGGTTGACGAGCTCGGGTAGCTTGAGTTCGGCTTGGCGACGTGCCAACTCCGCTTCGGGGACCAGCATGTCGGCGCGGCGGCGCTTGAGGTCGACGCGGATGCGGTCGCCGGTCTGAAGCAACGCGAGTCCGCCGCCCACGGCGGACTCCGGCGAAGCGTTGAGAATGGAGGGGCTCCCCGACGTGCCGCTCTGACGCCCGTCACCCATGCAGGGCAGCTCGCAGACGCCGCACCGCACGAGCGCGTCGGGCGGCAGCATGTTGACCACCTCCGCCGAGCCCGGGTATCCGATGGGGCCGCTGCCGCGAATCACCAGCAGACACCCCTCGTCGATCGCGAGCACGGGGTCGTTGATGCGGTGATGGTAGTCCTCCGGACCTTCGAAGACGATCGCGCGCCCTTCGAAGGCGTCCTCGTCGCCGGGGCGGCGCAGATAGCGCTCGCGGAAATCATCCGAGATCACCGACGTCTTCATGATCGCGCTGTCGAACAGATTACCCGTGAGCACGGCAAAGCCCGCGTTCTCTTTGAGCGGCCGCTCCCAGGGGCGGATGACGTCTTCGTCCAGGATGCGCGCTTCGCGATGATTCTCACCGATCGTCTTGCCCGTCACCGTCAGCGCGCTCGCGCGAATCTTGCCGTGGCGCATGAGCTCGCTCACCACTGCCGGCAGGCCACCGGCGCGGTAGTAGGCCTCGCCGAGGTAGGCGCCGGCCGGCATCACGTTCACCAGCAAGGGAATCTCGTAGCCGATGCGGTCCCAGTCGTCGTTGTTCAGCTCCACGCCGATGTGGCGCGCGATGGCGTTGACGTGCGGCGGGCAGTTCGTGGATGCGCCGATGGCCGACGCGCAGACGATCGCGTTCTCGAAGGCCGCGCGCGTGAGGATGCGTGAGGGACGCAGATCTTCGCGCACCATCTCGACGATACGTCTGCCCGTGGCGTAGGCGATCTGGCCGCGCTCGCGGTAGGGCGCGGGGATCGCCGCGCAGCCCGGCAGCGACATGCCCAGCGCCTCCGCCATCGCGTTCATGGAGCTGGCGGTGCCCATCGTATTGCAATGACCCGGGCTCGGCGCCGCGGCCGCGACCATCTCCATGAACGTGACATAGTCGATCTCGCCTGCGGCATAGCGGCGGCGCGCCTCCCACACCACTGTGCCCGAGCCGACCAACTCTCCTTCGAAATAGCCGTCGAGCATGGGACCGCCGGAGAGCACGATGGCGGGGAGATCGACTGTGGCGGCTCCCATCAGCATGGCCGGCGTGGTCTTGTCGCAGCCGGTGGTGAGCACGACGCCGTCGAGCGGGTAGCCGTAGAGCACTTCCACGAGCCCGAGGTAGGCGAGGTTGCGATCGAGGGCCGCCGTCGGCCGCTTGCCGGTCTCCTGGATGGGATGGACGGGAAACTCGATGGGGATGCCGCCGGCGTCGCGAATGCCCGCGCGCACGCGCTGCGCCAGATCCAAGTGATGGCGGTTGCACGGCGAGAGATCGCTGCCGGTCTGAGCGATGCCGACGATCGGCTTGCCCGACTGCAGCTCCTCACGCGTGAGACCGAAGTTGAGGTAGCGCTCGAGATAGAGAGCCGTCATCCCGGGATTGTCGGGATTGTCCCACCACTGCGCGCTGCGCAGCCCACGCTTTGCTTGTTCGGTCATGTCAGTACACCGCGCGGCCGCCGGAGATATCGACGACGCTGCCCGTCGTGAACGAGCACTCTTCGGACGCCAGCCAAGCCACCATTGCCGCTACCTCCTCGACCTCGAGGAAACGCCCCATGGGAATGCGGGAGCGCATGTATTCAATGTGTTCTGCCGTCATCTGCGCGAAGATGTCGGTCTTCGCAGCCGCCGGCGTGACGGCATTCACCAGGATGTTCTTGCCGGCGAGCTCCTTGCCCAGCGACTTCGTGAGCCCGATCAAGCCGGCTTTCGAGGCGCTGTAGTGCGACGCGTTGGGGTTGCCCTCTTTCCCGGCGATCGAGGCGATGTTGACGATTCGCCCGTAGCCGTTCTCCAGCATCCGCGGCACCACCGCGCGGCAGACCAGGTAGGGCGCCACGAGATTGACCTCGATAACGCGGCGCCAAGCTTGCGGCTCCAACTCCCAGGTGGGAGCATTACCGCCGGTGATGCCGGCGTTGTTGACCAGGATGTCGATCTTTCCGAAACGTTGCGCCGTCGCGCGCGCCGCCGCCTCGACCTCGTCCTCGCGGGTCAGCTCAACCGCTTGCGTGGCGACGCGCGGCGCACCGAACGCGGCCTCCAGCGTCTGAGCAGCCTGCGCGAGACGCCCCTCGTCGGCATCCCAGATCGCCACCGCCGCCCCGGATTGCAGCAGGCGCCGGACGATGGCGTGCCCGATGCCGCGCGCACCGCCGGTGACGATCGCAACCCGGCCGTCGAGATCGATCTTGTTCATTTCACGCTGGAACGTTGTCTGATGACTCGACAACTCCTGCCATCCGCAGCGGGAGTCGGAGGCGCTCGGCCACTACCTTCAACAGAGCCGCGCTCCAGCGGACGCGGAAATGCATCCGCGACATCAACGCGTCGACCGACGTGACAGCGCTTCAACAGAGCCGCGCCCTAGCGGGCAAGGAAACCATCACCTTGAAGAACAACGCGCACCGAGCTTCCGGGCTTCAACAGAGCCGCGTCCCAGTAGACGCGGAAACACCAGGACGTGATGGTGAGCCATTGGTTAGTATACGGGTACGGGCTTCTACAGAACCGCGCGCCAGTAGACGCGGAAACTCGTCCGGCAGAACGATGTGCGCGAGAAACTCTTCCTCGCTTCAACAGAGCCGCGCCCTAGTGGACGCGGAAACCGACCGGAAGCGGCACGCTCAACTTCGGCCATCACCTCCTTCAACAGAGCCGCGCCCTAGTGGGCGCGAAAACACGTTGCGACAGGGATGCTGATGCGCCAGCTGCCAAACCTTCAACAGAGCCGCGCCCTAGCGGACGCGGAAACGCACACGGACGGACCAAGGCCCTGTGGATCTCCGACCTTCAACAGAGCCGCGCCCTAGTGGGCGCGGAAACGACCTTTCCGCTCGACGTCGTTCCGGTGGGCGCGATCCTTCAACAGAGCCGCGCCCTAGTGGGCGCGGAAACATGACCTCGTCGCGGCCGGGGATCAGCGCGATTGGATCCTTCAACAGAGCCGCGCCCTAGTGGGCGCGGAAACTGCTCCTTCCGTGACCCAGACTCGCCCGCACTTCCACCTTCAACAGAGCCGCGCCCTAGTGGGCGCGGAAATTATGGTCAAGATCGGGGAAACGCTCGATCTGGACCGCCTTCAACAGAGCCGCGCCCTAGTGGGCGCGGAAACCGCATTGACGGAACCACCGGTAATCGTCTCTATGTCCTTCAACAGAGCCGCGCCCTAGTGGGCGCGGAAACGCGACATGTTATCTATAACGCCAGCAGCAAGCAGCGCCTTCAACAGAGCCGCGCCCTAGTGGGCGCGGAAACGACCGCCATTTCTTCGACCGCAAGATCGGGGCAGGCCTTCAACAGAGCCGCGCCCTAGTGGGCGCGGAAACTCAGCCGAGGACAAGAAGCCCACAGCCATAGATGATCCCTTCAACAGAGCCGCGCCCTAGTGGGCGCGGAAACTCGAGAATCACGGAACGTACGCGCCAATCGAGCGCCCTTCAACAGAGCCGCGCCCTAGTGGGCGCGGAAACTCGACGGTTTCGAGTGCAACGACGCGAGTTTCGTACCTTCAACAGAGCCGCGCCCTAGTGGGCGCGGAAACCCAAGGATCTCCGTCGTGTTAGCCCCATCGAATAACCTTCAACAGAGCCGCGCCCTAGTGGGCGCGGAAACATAGGTCATCGAATCCAAATGCGTCGCTTTCAATTGCCTTCAACAGAGCCGCGCCCTAGTGGGCGCGGAAACCGAATCGAACGGCGACGAGATCATCTCTATCGCCAACCTTCAACAGAGCCGCGCCCTAGTGGGCGCGGAAACGGCAGGTATTAAACCGCCTGGTGCCGTCTCGAAATGAGCCTCATTTTTCGAGCGGGTATTCCCTGGCGACTTTGCTTTTCAGCTTTCAAGGTGCATTTCACGGTGGATCCCAGTGATTTTCCGCGCAAAACCGGGGATCGAGCGCCTCCGGTTATACTCTCCATTACCTAAGCGCTCGAACCCGCTTCCGCTATCGCTACCGCCGGAAGTAACTGCTTGTACCCTTGCCCATAGTACCGGAGCCGGGACTCGAACAACGCGGCAACCCCGAGATCTCGCATCCAGCACAACAGGGCTGCGCGCCCTTGATCTCGGCCATCGGGGCTAAAGTCCAATGGCGCGCTCGCCAGAAGCTCCGAGCTCGTTCGCAGCGAGCGAGGGCTTCGCGAGAGCACCCAGCGAAATGCGTAAGCCCTACCCCGCCTATAATGGTAACCGCGGGTAACAAGCCTCCCACCGTGGATGCTAGTGGGAAGGGCGCGCAATCCCTCGAGCGCGAGTCGTTCAGCGCCAAGTTCGGAGATCGAACCGAGGCCGGCGATGTTAACGGGAACATTCTCGACAACGGCCCGGGGATCGAGGCCGAGCTTCGGTCGCTTTCCTGGGCCCTTTATCCTACCTCGTTCTTTCTTACGCTTTACTTCGCCCGCATAATACTGCCAACGCTCGAACAACGCGCGTGCGATGTCCTCACGTGTCGTCGCTTCCACGATGGCACGGATATTGGAAAGGTAACGCACGGGCCCGGAGACGGACCGCACGTCCGTCGTGCTACCCTTGCGTACGCCGAGCACACACGTATGGGCCGCGAGTCGTTCGAGCTCGGCGCAATCGCCGCTATTTTGGCACTCAATCGCCGCCCGTTCGATTGCGGCACGAAAGGCCGTCTCGCCGTCAACAAGGCGAACCGTCGTCGTCGCGGGGTCCTTCTTTCGCGTCGCAAAATCTTCGTATGGCGCTTCGCCTGGTTGGGCGAGTGTGTAGGCGAACGGAACCGCCTGGAGCCGCGAATAGAGAACGTCGGCGAGTTGCTCCATACTTATATCGCTTGACAACTCGGTGATTATCGGCCTCCAGGCCGCTCCGTGCTCCACCCACGCGAGTCTCCCTCCAACGGTCGCAAGGACGCCAAGGGCCGCTAGGAATGCAAGAGGATTCGAGCCGTCTAGACCGTCGAGCTCAAGCTGCACGAGTTTCCTCCATCCCGCTCTGGGAGCCCCAACACAGACCCGCTCTCTTCTTCTCTAGAACATCGATGGTCGGCAAGGCGTAAGATTGCCTCTAGATACGCGAGGCCCCATATTCCGTAATCGTCGAGCAACGCGGCAAATTGCTCATCCCAGCCGCTCGCATTGAGATGATGGTCGCTCGAAGCTTCGTATGCGACTCCGTTGATTCGAGCACGGACTGTACGCGGCGCCGCATCCTCAATCGTCGGGAACGTCGGTCGTCCAAAGCCGTGATGACTACCGATGAGGTGACGGACCAACGGGTCTTGGACACCAGCCATGGCCACGGAGATCGCTTCGTGGCGCATGCCAGGGAACCAGCGTTCAGACATTGGAACGGCAACGCTACGCTGGACCCCTCCCGCAAATCGCCGAAGGCCCTTCGCCAGCAAGTTCTCCGTCTGGCCTTCGGCTCGAAGCGCACCGATGAGATCGCCCCCGCGAAGTACCGTCTGGAAGCGAACGTCGGCCTTGCCGAGGTCATGCAGAAGGCCAGCCAGAGAGAGCTTTTCACACAGCTCCTTGAGCAACCCGCAGCGCTGCGCAAGATCGAGTGCGCGGGCGGCAACGTGCTCTAAGTGGTCGGTGAGCCCCACGCGGACCGTGAAAGAACTAGCGTCGGCGTTTGGATCTTCGTCGTCGCGCACCGACTCGCGCCAGGTTACCCACGCATGTTCGTTGCCGCCTGCGGCTTGGATCAGCTGGATCGTTCGTTGGTCCTTGGGCACTTGCATCAGTACACGTGCGATCTCTCGCTCGAGCAAGCCGTCACCGCTTTCACACTTGTTCGTGAGAGCATCGTCGACGCGCTCGGTGACCGTGCGACCATCCTCAGGGTCAAATGCAACCAAGACTCTCATTCGCGCGGCTCGAACTCTGTCTCCGTTTTTCGCGAAGTATGCCGCTAAGGAAAGGTCTGAAACAGAGTCCATACGATCAGGGGACCAGCCGAACTCATCGGAGCCCCCGGCACTTAGGGGTAACACGAGGGTATCTCCGGGTCGAATCTGATCAGGCTCAACAGCGGCAATCTGGTCCTTATCCGGTGACCACCGGATTGCCTTAACCCCGTGCCTGCGGCCCTGACGCGTGGATTCCAACTCTGCCGGAACATCGGCGACGTCCGCCTTCTCACCCTCAAGGAAGGAACGCGCCGCATAGACCGGGATACTTAGCATTTCCCCAGCACAAGGTGGTGCGGCCGACAGATCATCCTTGACCTCTTCCGAGAGCCTACCGATATCGTAGTCCTTGGGGAGTTCCCGCCAGACTAGCTGGACATCGGCACGCGCAGGCTCTCCGTGAAGGAAGATACTGACATCAGGCTCGTCGATGCATGGGCTGGTGGAGCGAGCGAGGTTTCGCGCGTGTTGCACATGTAGCGGCTCGCCGAGTGGTCCCGAACTGCACAGCGCCTCAAGCTCTTGCGGTGAGAGTCGGCCCACTACATCGTCCATGGCGGCTATGCCGAAATCGACCTTCTGCCCCGATGACGCCCTCTGGGCGACCGAACATAACCACCGTATCGTCCGCTGCGTGGCATCTCCGTAGATGGGCTCCACTTTTTCGAGCAGTTCTGGCACAATAATCGCAAGTGTGCCGTTGCTCGAGCCAAGCCGATTATGACGACCGAAGCGCTGACGCAGCGCGTCGAGGGGTGCCGCTTGGACGAATAAGGCATCAAAGTCGATGTCTGCTCCGACCTCAATCGTCTGCGTGCAGATGGCGACTACCGGGTGGGCGCGTCGCTCGTGCGACTGCGCCTTGAGAGACACGGCGGCAGAACGCTCGTAGAGCAACTTACGATCGTACGGACGAATCGGACCGATGAATAAGAGATAGTCTGCGCTATCTTTCGACCCGCCCTTTCGAAGCGCATCGAAAATCTCGCGCGCCAGTCCTACTCGGTTCACGATCACGCCGAGGCGCCGAAAGGATTTTGATCCCAGCGCTTCCTCGACGAGCGCTGCGAACGCAGCAACCAGATCTCTTGTCTGAATTGGATCACGAATCAACGCGGGCTTAGAGCAGCTGATTCTCTGAGCGATGCGATCGTCGGGTCTCCCCAGTGCAAAGACGGTTCGCCCGGCGCGCTTGCGCGGGGTAGCAGTCATCTCAATGAGGTGCAGTGGACGATCGTGCGGAAGTGGAGATGCCAAGACCGATGCACGCACGGCACGTAGGGTGTCCAAGAAGGCCGGGGAAAGATGTGCCTCATCGACGATCCAGAGCGTATCGTAGGCGAGTAGTCCTGCCGCGACCGGACGCATGCGTTCGCTGACACCGTAACCGCGAAACAAAAGTCGCGACCCGAGCTGATCTACTGTTCCAACGAGGATCGTTGGCGCGATTGGGGACCGTAATCGCGCCAACGGCTCTCCGAGACCTCCGCGGAGGAGATGTGTCTCAAGCAAGGGTTCCGTGGACTTCAGACCGACATTGTAACGAAGAGAAGCGGCAAACGGGGCCAGGGCAGGATCGCCCCGCCTGAGCCGTTCCCGGAGAATATGCGCGGTCTCGTAGGCATCGTCGGCGACGGTACGCCTGTCGATAACGTAGACGATCCGACGATGTGCGTTCGGGTGCACCGCGAGCGCATACGCCGCGATGAGTTGGATCGACGTCTTCCCTGCCGAAGTAGGAAGCTCGATCAGGTCTGGCCAGCTCACGCGTGCTGGATCGTTCTGCGTGACCTGATCGGCAAGCCGACGCTGCCAGTCGAACGGCGTGTTCCCGGTCACGGCGCTGAAGAAGTCTTCGAACCTCACGCGACCCGCATCCCTGCGCTGTTCACCAGTCCGCAGAAGCCGAAACCAACCGAGCGTCCTCGCCCAACGAGCATCGGTCCGCGCACGGGCTCACTAAACTGGAATCGGGCGTGAACGAGCCAGTACGGCTTTTCGAATCGATGACGGTAAGCGGTGACGTGGAGCGCGCCGGGCACATACGGCGCAGGACCAATCTCGATCCACCGCGGTTCCGGGTAGCCGGTCTGCTGGATGGCCTCCGCGACTAGCGCCGGAACATCGCCCCCATTACGATTGGGCATCTTCCAGAGACGAATGGGCGTCAGCGTCGCCCAGGTCCGGCCAACGCGACTGTAACGTGCGAGTCTGGTTGCCTCGAACTCGCGGTCGAGAGGGATGACCGGCGTCAGCTCGTACTTGCTGCCAGCGACAACGATGTGATCGATATCGAAGGCGGCTATCGCTTGTCGGCGGGGGTCATAGCCCATTGCATACGGTAGAGCCAGGGCGATGCCACGGAGTCGCGAGCTCGCATACGGCATGTTGACGTCGGCAAGCGGTAGAAACGCAGCATGCGCACCGGGGTATGCCGTAGAGCTCGGATCCGGCGCGGTATGATCGTGACCTGAGAGCATCCCGTGAACCCCATCGGGAAGCCGGCGAAGGTACGCTGCACGCACCGCGGCGACGAAGGCCGGGAAGAACCGGGAATCGACGTTCGGCGCAACGGTGAACGCAAGTGCGACGAGATCTTCGTAATCGCCACTTCGGGGTCTAGACTTGCGATTCTCGACGATTGCATAGCGCGTACGCCGCGCGTCGATACGCAGCGATGGTGCCCAGACTGGGCGGTCCGGCCGATAGGCATCAGCGAACATCGCGTCAAGGTCACCAAGGCGATTTGGATACGGCGTCGGCAGTATCAGGTCCCCGTCATCATCGGGAACGAAGGTGCGATGATCGGTGCCGACTATGGGTTCGGCAAGTCGTAGCAGTACGGGGGATTCGCTCGTACCTAGGTAGCCTACGTTCGCGGCAACGCGATCGGCGACACTAATCAGGTCGTCAGGAACGCGGTCTGCGTAGTGGTAGATGACGAGGGGGTGCGCGAGCGGCGTATCGACGAGATCGATCAGATCTTGACGCTGGTCGATCAAGGTGACGACGTGCTTGCGCCCCTGCTCGACGACCTGCCGCCGAGTCTCGGCGTTACGGGGGTCATAACGTCGGTGTCTTGTGCGCTCCTGTACTTGCGGGACAGCGACGATTGTCGGCGCCGGTTGCCCAGATAGCCACTCGAGCCACGCCCGCGCCTTCCCTCTTTCCACGTCGAGCCGTGAGGCCGCATTGACGAGCGCCTGATAGAGGCGATCGGGGCTAGGGGGCCATTCCGCCGATGCCAGATCGTCGGAGCGCCGCGCTACGTATCGATTCGAGAGGAAACGGGCGGCAATCGTCGTCATGCGACCCCCTCATCTTCGTCGACGCGCTCGAAACGCGTAGAATGGGAGACGGCATCGTTAAGGTTACGGTCCGCATGCAACGTCCGCGCCGGGTCGAATTGCAGACCCGTTCCCTCGGCGGCCTGCACAGCGGCAACGTAGAGTTCCCTCGCGATGGTCAAACGCGGACGTGCATCCTGATCCCACGGTAATGCAGATTCCCGGCCGTCGGCACCGACAAGTACTCGAGACGTTTTACCTAAGATTGGCACTAGGGAGCAGCCAGAGCGCAAGTAATAGCCGTGCCGCTGAACAAGCTCGTGCATCAATAAGCCTAGCGCAGCTGCAACGGTTCGGCCAGCGAGGTCACGTTCGTGTGAACGCCCGCCATTTTCAGCGAAGCGGATTTGGCGCAATCCAGCGAAGCTGATCGTCGTCTTGGCAACCGCGTAGTCAATGAGCACCTTCGACGTAGGGTGCTTACCCGGAATATCCCCAAGGCCTTCAGCGCTGAGCTTATCTTTGTCTTTCTTTTTGGGTTTCATTCCCTCAGGGAGACCGATGGTGCCCTTGATGAGAGGATCGCTACGTTGCGTTTTGTACGTGACGAGAGGGTCGTCGGCCGTATCGTTGGGCAGGATCGTGATGCCTTCAATGCTAGAGCTTAGAGTGCGTGGTATCCGAGCCGCAGCGCGATAGTACGACGCCCAGCCGCCCACGAGGAGCATGTGGATGCAACGCTGGTAGATCCTCGTAGCATCGTCGCGCAGATCGAGCTGGCCGAACCCCATGACAAACGGGTCAAACTCACTCCACTCGCTCGTCCACCGCAGATACGTATCAGAGCCGCCGTGCGGAAGGTCGAGTATGTCGAGCGCCCATGGGCGCCTGCCCTTTCCCTTGAGATCGACCGCGCCTTCGACGTGAACACGTGGGAAGGGAAGTGCCGGGTCTTCCGCGAGGGCATCGCGGAGGGCAAGCTTATGGCGGTGGGCTTCAGCACCGGTTGAGCTTAGGACGGTCCGGGCCTCAGCGCGGTCGTGCGTCCGAACGCGATTGACGCGAGGGCCGCCGCTGTTAGGGACCCCAGGGATCGCCGCGTACGTCGCCGGGGCGACAATCGATGGCTCGGTCGTGTCGTCCGGACGCCGAGCGCCAGCGTCATCCGCTCGCAACAATGTCACAAAGTAGAGGGCGTTGGCTTCTTGAACCGCATTTCGAAGTTCATCAAGCATATTTCACCTCTGAACAGCCTAATGTATAACCATGTTCCAAATGATTATATCAGTCTATATTTCGAGAATCAATGGGCGGCGTCGGTATCAAACACACGTTCGTTCTAACGATAGGCCACGACAAGCGGGCCACCGCGGCGATCTCGGTGCCGCCACTCGCCGCCAATCCGCACCCCGTATCCCGGCAAGGCCCGCAACGCCCCGTCCAACAAAGGCGTCTTAGAATTCGCAGTAGACGTCGAGCACACGTTCCCGCTTAATACGCATCACGCGCACAGCATAGTAGGCTGGTGTGCCACCATGTCGGCACACTGCCGAAGAGGACTGATGTACTCGTCGTCGTGAGGACCGTAGCACATGGCAGGACGGGCTGCGCTTCAACGCTACGTCCGCTAATCGCCGCCGATCGAAGTGCGCATCAGTGGTGCTGCATCGATCTTGCATTACGTCGCGCCATACAGGGGCACCAGGAAGTCGTCAAGTCATTAGACAACTTCTTACGCGACCAGACTTCTTCAGCGGGGAGAACGATGAGCGCGGAATCTCTTTCCCTCGAGCTTCTGCAGCAGTTGGCGCAGTTCGACACGCCGACGATCTGCAATGCGCTGGAGATCGTCGCGCCGCAGCGCCGCGCCACCGGCTTCACCACGCACCACTTCGTCTGCGCCGAACCGGAACACGCCCCCATCGTCGGCTATGCGCGCACGGCGACGATGCGCGCCGTCGAGCCGCCGGCACAGACCAAGGAAGAGACGCGCCGCAAGCGCCTCGACTACTACGCCTACGTCGCGCAGCCGCCGGGCCCCAGCATCGTCGTCATGCAGGATCTAGACCCCGAACCAGGCTTCGGCGCCTTCTGGGGCGAGGTCAACTCGACCATCCACCAGGGCTTGGGCTGCCTGGGCGCCATTACCAACGGCTCGTTCCGCGACCTCGGCGCGCTCGCGCCGGGATTTCAGTTGCTGGGCGGCAAGCTAGGGCCCAGCCACGCGCACGTCCACGCCGTCGACTTCGGCGTGCAAGTGAACGTTTTCGGCATGACGGTGGCGCACAACGATCTCATTCATGCCGATCGCCATGGGGCGGTCGTGATCCCGCACACCGTTGCCGCCGAGGTTCCCGCGGCCGCCGCGCTCTGCGCGCGGCGCGAGGCCGTCGTCTTGGAGGCGGCACGCCGCAGCGGCTTCGATATCACGCGGCTGCGCGCCGCGTTAGAGAACGCCGATGAGATCCATTGAGGCGGCCGCCCTGCGCCGTACCGTTGCGGCGATCTTCGAAGCTGCAGGCTGCTCCGCAGTCGAGAGCGCACGCGTCGCGGAGTCCCTGGTCGAGACCAACCTCACCGGCCATGACAGCCACGGCGTGATCCGCGTGCCGCGCTACATCGCCGCGCTCAAACGCGGCGACGTTCACGCTGGGCGCGGCATCACGATCGTCACGGAGACCCCCGTGCTGGCCGTCGTCGACGGCAACAACGGCTTCGGGCAGACGATCGCGCAACAAGCAACCGATCTCGGCATCGGCAAGGCGACGACCTCGGGCATGGCGATCGTCGCGCTGCGTCACACGGCGCACGTCGGACGCATCGGCGAGTGGGCCGAGCGCGCGGCAGCCGCGGGCTTGATCTCGATCCATTTCGTCAACGTGCCGGGAAGCATCTTGGTGGCGCCCTTCAACGGCGTCGAGCGGCGCATGTCCACCAATCCGATTGCGATCGGCATTCCGGTGACGGGCGAACTGCCGATCGTACTCGACTTCGCGACCTCCACGGTCGCCGAAGGCAAGGCGCTGGTCGCCTACAAGGGTGGCGCAGCGTTGCCGCCCGACGCACTGGTGGAGCCCGACGGGCGCACGACCGGCGATCCCGCGGCGCTCTATGGCACGCCGCATCCAGGAAAGCCCGCCGATGCACGCGACGGTCCCGGTGCGATTCGTGCCTTCGGACAGCATAAGGGCTCCGGCCTCTCGTTCATGTGCGAGCTGTTGGCGGGGGCGTTCTCCGGCGGCGGCACCGCGGCGAGCGCCCACCCAAGCATCACCAATGCGATGCTCTCGATCTACCTCGCGCCATCCGCCTTCGGGGACGCGCGGGCCTTTACGGACGAGGTACGCGCCTTCGCGGCTTTCTTCACGAGTTCGCGTCCCGCCGTCCCCGGCACCGAGGTCCTGATGCCCGGCGGACCCGAGCAGCGCTCGCGGGAGCGCCGGCGCCGCGAAGGCATTCCATTAGAAGACGCCGTCTGGGAAGGCATCTTGCAGGCGGCGGAGAGTTGCGGTCTCTCGCGCGAGCACATGGAGCATCTTCTGAGCGAAGGGAGTCTTTCTCGATGACGCAACCTTCTATCTCTCGCCGCGCCGTGGTACGCGGGCTTGGCGGCGCCGCCGCCGTTCTAGCCGGCGGCTTTCCCGCCTTCATTCCGCGCCGCGGTGAGGCGGCCGACAGCATCCGGATCGGCGAGATCGAGGAGCTCACCGGGCCGTTCAGCGCACTCGCGCAAAACCACGTGCGCGGGAGCGCGCTCGCGGTGGAGTTATGGAATCGCCGCGGCGGCGTCATGGGGCGCAAAGTCGAAGTCGTCGTCGAGGATAACCAGAACAACCCAGGCGTAAGCGTGGAGAAGGCGCGCAAGCTGGTTCAGCTAGACCACGTCTCCGCGCTCTTCGGCACCGTCAACAGCGCGGCCACGCTCTCCACCGGTGCGGCCGCCAACAATCTCGGCGTTGCCTTCGTGGACAGCGGCGGTCACACCGACGACGCGGTCGGCAAGGACTGCCACTGGAACACCTTCATGACGTGCCACAATACCTGGATGATGACGCATGCCACCGGGTATTCGATCGCCAAGCTCTTCGGCAAGCGCTGGTACATGATCACCGACGACTACGCGTTCGGTCATGCCATCGTCAAAGGCTACGGCGACATCAACGGCAAGGTCGGCGGCACGGTCATCAACAACGACTTGACGCCGATCGGGACGTCGGACTACAGCGCCTACATCACGAAGATCATGGCCGCGAAGCCGGACTGCGTGATCGTGACGCTGGGCGGCCTGGGCTTCGTCGACTTCATGAAACAGGCGCAGTCGTTCGGGCTGCTCGACAAGATTCCAACCGCGGGCTGGGCGGCGGAACTGGAGAACATCTGGGCCTTGCCGCCGGCAGCGCGCGTTGGCTATTGGGGCGCCGAGTGGTACTTCGACGGAAATAGCGTGCTGGGCGACCCCGGCTCGCCCGGCCACCAGTTCGTGGAGGAGTATCGCAAGAAGTACGGCGAGCCGCCCACGGCACGCAGCTGCTTCGGCTACGTCGCCGCCGACCGGCTTCTCTGGGCCATCAATCAAAGCAAATCCACCGATGCGGTGAAGATCGCCCGCACGCTGGAGGGCGCGAAGTTTCACTCCATCTGGGAGGGCTCGTCGTACTATCGCCGCGCCGATCATTCGCTGATGTGGCCGGTCTGGCTCGCGAAGCTGCGCGCCAACGGCACAGCGGCGGATCCCAAGGACGTCTTCGACATCATCGACCGCCAGGAGCCGGAGCGCCTCGGCTCGTCGCCTGCCTCCGTCTGCCACATGGTCTATCCGTCATAGGATGAGCGAGATGCGACGCTTAGAGGGCAGCCGGGCCGTCGTCACGGGGGCGGCCTCCGGCATCGGCCGCGCCATTGCGCAACGTTTCGCCGCCGAGGGGGCGCGCGTGGTGGTGGGCGACGTCGACCTAGCCGCGGCGCAGAGCGTGGCGCGGGAGCTAGGCGGCGAGTGCTTCGCCCAGCGCGTCGACGTCACGCGCGCCACCGAGGTGGAGGCGCTGGTCGGCGCGGCGGTGACGCGCTGGGGCGGCCTGGACGTGATGGTCAACAACGCGGGCGTGGGCGTCGCGGCGACGGTTTGCGACACGGCGGAGAGCGACTGGGAGCGCGTCATCGCCGTCAATCTCTCGGGTACGTTCTACGGTGTCAAGTACGCCGTCGCCGCGATGCGCGCGTGCGGCGGCGGCTCGATCATCAACACGGCCTCGATCGCGGGGCTCGTGGGCGTGCCCGATCGCGCCGCCTACTGCGCCTCCAAAGGCGGCGTGGTGGCGCTGACGCGCGCGGCCGCCATCGACCACGTGCACGAAGGGATCCGCATCAACTGCATCGCTCCGGGCACGGTCGACACGCCCTGGATCGGACGCATCACCGCAGGCTACGCCGACCCGGCGCAGGCGCGCCAGACCATGGAGGCGCGCCAACCGCACGGACGCTTCGTCACCCCCGAAGAGATCGCGGCGATGGCCGCCTATCTGGCCTCCAGCGAGTCGGCCTCGGTCGTGGGCGCGGCCATGATCGTCGACGGCGGCCTCACGGCGCGCTAGTGTAAGAGACCCACGAGATTCGCCACGTTCGGCGATCCCAGCCCCGTCGGGATGTCATAGCCCGGACCGGCCGGGAAACCTGGCCCGTTGAACCTGTTGTCACCGGCGGTGATGTCGTGAAACGCGGAGAGATACTTCCCGGCGTTGGCTCCGATCGCGTAGAGCTTGGGGTTGATGAAGCCCACGGCATGGCCGGCCGACTGATTCGCCAGCGCCGTGATGGCCGCCCATTGCGGCGCGCCCTCGCTCGTCCCACCGAAGAAGTAGAACCCGTTCTGCCCGCTGCCGGCTGGGAAGAACCCAACGTACGCAAGTACGGAGGTGTACACCGAGGCGTTGTACGCAACGTCGGACGTCGTGCGGGCGGCGAGATGTGAGAGCGCTTGCTGGTATGCCGGCGCGGCAAAGATGACGCTAGGGGCGCCACCGGTGGCGCCAAACGCCCCATCGCTGCAGCCGAACGGACACGCGTCGCCGTCATTCCAGACGTTCTCGCTTTGGTATGTCCCGGCATCGCTCAAGAAGAGATTGGTGCCTCCCACCGCCGTGACCAGCGGATCGGACGCGGGGAAGCCCGCGTTGGCGAAACTCAAACCGTTGGCCGCACCGCTGTCGCCAGAGGATGCGAAGACGGTCATGCCGGCGGCTTGCGCGGCCTGGTACACGCGATCCGCCTGCTGCAGCTGCAGATTGTTGCCGCGGCCGGCGATCATCCCTTCGGCGCTGCCGAAGCTCAACGACATGACGCTGCCGAGATGGTTGTCGACGGCGTACGCCTGCGCCACGTTGAGCGCGTTGCCGAAGTTGCTCGGCGCGATCACGAGGTCGATCGTCGCGCTCGGCGCCAGCGCGTGCGACCATTCCACGTCGAGGCTGGTCTCGAAGGCCCAACCTAGCTGGTTGCTGTGGTGTTTGTCCAACTTGGTCGCGGCGACCGGCGGCGCGCCCATGGGATAGATGATGTTGAGCGTGGGATCGGGCAGACCGAACTCCTGGTCGAAAGCGTGCAGATCCTCCCGGATCGTGGGACTGCCAAACGCATCGACGATCACGATCGTCTGCCCACGGCCGTCCAACGCCGCGGGCACGTCGTAGCCGGCGCGGATCTGGGCGGGAGCATAGCACGCCACACCAAATTGCTGCACGCACTGCGAGGGCGTGAACGGGAACGCGGCGGGGCCTTCGCTGGCCAGCGCAAGCCTACGCGGCGGGTTGGCTTGATAGATGATCGGCGTGGCGTTCGGCGCGCCGCTTGAAGCCGTCAGGAAACGCGAGGCAGCGGCGGCCGTGGGACGCGTGCTGCCAGCCGTGAAGTTCGCCGGTGCGACCGGCGCGACGGACCTCCCGCCTCCACCCGAGCAGGCGGCGAGCAGCAGCATCGCCGTACACGAAACAACGAGCCGATTGTTCAAACGACCCCAGAGCGCCATCGCAAAGCCTCCTCGCCGGTAGACTTGGGAACTGCGGGCTGCCCTGATCTGTTACCCGTGCGAGCTCCCGCTCAACCGCTACTTGACGGCGGGGTTGCGCTCGGCGAAGGCGCCGTTGGCGTTGGGGATCAGCCAGAAGCCCAGATCCCAGCACGCGGGATGGTGGTACGCCCACACCAGCGTCACCCCAGAAGGCAGCAGATGATCGGCTTCGAGTGCCGCGGCGGTGATGCGCTCCGCGCGCAAGTTCGGATAGGCGCGCGCGCCGTGGAGTTGGAGCGGACCACTGCCGGCGCGGTAGGCGAAATGCACGTGTTCGCGCACCACCGTCCAACGCTGCGCCTGCACGGGAAAGCGCGCGACCGGCGCATGCGCATACGCCGGCTGCGGGAACTCGTAATCCAATCCCACGAGCCTGCCCGCGCGGTCGTACCAGAGAAAGTTCGGATGCAGCTCGTCGATACGCGTGAACGTGCCGTTGAAGTAGACGGCGGTGCCGTCGTCTTCGATGCCGGTGCTGCGAAAGTAGCCCGCCTTCTCCGCCTGTGCCGCCGTCGGGTAGCGTGCTAGCAACACGCCCGCGATGCGTTGTACGAACGCGGCCTCCGCGGGCGTGGCCCGGTCGCCCTGGGCCGGCGCCGCTGCCGGAGCCGCCAAGAGTGCGGCCGCCAGCACCACCACCCACGCCACGATCCGCCGTCCACGCATACGCCTCATGGCAGCTCGCCGATGGGCCGGCCGTAGGTCTCCACCTCGGCCTGCGCCTCCGGGTGCTCCAGGAGATACGAAACGACCTTCTCGCCTTGGGCCCGGATCGCGGAGCGTCGCAAGCGCCGAGCCTCTGCTTCGGCAAGGCCGCGCACGAAGGCACTCAGTCCCATACCCCGCTGGCGGGCCGCTGCTTCGAGAACCTCGCGGTCACGCTCGTCGAGCCGGACGGTCAACGTTTCCGCCATGCCTACAGTGTAACACGCTACTGTCTTAAAGACAGGCGTACCTACGATCAGTCGCGGCGATCCGTCGCCAGGCAGCCATAGGAGCACAGGTCCTCGTAAGCGCAGCTGACATGGTTCCGGAAGCCGTGCCGGGACGTGCCTTCGAGCACGAAGCCCAGGCGTCCGTACAGGGCGCGCGCCCGCTCGTTGGCTGCGGCAACTGAGAGGTACACGCGGTGCGCCCCGCGTTCGTTGAACGCATGATCAAGGGCCCACCGAATCGCGAACGTCCCCAAACCCGTTCCCGGGCGCGCGACGGCAATGCGACGCAACTCTACGAGCCAATCCTCGAAATAATCGAGGAGCATGAGTCCCGCGGGCTCTCCACCCTGCTCCAAGATGAATTGCTTGACACGATCGCTAGCGAATGCCCTACGGATATCATCCTCCGCCGGTGCCTTCAGAAACTTCTGGACGTGCTCCAGCTCGTGCAGCCTCACAATGAACGAGACATCGTCCTCGCGAGCCGGCCGCACACGAAACGAGCGCGCACGATCGTCATCCAACGTCTTCATATTCCTCGACCGTTACGTTACTACGGCGGCGGTGGCGGGCCGTCGCCGCGCCATACCACGGTGAGTGTCGAGGCGATCTTCGTGGCTTGATCCAAATCGATACGTCCCACGCGCCCGCCGACGGCCAGCGAGATCCCGATCTGGCCGTCGTAGATCAGCCAGACGTACTGCTGATAGAGCGTGTCGGAGTCGCCGGCCAAGTACTCCACTTTCATGCGCAGCGCCGGCATGCCGTTGGGCATCTGCAGCTTGTCGCGGGTGTCCACGAAGACCTTGGAGAGCCGCGAGCGCATGTCGTTTTCCGTCACTTGCGCGAACGCGGCGAGCGTGCTGCCGGGATCCTGATCTTCGTCGAGCGCGATGAAGGCTTGGTCGGCGTAATTCCCCTGCACCCACAATCCCAGATGCGTGACGGAGTTCTCGCCCGCGCCGGCCTTCACGTGACGCCAGCCGTCCGGCACCACGAACGTGAAGCCGTCGACGGCGATCTCCTTCGCCTCGCTGGCCCACGCGGGCAGCTGCGGCAACGTACACAACGCGCCCACGCCCAGCGCGGTCAGCAGCGATCTCCGGTTCACTCTCGTTCCAACCTCTCCAGCAGCGCCGGGTAGACCTGCTCGTGGCGGTAGAGCACGCTCATGTGGTCGTCGTCGAACTCTTCGTGCTGAACCTCGACGCCATGCGCGCGCAGCCGCTCGACCAGAATGCGCGCTCCCAGGTCCAGCGCGTACTGATCGCGCCGCCCACACTCCACGTACAACGCTCGCAACGCACGGAAGCCCTCGATCCGTTCCACACACGTCAGGGCCGGATCGAAGCGCAGCCAGCGCGCCCAGACGTCGTCGCGCAGCAGGCCCGTCCGCAGATCGAAGGGGAACTCGATGTCGAACGGATCGCGCGGAGCGGCGGCTGGGGAGTACGCCGCGGCCATGGCCACGATGTTCATCACCTCCACCGATCCATTGCTCTTCTTCTTCTCGGCGTCGAAGGCGGCGACGAAGCCTGCCAAGCCGCCGTGGCGCTCGAGCGCGCGCTGCGCCTTCACGAAATCCGGCAAGTAGCAGTACTGGAAGTAGGCGTCGCCGCTCTGCGAGGCGGCGGCGGCGAAACGCCCCGGATACTCCATCACCAGATGCAGCGTGCCGAAGCCGCCGCTGGACTTGCCGAAGAGCCCACGGCCCTGCGGCCGCGCGATGGTGCGGAACGCGGCATCCACGTACGGCACCACGTCGTTCACCACGTAATCCGCATAGTTTCCGCTCAGCGCGCTATTCACATACTGACTGCCGCCATAGCGCGTCAACCCGTCGACCAACACGAGGATCGCCGGCGGCACGCGTCCCTCCACGATCAGCCGATCGAGCCACTGGATTGGATTGAGCGACCACACGCGCGCCGCCGCCAACGACGCCGCAGACCCGGTGAAACCATGCAAGCAGTAGAGCGTGGGATAACGGCGGCTCCCCTCGGCATCGTAGCCGGGAGGAAGGTAGACGGGGAGCGGGCGGCGATGGGGATCGCCCAAGAGATTGCCCCTCAGCGCCTCGCTCTCGATCTCCTCCACAATCAGCGTGCCGGAGAGCGCGAGCAGACGCTGCAGGTCGGTAGGCCTGGTGTGCATCGCGCGGAGGTTCGCCGTCCTCCCGGCGCAAAACTCCTGAAGCTGACAAGAGGAGGATCCCCACACCATGGCAACCGTGCTCGAGAAGACGCACCCGCCGTTCCGCAACGAACCCGTCCGGACGTTCAGTGACCCCGCCGAGCGTGCGGCGCAAGCCGCCGCCATCGAGCGTTTCCTCGCGCAGAGCGAGCGCCGTTACCCGATCATCATTGGCAACGAGCGCCTCACGCCCGAGCCCGCGGTGCCATCGGTGACGCCTGCCGAGCCCACCCGCTACGCCGGCTGGTACTACGAGGGTACGCCGCAGTTGGCGGATCGCGCCATCGCCGAAGCCGAGAAGGCCTTCGCAAGCTGGAGCAAGGTGCCGTGGGAGGAGCGCGCGGATCTGCTCTTCCGTGCCGCCGCCGCCATGCGCGCGCGCAAGGACGACTTCAACGCCTCCATGATCGTGGAAGTCGGCAAGCCGTGGGTCGAGGCCGACGCCGATACCGCCGAGGCCATCGACTTCCTCGAGTTCTACGCGCGCGAAGCGCTGCGCTTGGGCGGCCGCCAATCCATCGTGCCGAGCCCGTTACCCGAGGACAACTGGCTCGAGTATCTGCCGCTGGGCGTGGGCGCCGTCCTACCGCCGTGGAACTTCCCGCTGGCGATCATGGCGGGCATGACGACGGCGGCGATCGTCACCGGCAACACCGTCGTGCTCAAGCCCTCACCGGACAGCACGATCATCGCCGCGGGCTTCGTGGATTTGCTGATCGAGCTGGGGCTCCCGGCAGGCGTGGTGAACTTCCTGCCCGGCGGCGCCGACGTCGGCGAGCGCCTCGTGGAGCATCCGCGCACGCGCTTCGTATCGTTCACCGGCTCGATGGCGGTAGGGCTGCATATCAACGAAGTCGCGGCCAAGCCGCGCGAGGGCCAGGTCTGGATCAAGCGCGTCGTCGCCGAGATGGGTGGCAAGGACGCGATCGTCGTGGCAGCGGACGCCGATCTCGACGCCGCCGCCGACGGCATCGTGGCCTCAGCCTTCGGATTCTCTGGACAGAAGTGCTCCGCGGCGTCGCGCGCTATCATCGAAGAGCCCGTCTACGACGCGCTCAAAGCCAAGGTATTGGAGCGCATCGCAAAGTTGGAGGTGGGCGACCCGGTCGAGAGCGCGAACGTGGCCGTCGGTCCCGTCGTCAACGAGAAGGCGCATCAGCGCATCCAACGCGCAATCGCACGCGCGCTGGAGGAGGGCGGACGCGTTGCCGCCGGCGGTAAGGCCGCCGATCGCGCCGGCTACTTCATCGAGCCCACGATCGTGGAAAACGTCACCCCGGAGAAGACCTTGGCGCAAGAGGAGGTCTTCGGACCGGTCGTGGCCTTCATCAAGGCCCGTGACTTCGACGAGGCGCTGACGATCGCCAACGGCACCAAGTACGGCCTGACCGGCGGCCTCTTCTCACGGGACCCGGCGAAGCTGGAGCGCGCCGCGCGCGAGTTCCACGTGGGCAATCTCTACTTGAATCGCAAGTGCACGGGCGCTTTGGTCGGCGTGCATCCGTTCGGGGGCTTCAACATGTCCGGCACGGACTCGAAGGCCGGCGGCCACGACTATCTGCTGCTCTTCGTGCAGGCCAAAGCGATCGCGAGAAAGCGCTAGCCCAAGCAGACGCCCGGCTGCGTGTTTGCACGCTTCCACCTTCGGAGATAAGGGAGCCAAGCGAAGGAGAGGAGTTCATCGATGCACCTGATCGTCTGGCTCATCATCGGCCTGATCGCCGGTGCCATTGCGCGCATGATCGTTCCCTCTACCGTCGGCGGCGGCTGGATCACCGACATCATCATCGGTATGATCGGCGCCGTCATCGGTGGTTGGGTGGTCTCGCTCTTTGGTGCCGCCGCTGGCGGCGGATTCGTGTGGTCGATCATCGTCTCCATCATCGGAGCGGTGATCCTCCTCTGGATCGTCCGGCTCATACGCCGCACCGCCTAACGCAACGGCGCGGAGAACGCGAGCAGCGAGGCGAATGGGGGCGCGATGCGCCCATTCGCTCCGCTGCTCTGTGCGTTGCTCTCGCTCGCGCCGCTCTCCGGCTGCAGCCGGGTAGCGGCACCGCCCACGCTTGGAAGTGTGGTGCGCTTCAACCTCGCCGCCGATCCCACCAGCCTCAACCCACTCTTCGCGGTGCAGGACGCGGCATCGGTGGATCAAGAGGTGGCGCGTCTGTGTTTCGAGCCGTTCATCGATATCGATCCCAGCGGTAGGCGTATCCCGGAACTCTTGCGCCGCATCCCCACGCGCACCAACGGCGGCATCTCGCCCGACGGGCGCACCATCACCTACCACTTACGCCCGAATGTGCGCTGGCAAGACGGCGCTCTCGTCACCTCGGCCGACGTGCTCTTCTCGCTGCACGCGCTCATGGATCCGCGCAACCCCGTGCGCTCGCGCGCGGGCTACGATCTCGTGGAGCGCGCCGCGGCACCCGACGCGCACACCGTCGTCTTCCATCTGCGCCGGCCCTGGGCTCCGGCCGTCGAAAGCTTCTTCTCGTACGGCGCCGTGCCGCAGTACGTGCTGCCGGCGCATGTCCTAAGCGGCCAAGGCCCGCTGCTCCACGCCACCTTCAACGCCGCGCCGGTGTGCGACGGCCCCTACGTGTTACGCTCGTGGCATCGCGGCGAGCGGTTGGTCTACGCGGCCAATGCGCGCTACTGGCGTGGCACGCCCAAAGTCGCGCAGCTGATCCTGCGCATCGTCCCCGATCCCGGCACCAACCTCACGCTGCTGCAGTCAGGCGCCAGCGACTGGAACCTCATCGCGCCGGCGCAGCAGCCCGCACTAGCAGGGGTCGGCGGTTTGCGCTACGCCTACGCGCCGCTGGCGCTCGTAGCCGGCGTAGCGATCAACCTCTCGCATCCACCGCTCGACGACGTACGCGTGCGCCGCGCGTTGGCCGCCGCCATCGATCGCGGCACCATCAGCAAGAAGATCACGTTGGGGCGCTATCCGGCCACCGACACCGATCAGCCGCGCCTCTCTTGGGCCTACGATCCGCGCGCGAAGCTGCCCGCCTACGACCCTGCCGCCGCAAACCACCTGCTGGACCAGGCCGGCTGGCGGCGCGGCCCCAGCGGCATACGCGCGAAGAACGGAAGGCAGCTGTCGCTCACGTACGTGCAGTTCCCCGAGAGCACCACCGGCGTGCGCGCGGCCGCGGCAATTCAACTCGATCTGCACGCCGTGGGCATCGAGATGCGGATCAAATCCGTGTCGAACGCGCAGCTCTTCCTTCCAAAGAGCGAGGGCGGACTGCTGGCGCTGGGAAACTTCGATCTCGCCTACGTGGTTTGGCCGATGGGCTCCGACCCCGATGACAGCACGCTGCTGACGTGTAACGCGCCTGCGAACTACATGCGCTACTGCAACCCGCTCGTCGATCGTCTGGAGCAGGCCGCGCTCGGCACCTACGACCAGGCGGCGCGCAAGCGCGACTACCAACGCATCCAGCGCATCGTCGCCGCCGACGTGCCGATCGTCTATCTCTTCAATCCCACCTACATCTACGCGTACCGCGAGCGCCTGCGCAATTTCGCTCCCAGCGGCTTCTCGCCCACCTGGAACGCCTGGCGTTGGGAGGCGCGATGAGCGGCGCCACGCTGATCAACATGCTCGCGGAGCTGGATGACCAACTGTGGTCCCGCGTCTCCCCAGACCTATACCGGAGCACACTCGACCGCGGCGTCGTGCTGCACGAGCGTCAGGGCGCGACGCCCTCGCAGCAGGCGTGGCTGCGGCGCACCTTTGGCGGCCTCTGGGCGGAGGAAGTCGCCACCGGGTACGCCTGGTTTGCTACCGACTGGGACGGTAACGAGTTGGGCTTTGCGGCGTACGACTGCCGCCTGGATTTTCCGTGGCTGCGCAAGTGGCGGGACGAGCCCGGCGTGGGCATCTTCGGCCCGATGGGCGTGGCCGAAAGCGAGCGTAAGCGCGGGCTTGGCTCGCTGCTCTGCCTGCTGGCCTTGCAGTCGCTCAAGAACCAGCGCTGCACGCGCGCGCTGATCGGTGCGGTAGGACCCGAGGCATTCTACGAGCGCGTCTGCGGTGCGCGCCGCGTGGAGGCATTTTCACGCGCGCAGATGCTCGGGGTGGGGTTGCGCCACATGCTACAATCGGTGGCGACGGGGAAGTGGCGGAATCGGTAGACGCAGACGCCTCAAAAGCGTCCGGGGGTGACTCCGTGTGGGTTCGAGTCCCACCTTCCCCATAATGAAGTAAGAAGCCGCCCATAGGCGCAATCTACTCGGGACGCGAATGCCCGGCAAGATGTCATCCGCCTCCGCTACCCGCTTCCGTCCCGGGCCCTTACACGGCGCGCTACGCGTCGCTCCGGACAAGTCGATCTCCCATCGCGCGCTGTTGATCGGAGCCCTGACGCGCGGACGGCTCTCACTCACCAATCTCAATACCGGTGCCGACCTCCAGGCCACGCGCAACGCCGTGACGGCACTGGGCGCGCGCATCGACGGTGACGGCCCCGACCTCACGTTGCACGCGCCGGAGCGTCTCGCCGCGCCGGGCGACGTCGATTGCCTCAACTCCGGCACGACGATGCGCCTGCTGATGGGCATCCTCGCCGGAGCCGCGCTGCCCGCCCGGCTCAGCGGCGACGACTCGCTCTCACGCCGGCCGATGGAGCGCGTGGCGGCGCCGCTGCGCGAGGCCGGCGCCGCGATCGATACGGTTGAGGGCCACGCCCCCGTGACGCTGAGGGCGCACGCGGGACTGCACGCCGTCTCCCAACGTCTGCGCGTGCCGTCGGCACAGGTGAAGTCGGCACTGCTGCTGGCCGCGCTGGTTGCGGGAACCACGGCGCAGATCAGCGGAGACGAGCGCTCGCGCGATCACACCGAGCGCATGCTGCGCTATCTTGGCGCGCGCATCACCTGGGACGGCGAACGCATCGAGCTGGCGCCGTCGCCGCTGCAGGCGCGCGACATCGAGGTTCCCGGAGATCCCAGCGCCGCGGCCTTCGCGATCGTGGGCGCGCTCGTGACGCCGGGTTCGGAGGTGCGCGTGGAGCGACTCTGCCTCAATCCCACGCGCGACGGCCTGCTGCGCGCGCTGCGCGCGATGGGCGCGAACCTCACGATCCAGGGCGAGCGCGAAGTCTGCGGCGAGCCCGTCGGCGACGTGATCGCGCGTGCCAGTGCTTTGCATGGCGTCGATCTCGATCCCGCGCTGCTGCCGACGATGATCGACGAAGTGCCGGCGCTGGCGGTGGCGGCGGCATTCGCGCGCGGCACCACGCATATTCGCAACGCCGCCGAGCTGCGCGTGAAGGAGAGCGACCGCATCGAGACGGTCGCCGCGATGCTGGAGGCGGCGGGCATTGCCGTCACGCGCCATCCCGACGGTCTCGACGTCACCGGAACGGCACACCTGCACGAGCGCATCGAGGTGGCCAGCCACGGCGACCATCGCATCGCCATGGCCGCCGCCGCCCTAGCCGCAGCCAGCCCCGCCGGCGTCTACGTCGACGACGCCCAGTGCGCACGGGTGAGTTATCCACGCTTCCACGAGGCCTGGGCGGAGCTGCAGCGATGAGCAAGATTGCGACGGTCTACGATCCCGCCGAGTTCGAGCGTGAATCGGAGCGCTTAGCCACGCTGGTGTGGGATGCCATGGGCATCTCCGCGGGCGACCGCGTCCTCTTCTGCGGCTACGGCTCCGATGCCGCGAACATCGCGCGCGCGCTCGGCGAGGGCGCGCAGGTCACGGTGATCGAGTCACACGACGACGTGATGAAGCGCTACGAGAGCCTTGCGGCCACGATGCTACGCGGCAGCACCTCCGCCATCCCCGCCAAGAACGCCAGCTTCGACGTAGCCGTCGCCAACAGCTATCTGCACGAGATCGATCCGCTCTTCCACGCCGACGTCATGCAGGAGTTGGCGCGCGTCGCGGCACGCGTGGTCATCGTCGAGCCGCTGCCGCCGAGCGACGCCATCGGCAAGCGCATCGCAACGCTCTACTCGCGCGCCAAACGCGAGCTCGGACAGTTCGAGTACTACCAAGCACCCAGCTACTGGCGCAAGTTGCTGGCCATGAGCAAGCCGCAGGTCGCCGAGGCGATCTTCGCGTTCGCCAAGACTCCGCCGCGCGACTACCTGGTCGACACGTTGAATCTGCTGTTGGACACGATGAAGGTCGAGGCGGCGCCGCAGTACTACATCGACCAATTGCGCGAGCTGGCCGCCAAGCCTGGCGCGCAGCTGCTGCCGCAGGGGCGGTTGGTCTTGATCGGCGTCGCGGAGAAAGAGGGCGCCCTGCCGCCCAAGAGTCTCGCCGCGCTGCTAGCCGTGGGACAGGGTGCGCCCACGGCGCCTGCAGCACCGGTGGCGCCCGCTGCACCGCCGCAGCCCCCACAGCCGCAACCGCCGCCGGCCGCAGCGGAGCCTGCGCCGGCGCCGGCCGTCCAGCCCCTCAGCGGTGAACCGCCGCAACCGCAGATGGGTGCGGAGCCGGCAGAGCTACCCTTTGCTCCGGAGGACGACGGAGAGCAGTCCTTTGGCGCCCCAGGCGTCGACGAGCCGCCGCTGGGCTGGCATTGGGAGCCGCCCGAGGAGACCGGGCCGATCTAGTCGGCGTTTCCGGACTACGAGAGCAGATCGCGGATCGAGCGCAGGTCGCGAAAGATCGAGCTCACGGCCTGCCCGCCTTCCCGGCGCAGGCGCTCGCGTTCGGCCGACGTGTGCGCGAGCACGGTACCCGCCTCCGCTGCGCGCTTGGCTAGTCCCTCAAACTTGGTGCGGGCACCCTCGAGCGCGCGCAACTGCACGCTGGCCTCGCGGATGCGCACGAGCAGCGGGTGATCCAACCGTCGCGTGAGCCGGCGCGCGCGCAAAGCCAGCGCCGCGGCGTAGGCGCTCAGCACGATCGCCACGATGACGACCACGGCCACCGTCGCCCAGCCGGCGAGCGTGTGCGCGCTCATCGCCTAGGCCGACTTCTCCGCGGCCTTCGAAGCCGGGGCTGGGGCAGCGGTATCGCTCTTGGCGGGTGCGACGCTCTTGGCTGCCGCGCCATCGCTCTTCGCGCTGGCGGAATCACTCGACCCATTCGAGGCCGAGGGACCGGCCGCGGGGTTGCTGCGTTTGTAATCGGTGGTGTAGAAGCCGGAGCCCTTGAAGTGGATCCCGCCGACATGGAAGACCCGCTCCAACACCCCTCCGCAAGCCGGGCAGGGGCCGGCCGTCTCATCGAAACCGTGGCGGATGTCGTGGCGTACGCGACAATCACGGCAGAGGTATTCGTAGAGCGGCACGAGGGAACTCCTTTGTCCTCAGTAGGACGAACTAAGCCTATTCTACCGGAGGTTAGCAGCCGACGTCAACGACTGCTAAAAATCGGCCAGCACGCGGTCCGGGTGGTTCTCGAACTCCACCAAGCCCTTGAAGTGCACCACGGAAGCCTGCAGCTCGCGCTCCACGCCGTGCCGATGGAGCAGGCGCTCGGCCTGGGCGCCGAGCCAGCCGCCGTAGGTGGGGTAGGCTAGCGTCGCCACCAGCCGTGCGCGCGCGCCTTTGCGCTCGATGCGAAACTCCCAACTGCGCCGGCACGAGTAAGCGCTCTCGAGATACAGGAGATGCCCCTGCAAGAAGCGCTCCACGACGAAGAGCTCCTCCCGCGCACCCAGCCGCGGCGCCTGCATCGCAATCTCGCTGCCTGGACCTAGGGCGCGCTCGCCGTCGACGCGACGGACGCTGCGCGCCAGCGAGAGCCACACCGGCCATTTCTCCACCTCGCAGAGCAAGGCGAAAGCGGCGCCGGCATCGGAGACGATCTCCTCGCTGGCCTGAACCATGGCGAAGCGTTGGTGAGCGGCGGGCCCCATCCCTGCGCACGCGCAAGAGTTCCTGCCGCACGGGAACGAAGGATAGCAGGTCTTACTCCGCACAGACGAGGATCGCGACTACGATGCCCTTCTACGTCAGTCAAGGCGCCTTGCCGCCCAAGCGCCACATCCAATTCCGCAAGGCCGACGGCGAACTCTACGCCGAGGAGCTGCTCTCGACCAAGGGCTTCGAAAGCGTTTACTCGCTCCTCTATCATCTGCGCCCGCCCACGGCTACTCTGGAGGTGCGCCCCTGGGAGCGCCCCCTGGCGCGCTTTCTCCCCAACGATCCGCTGCTCAACCGCCATCTGCGCGCGCAGCGTATCGAGAGCAAAGGCAACGCCGTCGAGGCACGCGTGCCGGTGCTGGGCAACGACGACATCGTCATCTCCGTGGCCGAAGTCACCGCGCCCATGGAGTGGTTCTATCGCAACGCCAGCGGCGACGAGCTGCTCTTCATCCACGAGGGTGAGGGCGTCGTCGAGTCGGTGCTGGGCGAGCTGGCATATCGCCGGCACGACTTCGTGGTCATCCCCTGCGGCATCACCTGGCGCTTGCGGCCCACAACGCCCACGCGTATGCTGGTGCACGAATCCAGCGGCGCCATCACGATTCCCAAGAAGTACCGTAACGCCTACGGTCAGCTGCTCGAGCTGGCGCCCTACTACGAGCGCGACTTCCGCGCACCGGTGCTGGGGGCGCCCGTTGACGCCACCGGAACGTTCGAGGTGCGAGTCACGAGCCGCGGCCGTAGCGCGATCTACACGCTGCAAAACCATCCCTTCGACGTCGCGGGCTGGGACGGTTACTGCTATCCGTACGCGTTCAACGCGCACGACTTCGCGCCACTGGTGGGGCAACTGCATCTGCCGCCACCGGTGCATCAGACGTTCGAAGCCCCCGGCGCCGCTTTCTGCGTCTTCGTGCCGCGCCCGTTCGACTTTCACCCGCAGGCGATACCCGTTCCCTACTTCCACTCCAACGTGGACTGCGACGAAGTGCTCTACTACGCCAGCGGCAACTTCATGAGCCGCCGCGGCATCGAGGGGGGTTCGATCACCATTCACGTGCCCGGCGCGTGGCACGGACCGCAGCCTGGAACGATCGAAGCCGCGCTAGGCACCAAGGAGACCAACGAGTTGGCGCCGATGGTGGATACCTTCCGGCCGTTGCGCCTGAGCGAAGCAGCGTTTACCGTCGAGGACCGCGCCTACTACGCGTCCTGGGCTAGCGGAGTTGGAGCGCCTCGATGAACTTGGTCCCAAGCGATCGGCCGTGGCAGGACGTCTACCAGATCCTGGCCGACACGATTCTGCCGCGCCCGATCGCCTGGGTCTCGACGCTGGGGCCCAAGGGCGAACGCAATCTGGCGCCGTTCTCCTTCTTCATGCCCGTGACGGCGCGGCCGATGACGCTGGCCTTCGCGCCGCTGCGGCGCGGCCACTCGCCCGAGCTCAAGAAGGATACGTTGCGGAACATCGAGGGCAGCGGCGAGTTCGTCGTCAACGTCGTCACGCGCCGCCACGCCGATGCCGCGCGCCGCTCCGCGCGTTTCACCTCTGACGCCGACGACGAGTTCGCGCGTGCGGGGGTCACGGCGGCGCCGTCGCTCGACGTGGCCCCGCCGCGCGTGGCCGAGTCCCCGGTCAGCTTCGAGTGCGTGACGCACCGTATCGTCGAGCTCGGTGACGAGCCCGGCGGCGGCCACTTGGTCATCGGACGCGTGGTGCGCGTCCACCTCGCCGACGACTTGTTCGACGAGAACGGCGGCCTCGCGCGGGGCCGCCTCGAGCCGGTCGGCCTGGTTTAGCCCTGCGACGCCTGCGCGCCGAACTCGCCCGCGGCGAAGCCGCGCGCGAAGTGCGTCAGCATACGCACGCCGATCGGCAGCGCCCGCTCATCCAGTCTGAACTCCGGGCTGTGGATCATCGCGGTAGCACCGCTCTGCTCGTTGCGCACGCCTAGGCGGCACGAGACGCCCGGCACGCGCTCGGCGTAGAAGGCGAAGTCCTCGCCGCCCATCGTCGGCGGCATGGTTTCGATCACGCTCAGTGCGGGCTCTTTAGCCTTCAAGTATGCGGCGTACGCAGGCGTGAGCACGCGGTCGTTCACCAGCACGGGATACCCTAGGCCGAACTCCGTGGCGGCCGAGCATCCGTATGCGGCCGCCGCATGCTCGACGATACGGCGAATCTTCTCGTGCGTCGCCAACCGGATGGCGGGATCGAGCGTGCGGACCGTGCCCGCTAAGTGCACGCGATCCGCGATGACGTTGTTGCGGTAACCGCCCTCGATCTTGCCGATCGTCACCACGACCGACGCCAACGGATCGGTCTCGCGCGCCACGACGTTCTGTAACGCCAGGACTACGTGCGCGGCGGCCGGGATGGCATCGACCGCGCGGTGCGGGTGCGCGCCGTGACCGCCGACGCCGCGGATCTCGATGTGCACTTCGTCCGAGGCGGCGTTGGTGGGGCCGGGCGTGACTCCGGCCGTACCGGTGTCCCAGCGCGGGTCGACGTGCAGCATGGCAATCGCCTCCACCTTGGGATCGTCCAGACAGCCTTGCTCGATCATCGGCTTGGCGCCGCCGGGGCCCTCCTCCGCCGGCTGGAAGATGCAGACCACCGTCCCGTGCAGGTGCTCGCGCTGCGCCGCCAACTCGGTAGCCGCGCCCAGCAGCATCGCCACGTGCGCGTCGTGACCGCAAGCGTGCATGAAGCCCGCGCGCTCCGAAGCGAACGGCTCGCCCGAGCGCTCCTGCACGGAGAGGCAATCCATGTCGGCACGCAGCGCCACCACGCGTCCGGGCAGCCCGCCGCGCAGCACGCCCACCACGCCGGTCTTCGCCAGCCGGCGATGCTCGACGCCGGCGGCGTCGAGCGCGCGCTCGATCAGCGCCGCGGTCCGCTCCTCTTCAAAGCCCGGCTCGGGATGCGCGTGAATGGAGCGCCGCCACGCGACGACACGGTCGTTGATCTCGGTAGGCATGGCGGCAACTTCGCCGTGGCGGCGCGTCGTCCTTATCTACGGCGCGCGTGTCTCCATCTGAAAACGCAGGGCCGCAGAGGTATCGCTGGGGCGCTGCGCGTCGAGCAGATGCGGCGCACCGAACGCATGCACGCGCTCGAGCGCCGCGAGCACCGCGCCCACCGTTGCAAACTGGGGCGCACGCCCGCTTATGCGCAACGCGCCGTCGGACTCGACCTCCAGCGCCGTGAGCCACGCAGCGCGCGGGAGCGCATCGGCCAAGCGCGCGAGCTGGGCGGCCAGGCGCGGACCCGTCGCACGCAGATGCTCGGCCTCGCTTGCGGCGCGTTCGAGCTGCGTCACCTGCGCGCGCAGGCGCTCCACCGGCGCGGCCCGCGCTTGCGCCACGGCGCGCAGCTGGGCGATGCGCGCGGCGCGTTCGGCACTGCTTGCCGCCGCCGCGTGCGCGGCCGCCGCTGCCAACGCCAGCACGAGCGCTAGCGCCGGCAGCACGCGCGCCGCGCGGGCCGCGGGTGCAACGGGCTGCCGGCGCTCCAGCAGATTCACGCGCACGACGCGAGACTCCACAGCGCGAGGCCGCACGCGGTCAGCCAATGCGGCGCGCTGGCACGAACGTAATCCAGCGGATGCTCCAAGACCGCGACCTGCGCGCACAATTCGGCCGGCGCGACAACTCGCCCCAACGCATCTTGCAGCCGCGCGCTGCCGCCGTCCTCCGCGGCCAACGTCCCGGCGAGCAGGACGCGGCGCGCGGCACCGAAGCCGCGGCTAGCCGCGAACTCCAGCGCCTCCGCCAACGGCGCCGCCAGTTCCGTGCAGCTGACGCGCCGGGACCACGCGCGCACGAACGGCGCGCTCTCCGTCACGAGATGCAGGATGCTGCGCGCGCTGCCGCCGCAGACGATCGCATCGCCGGGCAGCGCGCCGGCCGCGCGCGCCAGAGCGAGCGTCTCGACGTCGACCGCGCGCACGCGCAACCCCGCAGCCCGCGCGCGCTCGGCCGCACCCAACACCTCCGCGCGCGGCGCCGCCGCGAGCAGCCAGGCTCCGGCAAGCGGCTCGACGTCGATGCTCAGAGGCACCTCGCGCGCCGGGGCCAGACGCTCGGCCTCCAGATAGGCCGCGGCGCGCCGCTCGCGCGCCGGCATTCCCGGCAGATGCAGCACGTGCAGCGAGGCACACTCGGTAGCGACGGCAACGACGCATTTGCGGCTTCGCCAGCCGTTGGCGCGCACCGCCGCTGCCAGCGCCTGCGCGGGGTCGCGTCCGTCGAAGCGTTCGAAGATCACGCGCCGCAGCTGCGCGCCGCGGGCCACGGCGTGCAGCTCGCAGATGGCGAAGCCGCCGGCATCGACATGGACTCCCAGGGGCAGCGGCAAGCGCGCGAAGATCGGCACGCACGCGCAATGCCCGCGCGGCGCCCCCGCTAGACTACTCTAGCTGCTTCTCCAGCGCGCTGGGGTCCTTGATGACGATGTAGGCCGTGCGCATGTCGATCAACTGCTCGTCCCAGAACTTGTTGAGGGTGCGGTTGACGGTCTCGCGCGTGGTGCCGACCATGCTCGCCATCTCTTGGTTGGTCAGGCGCTGTGTGATGCGCGTGCCATCGGGCGTCTGCTCGCCGAACTTCTCCGCCAGTTTCAACAACAGCGCCGCCAGGCGTTTGCGGATGTCCTGGTAGGCCGAGGCCGCGATCTGCTGGTTGGCGTCGCGCAGACGCTCCGAGAGCGCGATCACCAGCGAGCGGCCAATCGACGGATTCTTGCCAAGCAGGTCGAGGAAGTCGGCGCGTGTGACCAGCCCCACTTCGACGTCGGAGAGCGTCTTCACGGAGGCGGAGCGCAGCGACGAGTCCAGCACCGCCATCTCGCCGAAGAAGTCGCCCTCTTTGAGGATGGAGAGGATGGTCTCCTTACCCTCGCCGGTCATGTGCGAGACGGCAACCGAACCCTTGAGCAACACGTAGAACGAATCGCCGGGGTCACCTTCGTACACGATGATCTGGTGCTTGGGGACGCGCCGCGTCTGCACCAGCTTTCCGACTTCGGCGATCTGCTCGTCGTCAAACCCGGAGAACAGCGGGATCTTGCGGAGCAGCGAGAGATCCATAGGTGGGCATGTTCTCCCGGAGCCCGTTCACTCCTTGGGACAGGCAAGCCGCCCTAGCGTACCCCAGCGTGCTGCATAAAGACGACCGTGAGGAATCCCAGCCCTAAGAACGGCACGAAGGCCATCCGCGCGCCCCAGCGCAGACGGCGTACGGCCACGAGCGCAAGCGCCACGCCGGCGCCCCACATAAATGAGCAGCCGAGCGCCAGCACGCCGGCCGACGGCCCCAACGCCATGCCCATCAGGCCGGCCACCTTCGCATCACCGATGCCCATGCCGCGTCCGCGCGTCACAGCGGTCAGCGCTGCCGGCACGGCCGCGCACGCCAGCGCGCCGGTACAGCCGTCGGCTAGGCGCCCCGCGCCCCACGCCAGCGCCGCCAGCACGAGCAATGGCGGGTAGACGGCGACGTCGTAGACGTACCCTTCGCGCAGGTCCGTCGTGACATGCACCGCTAGCGCAGCGGCGAGCACGGCGAGAGTGAGCCAGCTCACGGGCTTTCGTTGGGATTCTCGGCCGATTGCAGGCCGTTAGCCGACGAGTAGACCAGGTAGTCGGCATTGATCTGAACCTGGCCGGCGGTGCTGGGGTTGTCGCGATCGGTCAGGGCGCGCGTGGTGCTCGGGTCGTGCCCGCCGGTGTCTTCGATGATATAGCGCGCCGGCGTATTGCCGCTGGCGGCCAGCACGCGCACGGCGTACGGGTGATTGTCAGCGGGGTCGATCGGGGTCTGCCCCAGGTAGCTCTCCGCGGGCGCGACGCCGCCTGCGAAGAGCGCCGGCGTAACGGCGCCGCTGTTCGGATAGGCTCCGTTGTCGGCGTAGTATAGCTCCATCGCGGTCGCGATCTGACGCAGGTTACTCTCGCAGGCCGCCGTCACGCCTTGCGCGCGAGCATGAATGAAGTTGGGAATGATGACCGTGGCGAGCACGGAGATGACGGCTACCACCACCATCAGCTCCATCAACGTGAATCCTGGCGAACGCCGCATTGCTGAACCGCCTTTCTGGTGGCAGCGCAATGCCCCGTACAGCCGCTCTGCAGACGCGCGCTAACGAAGGTGGTCGGCCATCTTCTTCAAGGCACGGCTTAACAGCCGCGAAACGTGCCGCTGCGAGCATCCCAGATGCGCGCCGAGCTCGGTCTGCGTGCGCCCCGCGCCGAAGGTCGCTAGTACCAGCAGCCGCTCGCGTTCGTCGAGCCGGTCCAAGGCCACGTCGAGTGCAACGCGGTCCGGCGTGGAGAGCCCCACGGTACTACCCTCGCGCACGTGGGCGAGGTCCTCGAAACGCTGCGCGCGCCGGGCGCGCTCGGCCTCGTCGATCTCCGCGACGTCGACGCCGAGCTCGGCGGCCACTTCGGAGTTGGTGGGCTCGCGCAGCATGCGCTGGCGCAACTCGTCGCGCATGACGCCCGCGCGCCGCTCGGCCGCGCGCAAGCGCCGCGGCACGCGCACGAGCGGCGTCGAGTCCCGGATGTAGTGGAGCAGCTCGCCGAGCACCATCGTCCACGCGTACGCTTCGAACGGAACGCCTTCGCCAGGGCGGAAATACTCGGCGGCCTTGATCAACCCGAGCGCCGCCACTTGTTCGGCATCTTCGCGATCCAACGCGTCGCGCCGCAGCCGCAGAGCGGCGCGCCGGCAGAGATACCAGAAATGCTCGACCAACGCATTGCGATCGGCGACCGCGCGAGTGAGTAGCCAGCGCGCGAGCACCGCCTCACCTTCGACCGTGGCGCGCTCGGTTGGGTTCGCGGTCATCGTAGGCTCCCGATCAAAGCATATAGCGGAACGAAGACGGCTAAGGCGATGGCGGCGATCACGCCGCCCAGCAAGGCGATCAGAGTCGGCTCGATCAACGTCGTCAAGACGTGCAGCGCGGCCTCCGCTTCGACGTCGTAAAATTCCGCCAACGACTCCAAGAGTGTGTCGAGCGAGCCGCTCTCCTCGCCGGCGCGGACCATGTTTACGAAGAGTGCGGGGAAGAGCGTGCCGGCGACCAGGCGCTGCGCCAGCCCTTCGCCCTCACGCAGCGAGCGGCGCAACTCGCGCAGCGCCTGCGCGGCCACCGGACTACCGGAGCATTGCGCGGAGAGCTCGATCGCTTCGAGCGCGGGGAGACCGCCGCGCAGCAGCGCGCCTAGGGTACGAGCGACACGGGAGACCACGATGGCGCGGCGCAGCGAGCCGATCAGCGGGAGGCGCAACGCCAACCGCTCCGCGCTGGCGGCTGCGTGAGCCGAGCGGGACAGTGCACGCAGCCCTATTCCCGCGCAGAGCGCCGCCGCTCCGGCCGCGCCCAAGAACAACGGCGAACGCAGCAGCCGCCCCACTGCTAGCAGCGCGATGGTCGACGGCGGCAGCGGAGCGGACAGCTCGGCGAAGAGGCGCGCCAACGCCGGGGTCAGGGTACCGATCAACAAGATGATCGAAAGCAGCGCCGCCGCAGCCAGAATCGCCGGGTAGGCCAGCGCTGAAGCGATGCGTTTGCGAATCCCGTGCTCGCGCTCGGCCATCCGCGCCACGCGCTCGAGCGTCTCGTCGAGCATGCCGCCGGCCTCGCCCGCGCGCATCATCGCGAGCTGCACCGGGGAGAACAGCCCCGCGCGCTCCGCGGCGCGCGAGAGGGGCTCGCCGCGCACGAGGCTCGCTTGCATGCGCGCAAACGCCGCCTTGAGCGCCTCTCCACCCTGCTCCTCGCCAAGCACGTCAAGCGTGCGCAGCACCGGTACGCCGGCGCGCATCAGTACCGCGAACGACCGCAGCGTACCAACGAGCTCGCGCTGCGCGACAGCCGGCGCGAGCAGCCTCAGAGGCGCGATGACGCGGCGCCGCCTCAAGGCACGCACAGCGACCGGCACCAGGGCGCGCTCCCGCACGCAGGCTAGCGCTGCCTCCCGGGAAGCGGCGCGCAGGCGGCCGCGCGCGCGTGTGCCGTCCGCCCGGCGCGCGATGAACTCGAACGGCGCGGCCTCAGGCATCGCCTGCCGTCTGCTCGCGTAACGTCTCGCGCAGAGTCTCCCGATCGATCGTGCCGCGTAGCGCCAAATCTTCCAAGTGTGCGGCTAGCGTCTGCATTCCCACGGCGCGCCCGGTAGCTATCGCATTGCGTAGTTGATGGATCTTCTCTTCGCGCACGAGGCTGCGCACGGCCGGCGTCGCAATCAGGGTTTCGACGGCGGGCGTGCGTCCGGCGCCGTCCGCCCGTCGCACCAGACGCTGGTAAACGACGCCCGCCAGCACCTGAGCGAGTTGGCGGCGCACGTGTTCACGCCGTTCGCCCGGCGCGAGATCGACGATGCGCTCGACCGCACCATCGGCAGCGCGCGCGTGCAACGTGGTCACGACGAGATGCCCGGTTTCGGCGGCGGTGAGCGCGGTCTCAACGGCGTCACCATCGCGCAGTTCGCCGAGAAAGATGATGTCCGGATCCTCGCGCAAAGCCGCATGAATCCCGTGCGCCGCGTCGGCAACGTCTAGACCGATCTCGCGCTGCGTGACGAGCCCTTTTCGCGCGCGCAGCCGATATTCGATGGGCTCTTCAATCGTCACGATGTGCCGGGCCGCCATTTCGTTGGCGGCATCCAACAGCGCGGCCGCGGTCGTGGTCTTACCGCTGCCGGTGGCTCCGGCAATCACGATCAGACCGCTGCGCAGCGACGCCAGCTCCAGAATGCGGCGCGGCAACCCGAGTTCGTCAAACGACGGCACCGCACCGCCGAGCGCGCGTAGCGCGATGCGCTGTCCGCCCGCGCGAAACAGATGCACGCGCACCACTCCGTACTCGGGCCACTCCACCGCAAAGTCGTCATGCTGCGGGGTATCGCAACGCGCGCTGTGCGTCCTGTTCTCTTGGAGCGATAGCGCGAGCGCCTGGACGTCGGCTTCGGATAGGTGAGCCATCGCCAGTGGCGCGATGGCGCCGCCGACTCGCATCATCGGCGGATAGCCGGCAGCAAGATGGAGATCGGACGCACGCGAGCGAAAAGCGATGCGGAACAATTCGTGCAAGCGCAGTGTGGCGAGATCGGCGGAGGCGTTCAGCATTGCGGGCCGGCTCCATACTCGCGCAACTCGTATTGCGCGGTCCTTCCAGCACCGCCGCACGGCACGAGCCGCTGTGCGACGACACAGCGCAGCGCGGCCTCGAGCGCCTGCGCCTCCACGCCCAGATCGAAGAGCCGCGCCGGCGCCCGCTCGGCGTCGTTGACGTGCACCGTGGCCAGAACGAGGTGCCCGGTCAGCGCTGCCGAGACAGCGAGCCGCGCGCTCTCGCCGTCGCGGATCTCACCGACGATCATGACGTCGGGATCTTGACGCAAGAGCGCCCGCAGCGCGACGGGAAACGTCATGCCCGCGCGCGCGTGAACCTGCACCTGCGTGATCTCGGGAATGTAACGCTCGACGGGATCCTCTACCGTGGTCACGTTACGCCGCTGTGGATCCAGCAATTCGATCGAGGAGTAGAGCGTCGTCGTCTTGCCACAGCCCGTGGGACCGGCGATGAGCACGAGCCCATGCGGGGCGCGCAGTATCGCCTCGTAACGGGCACGCTGTGCGGGCAACATTCCCAGTTCTTCCAGACTACGGAGACCGCCGTCACGATCGAATAGGCGCACGACGAGTTTCTCGCCCAGCACACCCGGCAGCGTCGCGATGCGCGTCTCGTAGGTGCGTTCGCCGCGTAGGAATGCGGTGCGGCCGTCTTGCGGCAGACGCCGCTCGCCCAGATCCAACTCGCCGATCAGCTTGACGCGGGCGCACAACGCGCCGAACAGGCCGCTTGGGAGCGTCAGATGGGGGCGCAGCGTGCCGTCGATCCGGAAGCGGATCCGTCCGCCCTCGGCTTGCGGCTCCAGATGGATGTCGCTAGCTCCGCAGGCAATGGCGCGATCGATCAAGGCGTCGAGCGCGTCGACGGTGGATCCGCGAGCGGAATCGGGGTGGGACGGTGCCAGCGTTGCGATGGGAACACCCGCCTTCCAGCGCAAGATTTACTGCTCGTCTGCCGCTATCTGGCGGCTGCTTGGTCCGCATGGTACACGATGCAGAAAGGGCCGTCAAGAGTGTGATATACACCTCTTGCGTAAAGTCTCTGTAAAGCCGAGACACTGGGCTAGAAGCCTGCTCACCGGGGCATTTCCATGAACTGTCCCGGAAAGGGCGAGTCCGCCGCGCTTGCCAACCCGGTCACGATCGTCGCCATCGTCAAAAAGCCCCGATCCCTTATGGGACGGGGCTTTGACGATGGAGCGGGAGACGGGACTCGAACCCGCGACCCCGAGCTTGGAAGGCTAGTGCTCTACCAACTGAGCTACTCCCGCACGCCGGGCGGCAATTTGGCGCCCGAACCGGCGGCTCCCTTCCGGCGCAGCGCCGTTTGAGTCTACTTGAGCATGGCGCACGGGTTCTCGGTGGACGGCGAAGGTTGCCCGGCCCCCAAGGGCTCTACCCGGTAGGCCGCGATCTTACCATCTTGGTCCAACTTCATGCAGACCAGCATCGAGCCGTGCGAAAACTTGGCCGCGTAGCCGTAGACGCCGCTGCTGCCGTCGCTCTGCACCGGTTCCAGTCCCTGGTAATCGCCCTGCGCGTGCATCTTGTCGGAGAGCGCGCCCACCGACGCCCGGTTCAGCTGCGGCCGGATAAGCGCGTTGAAGCGCTCCGATACCTGGCTGACGTCGTTGTTGTAGACGGCCTTCGTCACGGTGTCGGCGAGCGCCCTAGGAGCGCCACCACGCGCACATCCGGCCACGAGCACGATCACCATTAACGGCAGCGCAACGCGTCGTAACTTCATCATCCCTCCTTTACCCGTATCTACCGCTAAACGTTCCAGACCGAGACAAACGATTGTGATCGCCGTCTCAGGGGCGCAACGTCATGGTCAGCGGCGGCGCATCGATCCGGCGATCGCCGAAGCCGGAGACGCGGCCGAACCGGCCCCCGCCCTGCCACTCCTCGCGGGCGGCCAGCATCTCCGCGGTGCTTCGAGCGACGAAATTCCACCACAGCAGCACGGGCTCGTTCAGCGGAACGCCGCCGATGAGAAAGGCGCGAGCATCCGCCTGCATCTGAAGTTTCATGACCTCCCGGCCGGCGCCCACGTAGATCAACCCGACGCCGTCCGAGCCCAACCCATCCACGGTTACCGCACCGTCGACGGAGAGCACGGCATACTCGAATGCCGGCTCGAGCGGTACCGAGATCGCACCGCCGGTTGACGCCGCGATCTCCGCGCCGACAAGGGCTGAGTACACCGTGGCCGGTGAGGCAGCGCCGCGCATGTCGCCCACGATCACACGGGCCGTCGCGCCGCCCAGATCCACCACGGGTAGCTGCGCATGATGCTCGAACGCGGGGGCCTTGCCGCGCTGCCGGTCGGGCAGCGCAATCCAGAACTGCAGCCCGTGCAACACACCGTGCGGTATGCTCGTCTCCGCGTGCGCGATCCCGGAGCCCGCCGTCATGATGTTCAGCTCGCCCGGACGAATGCGCACGTCGTTGCCCAGGCTGTCGCGGTGGCGCACCTCGCCGCTGAAGAGCCACGTCACCGTCTGAAGCCCGATGTGCGGATGCGGCAAGAGATCGAGCGCGCCCGCGGGTCCCTCGTCGTCCGCGCGATAGAGATCGAGGAAGCACCATGCGCCCACCAGGCGCCGCCGGCGTTGCGGCAATGCGCGTAAGACCGTGAACGTATCGGTCAGGTGCGTCTCACGCGGGCCGTAGACCTCGCCGCGGGCACCCGTCAAGAGATTGCTCACGCGCTCTCCTGGAACATGGTGGGCAGGGCTGGATTCGAACCAGCGTAGCGCTCTCGCGCGCCAGATTTACAGTCTGGTGCCATTAACCACTCGGCCACCTACCCGCGGTCCACGATTGTGGATTCTACCATAGCCCATGGAGCGGTGCAAGCGGCGGCAGATTGCGTCCATGCCGCGATGCTAACCGCTCTTCGCAGCCCGCTCCGCGAGCCGGCCCAGTGAGTTGATCACCCAGACCGCGATCAGCGAGACGACGATGGCGTAGATGAACAGCGAGACGATGCCGGCGCCCGGCTTGAGTACGAGCTTGAAGAGCTCGGTGATGGCCGCGTTCCAAGCCAATGCCGCGATCAGGCCGAATGCGGCGGTCGCCAGCGCGATCATGGCGCTGAGATAGGTCTGCTTCGCGTCCATAGATACACTCCTCTCAACCGCGAAAGATACCGCTGCGGCGGCAGCGGACGCATCATACTTGTTCCCGGCGGCAAACCAGCCAAACGCACGACGCCCGCCTCACGAACGTGGGCGGGCGTACGTACCATCTGGAGCCGACGGCGAGAGTCGAACTCGCGACAAGCCGCTTACAAAGCGGCTGCTCTACCATCTGAGCTACGTCGGCACCCTCGGAGGGGATGGCCGGCGGGTGTTCCACGCGCCGCACACCGCACCTCCCGAGGGGCCGGCCGTTAGTGCGCGGCGCCCACGGCCGGCGGCTGATACGTGCCCGCCTCCGCGCGGAAACCAATCGCCAGACGATTCCAACCATTGATGGCGATGATCGCCATCGTCAACGCGACGGCCTCCGGCTCCGAGAAGTGCGCGCGCATCTCCGCATAGACGTCATCGGGAGCATGGCTCTCCGAAACCAGCGTGAGTGCCTCGGCCCACGCCAGCGCCGCGCGCTCGCGATCGGTATAGTAGGGGGCCTCGCGCCAAGCCGAAAGGCCGTACAGCCTCTGCTCGGTCTCGCCGGCCGCGCGCGCATCTTTGCTGTGCATGTCCAGGCAGTAAGCGCAGCCGTTGATTTGGCTGGCGCGCATCTTCACCAGTTCCAACAGCGAGGACTCGAGCCCGCCGTGCTTGCGCACGGCCTGCTCCAGCTCCATCATGCCGTTGAGCACCGCCGGGCTGGCGGTGCGGTAGTTCATACGTGCTTTCATCTCACAATTCCTTAAAGCATTTGCGGCCTGGTGCGAGAGCCGCGGCTCCCACGCGAAAGGGGCGGTCACCGGCCGCCCCCTTCCCGCGTTCTTTTCCGGCCTTCGAGCGCGCGTTACGGCAACTCGATCTCCGCGAGGTTCTTCTCGATCTTCCGCTTCACACGCTGCAGCGCGTTGTCGATCGACTTCACGTGGCGCTTGAGATCGCGAGCCATCTCCTGGTAGGACTTCCCTTCCAGGTACGACAGCAACACCTGCGACTCCAGTTCGGAGAGGTTCTCCTGAATGCGCTCCTTGATGTCTTCCGAGATCTCCTGGTTGATCACCAGTTCCTCGGGATCGGACATCTTCGCCGACGCCATGACGTCGAGTAGCGTGCGTTCGCTGTCCTCGTCATAGATCGGTTTGTTGAGCGAAATGTACTGGTTGAGTGGAATGTGCTTCTGCCGGGTCGCGGTCTTGATCGCGGTGATGATCTGACGGGTGATGCAGAGCTCGGCAAAGGCCCGGAAGCTAGACAGCTTGTCGGCTTTGAAATCGCGTACCGCCTTATAGAGGCCGATCATTCCTTCTTGGATGATATCCTCGCGATCCGCGCCGATCAAAAAGTAGCTCTTGGCCTTGATGCGGACGAAGTTCTTATACTTGGTGAGCAGGCACTCCATGGCCAGGTTATCACCGGTCTTGGCAGCGCTGACTAGATCCTCGTCCGGCCGTTCGTGGTAGCTCAGACCGTCCTGAGACGGATGGGTCAACCCCATGAATCTTGATCTCTCCCCCTGGGTCTCCGTGGAGGCGAAGCGCAAGCCGCAGCTCGTCGGCCGCCCCGCACATAGGACATTATAGGAGTCTCCTGCTAGCCGCGTCAACCACGAGCGGCAGGAGTTTTCAGTCGTAGCGCGACGGCGCTGCCTGTCTAGGTGGCAGGGGCCTGATTACGCTGCCGCAGGACTTCGTAGAGCAGGATACCCGCAGCGACCGAGGCGTTGAGCGAAGCCGTCTTCCCGAGCATCGGAATGCTCACGAGATAGTCGCACTGTTTGCGCACCAGGTCGGCCAAGCCGGCGCCTTCCGCGCCGATCACGAGACAGATATCGCCGCTGAAGTCGGCGCGTGTGTAGGTGAGCGCGCCGGTACCGCCAGCGGCACCGGCTACCCAGATACCGGCTTCCTTCATCGTCCGCAGCGCCTGCGAGACGTTGGTGACCTGCACGATCGGCAAGTGCGCTACGGCACCCGCCGAGGCCTTGCGCACGGTGGCGTTGACTCCGACGCTGCGGCGTTCCGGGATCACGATACCCGTCGCCCCCGCGCCTTCGGCCGTGCGCGCGATGGCGCCCAGGTTGTGAGGATCGGTCAGGTGATCGAGCACGACGATCAGCCTGGGCGCGGGCGCGGCCAGCAGATCGTCCAGGCGCGCGTATTCGAAGGGATCCGAATACGCCACCACCTGCTGGTGCGCCTTGAACGGAAAGCGCTCGAAGAACGCCGCCTCCTCCAAGCGCACCGCGCAGCCCGACGAGCGCGCGGCATCCAGGATCTTGCGTACGAGCGGCTCGCGCGTGCGCTGCTTGCCGACGTGGATACGCCGGAAGTGCTCGCCGCCGCTGAGCGCCTCGTCCACGGCATGGATGCCGTAGACGACGTCACTGACCGGCGCTACCGCACGACGCTCCACGTGCTGCCCTCCTTACCGTCCTTCACCACGATGCCCGCGCCCGCCAGTGCATCGCGCAGCGAGTCGCTACGCGCGAAATCCCGCGCCCGGCGGGCCTTGTCACGCAACTCGACAATCTCTTCCACCATCTCGCCCGGCTGTTTGCCGTTGGGCGCCGGGCCAACCTCCACGGCATAGAGGCCGCGCAACTGCTCGACCTGACCGCTATTCAGCAGATCGGCCGGCCGTGCCGTGCGCTCGACTCGCGGCGCAACGCCAAGGATCCACATCGCACCGTAGAGCGCGCGCGCCGCTTGCGCTGCCGGCTCGCCTTCGAGGGCACGCGTGCCGGGCAGCCAACCGAAGAGCGCCGCCAGCGCCCCCGCCGTGCTCATGTCGGCGTCCAATGCCTCGCGCAGAGCGCGCACCATGCTCTCAGCCGCCGGCGCGGGCGCACGCAACGCGTCGAGCGCCTCTAACTCATCCAAATGCGCCACGCCCCCGCGCACCGCCAGATCGGCAAGCGTCTCGTCCAGGCGCTGCAAGCCTTTGGTCGCGGCGGCGATGGAGTCCACGGTAAAGTTGGCCTGCTTACGATAGTCGATCTGCAGGAAGAGCGTGCGCAGCGCGCGTGGATCGTGCCGGCGCAACTCCTCCTCCAGGGGTACGAAATTGCCGAGACTCTTCGACATTTTCGAGCCATCGAAGAACAGGAGTCCCGTGTGCACCCAGAAGTTGGCCATGAAGCCGCCGTCGAGCAACGGCTCCGTCTGCGCAACTTCATTTTCGTGGTGGGGGAAGATCAAATCCAATCCGCCGCCGTGAATGTCGAAAGGCTCACCCAGATACTCCCACGACATCGCCGAACACTCGATGTGCCAGCCGGGACGCCCCGGTCCCCAAGGCGACTCCCACGCCGGCTCTCCCGGCTTCTGCTTCTTCCACAGCGCAAAGTCGAGCGGGTCGCGTTTGTGCTCGCTGGCATCGATGCGCACGCTCTCCAGCAAATCGTCGATATGGCGCCCCGAGAGCTGGCCGTACGCGGGCCACGCGCGCACGCTGTAGTAGACGCCGTCGTCGCTCTCGTACGCGATGCCCTTACGCTCCAACCCGCGTATGATTTCAATGATCTTCGGTACGTGCTCGGTGGCGCGCGGCTCGACCTCCGGCCGGCGCACGCCGAGCTTGTCGAGGCTGGCTGCGAAGCTGCCGTAGTACTTCTCGACGATGTCGTGCCAGGTCACGCCCTCGTCCGCGGCGCGCTTGATGATCTTGTCGTCGATGTCGGTGACGTTCTGCACGTAGGTCACCGCGTAGCCCAGAAAATCCAGATAGCGGCGCAGCACGTCGAAGAAGAGCATCGAGCGCGCGTGGCCCAGATGGGGATCCGCCGACGGCGTGAGACCGCACATGTAGATGCGGACGCGATTGCCGTCCAGTGGGGTGAATGTCTCGACAGCGCGGGTGCGCGAGTTATAGAGCCGCAGAGACATCCTGCCCGCCGCGTTCCTCCAGTAAGCGTTCCAGACGCGCCACCCGCGCGCGTAACTCGGCGATCTGCTCCATCTCCGGATCGGGCATCTCCACGTGCGGCCGCTCGCTGACCGCGCGTATCGGCACGCCGTTCTGCGCCACCACGCGCCCAGGAATGCCGACCACGGTCGAGTCTGGCGGCACGTCCTTGACGACGACGCTGCCACCGCCTACCTTCGCGTTGGCGCCCACCGTGATAGCGCCTAGGACCGCCGCCCCAACGCCGATCGTCACGCCGTCCTCCAGCGTGGGATGGCGCTTCCCCCGTTGCAGCGAGGTCCCGCCCAGCGTCACGCCCTGATAGAGGGTCACATCGCGGCCGATCTCCGTGGTCTCGCCGATCACCACTCCCATACCGTGATCCACGAAGAAGCCCGGGCCGATCGTGGCACCGGGGTGGATCTCGATACCGGTGAGAAAGCGCGCGAACTGAGAGAGCAGGCGCGGTAGCAGGGGTATGCGCGCTCGCCACATCGCGTGGACGAGCCGATGCATCACGATGGCGTGAAACCCCGGATAGCACAGGACGACCTCGATCCACGACGTGGCGGCGGGGTCGCGCTCCAGCGCGGCGCGCAAGTCGGCCAAAAGCAATGGGGTACGCATGGTAGTCTCTCGAACTCTGTCCCTATCGGTGCGGCGGCCTCGGCCACCGGGTGCTGCTGCAACGCGCCGCGAGGCGCGCGGGTTTCGCGATTAGCGTTTACAGCGTCGACAGCACGGGCGATGGAAGGACGAGCAGGTATCCATGGCTCGCAGCGATTTCGCGCCAACGAGCCGCGCACTCCTGCGCATCTTTATACCAAAGATACTTGCTCAAGTTAGTGTCTTATAGCGAGCGCGGCATCCAGCCGCTCCTCGATCTTGGCGGCGCCGAGAAGCGCGAACAGCAGCTGCAGCGGCGCGCCGTGCTCTTGCCCGGTGAGAGCGACCCGGACGCAGCGATAGGCGTCGCGCTTCTCCAAGCCATGCCGTGCCGCCAGCGCCGGCAGATCGACGGAGAGCGGCAGATCGCGCAGCAGCCCCGCCTCGTTCGCGCGCTTCGCGGCCATCCCGGTGACGTAGTCGCGAACGTCTCGCAGATAGGCTCGCACCTCCGCGCTACTCTCGACGCCGGACTGCGCGGCGTCGAGCACGGGCACGCGGTTGCCCAACTCGCGCGCGATCGGCACGGCATCGGCGATCGTTTCCAGGCCCTCGCCGAAGGCATCGACGAAGATCGACGCCCATGCCAGCGCGGCTGACTGCGAATCCTCGTCTACCAGTTCCTTCAGCAGACCCGCTCCGCGAAACGCCTCCACGAGCAGGCCTTCGAACTCCGCGCGCGGCAAGCGCTGCAGATACTGGCGGTTCATCCAGCGCAGCCGCCGTTCGTCGAAGACGGCCGGCGCGCGGTGGATGCGCTCCAACTCGAAGACCTGCACGAGCTCCTCAAACGTGTAGAGTTGGCGCTCCCCCTCCGGAGTCCAACCCAGAAACGCCAAATAGTTCACCAGCGCTTGCGGCAGGATGCCTTGCGTACGGAACTCGCCCACGCCCACGGTGTTGTGGCGCTTGGATAACTTCTGATGCTCGGCGTTCAAGATGAGCGGCACGTGCGCGTAGCGTGGCGGGCGCAAACCCAGGGCGGCGAGGATCATCAACTGCGCCGGCGTGTTGGGCAGATGCTCGTCGGCACGCATCACCAGCGTGATGTCCATGGTCGCGTCGTCCACGGCGGCGGCCAGGTTGTAGGTGGGCCAGCCGCTGGACTTGAGCATCACGAAATCGCCGAGGTGGTGATGATCGAAGCGCACCTCGCCGTGCACGAGGTCCTGAACCACCGTCTCCCCGGGCTCAACCGCGAAGCGCACCACGGCGGCGCGCCCCTCGCGTGTGAAGGCCGCGCGCGCCGCCTCATCCAGCGTGCGGCAACGCCCGGAGTAACGCGGCGCCTTGATGCCCTCCGCCAACTGCCGGCGGCGCTCCGCGTCCAACTCCGCCGGCGTGCAGTAGCAGCGGTAGGCGTGACCGGTTTCGATCAGACGCCGCGCGATGTCGGCATAGACCGGCAACCGCTCCGACTGACGGTAGGGACCGTACGGTCCGCCATTGGCCGGCCCTTCGTCGAAGGTCAAACCCAGCCACGCGAGATCGGCCAGCAGTCCCTCCTCGCTGCCGCTGACGCTGCGCGTCTCGTCGGTATCCTCCAAGCGCAGCACCGCTTTGCCGCCCAAGCGGCGCGCCAGCAGCACGTTGAAGAGCGCGGTACGTGCGCCGCCTACGTGCAAGCTCCCCGTCGGCGAGGGCGCGAAACGCACCCGTAGCGGCGTGATCGAATCCATCATCGCTCCAGCAAGGCGACGGCGCGCGCGCTCATCCCCTTCTCCTCACCCTCGAAGCCCAGCCCTTCGGGAGATTTGACTTTGAGACTCACCGCCACGACCGGAACGAAGAGCGCGCGTGCGAGATTCTCACGCATCGCGTCCACCAAGCCCCCCAGGCGCGGGCGCTGCGCCACCAGCACGGCATCGACGTTGGCCAGATCCCAGCCCACCTCACGCACCGCGCCGGCGCACTCCGCCAGCATGCGCAGCGAGTCCGCGTCTTGCCAACGCGGATCGCTGGCCGGGAAGCGCCCGCCCAGGTCTCCGAGTGCGGCGGCCCCCAGCACTGCGTCGGCGATGGCATGCGTCAAGACGTCCGCATCGGAGTAGCCGAGCAGACCCAGCTCGTGCTCGACGCGCACTCCGCCTAAGATCAGCGGCCTCCCCGCCGCCAACGGATGCGCGTCGTAGCCGATGCCGACGCGGCTGCTGCTCATCTCACCGATAGCCATGAGACTCCGCCAATCTCTCGACGACGTCGAGGTCGAATGGATGCGTGACCTTCGGATTGGGCGACTGCGCCGCGACCACGACCGTCTCGATGCCCAGCCGCTCCGCCAGTGCGACGTCATCCGTCTGCAGCACGCCCGCGGCGGCCGCGGCGCGGTGAGCCGCACGCAGATCCTCGGCCGCAAACGCTTGCGGCGTCGTTGCCGCCCACAGCTCGCTGCGCGGCAGCGTCTCGACGACACGCCCGCGCTCGTCGACGCGCTTGATCGTGTCCACCACCGGCGAGGCCAGCACCGCCGCGCGCCCCGGCCGCGCGGCCAGCAGCGTCGCACGCACGTCGGCCGCGCTCACGAGCGGCCGCGCGCCGTCGTGAACGAAGATGCCCTCGCACTGCGAAGGCACCGCCGTCAAGCCGCGCGCCACGCTCTCCTGGCGCGTCGGCCCGCCGGGAACAACCGCCGCTAGCTTTCCCGCCGCCGCCGGCGTCAGCAGCTCGATCATGCGCGCGAGCTCGTCCGGCTCACAGGCCACCACGATCGCGCGTATCTCCTCCAACGCGGCGAACGTCGCCACGCACCACTCCACCAGCGGCCGCCCGCGCAGTTCCACCAGCTGCTTGCGTCCGCCAAAACGCCGTCCTTGACCCGCCGCCGTCACGATCGCGCACCAGCCGGAGAGTGGCACTAGCGCTTGGGCCTCGCGAAGATCATGCGCCCGGCCACCGTCTGCAGGACGCTCGTGACCTGTACGTCGACGTGCTCTCCGATCAGCCGCTTGCCGTTTTCGACCACGATCATGGTGCCATCGTCCAGATAGCCGACGCCCTGGTTCATCTCCTTGCCGTCGCGAATGATGTTGACGTTGAGCTCCTCACCCGGCAGCACCACCGGCTTGACGGCATTGGCCAGCTCGTTGATATTGAGCACCGTGACGCCCTCGAGCTGAGCCACGCGGTTGAGATTGTAGTCGTTGGTGAGCAACTTGCCTTTGCGATCGCGCGCCAGCCGCACGAGTTTGGCGTCGACCTCGTGGATGTCCGCGTAATCCGACTCGGCGATCTCCAGGGTCATGCTCTCCTGCAACGTCGAGAGTACCTCCAGCCCCCGCCGTCCGCGCGTGCGCTTGAGCGAGTCGAGCGAGTCGGCGATCATCTGCAGCTCGCGCAGCACGAAGCGCGGCACCACCATCGGCCCGTCGACAAACCCCGTCTTGGCGATATCGACGATGCGCCCGTCGATGATCACGGAGGTGTCGACGATCTTGGGGATCGCGCGCTGTACGTTGGCCGGGACCCCGCCGCCCGTGCGCGCCAGCCATCCCAGCCGCTGCTTCACGCCCACGCGCACGCCCAGGTACACGCAGAAGACGCTGACGATCAGGTAGAGGGCTAGGCCGATATACGTGCCGGCAGCGCCCGCGACGGCGAACCACTCCAGCAGAACCAGACGGACGAGGAAGGCGATCAGCAGGCCGACGATGAGCCCGATTGCGCCGCCCACGATCTCCGGAGGCGACATGCGCTCGATGGAGCTCTCGGCCTCGGTCAGCTCGTGCTCGAAGAGCTGCTGCACCGACGGAGCGATCAACACGCCCAGCGCGGCACCGATGACCGGTGTCACGAAGAGCAGCGTGAACTGCCAGTACTGTCCCGCGACGTGCTGGGAGAGCAAGTGCAGGTAGGCCTCGCGCCCCAAAAGGAAACCCGTCGCGGCGAGGATGATGGCAAAAATCAGGCGTAGCACGGTTACAACCCTACGGCCGGCCCTCGGACCTCGTTCCCGGCGCAATGAACTCTGCGCATACGTCGTTGGCGAGGAAGCGGCCGCGCGGCGTCAGGGCGATCCGCCGTTCCGAGGCGATGATGAGGCCCGCATCCGCCAGCCGATCGATCGCGGGCCGGTATGAGGACAGTATGTCAACGCCGTAACGTTGATTGAACGGCTCGACCGCTACCCCCTCTGCCGTGCGCAGAAGCAACATGATCGCCTCGCCCGCCGCCGCCGCGCCGCTCAAGCGCTCGCGCTCGCGGGGCACCTCGTGACCGGCCTCGAGCGCCGCGCAGTAGGTCTCCAGGCTCTTCGTAGCAACTGAACGCTCGCCCGCGAGAAACGACGCCGCGCTCACCCCCAAGCCCAGATACTCACCGTTTTGCCAATAATTCCAATTGTGCGCGCTGCGCCGTCCGGGGCGCGCGAAGTTGGAGATCTCGTAGTGCTCGAACCCCTCGTGCTCCAGCGTCTCGATCGCCGCGGCATACAGCTCCGCCTCGGCGTCGGAATCCTGAAACGCCGCAGGCTCACGCGCCTGCCAGGCGGCATACGGCGTCCCTTGCTCCACCGTCAGACCGTAGCACGAGAGGTGATCGATGCCCAACGCGAGCGCCTGCGCGAGCGAGCGCCGCCAGCTTGCTACCGTCTGTCCCGGCACCGCGAAGATCAAGTCGATGCCGATCGAACGCGCACCCGCCGCACGCGCTGCCGCCACGCAGGCGGCGATGTCGGCAGGGCTGTGACGCCTTCCCAACGTGCGCAGCTCGTCTGCGTCGAACGACTGCACACCGACCGAGAAGCGTGTCACGCCGTGCGCGACGTACGCGGCAAAACCGTCGAACGAGCCCGCGTCCGGATTCACCTCCACGCTGACCTCCGCACCCGCCGCCACGGAGAAGCGTCGCCGCACCGCATCCAGCACCGCCAGCAGATCCTCGACTGGCAGCGCGTTGGGCGTTCCCCCGCCCAGAAAAACCGTTTCGCCCTGTAGCGCCGGCGCGCCCTCGATCTCGCGCAGCAACGCGTCGACGTAACGGCGCGCCTGCGAGCGCCGGAAGGGCCACTTCGCGAAGTCGCAGTAGGGGCAGAGATACGGACAGAACGGCAGGTGAACGTAGATGCCGGCCATCTATCCTACCGAGAAGACGCCGGCGGCGCCGGGTCCGCCATGGACGCCGATCGCCGGACCGGCCGCCACCGTGAGTATCTCCTGCGCCTGTACGGGCAGGCGCGCGCGCAGACGCGCCACCAGCTCGGCGGCGATCTCCGGAGCGTTGGTGTGAACGACGGCCAGGCGCGCATCCTCGGGGCGGAGCACATGGCTCACGGCCGCCGTCGCGACGTCATCGAGCCCGCGCGTGAACGTGCGTGCCTTGCCGTATTCATGTGCCTCGCCGTCCTTGACTTCCACGATCGGGACGATGCGCAGGATTCCGCCCACCAAGGCGCGCGCTTTGCCGATGCGGCCTCCGCGCACCAGGTGATTGAGATCGGGAAACACGGCGTAGCCGTGCTGCGAAGCGCGCCACGCATGCAGCGCGGCCAGGATCTCGTCGCTGCCGGCGCCTTCGCGCGCCATGCGCGCGGCCCCCGTCACCAGCAGCCCCAGACCGCCGCTGGCCGTCTGCGAGTCGAAGCGCTCGATGCGGGCGTGTGCAAACGCCTGCGCGCCCGCGCCGGCCGAGTTGATGGTGCCGGAGAGCTTTGAGCTGATGTGGATGGAGACGACCTCGTGCCCGGCTTCCACGAGCGGCCGGTAGGCATCTTCAAAGGCCTGCGACGTGGGCTGCGAGGTGCTCGGCAGCGCGCCGCCGGCGGCCATGCGTTTGAAGAACTCTGCCCGCGTCATCTCCACGCCATCGAGATAGCGCTGCTGGCCGAAGATCACGTAGAGCGGGACGACGGTTACGCCGAGCTCGCGCGCGAGCGCGGGCTCGAGGTCGGCGGTCGAGTCGGTGACGATTGCGACGCTCATCGGCTCAGTCCGCTTTCGCGCGGGTGCGCGATCTCGTCCGCGATCGCTTTCACGAGCCCCCGCTCCACCGCAACGGCCGCCGCCCGCACCGAGTTTCGAATCGCCAGCGCCTTCGCACGCCCGTGGGTCACGATACAGATGCCCTGCAGCCCCAGTAGCGGAGCACCGCCGTAGCGCTCCCAGTTCAGCCGCTCGCCCAGCGGGCGCAGAGCGCGGCGCAGCATGATCGCACCCACTCTCCCCAAGATGCCCGACGACATGATGCTCTCGCGCAAGAGCGCGAAGAGCTGCGTGAACATGCCCTCACCGAACTTCAGCACGACGTTGCCGACGAACCCGTCGGTCACCACCACGTCGGTTGCGCCCGACATGATATCCTTGCCCTCGACGTTGCCGATAAAGTGCAGTGGCGCCTTCGCCAACAGCTCGTGTGCGGCAACGGCGAGCGCATTGCCCTTGGTGGCCTCCTCGCCGATGGAGAGCACACCGACGCGCGGGCGCGCGATCGCCATCACCGTGCGTGCGTATGCATCCCCCATCAAGCCGAACTGCAGCAGGTACTCCGGCTTGCAGTCGACGTTCGCTCCAGCGTCCAGCAAGAGCACCGGCCCGGTGGGCGCGGGCAGCACGGTGGCGATGGCCGGGCGTTTGACCCCGCGGATACGCCCCAGGCTCAACAACGCGATGGCATGGAAGGCCCCGGTATTGCCGGCGGAAACGACGGCGGCGGCCTTGCCGTCACGTACCAGATTCACCGCCACGCCCAGGCTCGTCTGGTCGGCGCGCCGCGCCGCCTGCGCCGCGTGCTCGTCCATCGCCACCGGCTGTCCGCGCACGTCGACGATCTCGACGGCGGCAAGCTCCTTCGCCGTGGCGCAGGTCTCGATCACACTGCGGTCTCCGACCAGGACGACCTCCGCGATGCCGTCGTTTGCGGCCTGCACGGCGCCGGCGACGATCTCTTGCGGTGCGTTGTCGCCCCCCATGGCATCGACGGCGATGCGCGACTTACTCCTGGGTTGGTTATCGCTCAAGGGAGATCACATACTCCGAGCTCGGCTGGCCGCCGTAGTAGTATTGTACCTCGAGCCGCGCGGACTCGGTACGCAGCCGCTGCGCGAGACGCTCGGCATCCCGTTCTTTTTGAACTCCGCCGTAGTAGAGCGTCAGCAAACCACCTTCCTCCCCGCCGATCCGGCGCACCACGGCCACGACCGTCTCGTCGACTGTGGCTTCGGTCAACATCTCGCTGCCCGCTAAGCCCGTGGGCTCGCCGCGGGAGATCGAGATCCCGCCGAACGTCGCATCCTTCCCCGCGAGGAAAACACTTCCCACCGCGATCGACCCAGCGGCCGCCTCCAACTCGTCAACGTCCGGCTGTTCGTGCCCGCGCGCGCCTAGCGCGAAGAGCACGCCGACGCCGTGCGCGGGGTTGCGCGTGGAGACGACGCGAACCTCACGCCCGCGCACCAGCTCCGCAGCCTCGCGCGCCACCAACAGCAGATTAGGATCGTTGGGCAGCAGATAGACGACCGGTTCCAGCGCGGAGTTGCAGGCGAGCACGACGTCGCGCACCGAGATACCGCTGCGGCTATCGGCACGCAGGACGACCTCGGTGCCAAGGTCGCGATAGATCTCCGCGAATCCCGCGCCCGGCACCGCCGCCACCACGCCCCAGGGTTTGCTCGGACGCTCCACCACCATCACGTTGTGCTGCCGCTCCATGTTGTCGACTTTCAAGCGCGTCACGCGCCCGAACGCCGCCGCGGCCGCGCTGACGCGCTCCGGCTCATCGGTGTGAATGTGGACTTTCAGCACGCCCTCGCCGCCAACCACCAGCAGTGACTCGCCCAGCGGCTCGAGCTCCGCGCGCAGCGTGCGATCGTCGCAGCGGCTCTCCTCGAGCACGAACTCGGTGCAGAAACGATGCTCGTCGACGCGTTGCGCGGCTGAGAAGACCGCGCTGCGCTGCGGCCGGCGCGGAAAGGCCGTGGTCCGCGCGATGTTGCCTGGCAGAAAGCGCAGGATGCCTTCGAAAAAATACACGAAGCCCATGCCGCCGGCATCCACGACGCCGGCCTCTTTGAGCACGGGGAGCTGCTCCGGCGTACGCTCGAGCGCGTCATGCGCCTGCTTGACCATACCCGCGATCAGATGGTAGAAATCACGCTCGCGTAAGGCCAAGCGATAGGCGGCATCGGCGGCGGCCTGCGCCACCGAGATGATCGTGCCCTCCACCGGCTTGAGCAATGCGGCGCGCGCGGCGGCCACGCCGTCGCGCAGCGCCACGGCGAAATCGAACGTCTCCAACGTCTGTTTGTGGCGCACGCTGTGCGCGAAGCCACGCAGCATCTGCGAGATGATGACGCCCGAGTTGCCCCGCGCGCCCATCAGCGATCCCATCGCCGCGGCCGCTGCGGCCTCGGCCAAGCCCCCGCTGTGCCGCTTACGCACCTCCAGCAAGGCGCCGCGGACCGTCAAGTACATGTTTGAGCCCGTGTCGCCGTCGGGCACGGGAAACACGTTCAGGTCGTTGACGACTTGACGGTACTTGCGCAAAAAAAATGCCCCCGCGGTCAGGAACCTGCGCAAAGCACGTCCATCGGCCAGGGTGACAGTCCACGCTGACATCGGGTGGGCGTTTACGATGCTCGCTCGGCGACTCCTCCGCCCAGGATTGCGCGGCACCCTTCGCGTGTGCTATAGTACCGTGGTTGTCGCGCCTTCCGGCGCAGTCCAACGAGGAGTATGGTCGTGGCGAAGCGCTGCGAAGTCTGCGGGAAGGGTCCCGCCACCGGAAACAACGTGAGCCACGCGATGAATAAGACGCGTCGGCGCTGGCTGCCGAACTTGCAGTCGGTACGCATCAACGATCGCGGCACCCATCGCACCGCGCGCGTCTGCACGCAGTGCCTTAAATCCAAGCGGGTCACGCGTCTGGTAGGCTGATCGCCGCGGGCCCCGTCTCCTTCGTTACCGTAGCGCCTCCCAACCCCGAAGCTCCAGCGGCCGGCGCTCACCGCCGCGGAGCAGCGCCACGCCCTCGCCGCGCTCCAACGAGCCCACGGGCAGCAGCGCACGCCCCAACCGTGCCTTGGCCCGTCCCGCGAGATACTCGAAGGCCCGCCGGCGCACCGTACAGAGCAGCTCCAAATCGTCGCCACCCTGCAGGGCCAAGTCCTCGGGCGGTACCCCCATGGCCTCCGCCACGGCCCGGCATGCCGGGTCGATGGGAAGGCGCTCCACGTCGATCGTCGCGCCGGTTCCGCTAGCCTGCGCCAAGCGCGGAAGGTCGGAGGCGAGCCCATCCGAGAGGTCCATCATCGCCCGCACGTAGCGCGAGCCGCCGAGAAAGCGGCCAGCCCCCGTCTGCGGTAGCGGGCGCCGGTATGCGGCTAAGGCTCGCTCCACCAGCCGCGGCTCCAGCTTGGCGGGATCGACCTCGCCTTCCAGGATCGCCAGCCCGGCGCGGCTCAAGCCCAGCGGTCCGCTGACCGCAACCACGTCGCCCTCGCGGCCGTCGCCGCGGCGCTTGAGGTTGCTCGGGCGCACCTCGCCCACCACCGTCACACCCAGCGAGAGCACCCGCCCCCGCGAGAGGTCACCGCCCACGATCTGCACGCGCTGGCGCCCCGCCAGCTCGTCCATGCCCTGGTACAGTTGCAACACCCCGGCTTGATCCAGGTCCTCCGGCAACGTCAACGAGACGACGGCCAGCACCGGCCGCCCCCCCATCGCCGCCACGTCGGAGATACTGGCCGCCAGGGCGCGCCAGCCGGCATCCTGCAGCGTCACCGCCCCGCGCCGAAAATCGATCCCCTCCGTGCACTCGTCGACGGTGATGACCTGTAAGGCCCCCGGGCTCGGACTCCACACGGCGGCATCGTCGCCGATCCCCACGCGCACGCGCCCCGTTGGAGGGTCGAGCAGCGCGTGCAGCGCCGCCGTCACGCTCGCCTCGTTCAGTGCGAATCCTCCAGGGCGCGGCGTATGCGCCGCACGGCTCCCGCCGGATCGCCCGTACCGAAGATACTCGAGCCCATGACCAGCACGCTGGCCCCAGCTGCGACGACTGCGGCGGCGTTCTCGACCCCGATGCCGCCGTCGACTTCGATCTCGACGCTCCGTCCGGACCGCTCCACCAGCGCCCGCGCCTCACGCACCTTCTCCAGCGCCCGCGGAATGAAGCGCTGGCCGCCAAAGCCCGGGTTGACGCTCATGATCAGGATCAGGTCGAGATCGTCGACCAGGTCCTCCAACAGCGCCACCGGCGTGGCGGGATTGAGCGAGATGCCGGCCTTTGCCCCCAGTTCCTTGATCTGTTGCACCATACGGTGAGCGTGCCGGCAGGCCTCCCAATGCACGGTGATCGTGTCGGCGCCGGCCTCACGGAAGGCACCGGCATAGCGTTCGGGTTCCTCGATCATCAGATGGCAATCGAACGGCAGCGTCGCGATCCGCCGCAGGTCCGCCACGATTTTCGGTCCCCACGTGAGGTTGGGGACGAAGTGTCCGTCCATCACGTCCAGGTGGATCCAGTCGGCACCGGCCCCCTCGACGCTGCGAATCTCGTCCGCGATACGCGTGAAATCGGCCGAGAGAACCGAGGGGGCGATCTTCGTGGTCCGCCCGGTCACGCTCATACGTTGGCCTCGTTGACGAGATCGTTGTTGAGATAGGTGTCCAGCGTTCCACCCCCTACGAAGGTCAACGTGAAGTCGAGTTTCTGCCCGGCGCGGGCGTACGAGTCGTACGTCGTCCATGTTCCCGTGGCATCGTGAGCCACCATCTTCACCTCTACGTCGCTGTCGCGCTGGGGGACGGTGACCGTGGCGTGTACTTGCCGTACCGTATAGCCTGTCTCTCCCGGGCCCGCGCTGACCTGCAAACTAACGTACTGCGACGAATCGGCCTGTAGGCCCGCCGCCGGCGACTGCCGCACCACGCGCCCACGCGGCGGGCCGGCGTGTCCGAAGGGGGTCCACACGATCTGTCCCAACTGCACGTGCGCTTCATGCGCGCGCCGTAGCGCCGCTGGGAGATCGGTGCCGGTGAGATTGGGAACCTTGATGAACGGCGGCGGCCCCTTCGAGATCTCCAGCGTCACCGCCGTGCCCTCGCGTACGCTCGTCAGCGGAATCGGCGCTTGCGCTACCACCGCGTCCGCGGGCACCTGATCGTTGTCGACGCGGTGCGTCTTGGCCAGTTGCAGCTTCAAGCGCCCCAGCTCCAAGCGCGCCTGACGCAGCGAGTCATAGCGCAGATCGGGCATCGACACCAGCTTGACGCCGGAGGAGACCAGCACCGCCACCGCGCGCCCCGGGCGCACGCCCTTGCCGTGCTCCGGTTGCTGCCCCATCACCACCCCATTGGGGTAGGTATTGCTGGTCTCGTTGGCCGCAACGGTGATGCGCAACCCCGAGCGCGAGGCCTGGCCTTGCGCGTCGGGCAGCGTCAAACCCACCAGCTGCGGGATGATGACGATCGTCTCGTTGGGTGCGATCAAGCCGAAGAGCGTCTTTCCGAACCAGACGAAGACGCCCGTGGCCAAAGCCAAGGCAAGCGGAAAGCCCCACGTGGCCCAATCGAATCCTCCGGCGCTCCGCTGCCGGCGCGGCTCGTCAGCGCTCACGCGCCGGCAAGTGCCTCGAGATCCGCGGCCGAGAGATCGACATTGGAGTAGACCTGCTGCACGTCCTCGTGCTCATCCAGCGCATCTAGAAGCTTGAGGACCGCTGCGGCCGCGTCACCCGTCAGCGCGACGGTCTGCTTGGGCTCCATCGAGAGGCGCGCCTCCGTCACCTTCAACCCGCCCGAGGCAAGCGTCTCACGCACTCGTTGCAGCGCCGCGACGTCCGTGAGGATCTCGCTGCGCTCGGGATCGTAGCGGACGTCGTCGACGCCATCGATCAGTACCGCCTCGGTCAACTGATCCTCGCTGCGCCCCGCGCTCTCGACCTCTACCAGGCCGCGCGGCTCGAACTGCCAACTCACGCTGCCGCTTTCGCCCAGCGTGCCGCCGTTGCGGCTGAAGAGAAAGCGCATCTCGGAGGCGGTGCGATTGCGGTTGTCCGTCGCGGCATCCACGATGACCGCCACGCCGCTGGGACCGTAGCCCTCGTAGCGCACCTCCTCGATGTCACGCGCGCCCTCGCCGCCGGCGGCGCGCGCGATCGCACGCTTGATGTTGTCCATCGGCATGTTGTTCTCGCGCGCTTTGTCCACCGCCATCTTCAGGCGGTAGTTGGCCTCGGGATCGGGGGAACCGCTCTTGGCGGCCAGGATGATCTCTTTCGAGAGCTTGGTGAACAGCGCGCCGCGCTGGGCATCCACCTTGCCCTTGCGCAGCCGGATGTTGTGCCACTTGGAGTGTCCGGACATGGTTGTCTCTTTCTCTTCGCTTCTTCCGTTAGATCCAGTGCGTTCCCACCAGCCACATCAGCATCCGCTTCTGCCATTCGTCGTACGGGATCGGAGTTCCGACCCAGATCGGAAGCCAGAAGAGAAATGCCCAAGCCACGGCGGCCAGGAAGGCGATGACGGCGATGCGCCCCCAGCGCCCAAAGCTCCTCCACGCCTCCTGGAGCACGAGCGCGTTGGCCAGGCAGATGATGGCGAGATTCGGGAAAAAGTGGTACTCGAACGTGATACGCGGGCTCGTCATCCAAGGTAGCCACTGCCACAGGTAGGCCCCCACGAGCAGCGCGTAGCCCTTGTGCCGCCGCAGCAATCCGATCACGAAGAGCGCGGGGACGCTGAGCAGTCCGAACCACCAGTTGACGGGATTGGGAAGCGCGAGGATCTCCGCCACGATGTGCCCCGGCCCGCCGAAGTCGTGATAGTAGTAAGAGATCGGCCGCCAGATCAGCGGCCACTCCCACCAGCGCGCCGAATACGGATGCGTCGCCTTCAGCTCGTCGTGATAGAGGAACATCTGGCGCTGCAGCCCCATCAGGTCGGCCAAGTTGTGCCCTAACGTGAAGTACGGAACGTACGAGAGCACGTAGACGACCGCGCCCACCAACAGGACCGCCGCGTAGACGATATCCAGCGGGATGCCACGCGGATTGCCCCACTGCGCGGGGCGGCACCACCAGCGCTGCGAGGCGACCAGCGCGAGGCCCAGCAGCACCCAGCCCAGCGTGAAGAAACCGTTCCATTTACTGTCGATCGCGCCCGCGAGCGCCAGCGCCAGCAGCCACATCCAGAGCGTGGCGTCGCGGGAACGCACGCGCAGCCCGCCGGGCTCGATCTCCAGCGTCCCCTCCGGAGTGAAGCGCGCCTCGCCCTCAGCGGTGCGATAGTGCTCCACACCGTCGGAGCCGAGGGTGACCTCGAGCCCGTCGCGCCGGTAGACGGCGCTCTTCTTGGTTCCACCATCGGCGGCCGCGGGGACGTTGAGCCGCTCCCGGCCATACGTCTCCACGCTGCTGCCGTCGGCGTAGCACGCGACGAGCCGGCCGCTGCCGTAGAGGCGTGGAAGCACGAGCCGGACGACGAGATACGCGGCCGACCCGAAGACCGCGAAGATGGCGATGCGCGCCGCGATATCGTCGCCGCGTCCATCCCCATAGACGACGGGCGGGCGCGCGATGATCCACTGTGCCAGCCAGCCCACCACGAGCGCCACTGCGCCGCCGGCGCCAAGCACCCATTGCCAGCCCGCGCGCAGGCGCTCGACGACGCGAACCTGCGCCGCAATCACGTAGCGATACGCACAGTATAGCGACGCCAAGGAGAAGAACGCCACCGTGATCTCGGGCGTGGCGATGCGGGATTGAACGAGATGGAAACCGCTGAAGATCAGCAGGCCGGCGGCAACTGCGGCAAAGGCCGTCGAGCGCAGCAGACGCTTGGCAAAGGCGTACAGGAGCGGCACCGTCAGACTGCCCACGAAAGCCGAGGCTAGACGCCAGCCAAAACTCGTGAAGCCGCGCGGGTAGCCGCCATCGGCGATGATGCCCAAGGCGATCAGCAGCTTGGTGAGCGGCGGATGCGTCCACTCGAAGACGTCGCGATGCTGCAGATACTCCTTGGCCGTGCGCGCGTAGTAGATCTCGTCGAAGATCTGCGTGGCGGGATGCGCGATCCGGGTCAGCGTGATCGCCAGGCACAACAGACCCAAGCCGATCGCGATCAGCCAGTCCAGCCGCGTCAGCGCTGCGCTGCCCTCCAGCGGCGAGAACCACGCGCGCATCCGCCCCCGCAGGAGCTGGAGCGGTCCGCTCTCAGCAACGGCCGCTGCGGGCCGCTCCTCTCCACCCAGATAGGCGTAGGCGAGAAAGGCGAAGAGGAGCACGTTGAGCAGTGCGGCGGGGTGGCTCACGAGCGGCATGAGATTGGTGGGATCGACGCCCTGGACGTGTTGCTCCATGACGCCCAGATACGCGTACGAGTAGAGCAGGTTCGCGAAGAACGTGGCGGAGAGCAGCAGCGCCACCGTCACGTAGCGCCGGCCCAGCGGCGCCATCAGCACGGCCAGTGCAAACGCGTTGTAGATGTAGCGCTCGTGCATGCGCGTGGCGAAGAGAAAGAGTGCCAGCGAGATCAGCAGCGCCGCCTCCAGCAGGCCGCGCTCGTCCCGCCGTTGGGCGGCGCGCCAGAGCACCATGAACGTCGCGGCCAACACCAAGAGCACGCCCCACACCGCTTGCGGCAGAAAACCGACGATCCTGCCGTCGGGCTGCCAGAAGCTGCGCGCCACGGCGTAGATATTGAAGGCGTTGATGGAGCTGTACGGGTAGACCGACGTGCCGTGGACGTAGCGCTCGAGAAGCCAAGAGAGCGTCGAGAGCGGATTGACCGGATCCGGCGCGAACGGCGCCGCGATGGCGTAGCCGACGGCAACCGCCACGAGCGGCCCCGTCGCGAGATCCGGCGAGAAGCGCGGGCGCCCTTCTTGCCAGGCCCGGTAGACCAGCAACAGCGGCGCCAGCACGAAGGCCTGCGGCTTGATGAGGACGGCGATCGCCAGCAGCGCCCACGCCCAATGCCAACGGCGGCGCAGCGTTGCGAGCAGCGCCGCGAGCGTGAAGAACGCGGACACGGAGTCGACTTGCCCCCAATACGACGAGACGTAGATCGTCGCCGGATTGAATGCGAAGAGCGCCGCCGCGCCCAACGCCGCTTTGCTTCCCGCCAAACGCAGCGCCATGACGTAGATCAACGCGGCGCAACCGAGATCGGCCAAGATGCCGGGTAGTTTGACCAGATCGCGCAGCACGTAGTAGCCGGCGTTGGCGTCGCTCACATGCAGCGCGTGATAGAGCCAGCCCACCACCGTCAACACCCACAGATAGCCGGGCGGATAGTCGACGAAACTCGTGCTCTGATAGAAGGCGCGGACACCGTGATCGTAGAGCGTCAGCGCCCAGCTTTCGAACGCCGCGATGTCGTTTGCGTATCCCTGCGCGGGGAGCAAGAGCAACCGTACCACCAGCGCCAGCGCCAGCATGCCAGCCAGCGGCAAGGCGGCGCGCACGGCGGTGCCCTCCGCGCCGCGAACTGCGCTGCCCTTCATGCGCTGCGGCGTCCGCCTTGCGCCAGAAAGGTACGCACGGCGCCGTCACGGTCGAGGCCACATTCACGCGCGATGGCCTCCGCTTCGCCCAGATAGCGATCGAGAGCCGCCTGTGCGGCCTCACGCGCGCCAGCGCGCTCCAACGTCAAGCGTGCCTGCTCGGCCTGCCCCTGATCGAGACCGGCGCCCGTGCGGTAGAGTGCCTCCACCGCGCCCGCGCCCGCGGCAATCCCCCAAACCACGGGATAGGTCCACTTGCGCTTGCGCAGGTCGGCCAGGCTCGGTTTTCCGGTCTCCTCAGAGCGCCCCCAGATACCTAGGAGATCGTCTTGGATCTGAAAGGCTAGACCATAGCGCCGCGCCATCTCACCGTACGCGTCCACCCGTTCCACCGCCGCGCCGGCGGCAACCGCGCCCATGCGCGCCGTCGCGCGAAAGAGCGCGGCGGTCTTCCCTTCGATCATTTGCAGGTACGCGCCGGGATCGACGGCCGGCGCGGTCTCGAACGCCATGTCCAACGCCTGCCCCGCGCACATCTGCAACTGCGCCTCGTGCAGCAGCCGCGACATCACGATGACGCGTTCTTCAGGCAATCGCGCCGCGTTCTCCAGCAAGGCGAGGTAGGCCATCGAGCACAGCGCGTCGCCGGCGTTGATCCCATGTCCCACGCCGTAGCGCGCCCAGACGGTCGCGCGCCCATGACGCAGCCGATCGTTGTCCTCGATGTCGTCGTGGATGAGCGAGAAGTTGTGCAGCAGCTCGACGGCGACCGCGGCATCGAACGCCGCCTCCACGCGCGCGCCCTCCGCCTCCGCCACCAACAGACAGAGTTGCGGGCGCAGTCGCTTGCCGCGCTGCCCGGCGCCGGCGAGATCGAAATGATACGCCACCATCTCGTAGACGGGGGAATCGCCGCCGAAGCGGGAGAGCCAACGCCCCAGCTGCTCCTCGAATCTCGCCAACACAGGCGATGGAACGCTCATCAGCTCCCCCCTTTATCCTTCCCGTAACGCCCGGATGCGCTCGAGCACCGCCGCACTGAACGCCGCCAACTCCTCGCGCGTGGCCTTTGCACCGGCGGGCCGGAACTCCATGGGATCGCCGAAGCGCACGGTGATCGCGCCCAAGTGGACGGCGCGATCGCTTCCCACGATCGCCGCTGGAACCACGCGCGCCCCCGAGAGATAGGCCAGCAGCGCTACGCCCGCCTGCGGCTGACGCTCCTCGCCACGCTTGACGCGCCCACCCTCCGGAAAAATTCCGACGCAGCCTCCGCGCTCGATCACCTTCACGGCCGTGCGTATCGCCGCCACGTCGCCCTTGCCCCGCTCGACGGGGAAGGCCCGCACCATCCGGATCGCCGGCCCGAGCAACGGAACGCGGAAGAGCTCGGACTTGGCCATGTACGAGACCGTGCGCGGCGCGGCGCAACCGAGCACCGGTGGGTCGACGTAGGAGACGTGGTTGCAGGCTAGGATCAGCGGCCCCTCGCGCGGTACGCGTGCGGCCCCCTCCACGCGCAGGCGCCAGAGGCTGCGGAAGGCGACGTTCAAGAGGAACCTCGCCAGATCGTAGGCCTCCATTTAGCTCTCCGCCGCGGTGCTCGAAGTCACCCAGGAGACGATGCGTGCCGCGACGTCGGAGGCCTGCAGCGTGCTCGAGTCCAGCACCAGCGCGCCCGGGGCCGGCAGCAGCGGTGAGTCGGCACGCTCGGTGTCGGCGCGATCGCGCCGCTCCACGTCTTCGCGCAGCGTAGCCGCGTCGATCGCCCTCCCCGCCGCGCGCAGTTCCGCCAAGCGGCGCCGGACGCGCTCTTCAACCGATGCCGTGAGGAAGATCTTGAACGGCGCATCCGGCAGCACGACGCTGCCGATGTCACGGCCCGCCATCACCACCGCGCGCTGCGCGGCGATCTCGCGCTGGCGCTGCACCAGCAGCCGGCGGACTTGAGGCTGCGCCGCGACCGTGGAGACGGCCGCGGTGACCGCGCCGCCGAAGAGGCGCGCGGTGACGTCCTCTCCGTCGAGACGTACGGCATAGCCGCGAGCATCGGCCAAGGGCTCGAGGTCGATGCGATGGTGCTGCGCCAGCGCAGCCAGCGCATCACCATCCTGAAGTTCGACACCGTCGTGCAGCGCCGCCAGTGCGACGGCGCGGTACATGGCACCGGTATCGACGTAGAGCAGATTGAGGCGCCGGGCCACCAGCATGGCTACGGTCGATTTACCGCTAGCCACGGGGCCGTCGATGGCGATATGCGGGAGCGTCACGGGGCGTTGGCTTCGCGCATGCACAGGCGCACCCCCTGGCTGCACCGAATCGCCGCCGTGATGGCCAAGGCCGCCAAGACGCTCTTCTTCTGTTCATCCTGTGGATTCGAATCGGTTCGTTGGCGCGGGCGCTGCCCGGGCTGCGAGGGTTGGAACACGTTTGCCGAGGCACCGGCCCCTGCTCCAGCTCGTCGCACCGCGCGGCTTGCGCAGGCCCCGGCGCTGGTTCCCTTACGCGAGGTCGAAGCGGGCGCCGAAGACCGGATCTCCACCGGGCTGCGCGAATTCGACAACGTGTTAGGCGGCGGCGTCGTGCCGGGAAGCGTGATCCTGATCGGCGGAGAGCCCGGCGTCGGTAAGTCCACGCTGCTGCTCGACGTCCTTGCGCGCTTGGCGCAGCGCGCCGGTCCCGTGGTCTACCTCAGCGGCGAAGAGTCGGCCGCGCAGACCAAACTGCGCGCGGAGCGCTTGGGTACCGCCGGCGACGTGCTGCTCCTTGCCGCCGCGAATCTGGAGCCGGCGCTGGAGGAGATCGAGCGCGCGGGCGCGCGCGTGCTGGTCGTGGACTCCATCCAGACGGTGTATCTGGAGACGTGCGAGTCGGGCATCGGTAGCGTGGCGCAGGTGCGGGAGTGCGCGCAGGCGCTGCAGCGCTTCGCGAAGCGCACGGAGTGCGCGACGTTCGTCGTCGGCCACGTCACCAAAGACGGAGCGATCGCCGGTCCACGCCTGCTCGAGCATCTGGTCGACACCGTGCTCTACTTTGAAGGCGACGGCGGCGCGGGGCTGCGTGTCTTGCGCTCGTACAAGAACCGCTTCGGCTCCGTCGACGAGGTCTGCGTCTTCGCCATGGGGCCACAGGGATTACGCGAGATCGCCGAGCCTTCAAAACGTTTCCTCGAAGGGCGCGCGGCGCGCGCGAGTGGTTCCTGCGTCGTCCCCGCGGTCGTGGGCAGCCGCCCGATACTCTTGGAAGTGCAGGCGCTGTTGGCCGGCGCCGCCTACGGCACGCCCCGGCGCTTGGCCTCCAGCCTCGACGCCAATCGTCTCGCCATCGTGCTGGCGGTGCTCGAGAAACGCGCGGGCTTGCTCGTCGGCGGACAGGACGTCTACGCCAGCGTCGCGGGCGGCTTGCGTGTCGGCGAGCCCGCTGCCGACGTCGCATTGGCGTTGGCGGTGGCATCGGCCCACCGCAACGCGGCGCTCCCTCACGATCTGGTAGCCTTCGGCGAGCTCGGCCTCTCCGGTGAAATACGCGGCGTGGCGCAGAGCGAGCGGCGGTTGGCGGAGGCGGCGCGCTTGGGCTTTCGCCTGGCCGTGGTCCCCGCGGTGGTAAGCGCCGCGGCGGCACCCAAGGGCATGCGCGTGATCCCCGTCGACGAGATCGGCGCGGCCGTCAACGCCGCCCTCGATCTCTAGCAGCGATGGCGCTCTTCGAGTGCATTCCCAACTTCTCCGAAGGGCGCGATGCACGGATCGTCGATGCCCTCGTCGAGGCCGCGTCGCGCGCCGGGGCGCGCGTGATCGATCGAACCGCCGACGGCAAGCACAACCGCTGCGTGCTCACGCTGGTTGGCACGGCTACCGAACTCTCCGAGGCCGCGCTCGCGCTGGCGCGCGTGGCGGTGGAGCGCATCGATCTGCGCTCCCATCGTGGCCTCCATCCGCGCATCGGCGCACTCGACGTCCTGCCGTTCGTGCCGCTGCGCGACGCCGAGATGAGCGCCGCGGTCGATCTGGCGCGTTCGACCGCACAACGTCTGTGGGACGAGCTGCGCCTGCCCTGTTATCTGTATGAAGACGCCGCCCTGCGTCCCGAGCGGCGCGATCTGGCGCGCGTGCGCAACGCCGGCTTCGAGGCGCTCGGCGCGCGCATGCGCGAGCCGGACGGCGCACCCGACGTCGGTGCGGCGTCGCCGCATCCCAGCGCGGGGGCCGTGGCGGTCGGCGCGCGCCGCCCGCTGATTGCCTGGAACCTCGTCGCGGAAGGCATCGACCTGGACGCGGCTCACGCGATCGCGCGGCGCATGCGGGGGCGCGACGGCGGCCTCGCGACGCTCAAAGTCCTTGCGTTCCCGTTGGATGGCGGGCAGATCCAGCTCTCGTTCAATCTCACCGACGCCACGGCCACGCCGCTGCACCGCGTGATAGAGCTCGCGCGCCGCCAGGTTGCGCGCGCGGGCGGGCGCATCATCGGCGGCGAGCTGATCGGCCTCCTGCCGCTGGAGGCCCTGACCGCCGCCGCTGCCTACTACGGCGGCCTGCAAGGTCTGCAGGCCACCGACGTCTACCTCTAAGCTTGGGCGCTCTGAATCGATACGACGATGAAGACCGTGCCGCTTGGAAGCACGACGTTTTTTCCGTTGAGCACGTAGTCGTACGCCCTGGTGATCAATCCCAGCGACGGTATAGGGAGATAACTCGTATAGAATGGGAGCTGGGGATCCGCGCCCTTGCGACGTAGGTCGCTGACATTCCGGTCGACGGTAACTTGCAATAGCTGTTGACTGGGGAGCCGTAGATAACGCGCCTCCAACAGCAGCGATCCCGGGTGGCTATGGGGGCCGGCGGCCTGGGCATCGGAGACGATCCCAACGCCCGGAGTGTGCGCCGGCAGCACGGTCCGGCCGCCGATCGTCAGCGGCTCGATCGTTTCAAAGCGAAAGAATTGCCCTGGTTTTGCCGTTGCGGAATCCACGGTTTCAGCGAGAGCCACTGCGATAACGGTGCCCGCGGGGATCGTCGCGCGTGGCGTGCGGACGCTTGCTACAACGGCCGGTGGCGGAGGAGGTAAGCCGAACAGCATGCGCACCCGTTCGGGTGAAGTCTTGATATATCTTCGCCGATGATGGGAAAGAGTCAACAAGCAATGCTGGGAGAGGTGAAAACGACGCCGTCTTGGCGGGGCGAGATCCCCAACCGTCCCGAATTCGTCAGCACAGCCCGACATTGGATCGTTGCAATGAGCCGCCACCTCGGCGCCGACGCTCAGACATCGGCCGATGTTGAGTTTGCCGTTGGTGAGGCGCTTGCCAACGCCGTCGAGCATGGCCGCCGCGTGGGCCGCGGCAGCCGCAAGATCATCCTGCGCATCCGCCGCACCGATGACGGTCATCTCGTCGTGGAGGTCGTCGACTCCGGCGCCGCCTTCGATTTCGGCCGCCATGGGACGCGCCCGGACGAGGAGTACCACACCCCCCGCGGCTTCGGCATTTTCCTCATGCGCGAATTGATGGACGAGGTGCACTACGAACATCGCCGCGCGGGCAACGTCGTGCGCCTCATCAAGCGCATCCCTATCGCTGAAGAGCACGCCTCCTAACGCGGCGAAGGGAGCCGCACCCCCTCCAGCGTAACCGCCTCATTCAAGGAGGCGGCGCCGAGCCGTTGCAGCCATCGACCCCCAACACGCTCTCGTAGCGATACTCGACAGCCTCGACGCGGAGCGCGAGCGGCAGGACGTTCCCGCCGCACAAGCCCTCTTACGCAGGCTTCCGGAGACCGTCGCAGCGTGGTTGAGCGATCCCCGTGACGGCGCCTTCAACACCAACTTGGCGGCCTACGCCGAGCGTTGGACGGCGATCACGCCCCGCCCCGATGATTTTTTCGACGCACTCTCGCTGGTCTTGGCATCGCTGCGCGAACGTCTGGCCTGCGGAGAGGCAAGGAGGAGGTAACGGAATGTCCGCACTTGACGCGCACGGGCGCGTAACGCTGGTGACCGGCGGGAGCCGGGGAATTGGACGCGCCATCGCCGCCGCACTCGCGCAGGAGGGGTCGGATCTCGCGATCGTCGACCTCGACCTCGCGCAAGCGGAAGAGACGGCCAAAGAGCTGGCGGCGGCGCACGGCGTGCGCGCCCGCGGCTACGCCGGCGACGTGCGCAAGGCGGAGGAGATGAAGGCACTCTGCGCCGGCGTCGTCAAGGACCTGGGCGCGCTCGACCACGTCGTCAACAATGCCGGCGTGCAATTCGTCACGCCGCTGGCCGATTTCCCTGAAGACAAGTGGGACTTCGTGGTCGACATCGACCTCAACGGCATCTTCCACGTCACCAAAGCCGCGTGGCCCTACTTGGTGCAGCGTAAGCGCGGGCGCATCGTGAACATCTCCAGCGTCCACGGACTCGTGGCCTCGCCGTTCAAGCCCGCCTACATCGCCGCCAAGCACGGTGTCGTCGGTTTGACGAAGGCGGCCGCGCTCGAGGGCGCGGAGTCCGGCATCACCGTCAACGCGATCTGCCCCGGCGCCGTGATGACCGACATCATCCGCAACCAGCTCCCCGAGCTGCGCGAAGCCTACGGCAAAGACCTCAGCGACGAGCAGGTGCTGGAGAAGGCCTTCCTCTACGCCATGCCCACCAAGAAGATGATCGACCCCTCGGAGATCGGCCACCTGGCGGCGTTCCTCTGCTCCGATGGCGCCAAGTCCATCACCGGCGCGGCCATCCCCATCGACGGAGGCTGGTCGGCGCACTAACGCCGAGAACAATGCTCGCGGCGGGGGCGGGGCGATTCCTCGCGCAGGGACTTATGCAGCGCGCGAGGCCTGGAGGGCCGGAAGCGCGCGGAACTAAGCGGTCGCACAGGATGTGCGAGCCGCGGTCCCGGAGCGAGGTGTCGCCCTGCCCCCGCCAAAGGCGCTACGTTAGGCGCTGACGCCGAAGTCGCGTAAGGCGGCGTTGAGCGAGGTCTTGCGGTCCGTCGACTCTTGGCGCTGGCCGATGATGAGCGCGCAGGGCACCTGAAACTCTCCGGCGGTGAAGCGCTTGGGCATGGTGCCCGGGATGACGACGCTGCGCGCGGGAATCCGTCCGCGCGTAACGACGGGCGCGGAGCCGGTGACGTTGACGATCGGCGTCGATGCGGTCAAGACGACGTTGGCGCCCAGGACGGCCTCGTGCTCTACCACCACACCCTCCACGACGATGGCGCGCGAGCCGATGAAGCAGCCGTCCTCCACGATCACCGGCTGTGCCTGCGCGGGCTCCAGTACGCCGCCGATGCCCACGCCTCCGGAGAGATGCACGCCTTTGCCGATCTGCGCGCACGAGCCCACCGTGGCCCAGGTGTCGACCATCGTGCCTTCGTCGACGTATGCGCCGATGTTCACGAAGCCCGGCATGAGGATCGAGCCGCGTGCCAAGAACGAGCCGTAGCGTGCCACGCCTGGAGGCACGCAGCGCACGCCCAGCTCGGCATAGTTGCGCTTGGTCGGAACTTTGTCGTAGAAGGTCAGCTCTGTCTGCGGATCGCGCAGCTCGCGGCTGTCGTGACGCGCAAAGTAGAGCAGGATGGCCTGCTTCACCCACGCGTGCGTGACCCAGCCTCGCGGGCCCGGCTCGCAGACGCGCAAGACTCCGCGGTCCAGCAGATCGACGATCTCGTCGATGGCGTGTCCCTCGGGACTGCGCACGGCGGCGCGATCGGCAGTAAGGCGCGTTACAGCGCCCTCGAGTTCACTGAGATCCATAGCGTCCCCGGGTTCGCGTGCAGCGCGTCACGATACCTGGCGGCGGGCTGTGAGACGGAAAGATGGGTACGACTCCAGAACATCCGGGACCATGCCGAACACGCCAGCCGACGACCTGAACATCAACACGATCCGCTTCCTCTGCGTCGACGCCATCGAGAAGGCGAAGTCCGGGCACCCCGGCCTGCCGCTGGGCGCGGCGGGAATGGCCTACGCCCTGTGGACGCGCCACCTCAAGCACAACCCCGCCAATCCCAACTGGTTCGATCGCGACCGTTTCGTGCTCTCGGCGGGCCACGGCTCCATGCTCCTCTACGCGCTGCTCTACTTGACCGGCTACGGCCTGGAGCTCGATGATCTGCGCGCCTTCCGCCAGCTGGGAAGCCGCACTCCGGGCCATCCCGAGCGTGGCATAGCCCCCGGTATCGAAGTCACCACGGGGCCGCTGGGCCAAGGTTTCGCCAATGGCGTGGGCATGGCGATCGCGGAGGCGAACTTGGCGGCGCGCTACAATCGCCCCGGCCACACCATCATCGATCACTACACCTACGCCATCGTCAGCGACGGCGACATGATGGAGGGCGTCTCGCAAGAGGCGGCCTCGGTGGCAGGGCACCTCGGCCTCGGCAAACTCATCTACCTGTACGACGACAACCACGTCTCGCTTGCCGCCGCCACCGACGTCACCTACACCGAGGGGGTAGCGCCGAAGTACGAAGCGCTGGGTTGGCACGTTCAGTTCGTGGGACACAATGAAGCCTACGACGTCGAAATCTTGGCCGACGCCGTCGAGCGCGCGCGCCGCGTCGAGGATCGCCCCTCGCTGATCGTCGTGCGCACCACGATCGGCTACGGCTCGCCAGTGGCCGACACGTCCAAATCGCACGGCGAGCCACTAGGCAAGGAGAACGCCGAGAAGACGAAGGAGGCGCTGGGCTGGCCGCTCTATCCGCCGTTCTTCGTGCCGGAGGAGAGCCTGGCTTACTTCCGTGGCGCGCTCGAGCGCGGGCGGGAGACGGAGGCGGATTGGAACACGCGCTTTGAGCGCTACGCCGCGGCCTATCCAGCCGAGGCCGCGGAGCTGCGCCGGATGATCGCGGGTGAGCTACCGGACGGCTTGGCGACGCTGTTGCCGGCGTTCTCAGCGGATGGGGGCGAGATGGCCACGCGCGATGCCGGGAGTAGCGTCATGAACGCGCTGGCAGCCCAACTCCCCGAGCTGACCGGCGGCAGCGCCGATCTAGACCCCTCGACCAAGACGTACCTCAAGGGCCTGGGCGATTTCCAACGCGCGACGCCCCAGGGACGCAACATCCATTGGGGCATTCGCGAGCATGCGATGGGCGCCGGCGCCAACGGCTTGGCGGCGCATGGTGCGATCCTGCCGTTCACGGCGACGTTCATGACCTTCTCCGACTACATGAAGCCCGCCATCCGCCTCGCCGCGCTCAGCAAGCTGCACGTCGTCTTCGTCTTCACCCACGACTCCATACTCCTGGGAGAAGACGGACCGACGCACCAGCCGATCGAACATCTTGCGGCGCTGCGTGCGGTGCCAGGCCTCACCGTGCTGCGGCCGGCCGACGCCAACGAGACGGCGGCGTCCTGGCTGCACGCGCTGCGCGACCGCGGCGGCCCCACTGCCATCGTCCTCACGCGCCAAAAGCTCCCGGTGCTGGCGGCCACGGCAGGGGCGCCGGTCGAGCGCGGTGCCTACGTGCTTGCGGAGAGCAGCGGAGAGCTCGATCTGATCCTCATCGCGACGGGCTCAGAGGTCTCGCTCTGCCTGCGCGCGCGCGACATCCTGGAGCAGCGCGGCATCGGCACGCGCGTGGTTTCGATGCCTTCTTGGGAGCTCTTCGAGCGCCAAGAGCAGCGCTACCGCGACGAGGTGCTCCCACCTGCAGCGGGCGCGCGCCTTGCCGTGGAGGCCGCCGCGACGCTGGGTTGGAGCCGTTGGGTGGGCGACCACGGCGCCTGCGTGGGCATGCACACGTTCGGTGAGTCCGCGCCGCTGGCAGCGTTGGCCGAGCATTTCGGCTTCACGCCCGCCCAGGTCGCCGAGCGCGGCGCCGCGCTCGTAGCCGGCCTGGCGCGCCGCTAGACAGTAGAGGAGATCTCGTGAATACCATCCAGCAACTCACGGCTTGCGGGCAGAGCGTATGGCTCGACAACATCCGCCGCGCCATGTTCGCTTCGGGCGAGCTCGAGCGTTTGATCGCTGCAGGCGTGCGGGGCATGACCTCCAATCCCACCATCTTCTCGAAGGCGATCGGCGCGGGCGACGACTACGACGAGCAACTGCGCGAATTGCTCGACGCAAATCTCGACGGACCGGCGATCTTCGAGCGCTTGGCCGTGCGCGACATCCAACAAGCTTGTGACGGATTCCGCCCGCTCTACGATACGAGCGGTCACAGCGACGGTTTCGTCTCGATCGAGGTTTCGCCCAAACTCGCACGCGACACGCAGGGCACCATCGAAGAGGCGCGCCGCCTGTGGCGTGAAGTCGCCCGCCCCAACGTGCTGGTGAAGATTCCCGGCACGCCGGAGTGCTTGCCGTCGATCCGGCAGTGCCTGACCGAAGGTATCAACATCAACATCACGCTGCTCTTCGGCAACGAGAACTACGAGCGCGTGATCTGGACCTACGTCGAAGCGCTGGAGGCGCGCCTGGCCGCGGGGCAGCCGGTGGACGATCTGCACTCCGTGGCCTCCATCTTCGTCAGCCGCATCGACACCGCAGTCGACCGCCAGTTGCAGACGCTGATCGCTAAAGGCGAGGACCTCAAGAGCCTGCTGGGCACGATCGGGGTCTCGCACCTCAAAGAGTCGTATCGTCTTTACCAGAGTGTCTTCGAGCACCACCAGCGCTTCACCGCATTGGCGGCCGTAGGTGCGCGCGTGCAGCGGCCACTGTGGGCCTCCACGGGCACCAAGAATCCGGCGTACTCGGACCTGCTCTACGTGGAGAACCTGGTCGGGCGCAACACCGTCAACACCATGCCGACGCAGACGCTGCAGGCGCTGCTCGATCACGGCACCATCGCCGGCGATACGATCGGTCAGGGCCTCGACCGGGCCCAGACCAACTTGGCGCACCTGCGCGCTGCCGGCATCTCGCTCTTCGACGTGACGCAGCGTCTACAGGACGACGGCGTCGTGCTCTTCTCCGAGAGCTACGACGAGCTGCTCGCCTCCATTCAAACGAAGCTGGCGAGCCTGCGCGCCAAGGCTCCCGAGCGCATCACGTGCGCGCTCGGCTACTCCAAGGGCAGCGCCGACCAAGCCTTGAGCCGGCTCGGTGAGAACCGCTTCGATCAGCGGCTCTGGGCGCATGACGCCACGCTGTGGTCCAATCAGCCGGCGCACGTCAAGATCATCGAGAACGCGCTGGGCTGGCTGGATGCACCGCAGGCGCTGCTCGAACACGTCGCCGACCTGCAGAGCTTCGCGGCCGAGGTCAAAGCCGCCGGCCTCACCGACGCCGTCGTCTTGGGCATGGGTGGAAGCTCGCTGGCGCCGGACGTCTTCCGGCTGACCTTCGGTGAGCGTCCGGGCGCCCCGCGCCTGCACGTGCTCGATTCCAGCGATCCCGGACAGATCGCTACGCTGGAGGGCCGCCTCGACTTGGAGCGGACGCTCTTCTTCGTCTCGAGCAAGAGCGGAACGACCATCGAGCCCAACGCCTTCTTCCGTTACTTCTACGAACGCGTGCAGAAAGCGGTCGGCTCGCAGCGCGCCGCCAAGCACTTCGTGGCCATCACCGACCCGGGCACGCCGCTGGAGCGTGAGGCGCGCGAGGGCAACTTCCTGCGCTGCTTCACCAACATGGCCGACATCGGCGGCCGCTACTCGGCGCTCTCCTTCTTCGGGATGGCCCCCGCAGCCGCGGCCGGCTACGACGTGAAGGCGCTGCTGGAGGCGGGCAACGCCGGAGCCGCGGCCGCGGCCTCCTCCGTACCGGAGGACCATAGCCCAGGGGCGCGTCTGGGTGCCATCATCGGCGGACTGGCCAAGGCCGGCCGCGACAAGCTCACGCTGGTGGCGCCGCCGGCTGCCGCAGCGTTCGGTTACTGGCTCGAGCAACTCCTGGCCGAATCCACTGGGAAGAACGGAACGGGCATCGTGCCGATCGAGGGCGAGCCGCTGGGCGATCCGCACGCTTACGGCAACGATCGCCTCTTCGTGGCGGTGGCCGACGGCCTGCCGGGCGATCCGCCCGCCGGCGCCGTGCCGCGCCCCACCATCGAGCGGGAGGCGGACTCCAAGCTGCAAGCCCTAGAAGCGGCGGGGCAGCCGGTGGTGCGCCTGTGCATGCCGGCGCTGGACGAGCTGGGCCAATGGATGTATCTCTGGGAGGTCGCGACGGCCGCCGCAGGGTCGCTGCTCGGCATCGACGCCTTCGATCAACCCAACGTGCAGGAGTCGAAGGACAACACCAACGCATTGCTGGCCACGTATAAAGAAAAGGGCTCGTTCGGCGCTGCGGCTCCGGCGCGCGAATATGGCGACGGCTTGGCGGTCTATCCGCTCTCCGGCAGCCCAGCGCTCGCAGCGGCGGACCTCACACAAACGTTGGCCGCGCTGTTCGGGCTGCTGCGTCCCGGCGACTACCTCGCGCTCAATGCCTTCCTGCCGATGACACAGTCCAACGTCGAGGCGCTGCGCGATCTGCGCGTGCTCGTGCGTGACCGTTACCGAGTTGCCACGACCGTGGGCTTCGGACCGCGCTTCCTGCACTCGACCGGTCAGCTCCACAAGGGCGGCCCCAACACCATCGTCGTGCTGCAGCTGACCGCGGAGCACGGTACCGATCGCTCGATTCCGGGTATGGGTATCACGTTCGGGACGCTGATACATGCCCAGGCGCTGGGAGATTTCCTGGCGCTGGACGGGCGCAAGCGCCGCGGCGCGCGCATGCATTTGGGAACTGACCCCGCGCGCGGCCTGGAGCGGCTGCTGTGGGCCGCCCATGACGCGATCACCGCGCGCACCTAGGGGAAGACGTCGATGCAGATCGGTATGGTTGGCTTGGGGCGCATGGGCGCGAACATGACCGAGCGTCTCATAGGCGGCGGGCACGAGGTGGTCGTCTACGACCGCAGCACGCAAGCCGTGCAGCGGGCCGTCACGACGGGCGCGCGCGGCGCCGCGTCACTCGAGGAGTTGGTGGGCGCACTCGCAGGGGCGCGCCGAGCGGTCTGGGTGATGGTGCCCGCGGGCGCCCCGACGGATCAAACGATTACCGCGTTAGGCCAGCTCCTGCACGCAGGCGACGTCGTGATCGACGGTGGCAACAGCAAGTATACCGACTCGCTGCGCCACGCGCAGGCGCTGCGCGAGGTGGAGATCGGGTTCTGCGATGCCGGCACCAGCGGCGGCATCTGGGGACTCAAAGAAGGCTACTGCTTGATGGTGGGGGGCGCCGTCGAGGACGTCAGCTTCGTGGAGCCGGTCTTCCGCACGCTCGCGCCGCCGGACGGCTACCTTCACACCGGCCCCGTGGGCTCCGGACATTTCTCCAAGATGGTGCACAACGGTATCGAGTACGGCCTGCTGCAAGCGTATGCCGAGGGCTTCGCGATTCTAGAGAAGGCGCCGTTTACGTACGATTTGGGCGGTCTAGCCAAACTCTGGAACCACGGCAGCGTGGTCCGCTCCTGGCTGCTGGAGCTGGCGGAGCTGGCCTTTCAAGACGATCCTGGACTGGAGCACATCCGCGGCTACGTCGACGATTCCGGGGAAGGGCGCTGGACGGTGGAGGCTGCGATCGCACAAGCCGTGGCCGCACCGGTCATCACCGCCTCACTCTTCGCGCGCTTCGCCTCGCGCGACCCCGATGCGTTCTCGGCGAAGGTCATCGCCGCGCTGCGTAACCAGTTCGGCGGCCATCCCGTCAAAACCGAGCCGGCCTAGATGTCGATCACCACGACGGTCACCACGTCCGACGGTCAGAGTAACCCGCTGCGCGCGGGTCTACAGAGCCATCGCATCGCCGATCCCTGCACCATCGTGCTCTTCGGAGCCACCGGGGACCTCACCAAGCGCATGCTGATGCCCGCGCTCTATAGCCTGCGCCTGCAGGACTTGCTGCCATCGGACTTTGCCATCGTGGGCTACTCGCGCTCGCCCTGGTCCGACGACCAGTTCCGCGAGGCGATGAAAGAGGGCATCGCGCAGTTCGCTCAACTTGGCCACCCGCAAGGCCCCGTCTGGGACGATTTCGCGCGCCGCCTCTCGTACGTCAGCGGCGATTTCGACGACGTGGAGTGCTACCGGCAGCTGCAGCACCATCTCGAAACCGACCTTACCGAGTTCAACACCCATGGCAACGCCTTGTATTACCTGGCGACTCCGCCGGTGGTGTTCGGCGAGATCGTCCGCCACCTGGACCTCGCCAAGCTCGGCCCGAAGGACACCCGCGGCTGGTGCCGCCTGGTGATCGAGAAACCCTTCGGCACCGACCTCACCTCCGCGCGTGCCCTGCAGCGGGAGATCGAGAAAGTCTTCCCCGAAAAGCAGATCTACCGCATCGATCACTATCTCGGCAAGGAACCGGTGCAGGATCTGATGGCGCTGCGCTTCTCCAACGTGATCTTCGAGCCGCTCTGGAACTACCGTTACATCAAGAGCGTGCAGATCACCGCGGCGGAGACCGTGGGAGTGGAGCAGCGTGGCGGCTACTACGAGCGCGCGGGCGCGTTGCGCGACATGCTGCAGAACCACGTCATCAACTTGATGACGCTGGTGGCGATGGAACCGCCGGTCTCCTCCGACGCCGACGCCCTGCGCGACGAGAAGTTCAAGGTGCTGCGCGCCGTCCGTCCCATTCCGTCCGATCGCCTCGACCACCACGCCGTGCGCGGGCAATACGCGCGCGGCGAGATCGCCGGCGCAGCGGTGGCCGCGTACCGCGAGGAGCCCGACGTCGACGTCGAGTCATCGACGGAGACCTACGCCGCGCTCAAACTGATCGTCGACAACTGGCGCTGGGGCGGTCAGGTACCGTTCTACCTGCGCAGCGGCAAGCGGCTCAAGCGCAAGAACAGCGAGATCGCCATCGCGTTCCGCAGCGTGCCGCATCGCTTGTTCGGTGAGCTGGGCGACCAATTCGAAACCAACTCGCTGGTGGTAAAGATTCAACCGGAAGAGGGCATCTCGCTCTCCTTCAACGCGAAGTATCCGGGGCAGGCGATGCACATCCGCAGCGTGTCGATGGATTTCGCGTACGGGCAAGGATTCGGCGTGAAGATCGCGCCGGCGTACGAGCGGCTCCTGGCCGACGCCATGCGTGACGACGCCACCCTCTTCACGCGCTGGGACGCCGTGGAGGCGGCCTGGGAAGTGGTGATGCCCGTGCTCGAGCGCTGGCAGAGCGAACGCCCCGCCGATTTCCCGAACTACGCGGCTGGGTCGCAGGGGCCTCCAGCAGCCGATGCGCTGCTGGCGGCCGACGGCGACTCGTGGAGGCAACTATGAGCGTCGAGACGATCGTGGCCGAGCTGCATCGACTGCGCGAAACGCAGAGCGAGGGTCGCGTCATGGGCGCGACGGCCTCCACCTCGACTCTGGTGGTCTGCGCGGCCGGCGCCGGCGAACTGGCAGTACTCTCCGAAAGCGCGCGCAGAATGGCGATCGCCCACGGTGCGCGTCTCCTGTTGCTTGATGCCGGCGCCGGCGGCAGCGCGGCGCGCGTCTGCGCCTTCTGCGGGCGCGCGGGCGGCGAAACGGTTTGCTGCGAGGAGATTGCCCTCCCTATCGACGCCGGCCGGCCCGCGAGCGTTATCGCCGACGTCGAGGAGCTTGCGCTGCCCGGCCTACCGTGCTACCTCTGGTGGGTCGGCGGGGAGCTCGACGGTGCGTTGCTGCGCGGATTGGGCGCGCTGGCAAGGCGCATCGTCGTCGACACCTCGCGCTGCAGCGATCCCGCCGCAAGCTTGGTCGCGCTCGATGCCATCCTCTCACGTCAGCCGCACGCACAGCTTTGGGACCTCGCCTGGCTGCGCGTCGCGCCCTGGCGTGAGATGGCCGCCCGGCTCTTCGACGATCCAACGCGCGCCGGGGCACTCACGCACATCGAGGCTATCGAAGTGGAGAGCGGCTCGCTTGCCGAGGCGGCGCTGCTGGCGGCATGGATCGGCGTCCAGTTGAACTACGAGATATCCGAACCGGCGCGCAGCTTCCGTACCGGCTCGGGCGCGACGGTCACGTTTTCCCATCTCAGCGGCGGTGCGCCGGGCGAGGTGCGGATGGTTCGCCTGCACGCAGCGGGCGCAACCTACAGCGCGCACGTAGAAGGCGACTGCGGCGTGCGCCTGAGCGTGGAGTCCGAGGGCGAGCGCAGGAGCCGCTGCGAGCCGATGCTGGAGCGTTCGCTGGAGGACGTCGTCGCGGGGGCGCTCTTCGGATTGGGCGGCGATCCGGGCTTCTCACGCGCACTAGGATTGACTGCACGGCTGCTGCGCGCATGAAGGCTTCGCATGTGCACGACGAGTTGCGGGTAGTCGCCGGCGAGGCGGAACTGTGGGCGGCACTGGCGGACATCTTCGTGACGGCCGCGCGCGAAGCCATCGCGCGCCATGGCCGCTTCGCGGTGGCGCTCTCTGGCGGCACCACGCCAAAGGGTGCGTTCGCGCTGTTGGCACAGGAGCCGCGTCGGTCGCGGGTGGAGTGGCGTGCGCTCCAAGTGTTCTTCAGCGACGAGCGCTGCGTGCCGCCCGAGGATCCGCAGTCGAACTACGGCATGGCGGAGCGCGTACTGCTCGCGCAGGTCCCCATCCCCGCGGAACACGTTCACCGCATGCGCGGAGAGATTCCGCCAGAACAGGCCGCCGACGAATACGCGGTGGTCTTGCGTGACGCGCTCGGCGAAGATCCACAGCTCGATCTCGTGATGTTGGGCATGGGGCCCGACGGTCACACCGCCTCGCTCTTTCCAGGAACCTCGCCCATCGGCGAGCAGCGGCTATTGGTAGCGGCACCCTTCGTACCGAAATTCGGCGCCCACCGTCTCACACTGACTCCGCGCACGATCAACGGCGCGCGCCGCATCGTGATCGCGGCGGCGGGCCCCGAGAAAGCGGAGGCGCTGCAGCGTGCGCTGGAGGGCGCCTTCGACCCGAACCTCACGCCGGTACAGGTGGTGGCGCCGGCGAACGGGACGCTGACGTGGCTCGTCGACCGCGCCGCCGCAGCGCTGCTTTCCTAGAACATCACTCGCCGAGCATGGCCGGCATGCCCCCGCGCGGCCGGCGCATCAGGATGACCAGCGGCGCTAGTGCGATCGAGATGATCGCCGTCCACAACGCCGTGTCGGCAAAGGCCATCGTCTGCGCCTGGTGCGAGATCAGATCGTAGAGCGCCAGCGGCGAGGCGTGCGCGAGGTACTGAGACACCGGCAAGCGATGCAGCGTGGCGTCACTCGCGAGCGCAGCGTAGTGGAACGCCTCGCGCCGGTCGAGGATCGTCACCAGCACCGCTGTTGCGATCGAGCCGCCCAGTTGACGCGCCAAGTTGAAGAACGCCGAGACCTTCGGCGTGTCGCGCGGTGGCGCCGAGGCGAAGATCGCCACCGAGAGCGGTACGAAGAGTTGCGAGAGGCCGATCCCGCCGACGATGAGCATGGGAGCGAACTCCCAGAAGCCCGTGCTCGTGGTCGTCACCGCCGCCTGCATGAAATTTCCCACGCCCACGAGCACGAACGCTCCGCCGATGACCCAGCGCATGTCGAGTTTCCCACGCATCACGAGCAGCGCGGCAACCGGCGTCAAGAGGCCGATGGCCGCGGCACGGATCATGATGAGATAGCCGGACAACGTAGCGGTAAATCCCAGGATCGACTGCACAAACTGCGGCAAGATCAGGATCGACCCATAGAGGCTGATGCCCAATGTCATGCCCAGCAGCGAGCCCGCCGCCACGCCGCGATTCTTGAGAATCGTCAGGTCCACGACCGGATGCTCGGCGTACCGTAATTCCCACACCACGAACGCCAGCAATCCCAGCACCGCCAGGGCGGTGAAGAACATAATCCCCCCGTCCGCGAACCAATTCTTGCGCTCACCCTCCTCCAGCACATACTGCAGCGAGCCGATGCCCGCGGCCAAGAGCGCGATTCCCGCCACATCGACGGGTAGGCGGCGCGGCTGCTCGGGATTGCGCAGCAGCCACAGCGTCAAGAGCGCGGCCAACACGCCGGGGACGATGTTGATGAAGAACACCCAGCGCCACGAAAGCTGATCGGTGATGAAGCCGCCCAGCGCGGGGCCGATGGTGGGGCCAACGACCACACCCAGCGCGAAGATGCCCTGCCCTTTGCCGATCTCCTCGGGCGGATAGGTCTCCTGCAGAATCGCCTGCGACGTCGAGATCAAACCGCCGCCGAAGATGCCCTGCACGATGCGCCAGAAAACCAGCTCCGCGAACGAGCCCGAGAGGCCGCACAGCACCGAGGCCAGCGTGAAGCCGACGATCGAGGCCGTGTAGTATTGCTTGCGGCCGAAGCGCGCCTGCAGCCACGGCGTCAGCGAAATCACGACGACGTTGGCGACGATGTACCCGGTCACGACCCAGGCTGCCTCGTCGATGGTGGCGCCGAGGTTCCCCTGAATCGTCGGCAACGCGACGTTGACGATCGTGCTGTCGACGATCTCCAGCATCGTGGCCAGACTGACCGCAAGGGTCACCAAGAGCCGCCGCCATCCGTACTCCACGAGGGAGCGATGATGATGTTGCACCTTGAACGGCCTCTACGAGCGTGTGGTTACGAGCGCTAACGAATCTTGACGTTGGTGACCACGTTCATGCCCGGGCGCAGCGGCGTCTGTGAAGGATTGGATCCGTCCAGCTCGATGCGCACGGGGATGCGTTGCGTGACCTTCACGAAGTTGCCGGTTGCGTTCTGCGCGGGCACGATCGAGAACGTGGAGCCGGTGGCCGGACCGATCGCCACGACGTGTCCCGAGAGCGTCGTGCCCTTGTAGGCGTCCACGCGAATATCGACGTGCTGCCCGGGCTGCATTCCGGCAATCTGCGTCTCTTTGTAGTTGGCGGTGATGTAGATCCGGTCGAGCGGCACGATCGCGAAGAGCGTCTGTCCGGCCGCGACCATCTGACCCACCGTAACGTCCTTCTCGCCGACCACGCCGTCGCTGGGGGCGTAGATCGAGGTGTACGACACCGCCGACTCCGCTTGCGCGAGCGTGGCTAACGCATTCTTCACCTGCGCCTGCGCCGCCGCCGCCTGCGCCTGCTGCGCGGCAACCTTGTACGGTGTCGAGCTCTCCGCAAGCTTGCCGCTCGCCGTGACGAGCGCGGATTGCGCCTGCCCAACGTCGGCCTGCGCGGCGACGTAGCGATCGCTGGCGGCCTTTACCGCCGCAGCCGCGGCGCCGGCGTTCTGTTGGGACTGCTGATACTGAGCGAGCGCACCCGCAGCCTGGGCTTGCGCGGCATCGAGCTGGTTGGCCGCTACCGCTCCTTCACCTACGAGTTGGGTGGTGCGTTGCAGATCGCTCTTTGCTTTGGAGAGCGCCGCCTGCGCGGCCGGCACCGCGGCATCGGCCGCCTTTGCCTGCGCGCGGGCACCGATCAGCTGCGCGCGGGCGGCCGAGAGATTGGCTTGCGCGCTCTCCACCGCCGACTGCGCCGAGCCCACGCCGCCCCGGTTCTGCTCGACTTGAGCGCCCTGCGTGGACCGCGTCAGATCCACCCCTACCCCGGCCTCGCCCGCCTGCGCCTGCGCCGCGGCTAGCGCCGCGCGCGCCGCACGCAGGCGATCCAACTCGTCGCGATCGGCCAGCCGCGCTAGCAGCTGCCCTTTGCGCACGTGCATGTTGGTGTCGGTATAGATCGCATCGACTCGCTCCGCGAGCTTGGAGTTCACCTGGACGATGTCGGCGTCTACGATGGCGTCGTCCGTACCTTGGTGGGCATGCGCGTAGGCGAACCATTTGATGCCGAACACGACCAGCAGCAGCACGCCCACGAAGATCGCAACGGCCAGCACGGCACGGCGGCCCGGCGGCACGGCGTTGGTGCCACGCTCTACCGGAGTACGTGGTTGGCGTTCGCCGGAAGCGTTCGCTTCGGCCGCAGCCGCGGGCGTTTCGGTGCTCGTGCTACTCATGTCGGAGCGTCCCTTTCAAAAAAATGCCGGTGTAACGGGCCACATCTTCCACGGTCGTCGGGGTCTGCTCGCCCCATAGCCGCTTGCCCATGACGTGGGCGAAGATCATCCCGGAGAAGGCGCGCGCCAACTGCCGCGGTTCACCCTCGAGCAGCCCTGCCGCCACCTTGCGGCTCATGAAGCCCTCGATCGCACGCTGGACCTGCCGCGGCCCCTCCAGCAGTGTCGAGTCGCCTTCCAGCGAGGAGTTGCTGAGGTTGACACGGATGAGGTCCTCAACATGTTCCATCCCCTGTGCGAGCACGAATCCCACGCCGATCAGATCGGTGCGAAGATCCCCGGTCTCCTCGATCCGGGTCATCTTCTGCCGAACGCAGCAATGGCTGATCATGGAAGCAAGCAGCCGTTCCTTCGATCCGAAATGGCGGAACAGCGTGACTTCGTTGACCCCGGCAAGCTGGGCGATCTCACGGGTGGTAGCCCCGCGGCTGCCGTTGTTGCGGACGTAGACCTCCCGCGCCGCCGCTAAGATGCGGTCGCGCGTCTGCTCGGGGTTGTTCTGCCGGTGCGTGCCTTCCATCGTGATGTAAGCAAATACTTACATCACGCTTGGAATTTTGTCAAGTCCTAAATAGACGCATACTTAACTATTTTCGCCCAGCCCCGCGCGGACCCGGGCCATCCACGTCCCGAAGCGTGGATCGGTGTCCGGGCTGGTGGCGCCCGTATAGAGCACCACGACGTAGCGCCGGCCGTCGGCCAGGGTGAGGATCCCGCCGTCGTGGCTCACTTCATCGGTGTCGCCGGTCTTATGCGCGAAGCGATCGCCAGGGCGCAGCCCCAGCGGCAGCTTCCCCGTCCAGTACTGCCGGGCCAGCGCACCCAGCACGACCAGCGCCCCCGGCAGCCTGCGCGCGTCGAGAGCGGCAAATAGCGCCGCGGCATCTCCAGCCGGGTGAGCGTTGCGCCCGTTCGCCTCCGGATCGGCGATCAGCGGGAGACTTCCGGAGAGCTTGCGGCGTACCGCGGTGCGCGTGAGGCCGATGGACCGGCAATGTCGCGTGATCGCCTCGCGGCCCAGCAGATCGATCAATTGGTTGGTCGCGACGTTATCGGACCGCGAGAGCATGAGGTCGATCAGCTCCCCCAGCGTCGCGCGGTAGCCCGCGCGCATGGGGCTGGGGGCGTCATTGGCGGTGAGATTACGCTCATCCACGGCTACGTCCTGACCGAGGGTCAGCGCCCCCGCCTCCACGCGCGCGAGCGCCGCCACGGCGATCGGCACCTTGATCATGCTGGCGGGGTAGAGCTCCAGCTCGGGGTCGAGCTCCGCTCGCTCACCAGGGCGGTCGATGCGCTCCACCACGGCGCTGACGGGGGCCAACCCCGCTTCCCGCGCGGCGGCGGCCAACAGGGCCGCGTCGATCACGCCGGCGCGGCCGCGTGGTCGAGAGGCAACCCCAAGCGTTGCGCCACCTTGCGCAGCTCCGCGCCGATGCGTTCGTTGCCGTAGCGTTGAGCGCGGCGGCGGTCGCTGACTTTGCGCGCGCCCACGAACGTTTCCACCACGATGCCGGGATCCGAGACGTAGACGAGCTGGTTCACAGGGTGCGACCAGGGGTGAAAGGACGGATGCGTCCGATCGATGACGCACCAGTCCGCATAACAACCCTCCGCGAAGTCGCCGGCCTCGACGCCCACGGCGCGAGCCCCCTCGCGCGTGCCCATGAGCCACGCCTCCCGGGCGCATAGCGTCGCCCCGTCGAGCGTGGCGGTCTTCTGCAGAAACGCTGCCGCGCGCATCTCGTCGTACATACACGGGCGCAGATCGCAGTCCGTGCCCAGGCCCACGCGCACGCCGCGCCGTCGCAGACCTGCCAAATCCGCGATGCCGTCACCTAAATACTGGTTGGTGACAGGATTGTGGATCAGCGCCGCACCGCGCTGGGCCAGCAAATCCTTCTCCTCCTCCGTCTGCCAGATCGCATGCACCGCCACAAAGTGCGGGCCGAGTACCTCGAGTGAATCGAGGAAAGCGATGGGCGTGAGTCCGGTGCGCGCGCGCACCTGCTCGACTTCGTAGCGTGCCTCGGCCACGTGCATGTGAGCGGGAACGCCCAGCTCGCGCGCGAGGTCCACGGCGGCGCGCGTCATTTCAGGCGAGGCCGCGTGCAGCGAATGCGGAGCGGGGCACACCATCACGCCCGCGGAGCGCAGCTCTTCGGCCAGCGCGAGCGTATCACGGCGTGCCGCGGCCAGGTCCTCCCGGAACAGCGCCGGCGCCTGGGGCGCGTCCATCCACGCGCGCGCTACCACTAACCGGATGCCGCAGTCGATGGCCGCCTCGACCAGTTTCTCCAGGCGCGCGGTACCGGCGCCGTTCAAATAGAAGAACTCGACCACCGTGGTGATGCCGTTGCCGAGCATCTCGACGAATGCCGCCAACGCCACCCAGTACAACTCCTCCGGCTCGAGCTGCGGGATGATGCGGTAGAGCGCGTCGTCACGCCACCGCTCGAAGCCCCAGTCATCGGCCCAGCCGCGCAGCAGAATCTGATAGCAGTGGCTGTGCCCGTTGACGGCCCCCGGTGCAAGCAGACGGTCCTCACCGTAATCCAGGCACGGCAGATCCGGGTTGGCGGCGGCGAGCGCGCCGCCTTCACCCACACACACGATGCGCTCTCCATCCACTACGAAGGCGAAGTCGCGCACCGCTTCACCACCGACGATCGCGTGACGCGCACGCACGAGCCGCTTCACGTATAAACCTCCCCCGCGGCGACTACCGCCGTCGCGAGATTCGTGCCGAAACTCCAGCCCAACTCGCGCGGATGCGACATCTCCAGCACCACCGCGTCGGCCCGCGCGCCGACCTCCAGCGTCCCCGCCCGCGCACGCAGTGAACGCGCGGCCACCGTCGTGATCGCCATCAACACCTCCGCGGGGCTCAGACCCAATAGACGGCGGCCGAGGTGCGCGGCCATCTGCAGGCTAGCACAAGGCGCCGTTCCCGGATTGAAGTCCGTGGCCAAGGCCACCGGCACGCCCGCGTCGAGCAGCGCACGGGCCGGCGCGGCCTTGGGCACGTCCATGTACCAGAGCGTGGCCGGGCAGAGCACGGCGACGGTGCCCGCGCGCGCCAGCCCCGGAATCGCACCGGGATCCATGCAGTTGAGGTGATCCGCGGCGTCTATGGCCAACTCCGCAGCCAACGCGGCCGCGCCGCCGTCGGCGAACTCGTCGCAGTGCAGCCGCAGGCGTAAGCCGGCGGCGCGCGCCGCCAAGAGATAGCGCCGCGTCTGTTCCACGGTGAAGTAACCCGGCTCGCAAAACGCATCGGCATAGAGCGCGCCGGCGGCGTGCGCGTGCGGCAACGTCTGCTCGATCAACGCATCGACGAAGGCGTCGTCATCGGGATACTCGGGCGAGTGCGTATGCGGCCCCGTCAGCGTCGCCACGACGCGCGGCACGGCCCGGCGCGCGGCCACCGCTGCGATCGTGCGCAGCAGCTCCAGCTCACCGTCGGTGCGCAGATCGTAGCCGGTCTTCACCTCCGCGGTCGTGGTTCCATGGCGGAACATCGTGCGCAGATGTGCGCCCAGCGCCTCCTCGCGCAACGTCTGCGGCGCGGCGCGCGTCTGCTCCACGGTGTACGCCATACCCAGCACCGGACGCTCCCCCTGGAGGCGTGCGTTGAAATCCGGCTCGCGGTCCCCCACGTAGAGCGGATGCGTATGGGCGTCGACGAATCCAGGCAAGAGCACCCGCCCATTCAAACTCAGTTCCACGACGTGGCGGCGCTTGCCAGCCGGCAGCTCGCGCAGAGCCTCGCGCACGTCGCGCTCGTCGCCTACCGCCGTCACCACGCCCTCGACCGCCAAGAACGCGCCTTCGCGGTAGTATCCTAAGCGCTCGAATGAGACGCCGGTCTGGCGCGCATCCCACGCGCCTTCGTTGCTGACGACCGCACCACCATGCAGCAGCAGCGAACCGCCGCGCAGCTTCGGCTCGCTGGAGCTCGCGCTTACAGCCGCCAATCGATACCCCGCTCGTCCGCCGTGGCCTCCGCTTCCTCATAGCCAGCGTCGGCGTGGCGCACGACGCCAAGACCCGGATCGGTGGTCAGCACCGCCGCCAACTTTTCCCGCGCCAGTTCCGAGCCGTCGGCCACCACCACCATTCCGGCATGCTGGGAATAACCGATACCAACACCGCCGCCGTGGTGAATCGAGATCCACGAAGCCCCCGCGGCCGTATTGAGCAACGCGTTAAGCAGCGGCCAATCGGCTACGGCGTCGCTGCCATCCTTCATAGCCTCCGTTTCGCGGTATGGCGAAGCGACGCTCCCCGCGTCGAGATGATCGCGCCCGATCACGATCGGGGCGCTCACTTCGCCCGCCGCCACCAGCTCGTTGATGCGCAGGCCGAAGCGCGCGCGCTCACCGTAGCCTAGCCAGCAGATGCGCGCGGGCAACCCCTGAAACCGGATGCGCGTACGTGCCATTTCGATCCAGCGGCGCAGCTGGGCATCATTGGGGAAGAGCGCCAGCAGCTCGTCGTCGATGCGCACGATATCGCGCGCGTCGCCCGAGAGCGCCACCCAACGGAAGGGACCCTTGCCCCGGCAAAAGAGCGGCCGGATAAAGGCCGGAACGAAGCCGGGAAAGCCGAACGCGTTGTCCACGCCGCCCCGGCGCGCCTGCTCGCGGATGTTATTGCCGTAGTCGAAGACCACCGCGCCGCGCTCTTGGTAAGCGAGCATCGCGCGCACGTGCCCAGCGATCGACTCGAGGGCGCGGCGCTCGTACTCCACCGGGTCGGCCGCACGCAACTCCGCCGCCTGCGCCAGGCTCAGGCCCGCGGGCACGTAGCCGTTCAAGGGATCGTGGGCGCTGGTCTGATCGGTCACGACGTCCGGCTTCAAGCCTGCGGCCAACAGCGCCGGCAGCTCCTCGGCGGCGTTGCCTACGTAGCCGATCGAAACCGGCTCGCTGCGCGCGCGCACCGACTCGATCATCGTCAATGCATCCAGGCGCGAAGATGCGATCATGTCCAAATAGCGCGTTTGCAGCCGCCGCTCCAGCCGCGCCGGATCGACGTCGATGCAGAGCGCGATGCCGTCGTTCATCGTGACGGCCAACGGCTGAGCGCCGCCCATTCCACCTAAACCTGCCGTCAGGACGACGCGCCCCAAGAGGCTGCCGCCAAAATACTGCCGCGCCAACTCCGCGAACGTCTCGAACGTGCCCTGAACGATTCCCTGGGAGCCGATGTAGATCCACGAGCCCGCGGTCATTTGGCCGTACATCATCAAGCCGCGCCGTTCGAGCGTCCGGAACTGCTCCCAGTCGGCCCACTTGCCCACGAGATTGGAATTGGCGATCAACACGCGCGGCGCGCGCGGGTGCGTCGTGAAGACGGCCACCGGCTTGCCGGACTGCACCAGCAGCGTCTGATCGTTCTCCAAGCGGCGCAGCGTGCGCACGATCTTGTCAAACGACTCCCAGTCGCGCGCGGCCTTGCCGTTGCCGCCGTAGACCACCAGATCCTCGGGACGCTCCGCCACGGCGGGATCGAGGTTGTTCATCAGCATGCGCAAGGCCGCTTCCTGCTCCCAGCCCTTGCACGTGCGCTCGCTACCGTGCGCTGCGCGAATCGGCATCGTTGCCTTCATGGCGTCTACACCCTTCCTACCGCGGCCTCGACGGCCTGCACGAGATCGCCCGAGCGCAGCAGCTCGCGCAGCGCCTCGATGTCGGGGGATGGCGGACGATCCTCGACCAGCGGCGGCACCACCGCACGCCCCGCCGCGTAGGCCGCTCGCGTTCCTACCCCCGCGCGCAAGGGACGCCGGCAATCGGCGGCGGCCAACGCCCCCAAGAGTTCGCAGCAGAGCGCGCCCTCGACGTTGTCGAGTACGCGCTCGAGATTGCGCGCCGCGGTCGTTCCCATCGAGACGTGGTCCTCCTGTCCGGCACTGGTTGGAATCGAGTCGACGCTGTTGGGCCAAGCCAAGCCCTTGTTCTCGCTGACCAGCGCCGCCGCCGTGTACTGCGTGAGCATCAGGCCGCTCTGCACGCCGCTCTGTGGCGCCAGGAAGAGCGGCAGACCGCGGTCCTGCGCGTTGAGCAGCAGGTAGAGGCGCCGCTCGCTAATCGACGCCAGCTCCGCCAGCGCCGTCTTGAGCACGTCACAAGCCAGCGCCACCGGCTGGCCGTGGAAATTGCCTCCGGTGAGAAAGGCGTCATCTTCGGGAAAGACCAGCGGATTGTCCGTCACCGAGATCGCCTCGATCTCGAAGACGCGCCGCGTATAGGCGGCGGCGTCGCGCACGGCACCGTGCACGACGGGGATGCAGCGGAACGAATAGGGATCTTGGACGCGCCCGCAATCGCGATGCGACTGCATGATCTCGCTGCCGGCCAGCAGCTTGCGCAGGTTCTCGGCCACGTGCGCTTGACCGGGATGGGGACGCAGGCGGTTGATGCGATCGTCGAAGACTTTATCCGTTCCCAGGAAGCCTTCCAGGCTCATCGCGCCGATCACGTCGGCGGCGGCGATCAGCCGCTCCGCGCGCAACTGCGCGAGCGCCGCGATACCCGTCATCACCTCGGTGCCGTTGACCAGCGAGAGGCCTTCCTTGGGATGGAGCTGGATCGGCTCCAGCCCCACGCGTCTCAGCGCCTCACGGGCCGGCATGCGCTGCTCGCCGGCGTAGGCGTCCCCCTCGCCCAGCAACGTCAGCGTCATGTGCGCCAGCGGAGCCAAGTCTCCGCTCGCGCCCACCGAGCCCTGCGAGGGGACCAGCGGCGTCACGCCGCGGTTGAGCAGATCCAGCACGAGTTGAACGACCTCGCGGCGCACGCCGGAGTGGCCGGCGGCCAACGTCGAGACGCGCAACACCTGGGCCGCGCGCACCTGTGGTATCGGCAGCGGTGCCCCCGTGCCCGCCGCATGCGAGCGCACGAGATTGAGCTGCAAGGCACCGGCCTGCGAGGCCGGAACGGCCACGTTGGCTAAGCGCCCGAAGCCCGTCGTGACGCCGTAGATGACGGCGCCGCGCTCGAACTGGCGCTCCACGGTCCTGCGCGCCGCCTCCACGGCGCTCCAAGCCTGATCGGCAACGCGCACGGCGCTGTTGCGTACGGCCACGGCCTCGACGTCCTCGAGCCGCAGATGCTCGCCATCGATGATGACTTCAGACCCGAGCGAGGTCGCCACGTTCAGGCCCTTCGCGCCGCCCCAAAGCGCCCCCTGGCATCGTCGCGCCGGCCACCAGGCACGCGCGGCGCCGCGCGCGAATGACCGCCCACCGCCTCATCGCTCGCCGGCATCCTGTCGGCCGAGGCTCTTTCTCTGTTGGGAGGATTTCGTGCGTAACATCACTCGCGTACTCATCGCGACTGCGGCCCTCGGCGGGACGCTGGCCGCGGCGACGGGTGCCGGCCTCGCGGCCTCGCACCCTGATCTTAAATGGACGGCGATCTTCGATTCGACGGGCCCCGCCGGTGCCTACGGCACCTCACAGAAGAACGCGCTGGAGTTGGCTGCGGCCGACATCGACGCCGGCAAGATCGAATCCGGCGGCCAGAAGATCTCGATCGACATTCAGGACTCCGCGACCTCGCCCGCGCAAGTCATCAACATCATGCAGTCCGCCTTCGGCAACGGCACCTCGCTGATCGTCGGGCCGACGCTCTCCAGCGAAGCCTTCAAGGCCGACCCGCTCGCCGTCAAGGCCAACGTCCCGGTGATGGGCGTCTCCAACACCGCCAACGGTATCACCGAGATGGGCCCTTGCGTCTTCCGCAACTCGCTCTCCGAGGCACAGATCGTTCCCGATGTGATCGAGGCGGCCAAGAAAAGCTGGCACGTCAAGACCGCGGCCATCATCTACGGTGACGACGACCAGTTCACCAAGGCCGACTACACGATCTTCAATGCCGACTTACCCAAGGCGGGCGTGAAGGTCGTCGACGTCGAGACCTTCCACAAGGGCGACGTCGACTTCAAGGCGCAGCTCACCAAGATCAAGGAAGCCAAGCCCGACGTGATCGTCTACGGCGCACTCTACGCCGAGGGCGCCAAGCTCCTCGATCAGGCACGCCAAGTCGGGCTCCATGGTCACGAGATCGGCGGCAACGGATTCAACTCGCCCCAGATCATCGCGCTGGCCGGTAAGGCCGCCGACGGCGTCATCGTCGGAGCCGCGTGGTACGCGGGCGCGGAGACCAACGGGAACGCCGCCTTCGTGAAAAATTATACGGCCAAGTACAGCAAGTCCCCCGATCAATTCGCCGCGCAGGCCTACGCGGGCGCACAGATCGCCGCTGCGGCGGTGAAGAAGTCGCACCCAGCCGACGCCGCCGGCATGTGCTCCGCGCTCAAGCAGGTCGGCTCGGTGCAGACGGTGATCGGTCCGTTCAAGTTCGCCTCGACACGCGATGCCGACGCACACGGCTTCGTGGTACAGATCAAGAACGGCACTTTCTCCAAGTTCGAGTAGGCGCGCTTCGCGCACCGGACATCGCCTAGAGTGGAGGGTGGGGGCAAAAGGCCCACGCCCTCCACTCGCGAATTGAGGGGACCGTGTTCGACCAGCAACTCGCCAACGGAATCTTTCTCGGCGCGGTGTACGCGCTATTTGCCGTCGGCTACACGCTGATCTTCGGCGTGCTCGACATCTTGAACTTGGCGCACTCAGCCATCTTCATGGCGTCGTCGTTCGTGGCGCTGGCGCTGGTACGGCATGGTGTCCCGTTTTGGGCTGCGTTCCTCGCCGCCACCATGTTCGGCGGCGCGCTGAGCGTGGTGCTCGACCGCGTCGCCTTCGCGCCGCTGCGCGCGCGCGGCGTCGGCGGCGGGGCGCTCGGACCGCTGATCTCCTCGATCGCCTTCGGGATCATCGTGGTCTCGGTGATGCGCGGCATCTTCGGACCGGACGAGATCGGCTATCCATCCGGCTCCGTTCCCACCGCCAATCTCCATCTAGGACACGCTTCGTTCACCGCGATGGACCTCTCGGTGCTGCTCGTGTCGCTCGTGATGATGATCTTGCTCAGTCTGCTGCTGAAGGCCACCCCGCTCGGACGTGCCATTCGCGCCGTCGCCGAGAATACCAAGGCGGCCTCGCTGCTCGGCATCAACGTCGAGCACACGATCGGTTTGACGTTCCTCATCGCCGGGGCGCTGGGCGCGGCCGCCGGCATCCTGATCGGCGCGCAGTTCAACGCCGTGGGTATCCTGATGGGACAGCGCATCGAGCTCAAGGGTCTCGCCGTGATCATCCTGGGCGGTATGGGATCCATACCCGGAGCCGTTCTCGGTGGATTTCTGCTGGGGCTGCTGGAGGTCTTCAGCGTCGCCTACCTCTCGTCGAGTTATCGCGACGCCATCGCGTTTGCCGTCATGTTCCTCATCTTGATCGTGCGCCCATCCGGACTGCTCGGTAAGCGCGCGGGGCGGACGGCGTAGACCATGGAGTGGCTGGTACATTTCTACGCGCTGCACTCCAAGCTGATCGATCAGGTCGGCATCAACGCCATCTTCGCGCTCTCGCTCTCGATCACGCTGCAAGCAGGGCATCTGGCGCTGGCAAACGCCGCCTTCGGCGGCATCGCGGCCTACGTCGCCTCGCTGCTCTCGATTGCGCGGGGCTGGCCGCTAAGCGTCACCACGCTGATCGGCGCGGCGGCCGCGGCGCTGGTGGGAGCGGCCGTAGGCTGGCCCGTGACACGGCTGCGCGGCGTCTACCTGGCTATCGCCACCATCGGCTTCGGTGAGATCGCGCTGATCGTGGAGAACAATCTCTCGATCACCGGCGGTGCCGAGGGCCTCTCGCAGATTCCCAACCAGACCACGACGTGGAAGATCTACCTCGTGCTGGCGGTGCTGGCCTTCATCTTCTGGCGGCTGCGGCGCACGCGCGCCGGTTGGGCCATCGCCGCGGTACGCGAGGACGAGCACGCCGCCGCCTCCTTCGGCATCGACCCCACGCGCGTGAAGTTCTGGACCTTCGTGGCCAGCGCCGCCATCGCCGGCGTCGCGGGCTCGCTCTACGCGCACGAGAACTTCTTCATCGCTCCCGGAGACTGGGGCTTCTCGCGCATGGTCGACATTCTCGTCTACTGCGTGATCGGCGGCGCCGCAAGCCCGTGGGGCGCGATGCTCGGCGCCGGGATCATCTCGCTGCTTCCGGAGGTCTTCCGCTTCTTGCACGACTACCGCGATATCGTCAACGGCGTCGTGCTGCTGGCCGTCGTCATCTTCGCACCGCAGGGGCTCGCCGGGCTATGGGCACGCGACCGGCGCGGCCGCAAGGCCACACCGCCTGGCGCCGCGGAGGCGCAGGGATCATGAGCGTCCTCCACTATCGCGACGTCGGCGTCAACTTCGGCGGCGTGCACGCGCTGCACGGCGTCTCCTTCGACGTGCAGAGCGGCCACGTGGTGGGCCTCATCGGACCAAACGGTGCGGGCAAGACCACGCTGATCAACGTGACCACGGGTGTGGTTGCGCCGACTACCGGCAGCGTGACGCTCGACGACATGCCGCTCTCGGGGCGCCGCCAGTACCAAATCGCCCGCGTGGGCGTGGCGCGGACGTACCAGAACATTCGTCTGTTTCCCCGCATGACCGCCATCGACAACGTCGTGGTCGGCGCCACTCGCATCCGCCACGATCCGGATTTGGGCGCCTTCGTCTTCCTCCCGTCGGTACGCCGCGCACGCATCGAGCTGCAGGAGCACGCGCGCTATCTGCTCCATCGTGTGGGCGTGCCGCGCGACGAGTGGGACACGGTGGCCAGCGTCATGCCCTACGGTTCGCAGCGCCGGCTCGAGATCGCGCGGGCGTTGGCGATGCGGCCGCGCGTGCTGCTGCTGGACGAGCCAGCCGCGGGGATGAACCCTGCGGAGACCGCTAACCTGCAAGCGCTGATTCGCTCGATCGCCAAGGAAGACGTCGCGGTGATGCTGGTGGAGCACGACATGCCGCTGGTGATGGGCACCTGCGACCAGGTCGCCGTGCTGAACTTCGGCGAGCTCATCGCCACCGGAACTCCAGCCGAAGTCTCGCGCGACCCCGCCGTCGTCGAGGCCTACCTGGGATCGGAGGCGCTGCCGTGAGCGCTGCGTTGCTGCACGTGGACGGTATCCACTCGGGCTACGGCCGCATCGAGGTGCTGCACGGCATCTCGCTGGAGGTGCGTGAAGGCGAGCTCGTGTCGATCGTCGGCGCCAACGGGGCGGGGAAGACGACCTTTCTCCTGACGCTTAGCGGCCTCGTGCGCACGCGCTCCGGCAGCGCCGTGCTCGACGGTAAGCGCCTCTCCGGCTTGCGCCCGCACGCGATCGTGGCACGCGGGCTGATCCAAGTGCCAGAAGGGCGGCTAATTCTGGCGCAGATGTCGATCGAGGAGAATCTTCAACTCGGTGCGGCACGCACGCCGGCGGCCGAGCGCCGGGCCGCCATCGACTCGATGTACGAGCGCTTCCCCGTGCTGGGCGAGCGCCGCGTGCTGCCGGCAGGCTCGCTCTCCGGAGGCGAGCAGCAGATGCTGGCGATCGCGCGCGGGCTCCTGGCCCGTCCGCGGCTGCTGCTGTTGGACGAACCCTCGATGGGCTTGGCGCCCAAGCTCGTCGATGCCATCTTCTCCATCATTGCAGAGGTGCGAGCAACCGGTACCGCCGTGCTGCTGGTAGAGCAGAACGCGCGCAAGGCGCTGGCGCTGGCCGACCGCGCCTACGTGCTGGAGCGCGGTCGCATCACGCTCTCGGGAACGGGCAGCGAGCTGCTGCACCAGCCCGCCGTCGTGGAAGCATATCTGGGATCACACGCGTAACCGCCTGCCGGGCTATGGCAGATGCCCAAGTCGTGCCGTCCTCGAAGCGCACGCGCAGAGCGTTCAGTCGGGAATGAGCGAAGACGGCGGGGGGTTGCCATGCTACACATTGGGACCAGCGGGTGGAGCTTTCCGGAGTGGCGCGACCACTTCTACCCGCGCGATCTTCCACAGAAGCAATGGCTCGAATACTACGCCCAGCGCTTCACGACGGTGGAGCTGAACGCGGCGTTCTACCGCATGCCGAGCGCTCCGGCGATCGCGACCTGGCGCAACGCGGCTCCGCCAGGCTTCCTCTTCTCCGTCAAAGCTTCGCAGCGCCTCACGCACCGGCGCGATGCACCGAGCCTCGTCGAGGTCGAGCGGTTCATAGCCCGGCTTGAAGCCCTCGGCGACCGCTTGGGGCCGTTCCTCTTCCAGTTCCCGCCCACACGCAAGCGCGACGACGCGTGGCTTCACGCCTATCTCGACGCGCTGCCGTCCGGTAATCGCTATGCCTTCGAGTTTCGCCACGCTTCATGGTTCCAGGGCGATGCCCTCGCGCTGCTTCAGGAGCACGGCATCGCCCTCGTCACGAGCGACTACACAGAAGCCGCGGCGCAAGCGGTACGCACGGCCAGCTTCGGTTACGTGCGCTTTCGCGGCCCCGCCGGCGCCGACGAGCCCTATACGGAGGCGGCGCTGCGCGCGGTTCACGCCCAACTCCAACGCCTCTTCCACGCGGACGAGGGCGTCTTCATCTACTTCCACCATGGCCTGAGCGGCGTGGCCGACGCCGCTCGCGCCACGACGCTACTCCATTAGGGGACATCCCTGTATGGGCTATAGATTGACAATCCATAGCCCATACAGTACGCTAGCCGAGGGGGCAAACCATGAAGGACCTCAAGTTCGAGATGGACGCCGCGATCTCGGTCTCCGAGATGCGGCACGAAGAGACCTGGCGAAAGCGACTCGGCCGCTTTAAGCAACTCCGCGTCGAGCGGCGCGGCCGTGGAGAGTCGGGTGTTGTTGGGGTCCTCGTTTCGCCGGAGCGTTGGCGCGCCATCGCAGCGTCACAAGAACGGCTCGAAGCGCAACTAGAAGCACTGGAAGACGAAGTCGCCAGCCGCATCATCGAGGAGCGGGAAGGTGCGCCGTTACTGCAAGGCCGAGAGCTCAGTGCAGCTGTTTCGAAGCGCCTGAAGCAGCGGAGCCTTCTCTGAGCACGCCTTCCAAGAGGAGTGTCCGCGACGCAGTAAGCGGGTTTCTCGCGATGATCGCGAAACTCGACATTGTCGCGAACCCAGAACACATCTCCGACGACATCGCGAACCTGCGTCTCGCCTATGACCAGGACGATGCATACATCGCCGCCATCGATGCCGTCGCAAAGGAGGTGCTCCTGGTGACGCGGGAGCCTGGCCGCGGTACGGATTTTCAGCACGCACACACGGGCTGGAAGCGCTCCAAATTCCAGTCTTGCGTACGGCGCAATCAACGAGCGGATCTGCGCCTCGTCTATCGAGTGCTGGGCGAAGGTTCAATCGAGCTGCGAGGGTTTGGCCATCGACACGAGCCTCAGAGTATTTACCATACCTTGACGAAGCGCTAATCCGGTGCACGAAAGAGGCGTTCGATGCAGTTCGAACGCCTCTTCTTCCACGATCTACACGGGATAGCGTCAGTCTTTGATGGTGATCTGGCTCATGTAGAGCTGCTTACCGTCCTTGACATGCATCACGGAGAAGATCGGATTGGTGGTATCGCCGTTCTTGTCGAAACTCACCGGCCCGATCAACGTCTCCATCTTGGTCTGCCGCATCGCGTCGAGTACTTGAACGCGCGTCGGCATGGCGCCATGGTTCTTCTTGATGGCGCTCTCGATCGCGGCGATCACCGTCTGTGCCGCCACGTATCCGTTGGCCGAGTAGGCTCCGAGATCGCTATGATAGTGCTCGCGGTAGGTGGCAGTGAACGACCGGACAGCCGGCGTATCGGCGAGGTGCGGCGATGCCACCGTGTAGTAGATGTTATTCGCCGCGGCGCCCGCCAGCTTCACGAACTCCTTGCTATTGAGGCCATCGCCGCCCAGGTACGCCACATGCTCGGGATCGAGACCGGCGCTAGGCATCTGCTGCCGGATCAATCCACCCCCCGTGGAGGTAGTACCACCGAAGAAGATCGCCTGTGGTGACATCGATGCGATCTTGGTAAGCAGCGCCTTGAAGTCTTGCTGCTGAGCGGTGATGTGGTCGTGGCCGAGCACCGTACCGCCGAGCTCACGGAACTTCTTTTCGAAGACTTCCGCGAGACCACGGCCGTAGGTCTCATTGTCGTCGATGATGTAGACGCGCTCGAGGTGCAGACTCTTCGCGAGCTCCGCGTCGGCACGGCCTTGAAGATCGTCCGTCGCGCACACGCGGAAGTAATTCGGCCGGTCTGGGTAGGCGGTCCGGTACTTGGTCGTCTTGGTGAGCGTGGGATTTGTTGCTTGGGTCGTGATTTGCACCAAGCCCACCGGGTTGGTCAGTGGGATCGTTGCCGCCGAAACGTTGGAGAAGCCCGGCCCCACGACCGCGAGGACGGCGGGGTCGGCGATCAGCGCGCGAATGTTGGTCGCGCCCTGCTGTGGATTGTGGATTCCAGCCACGGCGTCGTCGAGCGCCATGGCCTCGAAGCGGAATCCCTTGGGTGCGGTCTTGTTAGCCTCGTCGATGGCCAGCATCGCGCCGAACTGCGGCGGCTGGTCGTCCGCGGCATCGGCCCCGGAGACGGAGAAGTCCAAGCCGATCTTGATGGTTTGATCGGCGGCCGCTGCCGGCGCCGGCATCGAAAGACCGCTGAGGACGATTGCGCAGAGGAACGCCAGGGCCGTTCGCACGGCACGAGAGCGTGAAGTCCCGGACATGCTCGTGTACCTCCTAGGTATGGAAGACGCTGTGAAGTCAGCGCGCGCTGGACACGTCAGCCTCCAGCGTGCTGAGCGCGGCATCGAGTAAGGAGAGAAGTTCATCGATCTCCGCGCGCTCGATCGAGAGCGGTGGGCCGATCAAGAGTTGGTCGCGATGGCGCTCGGTTGCGCCCGTGCCCGCGGGGTAGAGAATGAGACCGTGCGCAAACGCAATCTCAACCGCTCGCGCCGTGATCTTCACGCTGGGATCGAAGGAGACCGCATGCTCGCGATCCGCCACCAATTCGAGCCCCTGCATCAGTCCTACGCCGCGAACCTCACCGATCAAGGGATGGCTGCGCGCCAACTGCTCGAGACCATGGCGCAGGTAGATACCGTGCTGTCGGGCGCGCTCGCATAATGATTCGCGCTCGAAGATGGACAGAACGGCATTGCCGATGGCCGCGGCAATCGACGATCCGCAGTAGGTAAAACCATGCGTGAAGGTCCGCGTCGTACTGAAGGCCTCGTAGACGCCGTGCGAGACGATCGCGGCTCCGAGCGGCACGTAGCCCGCGCCCAGGCCCTTGGCCGTCGTCAGAATGTCGGGTGCGACACCGTGCTGCTCGATCGCGAAATTGGTGCCGGTGCGTGCCATGCCGCACATGACCTCGTCGGCGATGAAGAGCACGTCGTGACGGTCGCAGATTTGGCGCATGCGCGCAAAGAAAGGCTCCGGTGCCACGTAGGCCGCGCATGACGAGCCCGTGACCGGTTCGGCGATGAACGCGCTCACGCGCTGTGGACCGGCTCGTAGGATGGCCTGTTCGACGGCATCGGCCCAGCCTGCGCCGCAAGCGCTGCAAGACGGCACGTAGCGGCAGCCATGCTCCGCGCACGCGGGCGCCGGCACTTGTACCCACGCGTCCGCCAGCGGCGCCATCGCAGCGCGCCGCGAGCGGTGGCCTGAGGCTGAGAGCGCCCCCAGTGTGTTGCCATGATAGCTGGGGCTGCGTGAGATCACGATCTCTTTCGCGCGCTGCCCGCGCCGCTGGTGGTACTGGTAGGCCATTTTGAGTGCCGTCTCGTTGGCTTCGGAGCCACCCGAGACGAGGTAGACGTGCTCGAGACCCTGCGGAGCCATGGCCGCGACTCGCGCAGCGAGCTGCTCCTGCGCCTCGGTCGTGAACTGCGACGTGTGCGCGAAGCCAAGCGTGGAGATCGCCGCCGCGGCGGCGTCGGCGATCTCCCGGCGGCCATGCCCAACCGCCGCCACCAAGGCGCCGGCACTGCCGTCTAGGTAACGCTTTCCGTCGGCATCGTACAGGTAGACCCCGTTGCCGCGCACCGCCTTAGGGTAGCGCTTGGCAACATCCCGGTAGAATACGTTGGTCATCGTTCCAGGTCGATCTCCAATGGTCCAATGAGCGCGGCACAAAAGTGATACCAGGCGATGGTCACGGCGAGGTCGACGAGCTGCTCGCGCGACAAGTGCTCGCGCAGCGCGTCGAATGTCGCCGCATCCACCGCATGGTGGCGCGCGACGCTCTCCGCGTAAGCCAACACGGCGCGCTGCGCCGGATCAAACGCGCCGCTCTCGCGCCAGCGCGGCAGCGCCGCAATCTGCTCCTCGCTCACGCCCGCGCGGCGCGCGGCCGGCTCGTGGTGCATACGTTCGTAGGGAACGTCCAGGGTATGCGCCACGGCGAGAATCCCCAGCTCCCGCAGATCCCCGGGCAGACTCGACTCGTCGCGGACGTGGCGCGACATCACCATGAACGAGCGCAGCGCCTCCGGCTGATTGGCCAAGGCCCGGTACAGGTTGAGCACAGAGCCCCGCAACTGCGCGATCTCACGGTAGAGCTGACCGACGCGCTCGTCCGTTGCGCGCTCTGGATCCACGTAGGGGACCCGTGCCATGCCTCGCTCCTTTCCTAGACTACTCGTCAACGGCGAGCTTGAAATACGTGCCGGCATCCTCGGAATGCGTCTCGTAGGCGCCGAACTCGCGCAGCATCTCCTCCTGCGCCGAAAGCTCGGTGCGCGCGGCCTTTCCCAGCCGCAATGCCACCGCGGACGCCAACGTCTCCGCCAAGCTCACGAACGCCGTCACCGAGCGCATGATGGAGACGCCCGCGGTCTCGACGCAATAGACGAACGCTGCCCCTCGCGCCAGCGGCGAGGCGGCATTATCCGTCAACGAGATCGTGACGGCGCCCCGCCGCTGCGCGAAACGGAACGTCGCCACCGCATCCCGCGAGTAGGGGTGGATCGAGACCACGACCACGGCATCCTCGGGAGCGAGGCGGCGCAGCAAGTCTGGAAGCCGTCCGGCCTCGGCACTGGCGAATACGACGCCGGCACGCAGCATCGACAAGAGATAGGCAAGCAGATACGCGGGACTGTGGCAGACGCGCATGCCCACGACGTAGACGTGCCGAGCCTTGGCGAGCGTCGACACGGTTGCGGCCCAGTCGCCGCTGGCCTGCGCGTGCGCGAAGGTCTGCGCGATGTTGCGCTGATCGTTGGCAACCACGTCCGTAAAGAGGCTGGAGCCGGGCGACGTACGATAGGGGAGGCTGTCAAAGCGCTGCAGGAGCTGGGCGTCCGCGCGCAGCCGCTCCTGGCACAGACGCGCGAGCGCCGGAAACCCTCCCAGGCCCTGCTGCATCGCGAAGCGGGAGACGGTGGAGGCATCCACCCCGGCCGCATCCGCCAACTCCGAGACCGTCATGAACGCGCAGTTGGCCGGCTCTGTGAGAATCAGGCGCGCAACACGCTGGTGGCTTGGCGTGAGCCCTTCGAAATCACGCTGTAGGAGTTCCGCCAGGTCCGCATAGCTCTTCGGGCCGGCACGGCGCTTTGCCATGCGGCCACTCTAGCACGGAATATTTGCTAGATCAAGTGACTCTGCAAATAACTTTGCACAGTCACGGCGCCTGCTACATGCGGGCCAGGGCGCGCTCCAGACGGCGGATCCCCTCGCGGACCTGCTCCGCCGTCATGATCAGCGGCGGCACGAAACGCAGCGTGTTGCCGCCCGCGTCGTTGGCCACGACCCGCTCTTCCAGCGCCGCCTCCACGATCGCACGGGCCTTCGCGGGCTCCTTCACCTGCACGCCCTGCATCATCCCGATTCCACGCACTTCGCCCAGGAGCGCGGGGTATGCGGCGGCGAGGCGCTCCAACTCCTCGTGCAGCACCGCACCCACGCGGCGCGCGTTGCCGGGCACGTCGTCGCGTTCGGAGACCGCGAGGTGTGCCAGCGCCGCCGCGCAGGCCACGGGATTACCGCCGAAGGTGGTGCCGTGATCGCCCGGCTGCAGCGATTGCGCCGCCTTTTCGCCCACCACCAGCGCGCCAATCGGCAAACCGTTGGCCAACCCTTTGGCCAACGTCACCGCGTCGGGTACGACGCCGAAGTGCTGGAAGGCAAACGGCGTGCCGATCCGGCCTAGGCCGCACTGCACTTCATCGAAAATCAACAGCACCCCGCGTTGATCGCACAGTTCTCGCAATGCGCCAAGGTAGGCGGGATCGGCGGGGTGGATCCCCGATTCGCCCTGGACCGGCTCCACCAAGACCGCCGCCGTATCGGCGCCGATCGTCGCGCGCGCCTGCGCGACGTTGCCGAACTCGATGCTGGCGAAACCGCCCGGCAGCGGCGCGAAGCCCTCCTGGTACTTCGGATTGGGCGTGGCCGCCAATGCGCCGAACGTACGCCCGTGAAAGGCGCCCTGCATCGTGATGATGGTCGTGCGGCCCGGCTCGCCCTTGCGGTAGGCGTGCTTGCGCGCCAGCTTGATAGCGGCTTCGTTGGCCTCCGTGCCGCTATTACAGAAGAATGCGCGCGCCAAACCTGAACGGCGAACTAGTTGCGCCGCTAACTGAGTACTCGGCACGGTGTAGTAGAGATTGCTGGCGTGCACGAGCGTCGCGGCCTGGGCCGCGATGGCCGCGGTTACAGCTGGATGCGCGTGGCCCAGCGCGCAGACGGCAATGCCGGCCACGAAGTCCACGTAGCGGCGTCCCTCGGCGTCCACCAGCTCGCAGCCCTCGCCGCGCACGAACAGCACCGGCAGCCGGCGGTACGTCTGCACCACACAGTTGCGGTCCAACTCCACGATCTGCTCGGTGCTCGCGGGTGCCAACCCCGCAGTAGTGGCGGACGAAAGCGTCTCCACAATGCCTTCCTTTGCCGTAACGAAATGCCGGCGCTAGGTGCGGTAGTGCGCGTTGATGCGCACGTATTGCCCGGTCAGGTCGCAGCCCCATCCGGTGGCCTGCTCCTGCCCCAATCCAAGGTCGAGCACGACGCGTACGTCCTGCCCTTCCAATTCGGCGTGGGCCTCCGCCTCGCTGATGGCCTCCACGGCGCCGCGCTCGACCCAGACCTTGTCGTTGAGCAAGAGCCGCCACGCACCGTCCGAGACGCCGGCACCGATACTTCCGGCAGCGGCGACGATGCGGCCCCAGTTGGGATCCTCGCCGTAGAGCGCGCACTTCACCAAGCTCGAGTTGATGATCGCCTTGCAGACCGCGCGTGCCTGCTCGCGCGACGCCGCGCCGGAGACCGTGACCGTCATGGTCTTGGTGGCGCCCTCGCCGTCGCGCACCATCGCCACCGCCAACTCCTCGCACACCGCGCGCAGCGCCGTCTTGAAAGCGGGCGAGGCCTCACCCTCGCCGCGCGCCGCCAGCGCGTAGATGGAGTCGTTGGTGCTCATATCACCGTCGACGGAGATCATGTTGAAGCTGTCGGCCACGACCTCGCAGAGCGCCGCCTGCAGCGAGTCCCGGTTCATCGGCGCGTCGGTGGCCACGAACGCGAGCATCGTCGCCATGTTGGGGGCGATCATGCCGGCGCCTTTGGCAATGCCGCCCACCACGTAACGTTTGCCTTCGTGGTAGAAGGCATAGGCCGAGAGCTTGGGCACATGGTCGGTGGTCATGATCGCTTCGGCGGCTTCGTAAGCGGCCTCGCTGCCCTCGCGCACCAACTCCACGATGCGCTCCAGCCCCTTCTGCATGCGGTCCATCGCGAGCGGCACGCCGATCACGCCCGTCGACGCCACCAGCACTTGCGTGGGGCGCACGCCCAGGAGCGCCGCGGTCTGGCGTGCGGTGGTGCGCGCGTCGTGCAGGCCGCGTTCGCCGGTGCAGGCGTTGGCACAACCGGAGTTGCAGACGATGGCGCGGATCGCCTCGCCGTCCGCCGCCAGGTGCTCGTTGCTCACCAGCACCGGCGCGGCCTTGATCTCGTTGGTGGTCACGCAGCCCGCGGCTACGCAATCCTGCGCGGCCGAGATCAAGACGAGATCGGGCTTGCGCTTCTTGAAGCCCGCGTGGATGCCGGTCAGCGAGATTCCCGGCACCGCGCCCAGTCCACCACGTACCGCGATGAGACGATCAGGCGATGAGGGCGCGAGCATCGAGTCCCTCCTCTTCGGGATAACCGAGCATGATATTGAGCGATTGGAGAGCCTGCGTGGCGGCACCTTTGCCGAGGTTGTCGATGGCACAGATCACGCGTACGGCATTCCCCGCAACGGAGACGTGCAGTTCGGCATCGTTGGTGCCCAGCACGCTCCCTAAACTGGGAGCGTTCGTTACGAGATGCACGAACGGCTCGCGCTCGTACATGGCGTGGAACGCTTCCAAAATTTCCTCCTCAGCCGGAGCTTGTGCAAAGACCGCGTACGCGTTCACCAACATGCCGCGCTTGAGCGGCACCACTTGCGGCGTGAAGAGCAGCGGCGCCGTGATGCCACAGGCACGCAGCTCCGCCGTCATCTCGGGCAGGTGGCGGTGTCCCTCGAGCCCATAGGCGATCACCTCGCCGTCGATCTCGCAGAAGAGCGAGGAGGTCTTGGGCGTGCGTCCGGCGCCGGAGACGCCGCTCTTGGCGTCTACCACGACCTGAACGATCTCGTCCGCCCACAGCGCGAGCGGCGCGAGGGCCAGCGCCGTCGCCGTGGGGTAGCAGCCGGGATTGGCTACGAGCCTCGCGTGCACGATCTCGGCGCGGTGGCGCTCCGGCGCGCCGTACACCGCACTCGGATCGTGGCGGAAGTCGCTGGAGAGATCGACGACTTTCACGCCGCGCTCTGCCATTTGCGGCGCGCGCGAGAGCGCCACGCCGCTCCCGGCGCCGAAGATCACGGCATCACCGGGCTGCATCGAGCGCTCCACGGCACCGGGGGCATCAAACGTGCGTCCGACGCGCCGCAGCGCCGGGAAGATCTCTCCCAGCGGCCGCCCGGCCGCGCTCTCGCTCTCGAGCGCCCCCAGTTCCAAGCGCGGATGCTTGGCTGCGAAGCGAATCACCTCACCCGCGGCGTACCCGGAGGCTCCGACGATGTGCAGGCGCGTCATGACTGCAGCTCCTCTCTGAGCGCGGCGATGGCGAGACGAATCTCGCTGGGATTGGTGGAGCCGCTCGTACGCTTGGCGGCGACCGAGCCCGCCCCGTCCAACGGTACGTCGATACCCAGCGCCTGTAGATCCTCGCGCTTCAGCTCGCGTCCTTGCGCTTCAGCTTGCGCCACCGCGCGGCCCACGCGTTCGTGCGCGGCGCGCGTGGGCAGACCGCTCAGCACCAGAGCGTCGGCCACGTCCGTCGCGACGGCGAAGCCCACCGCCGCGCGCGCCGTGCAGCGCTCGCGTTCGAAGCGCACGTAACCCAGCCCGCGCTCGAATGCCGAGAAGACCGTGCGCGCGTGCTCCAAGCCACCCACCACCACCGCCTTCGTCTCCTGGAGGTCGCGTTGGTACGACTGCGCCACGCCCTTCACGGTGGCCAGCGCCCCGGTCAGCATGCCAATGGCCGTGCCGCCGTGAGCTCGCACCAGTTCGAAGACGTCGGGGTTCTTCTTCTGCGGCATCAGGCTCGAGCCGGTCGAGGCACGATCGTCCAGGCGTGCAAAGGCAAACTCCTGGGTCATCCAGATCACCAGCTCCTCGGAGCAGCGCGAGGCGGTGAGCAGCGCGCGCGTCGCGGCATGCAACGCGTCGAGCGCGGCGTCACGGTTGCCGATGGCGTCCAGCGCATTGCGCGACGGAGCGTCGAAGTCCAGCGCGCGCGCCGCTGCGGCGCGGTCGAGCGGGAGCGTGCTCCCCGCCAGCGCCGCGGAACCAAGCGGACAACTGCGCCGCGCCGTGCGTTCGGCGTCGTCCAGCCGGCGCGCGTCCCGCGCCAAAGCCGTGGCCCACGCCTGCAGCCAGAATGCCAGCGCAATCGGCTGCGCGTGCTGCCAATGCGTCATCCCCGGCACCAGCGTGCCCGCCGCCAACTCCTCGTCGGCCGCATCGAGCAGACGTAGCGCGGCGGAACGCACCAGCCCCGCCAGCGTTTGGCACTGCTCGCGTACGTAGAGCAGGAGCGTCGTCGCCACTTGATCGTTGCGCGAGCGCCCCGCGTGCAGGCGCGCGCCGGGCTCGCCGGCTAGCTCGCGCGCGCGCGCATCGATGGCGCCGTGGACGTCCTCGAACGCTCCCGCGCGCGCCCAAGTTGCAAACGTCCCCGCCGCGATCTCCTCGCCCACGCGCGCCAGCGCTTCGCGCAACGCCTGCGCGTCGCCGGCGCTCACGATGCCGCCGCCGGCCAGCGCTTCGACGTGAGCCAACGAGCAGCGCACGTCGCAGGCCGCCAGCGGCAGATCCTCTTCGAGCGAGGAGCCGAACGCCAAGAGATCGGCGTCGGGGGCGTGCGTGAACCGCCCGCCCCACTGGAGATCGCTGCGCACCGGCGCTACCGTTGCGCGGTGCCGGCGGCACGCGGCGCGGCTTTGGCCGCGGCCACCACCGGCAGACCCCACAACTCGATGAAGCCGCCCGCGGCATCGTGGTGGAAGGTATCGCCCTCGGCGTAGGTGGCCAACTGCTTATCGTACACGGCGAACGGCGAGCGGCTCCCCACCACCACCGCCTGCCCCTGATGCAGGCGCATGCGCACCTCACCGGTCAAGCGTGGAGCCAGTACGGCGTTGAAGGCATCGAGGGCCGTGCGTAGCGGCTGCAGCCAGAGCCCGTCGTAGATCAGGTTGGTGTACGTACGGTCGGCCTGCGCCTTGAACCGCAACTCGTCGCGCGTGAGCACCAGCCGCTCGAGCGCCTGGTGCGCGGCGATCAGCGTCACCGAGCCAGGGCACTCGTAGACCTCACGCGACTTTAGACCCACCACACGGTCTTCGACCATGTCGATGCGGCCGACGCCGTGCTTGCCCGCGACCTTGTTCAGCGACAACACCATCTCGGCACCCGTTGCTCCGTCGATCGACGGCGCGCCGTCGCGGAACGAGATCACGACTTCATCGGCTTGAGCCGGGCGCTGCTCGGGCGCGGCCGTCCAGCCGTAACAGTCCTCAGGCGGCGCGTTCCACGGGTCTTCCAGCACGCCCGACTCGATCGAGCGCCCCCAGAAGTTGGCATCGATGGAGTACGGCTTATCCGCCTTCTGCAGCACGGGAACACCGTGCTCCTTGGCATACGCCAGCGCATCCGGGCGCGACATCGGCTGCTCGCGCAGCGGCGCCAGCACGCGCAGCGACGGATCCAGGGCCTTGGCCGTCACCTCGAAGCGCACCTGATCGTTGCCCTTCCCGGTGCAGCCATGGGCCACAGCCTGGGCGCCATACCGGTGCGCCGTCTCCACCAGCATCGACGAAATCAACGGCCGGGAGAGCGCGGCCGAGAGCGGATAGATTCCTTGGTAGAGCGCGTTGGCTCCCAGCGCCGGGAGACAATACTCGTCGAAGAAACGCTCCTTCGCGTCGATCATCACCGCGTCGAGCGCGCCGAGCGCGAGCGCTTTCGCGCGCACCTGCTCCTGCTGCGCCGCAGCGCCGGAGCCAGCCGCGGCATCACTTTCGCCTAAATCGGCCGTCAGCGCCACGACTTCATGGCCGGCCTCAATGTATTTCTTCAACAGCACCGAGGTATCGAGTCCGCCGGAGTATGCCAGAACGATCTTCACAAGCCTGCATCCTTCATGTCTTGGAAACGCTGCATCACAATGGGGAGCTTCTCTGGGTCTGAGAGTATGACGACTACGGTGTCGTCGCCGCCGATAGTTCCGATCACCTCCGGCCAGGTGCTCTGATCGATCGCGCTGGCGAGCATCATCGCGCTCCCCGGCGGCGTGCGCAGCACGATCAAATTGACGGAGCCGTTGATCTGCTCCACGAACTCGGCCACGACCCGGTGCAGCCGCGACGGGTACTCGCGTGAGGCGCCGGGCTCGACGTACTTGAACGAGGCGGCACCGTTGCCGTTCTTCTTCAACGCCACCTTGAGCAGGCCCAGTTCCTTGATATCGCGCGAAACCGTGGCCTGCGTGACGTCGAAGCCTTGCTCGGCCAAGTGCTGCATCAGCTCTTCTTGCGAATGAACGGGCCGTGAGGCGATGGTCTGCAGGATGGCGCGATGTCGAGCATTCTTCATGCCAGAGCGATCCTCGTGGTGTCGGTCAAGAGATGGAGCAACAATGCTTTTTGTACGTGGAGGCGATTCTCCGCCTGGTCAAACACCACCGCTTGCGGACCCTCCAAGACCGCGGCGGTAACCTCCTCGCCGCGGTGCGCCGGTAGACAGTGCATGAAGATCGCGTGCGGCGCGGCGTGCGACATCAGCTCCTCGTCCACCGTGTACGGCAATAACTCCGCCATGCGCCGCTCCGTGAGCGCCTCCTCACCCATCGAGACCCAGACGTCGGTGTAGACGACGTCGGCGTCGGCCACGGCGCGCACGGCACTGGTGAAGGCGCGTGCGTTGCGTTTGTGTTTTCCGGAGAGGTTGGGGCGCAGCGTGGGCGGACAGGCGAACGTAACGTGCGCCCCCATCAGCGCGCACGCATCGAGCAGCGAGGCGGCGACGTTGTTGCGCGCGTCACCGACGTAGCAGACCTTGATGCCCGCGAGGTGTCCCAGCTTCTCCTTGATCGTGAGCACGTCGGCTAAAGCCTGACAGGGATGGTGCAGCGCGGAGAGCCCGTTGATCACCGGCACCGTGGCGGCGGCGGCAAAGCGCTCGAGCGGCTCGTGGGCATGCGTGCGCACCATGACCGCGTCGACGTAGCGCGAGAGCACGCGCGCGGCGTCCTCCGGCGTCTCACGCTTGCCGATCATGAACTCGCTGCCCGCCGCCATGATGGCGTGTCCGCCCAGCTGCGTCATGCCCGTCTCGAACGAGACGCGCGTACGCAGCGAGGGTTTCTCGAACAGCATCGCGAGCGTCCGCCCGCGCAGCAGCTGGAGCTGCTCGACGGTCCGGGTGGCTTTGAGCTGCATGGCTAGGTCGAGGATGGCCGTGATCTCAGCGGCGTCGAGATCGCCCACCTTGAGGACGTGGCGAACCGCTTGCGGAGCGACCGAGCCGCGCTGGGCGAGTGCGAGTGCCGGAGTCATACTCATATTTATACATAGTTTGCATAAATATGCAAGTGCTTAGAGCGTGATCCGGGTCCCTCTCCCCGCCAGAGCGGCCTCGATCGGGCGCTCGTATCTGGCCTGAGCGATGGCCACGTACTGCACCCCATCGCGGACCGCGCGCTCGGCCCCCTCCAGTTTCGGGATCATCCCACCCTGCAGGCGCCCCAGCGCGCGCCAGCGTGCGAGCTCCACGAGGTCCAGGCTGGGAACCGTGCTGGCCGGATCGGCGGCGTCGGCACGAACCCCGTCGACGTCGGTCAGCACCACGTAGGCATCGGCCGCGAGGGCGCCGGCGAGGGCCCCAGCGGCTACGTCCGCATTGACGTTGTAAGGGCGGCCATCGTCGCCAATCGCCACCGGCGAGACGACCGGGAGAAAACCGCGCCCGGCCAGCGCTTGTACGAGCTCCGGGTCAACCGACACGTCGCCTGCAACCCGCCCCAATTCCTCGCGAATGGCAAGGGCGCGCAGCAGCGCCGCATCCTGGCCGCTCACACCGACTGCCCGCGCGCCGCAGGCCTGCAAACGGCGCACGAGATCCTTGTTGACGGTGGCGCAGAGCACGCCTTCGACGATCTCCATGGCCGCGTCGTCGGTGACCCGCAGCCCCTCCACGAAGCGCGAGCTCACGCCGGCACGCGCAAGGGCTGTGGCGATCATCGGACCGCCGCCGTGGACGAGCACGCACGCATCGCCTGCACGCACGCGCTCCGCGAGCTCGCGCAGCACGCTATCGTCGCCACCGATGGCGTTGCCGCCGTACTTCACGACCAGAAGCATGACGCTTCCACCGTACCACGCACGCGCAAGCGTACCGGAGTATCCGAGGCTGCTCAGCCGGTCAGCGCAGCGAGATCTCCCGGTTCGCAGCCACGTCGTTGGGTGGAAGAATCGCCACCAGCCCCGAGCGCGAGGCGTGGCCGCCGTCGCGTTGCGCCAAAACGCGCACGGTCATGATCTTCACCCAGCGGCTCGTCTTCGGCGCGGGCACCGTAATATATCCGCTGGTAGCCGAGGTGATATGATCGGCGATGACTACCGGCCCCACCTTCGCCAACACCTCCACTTGCGTGGCGCGCTTGGTGGCGAAACGAACACGCACGTGATCGCCGCTGCTCGCGCTGTCGGGGATGCTGAGCGCGACGATCGCCGGCGGCAGCGGCCGGGGGGTCACCGGGGCGCGCGCGACGGCGGCGGGGATTGCCGCAGCACGGCGTGCGCGCGCGGGAGCGTGATGATCGACGGCATGCGGAACGGCAGCCAGGCGCGCTTGGTACCGATCGCCACCGAGCGCGGCCACAGGCTGCGCGGCCACCGGCGGGGCAGGCGCGAGCGAGGGCGTCGCCGAGCTCGAGGTGAGTCCCGGGATGCGCCCCCCCAGCGTCAGCGCCAACGCGAGACTAGCGGCGAGCGCCGCGCCCAGCGCCGCAACGGCCACGCGCCGCGGCGGCCGAGCCGGTCTGCGCAACGCCGCGGCAGAGGCGGCCAACGCGAATTCGGGCCGGACGTCGAGCTGCAGCAGAAGCGGTTCGGGGCCGCCGACGATCAGCAGGCCTAAGTGCTCGTTACTCTCCTCACCGCCGCTGATATAGAGTGGAACTTCGTACTGTTCGCCGGGCGCGACGTCAAAGGGCCCGCTGGGCACGAGCAGATCGCCGCCGAAGCCGGGCGCGAGACGAACCGACAGGGACTCCGCACGCGAGCCGCGATTCTCCAAGCGCAACGCACGCATACCGACGAACTCGGCGTGAACGGAACGCGGCGGCTCGATCTCCAACGCGCACGGACGCTCGTCTTGCAGCGCTCCGCGGGCAAAGAGTTGCCAACGTGCCGCTAGCCCACCAGGCTGAATCGTCGTACCGCCGAGGTGGCCGACGCGCACATCGAAGCGTGCGGTGCTCCGGCCCTCGACGAAACCCAGCGCCGGCTCGAACTCGACGTCCGCGACAGCGGCAGCGCCGTCGAGCGTGGGGAAGCAGACGACGTCGTCGTCGCTTTCGTTGTGAACCAGGAAACTGAGCCGCAACGGCTCGGTGTTCCGTAGTTCGAGTGTCGAGGGTGCTCCGAGTATCTGCATCGATCTTTAGATACGAGGCACGGCCTCGTTGAGTTCCCCCTTATCCTTCCGTTAGTCTATAACCCGTTCCAAGCGGCGAACGGCGTGGGCTCGGTGAACGGCGGCCCCACCTCGAGTACAATATCGGCGTGCTGCGTTAAGACAATAGCAGCAGGGTCACGCCTCCATGCCTTGCCGCCCAAGTAGACTTGTACCCGGTTTGAGCCGTTCAGCGTGACCCCCGCCACGTTGCGTGCATCGAGTGGTTGCCCCCAGAGCGCGAAGAACTGCCCCAACGTAAAGTGCCCAGCCTGCGGAGATTCGACGTGGATGACGCCGTCCCCGGCATGCGTGTGGATCCAGTAGATGCAGCCGGCCGTAGCCGGACGCCCAACGTCGCTTGGGACCGGATACGGCTTGCCTGCGATCAGGACGGTGAGATGGGCATGCAGGTGGACGGCCTGCCCCTCCAGCGGCTCACAGCGCACGCCGTCGACCGGCGCGCCGGCGACCGGCTGCAGCGGGGGCGGCGAGGACGCCGTCAGTGCACCGAGCCCCAATGCCAACACGAAGAGCAGACGTACGTTCATCGCCGCCGATTTGTAAAAGGATTCCAGGAACCCCTCTTGGGATGAAGAGCCCACGATGGAATGCGTCGATCGTGCCCGCGGCGCGTGGCCGCGTTACGCGCTTCTGCCGTTGTGCGAGCGCGCACACGTCCTGCGGCGCATGCGTCGCGAGGTGCTCCGCCGCGGCGACGAGATCGCGCAACTGGTGACGCAAGAGACGGGCAAGCCCGAGTTGGAGGCGTTCGCTCACGAAGTGCTCGTGGTTGCGGCGCTGCTGCGCTACTACGAGCGGCTGATGCCGCGCCTGCTGCGCCCGCGCCGCACCGATCCCGGCTTACTGCTGCACAAGCGCGCGTACGTCACCTACGAGCCGTTGGGCGTAGCCGCGGTGATCTCACCGTGGAACTACCCCTTCTCGCTGGTCGGCATTCCGGCGGTCTGCGCCCTCTCGGCGGGCAACGCCATCGTCGTCAAGCCATCCGAGGTCACCCCGCGCTCCGGCGCGCTGTTCGTCGAGATCGCGCGCAACGCGCTGCGTGCAGCCGGCTGCGAGGAGGCGGCACAGGTGCTGCAAGGCGGCGGCGAGGCGGGCGCCGCACTCGTCGATGCGCCGCCTGACATCATCGCCTTCGTGGGCAGCGAGCGTACCGGTACCCGCATCGCCACCGCCGCGGCGGCGCACCTCACGCCATGCATTCTCGAGCTCGGCGCAAACGACGCCGCCATCGTGTGCGCCGACGCCGATCTCGAACGTGCCGCACGCGGTGTGGTGTGGGGGGCATTCAGTAACTGCGGTCAAGCCTGCGTCAGCATCGAGCGCGCATTCGTGGAGAGAACGGTCTATGCGCGCTTTTGCGAGCTGGTTGTGAAGGAGACACGCGCGCTGCGCCGTGCGATCCCGCCGACCCGGGAGAGCGACATCGGCCGCATGACCTTTCCACCGCAAGTCCCCATCGCGCGCCGTGCCCTCGCGGACGCCGTGGAACGCGGGGCGCGCGTGCTCTGCGGCGGCGGCGGTGAAGGCTTGGCTCTGGAGCCGACGGTCCTTGCCGACGTTCCGCTCGACGCGGTACTCCATGTCTCCGAGACGTTTGGACCCTTGCTCCCGCTATGCCCCGTCGAGAGCGCCGAAGAGGGGGTCGCGCTCGCCAACCGCGGACCCTACGGCCTCAACGCCACGGTCTGGACCCGTGACCGCCGGCGCGCGCGACGGTTGGCAAGACTGCTCGAGAGCGGCTCGATCACCGTCGACGACGCGCTCGTCAATCTCTCCGTATCCAGCCTCCCCTACGGCGGGGTCAAACACTCCGGATACGGGCGCCTCATGGGCGAGGAGGGACTGCGCGCGTTCACGCGCACCAAGTCGATCTTGGAGCCGCGCCTGCGTCTCCCACGCGAGCCGGTTTGGTTCCCATACGCCAAGCGAGGACCGTTGGTACGCGGACTATTGCGCAGGCTATTGAGTCGATAGAACCCATCGATTGCTGCATCGCATGGCGAAGGCAAGCATACGCCTTGTGTGGACGGATTGCGAATAAGCAAAGTTTCTTGTGGATTGCTTGTGGAATGGGTGGGACGGCCCTTGCAGCGGGAGCGGCACCATGCTACGATCCATGCACCTCGGTAACGCGAGGCGGCACCCAGATGGTAGGGGCGCCGAGGCCGGTAGCGATGACGGCGATGGTCGCGTAAAAGCGGCAGCGCACGAGCGCCGGACTCGAAATGATGCCGCTCACGCGCACGTCAGCTTGGAGCATCTCCGAGCAGGCGAAGAGCGACACAACGACTACCGTCAGCGAAGCGGGGCTCGTTCCCCGCTTCGTCTTTTTTTTCGGTTATGCGCCGGCGATGTGATAGCCGCCGCAGCCGTAACACTCCACGACGGCATGACGGCGACCGTCGAGCTCGGTGAGCCCCTCCGCGTAGAGCGTGGCCTCCCAGAGATCTTCAAACATTCCATCCCGGCAGCGCTGCGTGAGACCGGCTCGCGGCATCGTTCGATCCTCCTTGGATCGTAGCGTACCGGCGCGCTGTGCCTACTGCCTGGCACTCCGGACAGGGGGCTTCTTGCGGTAGCGCACGGCCAGCGCGCGCGCGATCGCGCCGGCGCGTTCGCGCGCCGCCGGCGGTGCAACGATCTCCGCCTCCTCACCCCAGCCCAGCACCCAGCGTACCAGCTCGTCGACGGAGGCCACGCGATAGACGATCTCGCATGCGCCACCGGCTAGATGGCTCACCCGGCGCTCGCGCACGACGCGCGCCTGCGCCGCGGCCTTAGCCACTCGCGGCGCGAAGCGCACCGTCACCTCGGCGAGCTCGCCATCGTGCATGACCCCGGCAATCGAACTGCCCGCGTAGGCCTCGAGATCGAAGTCGGCAGGGCGCACGAAGACGTTTGGCTCCAGGCGCGCCTCCGCCACACTGTCGACCGCGAACGTGCGAATGGCACGCCGATGCAAATCCTTGGCCACGAGATAGACGCGCCCGAGTGAGACGATGAAACCGTACGGCTCCACGCTGCGTTCGCTGATCGCGCCACGCTTGTCGGCATAACGAAAGCGCAGGCGGCGTGAAGCACGCTCGCCCTCCTGCAGCGTGGCGAGCACGGCGCGCGCCGCCTCCCCCAGCTCGACCTCGGCCATGCGCACCGTCACGGCCGGCGCCTGGCGATCGCCCTGCCCGACCAGACGCTCCAACAGATTCTCGACCTCGCCGACGAAGGCACCGCCCAGCGCCGCGCCCACGCGGCCCAGCGCCATCAGCCCCAAGAGCTCGCGCGGGCGCAGCCGCAGCGCCTTCAAACTGTACCCCTCGGGAAAGCGGTAGCAGCGGCGCTCGCGCTCGTAGTACCAGGGGAAGCCTGCTGCGGCAAGCTCTTGCAGGTAGCGGCGCAGCGTGCGCGTGCCGGGAGGGCGCGTCTCGCTCACGGCGTCGCGCAACGCGTCGAAATCGTGGCAGCCCTCGTCGATCGCGCCCAGCAGCCGCACCAGCGCCACGACCTTGGACTCTTCGTAGCGTCCGTCCACGCCGGAGCCTTCTGCGCAGGAGAAAAATCTACTCCGGCACAAGGCGTGCGCGATGACCGCCGCTCACGCCGCGTTACTGCTGTTATGCGCCATCGGATTCCACGCGGCGCTGCACATGGAGTCCCGCGCGCGCCTCGCCCGCCGCGGCGAGCTGCGCGAGGAGAGCGTCGTTCAGTCGCCGCGCGCGCGCGTGCTCTTCGGCCTCTCCAACGCCGCTGTCGGCGCCGCTTATTATGCCGCGCTTGCCGCGGCCTCGTTCCTTCTCTTCGTCCCCGCCGTACGCGCCGCCGCGCTCGCGGCCGCCGTGGCGGCTGCGCTCCTCTCGCTCTACCTCGCGTACTCGCTGCTCTTCGTGACACGCAGGGCGTGCCGCTACTGCTGGACCTCTCATCTCGTCAATTGGCTACTGCTGGCGCTGCTGCTCGCACGTTCGATTCCGCCGTCGTAGAGCAGGTGCCCCCAGCGGTAGAGGATCAGACGCACGTAGGCTTGCGTCTCGGGATACGGCGGAATGCCGCCATAGGCATCCACGGCGCCGGGCCCGGCATTATACGCGGCGGCCGCCAACTCCACGCGATCGCCGCGGGCGCGATAGCGGTCCAGCAGCAGCGCGAGATACCGGGCGGATCCCGCCAAGTTCGCGTGGGGCTCGAAGGGATGGCCGACTCCCAGCCACACCGCTGTTCCGCTCGTGAGTTGTCCGAGCCCAATCGCGCCGGCCGTGGAGAGCGCATGGCGCGAATACGCGGACTCCTGGAGCACCACACTCGCCAGCAGGTCGCGCGGGATACCCTGATCGCGCGCGACGCGGTCGGTCTCCAGCGTCAGGCCCAGCGCCCGCACGGGTGCGATGCGATGGTTGGCCTGCAGAATGGAGCGCGCCAGCGCCAAGTCCGCGCCGCGCGGCGCGTCCACGAACAGGCGCAGTCCGCGTGGTGCGGCGACGGCGGCGATCGCCCCATCCTCCGACGGCAGATAGTCGGCCAGCGCGTCCAGCGAAACCAGCGGCTGCGCGGGCTCCACGCGTGGCACCGGCTGGGCGCAGGTCGCCAGCACCGCGACGGCCCCAGCCACGAGCAGCCCCGCGGCGCTACGCTTGAGCCCACGCATCACCGCGGCAGCCAAGGCAGCGCGCGGCGCTCGGCCTCCTCGAGCCCGATCGTCATGGCATAGCCGAGGACCGCCACGACGACCAAGCCGACGTACATCTGCTCGACCTGCAACGTCTGCCAGCCGTTCCAAATCAAGTAGCCCAGGCCATCCTTCGCGGCGAGGAACTCCGCCGCCACCACCAGGATGAGCGCAATCCCCAGGCTCACTTTCGCCCCCGTCAGGAGCGAGGGCAGCGCGCCCGGCAACAGCACACCGCGCACGTACGCCAGGCCGCGCAGGCCGTATGCTTTGGCGACGTCGAGATAGATGCGCTCGATCTGCAGCACGCCGGCGCTCGTATTGATCGCCATGATGAAGAACACGCCGACGGCGACGACGACGATCTTGGAGAGGTCACCCAAGCCGAAGATCAGGATGATGAGCGGCAGCACCGCGATCTTCGGAATGGGGTAGAGCGCCGCGATCAGCGGACCGGCCACCGCGCGCGCCCAGCGTGAGAGACCCATCAGCAGCCCCAGTGCGATTCCCGGGAACGCACCGGCAACGAAGCCCAGCGCCAAGCGGTAGAGGGTCACGCCCAGGTCGCCCCACAGTTCGCCCGTGCGCGCCAATCCCACCGCCGCCGCGATGACCGACGAAGGCGCGGGAAAGAAGCGTGCATCGAGCAGACGCATGCGCACGGCCCACTCCCAGAGCAGCAATAGCACGAGCGGCGAAGTCAAACGCAACGCATGCTCGGCGGCACGCAGCCGCCGCGAGCGGCGCGCTTGCGCCTCCCAGGCAGCGCTCACGCCGCCATCGCCTCGCGCAGCAGCCCCCAGATCTCCACGACCAACTTGCCGAACGCCGGATCGCCGCGCAGCGCCACCATGTCACGCGGGCGCGCGAACGGAACCTCGACGCGCGCGTGGATGCGCCCGGGCCGTGCCGTCATGACGTAGACGCAATCCGCCAGCGCCACCGACTCCTCGATACCGTGCGTAATGAAGACCACGGTCTTGCGCGAGCGCTCCCAGATGCGCAGGAGCTCACCGTGCAGACCGATCTTGGTCTGCTCGTCGAGCGCGGCAAAGGGCTCGTCCATCAAGAGCACGCCGCGCCGCGAGGCGAACGCGCGCGCGATCGAGACGCGCTGCTTCATGCCACCGGAGAGCTGATGCGGGAAGGCCTCCGCAAAGTCGCTCAGCCCTACCAAATCGAGCTGCTCGTCCACACGGGCCCTGATGCTGGCCCGGCCCAACCCCAGGCCGTTCAGGCCCACCGCCACGTTCTCGCGCACGCGCATCCACGGGAAGATCGACTGCTCTTGGAAGACCATCGCCATCTGGCCGCGCGGGTCCCCGTCGGAGCTGGTGGCGACGCACCCGCTGGTCGGCTCATCCAGACCCGCCAGGATCCGCAACAGGGTCGTCTTGCCGCAGCCGCTGGGCCCGATCACGGCCGCGAACTGCCCCGCCGGTATCTCCAGCGAGACCTCCTCCAGCGCGGCCGTGCCATCCTCGAAACGTTTGCTGACGGCCTCAACGACCATGCGGTGATCCAACATTGCTGCGGCCTCGCGGTTCTGCGGCAGGCACACGCCCTCCCCCACGCAAATGCGTGACGTCATCCGTGAAAGGAGTCTCGATGACGTTCAGCCGACGCGCCTTCGTCGCGGCGCTTGCCGCCGCCGCCACCGTCCCCACCGCCGCACGCGGCGCCGGGCGCACGCTGGCCATCGGGCAAGTTCCAAGCACGCTCTTCGCGCCGTTCTACGTGGCCATCGCGCGTGGTTATCTCGCGCGGGCCGGCTTCACGCCCGTGGTGCAGCGCATCGGCTCCGGTGAGGAGGCGATGGCGCTCCTGGCCAACGGCCAGCTCGACGTCGTCCTGGGCGGCATCTCGGCCGCCACCTTCAATGCCGTGCAGCGCGGCTTCAACGTGAAGATCCTCTCTTCTGCCGCCTATCAACCTCACCAGGGCCACCCCAGTGCCCTGCTCGTCCGCACCGATCTCTATGCCGCCGGCCTCACCACCCCCGCGGGCCTGAAGGGGCGAAGCATCGCCTTCTTAGGCGGCAAGGGTGCCACCGGCGCGTACTACGTGACGCTCGTGCTGCGCTCCGCCGGTCTGACGCTGCCGGATCTCGAGGTGCGCAGCCTCGCCAGCCCCGACCAGGGTCCGGCGCTCGCGCGCCACGCCATCGACGCGGTCTTCTCGGCTGCCCCTTTCACGACCAGCTTCGAGGAACAGCGGTTGGCGCGCGAGATCGCCGCACCCCCACCCGGCATCTCCTGCACCGCGAGCTTCATCGGTCCGACGCTGATCGCGGATGCGCGCGCCGCCCGCGCGGTGCGCTCAGCCTTCGTCCAGGGCGCACGCGATCTGCAAGGCGAGGCCTTCTACGATGCCGCGAACCTGGAGATCTTCCAGTCGTATACCAAGCTGCCGATCGCGGTGCTCAAAGCGATGCCGCGCTACGACTACGATCCCGAGCTGCGCGTCGACACCAAGACGTTAGCCGACATGCAGCGCGTCTTCTCCAGCTTGGGCGTGCTCGCGTATACCACGCCGATCAAGACCGATGAACTGATCGCTGCGCTCTAGGGGCGCCTCCCAGGCTCCCTAGCCTAAGCCTTCCTTCAAGGACTCCAGCATCTTGGTGGCTTCGCCCTCGGGACGGACACCGACCACCACGTCGCAGGGCGCATGCGCGGAGACGTACTCGATCAACCCGCTGAAGGGATTGCCGGAGAAGTGCGCGCGGCGCACCGTTCCCAGCACCAGCAGGTGAGCCCGCTCGCGTCGGGCGATGGCAACGATGGCTTGACCGGTATTGCGCGTCTTGACCGTCTCCGTGCGGATCTCCACGCCGACTTTCTTCGCGACGGCCTGCGCCGCCGCCAGTGCCTCCAAGGCACGGCGCTCCTGGTCGCCCATGGCGGCGTTGACGGGAAGCTGCATCGGGACCTCGATCACGTAGACGGCGAGCACGCTGGCTCGCTGCTTGACAGCCGCCTTCAGCGCAAATGGCAGCATGTGTTCCGACGAGGTATCCTCAGACATGACGAGCACGGTCGTGGAGACGAGTTCCTCCGCGCGCTCCTCGATGACTTCCGCCGCTTCCTCAGCCTTGGTCTTGGGCGGGTGGAGCATCCACCACAGCGTCGTCACCGTGCTGATGAAGATCGCCACCGCCAGCACCGCACCGGCGGGATGGATGGAGAGGGTCAGCGTCACGCGGCGCGACTCCGCAAGCGCAGCACCCCTAGCGCGGCAAACGCCGCCCCCAGCAGTACGCCTGGAAACATCTGGTGAGGATCGTGCGTGCGCGTGAGGACCTGAGCCATGATGAGCACGCCGAACACCACGTACACGTATCCCAGCGGACGCTTCCAGCTTCTCACTTTTCTCGCTCCATGGTCGTCACGCTGACGTTCTTGTCCAGCAGCCCCGCCGCTTGCACGTCGGTGACGTACTTGTCCATCAACTCTAGTTCGCCGGCCTCGCGCAGTACCACCACTTGGTCGCGTACCCAGTCATGCCGGCGGGAGCGTAGGACCGGCTGACCGTGCAGGCGCCGGTAGAGAACGTAGAAGATCAGTCCGGCCAGAACCCACGACGGCCCGGCGATGCGCCCGATGGGGTGCGTCATAAACGCGAACACGAGGATGGAAAACGTACCCATGAAGCCGAGCACCGCCAGCAACGGAAAGCTCCAGCGCCTGCCGTTGGTCGTGATCGGGATGCCCAGCGGCATGTGGTAGGTGCGCGGGCTATGCGGATCCTTGTAACGCAGCGCGATCAGCGCGATGAAGACCAGCGAGTAGCTGGTGGCCGCACCGAAGGCGTAGAGATCGCCCAGGAACGCCAAGCCTTGGTCGCCCTGGACGGCGGCGAAGATCAGCTCCACCACCGCCACGCCGCTGAACACCAAGATCGAGATCGCCGGCGTGCGGAAGCGCTTGGCCACCGCAGCGAACGTGGACGGCAGCAGGTGGTAGGTGGCCATCGAGTACGCGATGCGCGAGGCTCCGTAGACACCGGAATTCGAGGAGATCAGCATCAGCACCGCGCCGACCAGCGGCACGTAGAGCGCGGCCACCACGCCGTAGTACGGGATTTGGCTGGCCAAGAGCGCGACCGCGTGATCCTGGTTTGCGGGCAGCCCCAGCCACTGAAACATCTGCAGCTGATGGCCGTGCGCGTCGAGCATCATCTGCGGGTGCCACGGATGCATCCCCAGCACGATGTTGGAGTACGATAGCGCAAAGATCAGGATCGTCAGAATCAGCGAGATCGACGTACGCGGGATGATCGAGGCCGGCCGTTCCGTCTCCTGTGCCGCCTGCGAGATCGACTCGATGCCGACGAACGAGATGATCGCCAACGAGACGCCGTTTAGCAACTCGAACGTGGTCGGCCAGTGCGTCTCCATCGTGTGAATCAAGAGGTTGGGGTCGAACGTGAATAGCGCGGCCAAACAGAGAATCGCCAACTCGTTGGCGATGTCGATGGCGCCCACCACTTCGTTGAGGCGCGAGCTCTCACGGACGCCCACGACGTTGAGCGCGGTCAGCCCGGCAACCACGAGCAGCACGAAAATGAAGTGCGGGATCGTATTCGAGCTGGCCAAGAACGGAACGAGATTACTCAGGTAACCGATCATCGTCCAGGCGAAGAGCGCGATGTCGATCGTGAAGTCGAGCAGCACCGCCCAGCCGGCCACGAAGCCCCAGATGTCGCCCAAGCCTCGCAATACGAAAAACTGCCCGCCGCCGGCGACGGGAAACGCACTGGCGAGCTCGGTATAAGCGAGCCCCACGAGCACGTACACCAGGCCGGCGAAGGCGAAAGCGACGTTTGCGGCACCCGCCGCAGCCCCAACCACTAAGCCTAGCGCCGCATAGATGTCGGCGCCGACGTCGGCGTATCCCCATGAGTACGAACCCCACGGAGTAACGGCGCGACGCAGGGTCGGGGGCGGCGCTCCCTCGGCCTTCTTGCTCAGCATTCGGCCTGCGGGGTTCGTGCGGCAGGAGTCGACACTCCTGCACCCGGAAAATGCGCCGGTCATGATCCTCGTATTGGGAAGCACGCGTCTGGGAGCCCGTCTCGTGAAGGCGCTGCGCGCCGCCTCGCAAGAGGTGACGATCGTCGAGCGCAACCGCCGTTACTTAGAGCAGTATCTCGCCGACGACCACGGCGCCACCGTCGTGCTCGGCTCGCCGACCGACCCCGACGTACTCGCGCGCGCCGGTATGGAGCGTGCCGACATCATCTGCGTTGCCAACCGCGACGACGCGCTCAACGTACTGGTGGCCGATCTGCTGCGCGCGCGCTACCCATCGAAACGCATTATCGTTCGTTTGGATGATCCCGTGCTCACGCAAGTCTTCCGCGAAAGCGGCTACGAGGTGGTCAGCCCGCTCGACCTCGCCGTTACGGCCTTCACGCACTCGATCGTTCCGCTCACGGAGCGCGTCTGATGTTCGTGCTCATCTGCGGCAGCGGTAAAGTCGGCGTGCATCTGGTCCGCGGCTTGATCGCCGACGGCTACGAAGTCGCGATCATCGAGCGCGACGAGGACATCGGACGCACGGTCGCCGACCATTTTCCCGATGTCTGCGTCTTCTCCGGAGACGCCACCGAGAGCAGCGTCCTCAAGCGCGCGGGCATCGAGCGCGCCGACGTGATCGTCGCCGCCGCCGGCGAAGACAAGGACAACTACACCATCTGCAAGATCGCGCGGCGGAAATTCAACGTGCCGCGCTGCGTCGCGCGCGTCAACGAACCTGCGCTGCACGAGCTGTTCCGTGCGGAGGGTGTCGGCGCCATCATCAACGTCACGGCGATGGCGGCGCAGGCCATCGAGTCCGCGGTCAACTCTTGAGCATGTAGCGGCCGACGCTGCCGCGCAGCGCCGAGGCCTCGCCCTCCAGGCGCTCCGCCAACGAGTTGACGCGCTTGGATGCGCCCTCCACGGCGCCGGCCCGTTCGCGCAACGCCTCGGCCGAGGCCGAAACCTCAGCCGCGCTCTCGCGGTGGTCACGCGAGATGCGCGAGAGCCGGTCGGCGACACCGCTGATCGACTCGACCTCGGCCCGGTTCTCGGACGCCGTTTGGCTAACCCGCGCCATGATCTCCACCAGGTGCTGCGTGACCGTGCTCTGCTCGCGTTGCGTGAACTCGATCTCAGCCATCAACCCACGCACCTCACCCACGGCCTGAACGATGGTGGCGATCGCCCCTCCCGCCGCGTGCGCGCGCTCCTGACCATCGGAGACGGCGGCGAGGCTCTCACCCACGGCGCCGACCGCGCTCCCCGACTCGCGCTGCACGTCGCGGACGAGGTTGCCGATCTCCTTGGTTGCGGAGCGCGAGCGCTCGGCCAACTTGCGGATCTCGTCGGCCACCACGGCGAAGCCGCGCCCCTGATCGCCGGCGCGCGCCGCCTCGATCGCCGCGTTGAGCGCCAGAAGATTGGTCTGATCGGCGATCTCCTCGATCGCGGTGGTGATCGTGCCGATGCGTTCGCTCGCGCCGGAGAGTGCCTCGACCACGCCGCGCAGGCGTTCCATTGCGGCCTCGCTGGCACGCGAAGCCTCGATGGAGGCCGAGACGGCGGCTTGCCCTTCTGCGGCGGCACCGGCGGCGGCGTGCGAGCGCGCCAAGATCTCCTTGGCCGAAACGGCGCTCTGCGTCAGCGCGGTGGAGAGCTCACCCACCGAGGTGGCGGAGGCCTGTGCCGCCTCCGTGAGCCCGTCGGCACCGCCGCTAAGCGTCTCGAAGCCGCGGCGCAGCGTGACGACGTCGCGATCCAACTCCTCCACCTGGCCGCGGCTGCGCTCCATCGCGCCCGCGGTAGCGCTGGCGAGGCTCGCCGCCTCCACCGAGGCGCCGGTAAGATCGTTCCCGGTACGCCGCAGCACCTCGACGCCTTCGCGCAGCCGGGCCGAAGTGGAGCCGGCGTCCCGCAGTACCGCGCGCATGGTGGCCAACAGCGTCGCGAGCGCTCTCCCCATGCGGTCGCGATCGTGCGCCACCGCGATCTCGATACCCAGGTCGCCCGCGGCGAAGCCCTCGGCCTGCTGCGCAATCTGCGCCAGGCGCGTGCTCGTCGAGATGAAGATGGCCGCCAGACCACCAGCCTCATGGAATGCACGCGGATCGCCGCGCATCTCCGTACCCGCACTGAGGTCGCCTTCGCGGATGCGGCGCATCAACGCGGTCACGCGGCGCACCGGCTGCACGAGATTCTCCGCCAGCAAGTGGGTCATGAGCAGCGCGAACGCCAACGTCACCAGCGCGATCGCCGCGAAGTTCAACAGCAAATGGTTGAGCGTGCTCTGGCGCCCCTCCACACCCACCAGCGCAAGCGCCGCCTGATGGTAGGCGAAGGAGCCCAGTGCAAAGGCCAGCAGCACGACGATGGCGGTGAAGACGATAAACAGGCGCGTCCGCATGCGCGCGCCGCGGCCGCTCTCAGCGGAAACGGAGTGCCTCTCCGCTACCACTCCCGCCAGTGCCGCGGCCACGTCGTCATTCAACAGATAGGTGACGACGGCGGCAAAGCATCCCGCCAACACGATCGCCGACAGCAATTGCGCAATGACCGGCAGCTCGAACAGCGGCTCGCTTCGCTGTGCCAAGAATATCTGCGCGGCGGCTACGCCGGCGACGCCGCCCACCGGATACTCCACGGCCACCAGCAGCGCGATACGCTGGGCCAGCGTGCTCAGCTCGTCGAGGCTGCCGTCGGGCGCACGGCTCTGCGGTTCGTAGAAGATGCCCATAGCGCTGCGGATGGCGCGCCGCTCGATCCATGCGCCAATGGGAATCGTCGCCCCCAAGCCCACCAGGAAACCAATGGCGATCGCCAACGTATGCGCGCCGTCGAAGGCGACGTTGGCATAAATATACCAAGCGAGAAATGGAAGGCTGACGAGCAAACGGATCCCGTGCGTTCGCGCAAAGCCACGACGCAGGGAACGGGCACGATCAAGAGCGTCATGCGCGCGCCCGAGAGAGCCGTCCATGGGAGGGTGATCGCTATGCAAGGGCCCGCTCCCTTTCATGGAGCGGGCCGCGGAGCAATAATTCTGTAAAGTCTTGCCTAGCGTCGTGCCGCGGAGCGCTTCTGCTCGACGGCGTCACCCATCTTCGCCAGTGCCACGACCACGCCCGTAGCCCGGCTCTCGTACCGTGAAAGCACGTCGATGGCCGAGAGCGGCAGCAGCAGCCGATCGTTACCGGCAAAGCTCAACTCGATCAGCTCCCGCTTCTCCCCTAGGATGGTCTCCTCGCGCACGCCACCGTAACGTGCCAATCCATGCACGGCGTGCAGCACGTAGTCGCCCGGAGCCAGCTCCTTGAGCGTGATCGGCTCGCCCTCGAACGACGGCAACACGTCCTCCGCCGTAGCGGCCTCCCCGAAGAGCTCGGCATCGCAGATGAAATGCAGTCCCTGCTTGGGCAGCGAGAAGCCACGCCCCAAGGCACCGCGGTCGACGTAGACGTTGCTGCCCTTCTTCGGCTCGAGCCCCAGCGCGCGCAGATGCCCGGCGATGCGCGAACGCTTCGCCGTCACGATGCACAGCTCGTCGCCGCGCTCGACCCACGTCTTCGCCTGCTCGAGGACACGCCCGGTGCGTCCGGTCTCGATCGTCAGCTCCTGGCCGGCCAGGTCGATCGATTTCTTCGGCTTGGGCAGCCACTTCGCGGCGCGCTCGCCCAGGACGATAAACGGGTGCGCGGCCACGGCCTTGCGTAGCGCTTCCTCCGTCATTGCCAACGGTGCGATACGCGGCACGACCTCCACCACCTCGCCGGCCGGCTTGGCGGCGGCTTCGTCGAGCACGGCAGCGGGTGCCGGCTCCTCGCCGTCGAGCACGAGCAGCGCGCCTTTTCCAGCGAGGTCGAGCAGCGTCGTCTCATAGGCATATCCAGCCCAGGTGTCGGGCAGGTCACCACCGGACTTCGCGTACTCCTTGGCCCCCTTCTCCTTCACCCGTTTGACCACGGCCGCACGCGTCGTTGGATCGTCCAGGATCTCGGCCCACGGCCACAGCCGAACGTCGTCCGTGCTCTCCAGAGCGCGGCCGTCTGCAAGCTCCAAAACCCCGACGCGCTCCAACCGCTCGCCGTCGAACTCCAGGCGGCGCGCCCCCGTCTCAGTGGCGGGCCAGACGTCGAGCGTTCCACCGCGCACGGCGAACTCACCCCGCCCCTTGATGGTCTCGACGCGGCGGTACCCGATCGCAACCAGGCGTGCGAGCAGATCGTCCCAAGCGATTTCGGCACCGGGCTCGAGATGCAGCGCACGCGCGCGATACTCGGCTGCCGGCGCGATGAACTGGCGCAGCGCCGCCAGCGAGGTCACGACGATCGCCGAGGTCTTCTTGTCCCGCAGCAACCGCTCCAGCGCCGCGGCGCGCCGCTCGCGCGACTTGGGCTGGAACAGTGCCTCATCCGGCTCAGGCCGCGAGGGCAACTCGACCAAGCGCGTGGCACCAACTCCGAGAAAATAAGCCAAATCATCGGCGCGCCGGGAGATACGAGCGTCGTCGGGAACCACGATCACGGCCGATTCCGCCTTGATGCGCTTGATGAGGGCCACCGCCACGGCCGCCCGCGCACCTGCGGGGGTCCCGTGAAGGGCGACACCTCCCGCCAGGGCCTTGGCTGCATCCTTGAGAGGCGCAGCTTCATCGAAGCGAGCACGAATCCGTGAACGCGCTGAAAGAGCCATATCGTCATGTACCACGTGTGGGAAGGGGGTTTGAATCTGTAAACAGGCTGATTCGCCGTGTGGTGGCGTAAACCATGCGTCCCTCGGGCCCGGGCCCCGGAGACGGAGGGCGGGGCGGCGAAGAGCCGGCCATGGGGATATCCGGAAAGAGTCACGCCGATTGCGCCAACAAGATGCGCTACGAGAGCGAGAGTGAAGCCGAGGAAGCGGCCGCGGGCGCGCTCGAGCGCGGGGGCATCCAGCTCTGGCCCTACCGCTGTCCCTTCTGCACGCGCTTCCACTTGACGGCCCAGCGCCCCGGCCGCGAGGCGGGGCGGCGCAGACGCCCGAATCGTCCCCAGCGATGAACCGCCTGACCTCCGCTCTTCAGATCGTGGCCCTGCTGCTGGGGATCGCGCTGCTGCTCTGGATGCTAGGCGTGGTGCTGGCGAGGATCGAGCTGGTCGTCGTCGTGCTGATGATCTCGGTCCTCTTCTCGTACTTGATCTATCCCGTGGTGAAACTACTGGCACGGCGCATGCCGCGCAGCGCCGCAGTGCTCCTCGTCTATGCGGCCGCGCTGCTGCTGCTCACGCTCTTCGTCGCCTACATCGCGCCGGTCATCGGTGCGCAGGCCAACGAGCTCGCCCGCGCCTACCCGCAGATCCTCGCACAGGTGCAGCGCAGCTTCTCCGATCCTCAGAGCAGCCCGCTGTTGCGAGACCTCCCACCGCAGATCCGCGGCCTCCTGGCGGAGAATGCCGGACGGCTAGGCCAGGAGATCGGCAGCGCCTCCTCGCGCGTGGCGGGTCAGACGATCACGGTGCTCACGGGGGCCATCCACGCCGTCGTCGGGTCGTTCCTCGTGCTGGTGATCTCGTTCTTCCTCATCGCCGATCTCGATCGCATCCAAGACGTGCTGTTCCGCGCCGTGCCCAAGCAGCGGCGCGAGGTCGTGATCTCGTTCGCCGGAGAGTGCGACCAGGTCATCGGCGGCTTCATTCGCGGTCAGGTGATCGTGGCCACCGTGGTGGGGATGCTGGCGACGATCATCATGCTGCTCACCCACGTCAAGTACGCGTTGCTGCTGGGTTTGATCACCGGCATCGCCGACGTCGTCCCCTACGTCGGCGCCGTCGCCGGGGCCGCGCCGGCGGTCATCATCTCACTGCTCACGTTCGGGTGGGCCCATGCGCTCTTGGTCCTTGCGCTCTTCGTACTGATGTACGAGGCCGAGGGCCACTTTATCGCGCCCACGATCGTCGGGCACTCCGTGGGGCTCTCACCGCTCGCCGTGCTGATCGCCTTGCTGGTCGGCGGCGAAGCCTTCGGGCTGATCGGCCTGCTGTTGGCAGTGCCGGTCGCTGGGATTCTGCGTATCGTGCTGTTACGGCTCTTCCCGCCGAGCACGGATGGAGCGCGCGCGCTGGAGGCTGCGCGCGCCGCGCATGCGGAGCGCAGCGCCCGGCGCGGCTAGGCGTCGAGCGTCGAGATATCCCCCTCGGGCTGCCCCAGCGCACGGGCCCGCAGCAGGCGGCGCATGATCTTTCCCGAGCGCGTTTTGGGCAACGTGGTGACGACGTGCACCTCCGAGGGCGTGGCGATGGCGCCCATCGTGACGCGCACGTGCTCGCCGAAGCACGCCGTGGGATCGGCCGGCGGCTGCGCCCCCGCGCGCAGCACCACGTGGCAGACCAGCCGCTCGCCCTTCAGCTCGTCCGGAAGCCCGAAGGCGGCCGCCTCCGCCACCAGCGGGTGCTCCACCAGCGCGTGCTCGACCTCGGCGCTGCCGATTCGGTGGCCGGCGATGTTCATGACGTCGTCGATGCGGCCCACGACGCGGAAGTAGCCGTCGCCGTCGCGCAGCGCGGCGTCTCCCGTACGGTAGCCGTGTTCGCTCCAGGCCGCTTTGAAACGCGCGTCGTCACCATACACCGTGCGGAAGAGATGCGGGAACGGACGCGTGAGGTAGAGCTCCTCGTTGACGACTTGAGCCTCGACTCCCGGCATGGGAATGCCCACGGCACCCGGCTTCACCGGATACCCGGACGGAGTGCCCAACTGCGGGCCGCCCGTCTCGGTCTGCCACCAATTCTCAGCGATATTTCCCCACGCGCCGTCGCCGCACAACACGCGGCGCGCCCAATGGTACGCTTCGGGGTTGAGCGGCTCGCCGGCGCACGTTAGCCAGCGCAGCGACGTCAGATCACGCTTACGGGCGGGTTCGTCGCCGAACTTCATCAGGAAGCGCACCGTCGTAGGCGCGGTGAAGATCACGTTGACGTGCTCGCGCTCGATGATATCGTAGATGACCGCGGTGTCGGGATAGTCCGGTGCGCCCTCGCGGAAGAGCGTGGTCAGCCCGCAGATCAGCGGCGCGTAGACGATGTAGGAGTGGCCGACGATCCAACCGATATCGCTGGCGCACCAGAAGATCTCGTCTTGGCGCACGCCCCAGTACCGGCGCATCAAGTAGGAGATGCCCACACCGTAGCCGCCGTGCACGTGCAGAACACCTTTGGGCTGCCCGGTCGTCCCCGACGTATACAGGATGAAGAGCGGATGCTCCGCGTCGACGATCTCCAAGGGCGCCTGCGGCGCCGCCGCCTCCAGCAGCCTGCTCCAATCGTGACGCGTGCGTCCGTCCGCTGGTGTGGGAATCGACGTCTCGGCCTGACGCCGCCAGACCGCCACGTGGCGGACGCTGGGGCAACCCATGGCCAGAGCCTGCTCCACGGTCGGGGCCAGCGCGATCGGCTTACCGCGGCGATACGTGTAATCGGCGGTCACGATCGTGGTGGCTTTGGCATCCTCCACGCGCGCCTGCAGCGACGTGGCCGCTAGGCCCGCATAGACGACGCTATGCACGGCTCCAAGCCGCGCGCAGGCCAGCATCGCGGCCACCGCCTCCAGTGTAAGAGGCAGGTAGAGCACCACGGCATCGCCGCGTTTGACGCCCATCGCGCGCAGGGCGTTGGCCGCGCGGGCCACCCGCTCCGCCAGCTCGCCGTAGGTCACCTCGATGCGCGTGCGGCAGTCCTCGGAGAGCCAGATGTAGGCGACTTTGTCGCGCAACGCGCCGCGCGCATGGCGGTCGACCGCGGAGGCGACGACGTTGAGCTTTCCGCCTTCATACCAGCGGTAAAACGGCGCGTTCGACTCATCGAGAACGCGCGAGAACGGCTGCGCCCATTCCAGCACGCTGGCCTGTTCGCGCCAGAACGCAAGCGGATCGGCCTGAGCGGCGGCGCGCTCGCGCTCGAAATCCTCGCGCAGCGCCGCGGCATCTGGGGAGACGAAAGGCACGTACGGTTCGGTCTGCATGCGAACTACCTCATCTCGGCACGTTCGCGTTCGTCACCTCGTGACGGTGCCCCTATGCCTCCCCAATTCCCGTGCGGCGGCTGCGCCGTCGCCGCTTACGCAGTGGCCTCTTGCGGCCGCGGCGGCGGCGGCGGTGGCTCTACCTTGGGCAATAGGCTGAATTTCAGCTTATTGGGATCGTCCTGATCCAGCTCCGCGAGGATCCGATCACCGGCTTTGAACGTGCCCTTGAGCATCTCTTCGGCCAGCGCATCTTCGACTTCGCGCTGAATTGCGCGCCGCAACGGACGCGCTCCGAACTGCGGATCCCAGCCCTTCTTCGCGAGGTGCGCCTTGGCGTCGTCCGTGACTTCGAGGTCCATGTCCTGCGCCTTGACTTCGCGAACGACTTTGGCGAGCTCCAGTCCCACGATCTGTTTGATCTGCTCCATGCTCAGCTGATGGAAGACCACCGTCTCGTCGACGCGATTGAGGAACTCGGGACGGAAGACGTGCTTGACCTCGTCGAGCACTTTGTTTTTCATCCGCTCGTAGGCCTTGGTCTCGTCGACGTTCTGATCCTTGCTGGGCCGGAAGCCGATCTCGGTGCTGGTGGTCATCCCGGTGGCGCCGACGTTCGACGTCATGATGATGACGGTGTTCTTGAAGTCGACGACGCGCCCCTGACTGTCGGTGAGACGCCCGTCTTCCAGCACTTGCAGCAGCAGATTGAAGACGTCGGGATGAGCCTTCTCGATCTCGTCGAGCAGCACCACGCTGTACGGACGGCGGCGCACCGCCTCTGTCAGCTGCCCGCCTTCTTCGTAGCCCACGTAGCCTGGAGGCGCACCCACGAGACGCGAGACCGAGTACTTCTCCATGTACTCGCTCATGTCGATGCGAACCATCGCCTCCTGGTCGTCGAACATGAACTCGGCCAGCGCCCGCGCTAACTCCGTCTTGCCCACGCCCGTGGGACCCAGGAAGATGAACGAACCGATGGGACGCTTAGGGTTCTTCAACCCGGCGCGCGAGCGGCGAATGGCGCGCGTGATCACCTGCACCGCCTCGTCCTGTCCGATGATGCGCTCGTGCAGTTTGTCGGACATCGTGAGCAGCTTCTGCGTCTCGGTCTCCGCCAGCTTAGAAACCGGGATCTTCGTCCAGCTCGCGACGATGTATGCGATGTCGTCGGCGGTCACCTGATGGACCTTGTCACCCATCTTGGCTTTACGCTCGTGCCACTCGGTCTCGAGCCGCTGCTTCTCCAAGCGCAGCTTCTCCTCGCGATCTCTGATGGCGGCGGCCTTCTCGAACTCCTGAGCCTTGATGACCGCCTCTTTCTCCTGCTTGACGCGGCGGATCTCGTTCTCCACCTCACGGATCTCCGGCGGGGGCAGCGTCGCCTGCAAGCGCACGCGGCTCGACGCCTCGTCGATCAGATCGACGGCCTTATCAGGCAGAAAGCGATCCGTGATATAGCGATCGGAGAGCTTGGCCGCCGCGACCAAGGCCTCGTCCGTGATCTTGACGCGATGGTGCGCCTCGTAACGGTCGCGTAAGCCCTTGAGGATATCCACGGTCTCCTCGACGCTGGGCTCGCCCACCATGATGGGCTGGAAACGTCGCTCGAGCGCGGAGTCCTTCTCGATGTGCTTGCGATATTCGTTGAGCGTGGTAGCGCCGATGCACTGCAGCTCACCACGCGCCAGCGCCGGCTTGATGATGTTCGAGGCGTCGATGGCGCCTTCCGCGGCGCCTGCGCCCACCAGCGTGTGCAGCTCGTCGATGAACAGAATGATCTCACCGGCGGCGCCGCGGATCTCGTCCATCACGCGCTTCATGCGCTCCTCGAACTCGCCGCGATACTTCGTGCCGGCAACCAGGCCCGCCAGATCCAGTGTGATGACGCGGCGGTCGCGCAGCGGCTCGGGCACCTCGCCCTTGATGACGCGCTGCGCCAGGCCCTCGGCGATGGCCGTCTTGCCAACGCCGGGTTCGCCGATCAGCGCGGGGTTGTTCTTCGTGCGCCGGCTGAGGATCTGGATGACGCGTTCGATCTCGCTGGCTCGCCCGATCACCGGATCGAGCTTACCGTCGCGCGCGAGCTGCGTGAGGTCCCGGCCGTAAGCATCCAGCGTCGGGGTCTTCGACTTGCCCTTGGGGGCGGGCGCCTGGCCCTCGGCACCGAGCAGGCTGGTGGTCTGGACGCGCACCTTGGCGGGATCCACTCCCAGATTCGTCAGGACACGCGCCGCCACGCCCTCACCTTCACGGATGAGCCCCAGCAGCAGATGCTCCGTCCCGATGTAATTATGATTGAGCTGACGGGCCTCTTCGAAGGCGAGCTCGATGACGCGTTTAGCGCGCGGCGTGAAGACCATCTCCTGCTGAACGGTCTGCCCGCCCCGCCCGACGATAGCCTCGACTTCCTGGCGCACTTTGGCTAAGTTCACACCCAGCGTCTCAAGCACTTTCGCCGCCAGGCTCTCGCCCTCGCTGATGATCCCCAGCAGGATGTGCTCCGTCCCGATGTAGTTGTTGCCGAGCCGCTGCGCCTCTTCTTGCGCCAACACGATCGATCGGCGCGCGCGTTCGGTGAAGGGTTCCCACATTGACATCGCTAGCGAGTTACTCCCATCCGGTGCCGCCGGAGCGCTTGCATCATCTGCCCTGCTTCCGGCTCAACACCGTGCACCCCTACAACGTTGTCTGCGGGCGTGAGGATGCAGGCGGTACGCGAATCAAGCGAGCGTCGCCCGCAGCCGGCGCCGCCGGGCGCCCCTTACCAGGGATAAGCTGCGAACGTCTCACGCAGCAGCGTGGCGCGCAAGCGGTTGGCGGAGGCTTCATCTCCCGCGCGCGCCAGACCAGCCGAACCGATGCGCGAAAGCAAGCTGTTGAGCGTCGTGGATGCGATCCCGGGCAAGATCCGCTCGCGGCTTCCCCAACGCACCAGAGAGAGCAGCTCGGCAGCCTCGCCGTACGTACTCGAGCGCGCCGTCTTCAGCGTACCGTAGGCGCGCCAGATGCGGTCGACGACGGCGTCGTAGGCGGTACGTAAGAGCTCTTCGCGCGCGCTGCGCTCGCGCTCGGCCAGCGTGCGCACGACCCCTTCGACCTTGGCCAGCAGGTCCCGCTCGGAGACACCCAGCGTTACTTCATTGCTGATTTGGAAAATCGCGCCCGCAGCGTCGGTTCCCTCGCCGTAAATACCACGCGCGGTCACGCCCAATCCGCGCAAGCCTTCAAAGACCCTTGCCAGCTTGCCACCGATCGCCAGGCCGGGCAGATGCAGCATCGCACTCGCACGCATGCCGGTGCCGACGTTGCTGGGGCTAGCCGTCAGATAGCCCCAGCGTTCGGAAAAGGCAAAATCGAGGCGCGCCTCCAGCGCGTCGTCGGCCGCGTCCAGCCTGGCGTACGCACTCTGCAGATCTAATCCAGGCAGGATGCATTGCAACCGCAGATGGTCCTCTTCGTTGACCATCGCGCTGACGTCGGTGTCGAAGAGCAGCAGCGAACCCGTTCCGCACGCCGCCATCTGGGGGCTAATCAGGAACTGCTCGACCAGGATGCCGCGCGCGCGTTCGGAGAGATCGGGCAGAGCGACGGCGCGCAGCGCCGGGGCCGCAGCGAGCGCGGCGACGCGGATCGCGCGGTCGACCGCGCCGCACTCACCTGCGCCGGCTAGGCCTGGAAAGCGATGCCCCGCGAGATTGCGCGCGAAACGTACGCGCGTGCTGACGGCCAGATCGGCACCCGGCCCCTCGCGCGCCATCCACGCCGGCGGCTCGCTCAGGAGCGCCGTGAGTTCCTCGCCGTTCATGCCTCTTCGCTCCGCGCTTCGGTCAGGCGTAAACGGTCGCGCAACTCTGCGGCGCGCTCGTACTGCTCGTGCGCAACGGCCTCTTCGAGCTGCGTACGCAGCTTCGACGCGGTGCGCGCCTCACGCAGCTCCCTTCCTCCGCGCGCGGGAATCTTGCCGTCATGTGAGCCATGCGCCTGGATCTTCATCAGCAGCGGCTCCAGCCGCGGCGCGAAGGCAGCGTAGCAGCGCGCGCAGCCCAATAACTGCGTCTCCGCGAAGGCATCGAAGGTCAGCCCGCAACCGGCACAACGCACGTCCGGCTGCGCTCCGCGTTCGCTCGAGACCGCCGCCCCCAGCAGTCCCGCGAGCAGATCCAGCATGCTGCCGGTCGCGGGGAGCCCGGCGCAGGCGGCGCAGAGATCCACCGTGCGCGCGCTACCATCCGCAATGCGCGTTACGCGGATACCGGCTTCGCGCTCGCCACAGTTCTCACATAACACGGACAGGGCGGTTCGCGCATGCGCGACCCCGCCCTCCCGTCGACCTTGGTGGCCGGGACCTCGAGCGGCGGAACCCTACTCTGACCGGAGCCGCTCTACGATGCGGGCACGCGGGGTGCAATTGGCATTCGCCTCGCCTGCGGTTTCAGGCTCGCCGGCACGCTCGAGGTGCTCTTCAGTCTACCACCGTGCGCGCCGCTCGTCACCGGTGCGTTTTCCATCCAAACACCTGCTCGGCACCTGGGACTCTAGTCGCACGGCGGAGCCGCGACGGCGACGCCGAACCAGGGCCTCCATGCTGACATACGACTCAGTGCGCGAAGCACTGCGGGACGTCTACGATCCCGAACTCAATATCTCGATGGTCGAGCTGGGCCTGCTCTACGGCATCGATATCGAGGGCCCGGAGAAAGACGAGGTGACCGTGACCATGACCTTCACCTCGCCGATGTGTCCGGTAGGGCCGATGTTCAAGAAAGCCGTGGAGGACAAAGTCACGGACCTGGGCGCAAAACAGGTCAACGTGGAAATCACGTTCTCACCGCCGTGGGATCCACGCGTGATGGCCTCGGACGAGGCCAAGATGGAGCTGGGTATCTGGTAGAGGCACCGGAAAGCAAGCAGAATCCCCGCAGACGAGACGTCCATCACAGGGTAACGGCGTCTCGCCTTGTATCATGGGTAGGCAAAGAGGAGGCCCTCCTCGGTGCGCCGGTATCACGGAGGATAACACGACGCTTCCGCGGCTCTATCCGGCTACGATCGAGCGCCCCCGCATCGCGCGCTGGTTCGATGGCCACAACCGCCTACCCATGCGCTTGGTCGTCGCCCCACCCGGCTGGGGCAAGACCACGGCGTTGGCGGCCTATGCGCGGCAGGAGCAGCGCGCCGTCTACCACCGCCTCAGCCAGGACCAGAACGCCGCGGCGTGCTGCGCGGGTATCGCTGCCGCAGCGGGGCTCCAGGCGGCTCCAGGCGGCGCACGGGAGTTGCTGGAGGCATTGGGGACGCTCCTTCCCCTGACGTTGCTGCTCGACGACGTCCAGCTCGCCTGCCCCCAGGTCCAGTCGCTCGTCGACACGCTGCTCCTCGCGGCGCCGGCGGAGTTGGGAATCGTGGCCGCCAGCCGCTCTCGCACCGCCATCGCCGTCGATCGCTGGGTTACCGAGGGCATTGCGGCGCAGCTGGGCCCCGCCGAGCTGGCCTTCGACCAGCGCGAAGTGGCACAGTTAGCCCTGCGCCTGGGGGTCCGAGCTAGCGAGACCGGCGTCGTGCGGCTGCTGCGGCACACCGAGGGCTGGCCGATCGCCGTGGCGGGCTCGCTACGCGTAGCCAGCGCGCTGCGACTCTCGATCGAGGACGCCTACGACGCGTGGCGCAGGGACAACGGCTCGGCTCTACGAGACTTCGTGTCCGGTGAATTGGCACGCACCGGGAGCTGGGCGGAAGCGGACATGCGCAGGCTGCTCGCCGAGCCGGGGGCGCAATCGCGTGAACCCTACGCACAACGCCTGGAGCGCGAGGGGCTCTTCGTGCGCGGCAGCGCCGGGGTCGCACGCCTGCAAGCCGTGGTCGCCAACGCCCTCGCACCCAGCGACGAGCAGCCCTCGGCAACGGCGCCGGAGGAGGAGCTCGCGCCACTCTGCGCACGCCTGTTCGGGCCATTCGACGCGCGCATCGGCGTGCGCGAGATCGCCTGGGTACGCCGCCGCGATCAGCGCATCGTCCAATATCTGCTCCTGCGCCCCGACTGCTCGGCGACGCGCGAGGAGCTCATCACGACGTTCTGGCCAGACGCCGGCGCCGCTGCCGCCACGCAGAGCCTGCGCACCGCTGCCAGCAACATCCGTAAGGCTATCTCGGCGCTGGTCGGCGCGGCCAACGTGGAGCGCTACTTCTGCTCGCGCGGTGAAGTGGCGCTACGCGTGCATAGCCTCGCGGTCGACGTGCGTCAGTTCCGCGCGCACGTCGGCGACGGCGACCACGAATACGAAGCGGGCCACACCGAGCGGGCGCTGACGCGCTACCGCGCCGCCGAAGTGCTTTATCAGGGCGATCTCCTCACCGACGAGTTGGACGACGCGTGGCTGGCGGCCCGGCGCGAGAACCTCCGCGCGCTGTTCGCGCACGTACTCGAGCGAATCACGGAGATCTGGTCCGAGCGTGGCGAAACGGAGCTCGCAGGCCGTTACGCCGAGCGCCTCGCGCAGCTGCAGCAGCCTCACGCACCGGCGGCGGCAACGGCCCGGCGCAAGGCCCTGCTCTCGTAGAGCGCATAGCGCTCGTCGCGACGCACGAGCCTCCAATCGCGCTTGCGCGAGAGCGCGCGCGCCAGGCGCCCATCGCGGCGCGCGATCACGGCGTCGACGCGCCACGTCTCCAAGAGCGCATGCCAGCGCGGCCTCACGCCCGCGATAGCGCGGTAATCGTTCCACACCGGCACGGGGTACGGATCGCAGCGCGAGTCGACGAAGACGCGCAGATTCGGCCAGCCGATCGCTGCGGAGCACCACGAGAAGTCCTCGCAGAAGACTCGCTGCGGAGCCGGCGTGCGCTGGCGCTCCAGGTAGGCCAGCATGGTGCGCGGCGCGATACGCTCGGGCGTGACGTGACGCGCGTGCAAGAGCACCGCCGCCACCACCAGCGCCCCCGCCGCCGCCGCGATGCGCGAAAAGATCGCGCCGCGGCTCTCCAGCGCTCGCGCTTGCGGACCGGCGGGCCAACGCTGCATCAGCCACGCCGTGGCGGGCGCGGCCAGCAGCATGCCCGCCAGCGGGACGTTACGCACGTGCGCGAATGCCAGCATCGCGAAGACGAGCGCCGGAGGCAGCTCGCGCAGGGTCAGTAACCGTGCGCGCAGTCCGAGAAACGTCAGCAGAGCCAGCGGGATCGCTCCGCCCACGAACGCAAGGTCGTCCAGCGTGGCGGGCCGCCACTCGCGGATCGTCCAGATCACCGGGGAATGGAACAGCGCGATCGCGTAGGCATCAAGCCGCCAGCCAAACGGATTAACCAAAGTAGCCGCGGCAGCGGCGGCGGCTAACCAGATTCGCCGGACGAGCGCGGGAGAGAACGCGCGCGTCTCCAACCATCGTCCCGCCGCATCGAGCAAGACCAGGCACGGCACGATCACGACGCTGGCGTGCACGTTGGACCAGAGGATCGTCAACGGCAGCACCAGCCACAGCCGCCACCCCTCTTCGTCCAACAGCACCAGCAACGCGGCAAACAGCGGCCACGCCACGACTTGCGCCCGGACTCCAAACGACTCGAGCAGCGAGATTGCGGCCAAGCCGCCGCATAGCATCAATGCCATACCCGCGGCACCACGGCGCGCGCAGCGCAGCTCCACCAGGAGCAGTGCCGTGAAAGCGCACGCCGCGACCAGCACGGCGAACCACGCGTAACCCAGCCGCGCCGTCAGAAAGGCGGCGGCGACGCCGAAGAGCCACTCCTGCGGCAGCCATGGCGCTCCTACGGCAGTGAACGTCTCACTCCCCAGCGCCCGCGGGAGATGATGCGTCATGAGAATCGTCTGCCCCAACCAGCGCTGCCACGGCAAGTCGCCGTCGGGCGGGATCACGTAGAGCACGCCCGCTAGGAAGACGAGAGCGAAGACCACCCGCACGAGTCCCCGCCGGCGGCTCATTTCAACGCGAGCCGGTCCCCAAGGGCGATATCGTTGGCGCGCAGGGCGCCCGCGCCTAGCTCGACCACCGCGTGCGCGCCGCGACAGGCAATCAGCGCGCGCCAAGGGCGCGCCAGCTCCACTTCGCGCAAGACGTGGCCCTCGCGATCGAGAAAGATGACGTCGATGGTAGCGCGCATGCCCATGGTGTGAATGGCCGAGCAGCCGTCGAACCACAGACCCTCGCCGGGGGCCACCGCGCGCTTGGGCAGCAGTCCCACCGCGCGCTCGAAGAAGCCGTCGGCACGGCGTACGTGTGCGGCTACCAGCCGCCCCGTCGTGGCATTGTACAGCGCGAACATCTACAGGCCGCCTCCGAGCGCGAGTCCGGTCATGATGGCGGTGGCGAGATAGGGCGCGAAGGCGATCGGCCCGCGCGTTCGTCGCAGCATTGCCACACCATACGCCGCCAGGGAGACCGCCGCAAACAGGATCGCCGCCGTCTGAATTCCCAGTACCGCTCCCCCCAGCGCCGCCAGTTCGACGTCGCCCCAGCCCATACCACGCCCGCGCGTCAGCAGTGCGGTGAGGGCAAACGGCAGCGCCAGGACCAGCGCCGCGATCGGCACGCCCCAATGCGCGCGCAGAGCCGCGGCTACGGTCAGCGCCGCGAGCGGCGCAAGCGCGAAGAGATCGAAGACCACGCCTCTGGTGACGTCGGTCGTCCAACTCGCGCTGAGCGCGAAAATCAGCAGCGCCGCTAACCCGGCACCCATGCTGCCGGTGCCATGCGCCGCCTGCAGCGCGCCGACGGCACCGCCGCCGGCCACCAGCAGCGGCAAGGGGGCACGCCGGGCCGGGGGCGCGCCGGCAACTGGTGGCAGCCCGCGCACCGCCAGCAGCGCGACACTCGCGCCGGCGTAGGCCGCGACGGCGCACAGGCCCGCACCGGCGAGGGCTGCGGACAGCATCACCGGCTGGCGTAATCCGCGAAGACGGCGCCGAAGATCATCACGAAGAGCGCCGGCAACATGAAGAGCGCCATGGGAATGACCATCTTGACCGGCAATTGCGCCGCCAACTCCTCGGCGCGCATCATGCGGCGGTTGCGCGTCTCCTCGGCCAACTCCGCAAGCACCTTCGCGAGATTCGCGCCCAGGCGCTCGGCCTGCACGATGGCCGTCACGGTCGTCGAGAGCTCCAGCTGTTTCACGCGCTGCGCCATCGCTTTGAGTGAGTCGGCACGCGAGCGCCCCAAGCGCATCTCACCCAGAGCCATGCTCAGTTCCTCGCCCAACGCCCCCGGCGCGGCGTCGATAACGCGCGCCAGCGACGCGTTGAGCGAGAGGCCGGCGTGAACCGTGGTGGAGACGATGTCCAAAACGTCGGGCAGCCGCCGCTGCACGTCCGACTTGCGGGCCTTGACGGCCTGGTCCAGGCGCGAGATGGGCGCCAGCGTCAGCAAGATCGTGAAGACCGCCGCCGAGATCGTCAGCAGGTTACCGTCCACGAGGTGCAACACGGCGATCAGCAGGCTCACGCCCAGCCCCAAGATCGTGCCGGCGATCATGCGCGCCACCAGTTGCGCGGGGTGCACGCGATACCAGCCGGCCTCGATCAAACGCTCGCCCAGCAGTCCGCGCCGCCGCTCCCCCAACATACGGTCGAGGAGCGCGAGCTTCCCGGGATCGCCCACGCGCTTGGGCGCGGCGCCTTCCAGCTCTTCAAAGCGCTTGGCCAGCGCGTGCTTGGTGGGAATGAGTGACATCGCAAAGAGGAACGCGGCGGCGCCGCCGCAGAGCGCGATCGCTACGATCATCGTGTTCATCAGCCGTCAAACCTCAAGATCTTGGCGATGGCGGCGCCGGCCATGACCTCCAGCGCGACGACCGCGCCGATGACCATGTGGCCGATCGAAGTGAAGAGCAGGGCCTCCCCCATCTGATGCTGCGTGACGACGACGAACAGCCCCACGAAGACCGGCAACGCCACCAAAATATAACCACTCGCGCGCCCTTGCGAGGTGAGCGCGTTGATACGGCGTTGCAGACGGCGGCGGTCTTTAATGGTGTCGGCGAGATTCTCCAACACCTGGCCGAGGTCGCCACCGGTCTGCGATTGCACGCGAATCGCGCGTGCCATCATCTGCATCTCACCGGCGGGCACGCGCTCCGCCAGCTGGTCCAGCGCATCCAACAGCGGTACGCCCACGTTGGATTCTCCAACCACGCGCGAGAACTCGTGGCGAGCGGGATCCGCCAACTCCTCGGTCACCAGGACCATCGCTTGGCGCAGGCCCAGTCCCACCCGCAGCGAGCTGGACATCATCCGCAAGACCAACTCCAGCTGCCCGAGGAAGTTCTGCTGCCAAGCCTTGGCGCGCAGCCCCAGCCACAGGCGCGCGCCGCCCGCGCCCAGGGCCGCCACGGCAGCTAGCGTAACGGCACCTGACACGAGGTTCAAGCGCAGGAAGAACGCCAGCAGCACCCACGCGATCGCGACGAACGCCACCACGATCAAGATGAAGTCCTGCGGACGCACGTTGACGTGCGCCGCGGAGACGGCGCGCTCCAGGCCCTTGTGCGAGAACGAGAGACGCTTGAGCGCCTGTTCCCAAAACGAGATGAAGAGCAAGGCGCCGATCCCGATAACTCCCAGCGCGATGGCCAGCGGCATGACGCCTACCATAGCGAACCCGCCGCTGCGAGCGTCGAGAGCCGCCGGAAATCGTACTCAATGCCCAATTCTTCGAAACGTTTGAGTGCCTGCGGCTGGACCCCCGTGAAGACGAACTCGCCCTTGACGCGATTATCTTCGTCGACGCCGTGTTGCTGGAAGCGCACCAGGTCCTGCATCGTCACGACGTCACCCTCCATACCCACGACCTCCGTCAAGCTAATGATCTTGCGGGTACCGTCACGCATGCGCGCTACCTGAACGACCAAATCCAACGCACTGGCGATCTGTTCGCGGATGGCGCGCACGGGCAGATCGAATCCCGCCATCATCACCATCGTCTCCAAGCGCGCCATTGCGTCGCGCGCCGAGTTCGCGTGCGCGGTGGTCAGCGAACCGTCGTGACCGGTGTTCATCGCCTGCAGCATGTCGAGCGCTTCGCCGCCGCGGCACTCACCCACGACGATGCGGTCGGGGCGCATGCGCAGTGAGTTGCGCACGAGGTCACGGATCCTGATCTCGCCGCGGCCCTCGATATTCGCGGGGCGCGCCTCCAACCGCACGACGTGCGTCTGCTTGAGTTTCAACTCGGCGGCGTCTTCGATGGTAACGATACGCTCGTGATCGGGAATAAAGCTCGAGACGACGTTGAGCAGCGTGGTCTTGCCCGAACCGGTGCCGCCGCTGATGGCGATATTCAGACGCCCCTGCACCGCGGCGCGCAGGAAGTCCAGCATGGGCTCGTTGAGCGTCCCCAGGCGCAGATAGTCCTCCGCCTCCAAGCGTTTGGTGCCGAAGCGCCGGATCGTGAGCGTGGCGCCGTCGATCGAGAGCGGCTCGATGATCGCGTTGACGCGCGAACCGTCCGGCAGACGCGCGTCCACCAGCGGCACCGCCTCGTCGACGCGCCGCCCTAGCGGTGCCAGGATGCGCTCGATCACCAGACGCAGCTGCTGCGCATCGGTAAAGCGCTTGGCGGTGAGCTCGATGCGCCCGCCGCGCTCGACGTAGATGCGCTCGTGGCCGTTGACCATGATCTCGGTGACGCGCTGATCGCGCATCAGATCCTCGAGCGGCCCATAGCCCAGTGCCTCGTCCACGATCTCCTGGCGCAGCAGTGCCGTCTCCTCGGCCGATCCCGCGTCGCCGCGCTCGGCCAACAGCCGCTGCACCACACCCGTGACCTGCATGCGCAGCTCGCCCTGCTTCTGCTGGTCGGTGTGGGCGCGGCTGAGCGCCACCACGTCGACTTCTTTGGAGATGCGGGCGTGGATGTCGGTCTTGATGATCTCCCGTGCCTGACGCGCCAAATCGCCTTGACGCCGCTGCGGCTCGACCTCCACGTCAGCACTCAGCCCGGGCTCGGGCGGAGCGGAGATGTGGCCGTTACTGGAGGGGGCCGAGGCCTCGGCCGCCGGCCGCGCGTCACCTGGGCGCTCGCGGCGCTCCGGATGCGGTAAGGCCTGCGAGGCGGAGAGCTGCCGATGGCTAGCCAACGGCGGCTCGTCGAGCAGACGTACCGCCAGCGCTTCCACGGCACGTCCGCGGCCGCGGTCGTGCGTACTCGGCAGTTCCGCGGTCATCGTCGTCTCCAGCAGCTCCTCCAGCTCGCGGCGCGAGAGCGCCGGGCGCGGGTCGCGCTGGTTGAGAACCGGCAGCACCCCGGCCATCGCCACGCCCAGGTTCAACAGCTCTTTGAAGAGCGCGCGCGCACCGGTAGCGCCGAGCGTACTGGGCTCGATCACCGTCAAGAAGCGCGAGGCGCGCGCGACGATCGGCCGCGCGGCGGCCGCGAACGGCTGCGGCGCGTCGACGATCACGGCCGCGTGATCGTTGAGCGCGCGCATCGCGCTCTCAACGTGCTCTGCCCGCAAGGCATAACCGCCGTCGAGGTTGCGGGCCAACTCGACCACGGTGATGCCGTGCGACGAGACCGCAGGTACGTCGGACTCCACCCGCGCGTCATCGAGCTTGCGCACCGCGTCGAGCAGCACCGCCACGCTGCGGCGCCCCTGGAGATCGGCGTCGACCAGCGCCACGCGCCCGCCGCGGCGCTGGATGGCCTGCGCCAGCTCGAGCGCCAGGGTCGTGCTGCCGCAACCGCCCTTGACGCCGGTGACGACGAAGAGGGCCGCGCTCATCGCGCGTAGACGCCGCGATCGCCGCGACCGGTTTGCAGAACCTGATCGCCCTCGACCACCGTCACGAGTCCGTCCGCGCGGCGTGGGGCCGCGGCACCGGCAGGGCGCGCGGGGTCGACGCGGGCTGGGGCCGCGGCCGCGGTCTCCGGCAGGTCGAGGTCGAGCGCCTCGGTGGGTACGGAGTGCAGGGGCTCACGCGGCGAGCGCAGCGCCAGCCGCAGGGTCGTGTTGGCATCGGCAACGGCCAGCAGGTCGGCCTGCTTGGGCGTGACCGCCAGCGTCACCGTGGTGGAGCCCTGGGTACCCGGCGCGGGCGTGGCGCCGGCCGTCTCCAAGGCGCTGCCGAGCGCCAGCACCAGCACGCCGCGCAGAATCGTCCGCGCCTGTGGATCGTGGTTGCCCAGGCGGGGAACGATGGCGATGACGTCAACGCGGTCGCCGGGCTGCATCAGCCCGGAGACATCCTTCACTTGATCGACCGCGATCGAGACGGCCCGCATCCCCGGCTGCAATCGCACGGTCAATCCCACGTCACTGGGGCGTCCGATCATGGAGCTGGTGATCGTGGTGCCGGCGGGGATACCGATCAACGCGAGCGCGCCGATGGCTTGTCGCCCCTCGCCAACGGCATTGGGCTCTACCTGCGTGCTGGGTTTCGTGGTTTCGCGCACCATCGCGGCGGTGATGGTGGCGCGTGCCGGGATGCTCTCCACGGCCACGATCACTTTGCGCGGCACCGCTTGCGGCGCCGCAGCCTTCTGCAGCGAGGTGAGGTAGTTCAACGTCAGCCAGCCTGTGCCCAGTGCCAGCAGGACGGCGATCAACAGTGTGGTGCGACGCGAGTTCATAACGCGAGCCTCAGCATCGGCACGTAAGTGTGGGAGACCGCGACGCAGAGCGTGCCGAACGCAATGGCCACGGCATAAGGCAACTTCACACCCTCAGTTGGAGCCGTCGCGGCGACGCCCGGATACAGCAGCGGCAACGCGAGTGCGAAGGTCGCGCGCAGCGTGGACCCCAAGCGCCCGGCGGCACCCGCCACGATCAGTGCTAACAGTCCGCCGCCGATCGCGGTGTAGAGCAAGAGCGCGGCGGTATCGGGCCAGCCCAGTACCGCGCCAAGCGCGGCTATGAGCTTGACGTCACCACCACCGAGCCAGCCGCAGGCAAAGGCTAGCGTGCCGAGTACGAACGTGACGGACATCGTCGCGAGCGCAACCAGCAGGCTGTGGATGCCGGCGAATGCCGTCAACACCAGCGCCGCCAGCGTGAGGCCGGCGGTGAGCCAATTCGGAATGCGGCGGGAGCGGACGTCGGTGACGACGGCGACGGTTACCGCCACCGCCGCCACCGCCCAGAGCATCACGGACACGAGCGTCGAGTTACTGAAGGTTGGTCGCGGCTTGGTTCAGCTTGTTGGTGGCGTTGGTGCCGATGAGTTTGAGCACGGCGATGGCCACCACCGCGATGAGCGCGAGGATCAATGCGTACTCCACCAGGCCCTGGCCCTGATCGTCACGGAGAACGCCGGCGAATTGTTTCAGCATGGAAGCTCCTTTGTCAGCATGGATGAGCATCAAGGATCGCTCCGCGTTGCCGACTCCACCGGAACGGAGAGCGAGGTGTTGGGCGGCTGCAGCACCAGCGTCGTCTGGGCCTGTTGCGCGCCGGGAGTAGACGAGGCGACGACGGTGAGCAGACTGCCCGGCACGTAGGCCGGCGCAGTCCGCATCTCCGCGTCAAAGCGCCCGCTGGAATCCACCGCCAGCGTACGGCTGGCGAGGAACACCGTGGGCAGTTCTTGTGAGATGGTCGCGTAGAGCGCGATCGTCACGGCGCCCGCAGCCGGGGCCGTTCCGTGGACGCGCACGGCCTGCGTGCCCACGACGGGCTCCGCCTGCAGCGTGAGCGCGGCGGTAGCCGCGCGCGCCTGCTGCGGCGGTGCCGCACTCAGCAGCAGTACCGCGATCAGGCTCCCTAGCAGACGACGTGTCGAGAACATGCCGGTCGTACACCTCCGTGCGATCGATGCACCAACAGTATCGGACGCATTCGCGCCGCCGCTAGTCCGCAACGCCAAAATTTAGGCGGCGTTAACCGATTAACGCCGCGGGCGTGAAGGGGCGCACACCGCTGCCCGTCTGCAGGCTCCCGGTTATGGTTTGTGGCCTCCGCGCCGATGTATGGAAGGCCACGATCGCGCCTGGCGCGTCGTACCACGCCGCAAGGAGGCATCTCGGCATGAGAGGCAAGCGGATCACTTCTTGGATCGCCGCGTTCCTGCTGTCACTGACGCAGACGGGCGCCTACGGTGCCGCCATGCCCGCGGCGACGATCTCGCTACAGTCGGGTCAGTCGACGGTGATCTCCACCCCCAATCTCTCGCGCGTGGCGGTAGGCGACGGCCGGATCGCCGGCGTGGTGCCGGTGGGAACCTCGCAAGTCATCGTCAACGCGAAGGCACCCGGACATACCACGCTCATCATCTGGGAAGGCGGCGCGCGGGTGGCGTACGACGTCGCCGTCTCCGAGCAGAGTCTCGAGGAGATCGTCAAGGTGCTGCGCAGCAGCATCGCCGCCCGCGACGTCTCCATCGTCACGTTCCAGCACTCCCTCGTCCTGCGCGGGAGCGTCCCCGACGAGGCTAGCCTGCAGCAACTGGACGACACCCTCGCGCGCTTCTCCAAGGTCTTCGAAAGCGACCACGACACCGTCGTCAACGTGGTGACGGTCTCCAATCCCATGGGCGGCTTGGGCGCGCGGCTGGCAGCGATTCCGGGCGCGAAGGGCGTGCGTGTCGACCGCGACGCGAAGGGCAACCTCATCGTCAGCGGTTCGGTTTCCGATCGCACCACCGCGCAGCGCGTGCTCGACGACGTGCATGGTCTGGCAGGGCCCTACCTGGCCGTGGACGGCAAGGTCGTGGATCGGCTCAACGTCGAGAGCGTGAGCCAAATCGACGTGAAGGTCTACGTGCTCGAGCTCGACCGCACCGCGTTGAATCAGCTCGGTATCCGTCTGCAGGCAGGCGTGGAGACGCAGCAGGGCCTGATCTTCACGCCGCCGTTCTACCCCATCGTGGAGAACCCGCAGCAGGTGGGCACGCCGGGCAAGGCGTTCAACATCGGAGCCTTCTTCCGCACCGCCTTCCTCGCGCCGACGTTGGATCTGCTGCTCTCCAGCGGACATGGCCGCATCCTCTCGTCGCCGGACCTCGTGGCCATGCCGGGCCACGACGCAACCTTCCTGGTAGGCGGAGAGATCCCGATCCCGTTCTCCACGGGCCTGGGGCAAGTGAGTGTGACCTACAAGGACTTCGGCGTCAAGCTCAACGTGACGCCGACGCTGCTGGGTAACGGTGACGTCGACACGAAGGTGGCCCCCGAGGTCTCCGAGCTCGACTTCCAGGACGGGGTACAGATCAGCGGCTTCACGATCCCCGCGCTCAAGACCAGCCGGCTCTCCACGGAGGTCATCACCCAGCCCGGACAGAGCATCATCATGGGTGGCCTGCTCCGGCGCGTCGAGCAGCGCAACATCCAGCGCGTGCCCCTGCTGGGCGACCTCCCCATCCTCGGCAAGCTGTTCCGCTCCACGCGCTACCAGGCCGACGACTCCGACGTCGTCTTCGTCATGACGCCGGAAATCGTCACGAGGTGACAGCCGTCAATGCGGCCGGGCGAGCGCGACCCTATAGTGATGCGTACGATGATCGCGGTATTGCGGGCAGTACTCAAGGACGAGGCGGCCAACGCCCTGCCCGAGTATGCGATCATTGCCGCCGCCTTGGCCCTGGGGATGCTCGCGACCATGGCGACGATCGGGCACGAGGCCGGTGCCCAACTGGGCTCGACCAATCAGAACCTCTCGAATCTGGCGGTAAGCCCGCGATGACCGCGACCGGCATCGCCCGCCGCGGCGTAGCCATTCCGGAGACGGTGCTGACGATCGGCTTCACGATGCTGATTCTCTTCGGCGCGATCCGCCTGGCGCTGGTGGCCTACCTCCAGACGCAGAGCGATGCCTCCGCCTACATCGCCGCACACACGGTGGCGCAGAACCCGCAGAGCTCACTGGCCGCCGATCAATCCTACGCGACAAGCGTCATCCAAGCCGTCTTCCCGCACGTCCAGACCTCACGTCTCAACCTCACCACCACCGGTACCAGCGTCTCCGGCAGCCTCGTTCAAACGACCGACGGCCTGCCAGTGCCTGGTGCACCTTCCACGATCTCCCTCGCGGCGCGCGCCGTCGAACCGATTGCGCAGGCCACGCCGGGCGCCACGGCGCCGTACACGTTCTCCATCACGGCCGGCCTCTCGAACTACTGCGCCACGCCCGCACTGCCATACCAAACCTCTACGCTCTGCCCCTCGCAGCAAAGCTATCAGCTCTACGTCGCGCAGGGCGTGTCCGTGCAGACTAACGGCCAGCAGGGCATCAACGGCCGCTTCACCGAGTGGGTCTGCCACTCGAACTACTACTCGTCGGTAGGCTTCCCGGCGCAACGGCCGCAGGGCGGCGAGGGCTCGCTCTGGGATCCCAGCAACCACCAGAGCTCCGAGTACGCCATCTACCAGTGGGACCAGGGGAGCCACCTATGCCGCTGATGCTTGGAGGCGCCAGGCGCGGACAGACCTTCCCCTTCTGGGTCATCGCCACCGTGTTGGGCCTCACGCTAGTCTTCTTCGTAGCCAATTACACCAACACGGTGCGCTGGGAGCTGCGCGCGCAAAACGCGGCCGACAGCGCCGCGTCGGCCGCCATCTCGACCGACGCCAACATGTACAACGAGCTCAGCACCATGATGTACGCGGCCTCCGTCGACGAGGTCCGCCTGCGCTACCTCAATCAAGCTATTCTCGACACGATCAACGGCGTGGGAGGCTGCGATCCGGCGCCGGGGCGGTCATGCGACCAAGACTACCAGTCGCTGGTTTCGGCGTATAACACCGCCGCCGCCAACTACGCCAATCTCGTGCAACTGATGCGCCAAGCCGACGACTTCACGCAAGGCGGCCAGAAGAACGGATCGTGGAAGGCGATGGGATTGGTCGGCAGCAACTGCACCATCTTCGACTGCGCGTTTACCATGACGACGCTGGACGACTCCGTGACCGGCCCGGGCTCGCCCGAGAGCGTCGACGTCGTGGCCTGCAAGAACGTGCCCACGCTGGTGCCGCAACTGCTGGGCTTGGGAACGGGCAGCTCGTTCCAGGCCATGGGGCGCAGCGCGGAGACGATGACGGCGGTCAACGAGACGTTCCACCCCAGCGCCACCAATCCGAACACGGGGCAGCCTTACCAGCCAGCGGAACCGCAATGGGCAACCTACCCGTTCCCCGCCTATTCCGTCGATTTCTCCAGCATGGCGGTACAGATGAGCTGGGAGATCGCGGGACCGACCAAGCCCTATGCGGCCTACCCAACCGGCGGGGTGACCTGCTCGTGACCGCCGCTGTCAGGCCATGGGGCGGCGCACGGCGCGGACAGGCGTTGGTGGAGACCGCGCTGTTCCTGCCGCTGATGCTGCTCGCGCTCTTCTCCATCGTCTACTTCGGACGCTACGGCGTGCTCGACGAGCGCGCACAATCTGCGATCCGCTACGGCTCGATGATCTCCTACACGCAAGGCGGCGTCTACAGCGCTGCGAACATCTACGCCGCGATGCAGTATGGACCGCAGGGGCCGCTACCCTGTGCGAGCAACGTCGCGAACGACACGGCGGCGGCGTTGACGCAGGCGCTTCCGAATACCGGGCCGACGGCGCAGCCCTACTGGCGGCCCGACGGCGCGGCCGCGCAAGCGAACTGCGCGATCTCCGGCCTAGGCTTCGGTGGTCCGGATTACATGGCGTTCCACTACTTCACGGTGACGCGCCAATCGCTCACGGCCGGCGTCTCCGTGCCCACGGTTCTTCAATCCCTGCTGGGCACGACGGGAATGGTACGGGCGCAGACGGGCTTCGCGCACGCCGATCCGCCGGGTATGATCATGTATTGCAGCTTCGAGGTAGGGCAACGCACCGCCGCCGCGCTAGGCTTCAACTACACCCCACCTAGCGGTAACCCGTGCGGCTAGAGCGTTCCACGCAGGCGCTTTCCGCCCGGCGACCGAACCCCGGGCGTCGTGCAGACAAGCAGCAGCAAAGACGTCCGGACCGCAGAGCTCCGTCGTAAACGGGCCGAGGCGATGGCCCCGGCGGGGCAGCCGGCCGTCGAGCGCCAGCATCAGCGCGGCAAACTCACCGCGCGCGAGCGCATCGAGCGGTTGGTCGATCCGGGCAGCTTCGTGGAGTTCGATCAGTTCGCCGTGCACCGTCAGCGCGCGTTCGGCATGGGCGAGAAACGCTATCTAGGCGACGGCGTCGTCACGGGGCGCGCTACCATCGACGGCCGCCAGGTCTTCCTCTTTTCGCAAGATTTCACGGTCATGGGCGGCTCGCTGGGCGAAGTCTTCGCCGAGAAGATCTGCAAGATCATGGACTTGGCCGTGCGCACCGGCTGTCCCGTCATCGGCATCAACGACTCCGGCGGCGCGCGCATCCAAGAAGGCGTCGTCAGCCTCGGCGGCTACGCGGAGATCTTCTGGCGCAACGTGCAAGCCTCCGGCGTGGTGCCGCAGATCTCGCTGATCGCCGGACCATGCGCGGGCGGCGCGGTCTACTCTCCGGCCATCACCGACTTCATCTTGATGACCGACCAAGTGGCTCAAATGTTCATCACCGGGCCCGAGATCATCAAGACCGTCACCAACGAAGAGGTGAGTTTCGAGGAACTCGGCGGCGCCTACACGCACGCCACCAAGAGCGGCGTGGCCCACCTCATCGCCGCCGACGAAGACGATATGCTGGAGCAGGCACGGGTGCTGCTCTCCTACCTCCCGCAGAACAACTTGGAGGATCCCCCGCGCACGCACTGCAGCGACGATCCGCTGCGCGCGGATGAAGAGCTGGCGGAGATCATCCCCGAAAATCCCAACCAGCCCTACGACATGCTGGAGGTCATCAACCGTGTCGTCGACGACGGCGAGTTCTTCGAGATCCAGCCGCTCTACGCGCAGAACATCATCTGCGGCTTCGCACGCTGCGGCGGGCGTAGCGTCGGCATCGTCGCCAACCAGCCCAAGGTGCTGGCGGGGGTACTCGACATCAACTCGTCGATCAAGAGCGCGCGCTTCGTGCGCTTCTGCGACGCCTTCAACATTCCGCTGGTGACGTTCGTTGACGTGCCGGGCTTCTTGCCGGGCACGGCGCAGGAGTACGGCGGCATCATCAAGCACGGTGCCAAGCTGCTTTTCGCCTACGCCGAGGCCACCGTGCCGAAGATCACCGTGATCACACGCAAGGCTTACGGCGGCGCGTATGACGTGATGGCCTCCAAGCATATCCGCGCCGACGTCAACCTAGCCTGGCCCAGCGCGGAGATTGCCGTGATGGGGCCGCAAGGCGCCGTCAAGACGATCTTCCGCCGCGAGATCGAAGCCGCCGCGGATCCGCAGGCCAAGAACGACGAGTTGGTCGCCGAATATACGCGCCGTTTCGCCAACCCGTTCATCGCCGCCGAGCGCGGTTACATCGACGACGTGATCGAGGCGCCGCAAACGCGCGCGGCGATCTGCCGCGCCCTCGAGATGCTCGAGAACAAGCGCGTCGAACGGCCGCGGCGCAAGCACGGCAACATTCCCCTGTAGGAGCCCATCGTATGTCGACAACCCTTCGCCGCATCCTGCCCGTGCTGGTGCTCGCCGCCGCTGCCGCGCTGGCCTTCGCCTCGCCCGGCGCCGCCAAACCGCACGGCGACGATGCCGATCGCCCCAACGAGATGAGCAGCGCCACGCCTCCGCCTTACCATCCCAATCTCCAGGTCGGCTTCGGTCCGTTCCATTTGGGCGCGACGCGCGCCGAGCTCGACAAGGCCTCACGAGTTGACGGCCCCTCGTCGGCGGGTCAGGTCAAATACGTCGTGCAGGACGGCGAACAGGTCGCGGTGACCTACGCCGGCGACACGGCCGCCGAGATCCACATCGAGCGTGCTCTCACGGAGAAGAGCAAGGCGATCCTCTCCACCTCCGACGGTATCCGTTTAGGCGCGCCGATCGATGCGGTGCTGCCGCTCTACGGCGCCCCCGATACGCAGGAGAGCGGCAGCGGCCCCGGCTACACGCTCTACGCGTGGCGCATGCAGGAAGGCCGCAGCATCGTCTTTCAGACGTTCCTCGGGCGCATCGTGGGCGTCGACATGCTGCCGCCGCCGCCGTACCCGACCGGCGTGAGCCTTTCCGGCGGGGGCGGCGCGTCGGATAACGATCCGGTGATCGTATCGGCCTCCACTCATGACCTGGCCGTGGAAGGTGAGTACGATTGGCTCGCGCGGGTCGACTGCGGCGCGGCGGGCATGCGCCTAGCCTTCGAGAAGAACATCAGCGCGGGCGCCAAGCAGCTGGAAGCCTTGGGGCTCTACTGCGCCGACGATCAGCGCGTCTATTTCTTCGACGTGACGAACGTGCCCAAGGGCTCGTAGAAAGGGAGAACGTGGGTCTGCTGGACGGAAAACGCGCCCTGGTCACCGGCGTGGCCAACCGCTGGAGTATCGCCTACGCGATCGCTAAAGCGTTTCACGCGCAGGGCGCGCGCCTGGCGTTCACCTATCAAGGCGAGCGCGTGCGCGACGAGGTGGAGAAGCTGGCCGCCGAATGCGGCGGCGCGGCCGTGATCGAGTGTGACGTCTCCAACGACGCGCACCTTGCGCGCCTGCGCGAGCGGTTGCGCGAGAGCTTGGGCGGCTTGGATACGCTGGTGCACTCGATCGCCTACGCCAACAAGGAGGACCTTGCGGGCAAAGTCTACCAAACGTCGCGCGCCGGCTTCAACCTCACGCTGGACGTCTCCGCGTACTCTCTGGTGGCTCTGGTGGGCGCGCTCGTCGACGTGCTGGGCGACGGCGCCAGCATTATGGCGCTTACCTATCTCGGCGCCACCGAGATCGTGCCCAACTACAATCTCATGGGCATCGCCAAGGCTGCGCTCGAGTCCGCCGTGCGCTATTTGGCCTACGATCTGGGCGAGCGCGCCATCCGCGTCAACGCCATCTCGGCGGGACCGATCAAGACCGCATCCTCGCGCCAGGTGGGCGGTTTCTCGCACATCCTGGGCGTGGTACCCAAGATCGCGCCGCTCAAGCGCAACATCACCGCAGCCGACGTCGGCAACACCGCCGTCTATCTGGCCTCGGATCTCGCGGCGGCGATCACCGCCGACGTGCACTTCGTCGACGCCGGCTTCCACGCCGTGGGCATCCCACCGCTAGAGACCAACGCATGATCGTCAGCGGCCATCCGACTCCCGAAGAGGCCGCCGTCATCGTCGCAACGCTCGAAGCGGCGCTAAGCGCGCCGGCTTCGACCGCAACCGCAGCGGCCACGCCGCCGTGGCGCATCGCCGCCCGTCTGCCGGAGCTCGGCGTCGACGCGCTGCGCGGCGCACGCACGGCGTGGCGGCTCATTCGCTTCCACTAACCGCGCGCGACGTCCGGCACCGGCAGGAACGCCTCGACCGGTTCGTAAAGCCCGACCGGCGGTTCAAAAGCGGAGGTTGGGACGATCTTCAGCAAACTCTTGATTGCCAATCGCGGCGAGATCGCGGTGCGCGTGCTGCGCACCGCGCGCGAGATGGGCATCGCCACGGTCGCCGTCTACTCGGAGGTCGATCGCGACGCGCTCCACGTACGCTTGGCGGACGAGGCCTATCTCCTGGGCCCGGCGCAACCGGCGCAGTCGTACCTCAACGTCGAGCGGATCCTCGAGCTGGCGAAGACCTCCGGGGCCCAGGCGATTCATCCCGGCTACGGCTTTCTCGCGGAGAACGCACCGTTTGCGCGAGCAGTTATCGCCGCTGGACTCGTCTGGGTCGGTCCCAACCCCGACGCCATCGACGCGATGGGCGACAAGGTGCGCGCGCGCGAGGCGATGGTCGCCGCCGGCGTGCCGGTCGTTCCCGGCACCACGACGCCGCTCGTGGACGCCGCCGACGCGCTACGCGTGGCCAAAGAAATCGGGCTGCCGATCGCGCTCAAGGCTTCGGGCGGCGGCGGCGGCAAGGGCTTGAAAGTCGCGCGCACGCTGGAGGAGGTGGAACCAGCCTTCAACGTCGCGCAGCGCGAGGCGCTGGCGTACTTCAAGAATCCCACCATCTACGTCGAGAAATACCTGGACAATCCCAAGCACGTCGAACTGCAGATCCTCGCGGACAAGCATGGTAACGTGCTGCACGTGGGCGAGCGCGACTGCTCGCTGCAGCGCCGCCACCAGAAGCTGTTCGAGGAGGCGCCGCCGCAGGTACCCGAGCGCGTGCTCGAGCGCCTGCGCGAGGCGGGCGTGCGCGCGGCCAAAGCTATCGGCTACGACAGCGCGGGGACGATCGAGTCGCTGGTCAGCGGCGGCGAGTTCTACTTCCTCGAGATGAACACGCGCATCCAGGTCGAGCACACGATCACCGAAGAACTGACGGGCCTCGATCTCATCCGCGAGCAGATCCGCGCCGCGGCCGGCGAGCCGCTGAGCGTCCGGCAGGATCAGGTGCATCCGCGCGGCCACGCGATCGAGGTACGCATCAACGCGGAGGATCCCGCCGACAACTTCAGGCCTGCTCCAGGCAAGATCACGGCCTATCGCGAGCCTGCGGGTCTGGGTGTGCGTTTGGATTCAGCGGCCTACGCCGGATACGTCATTCCGACCGATTACGATTCACTGATCGCCAAGCTCATCGTCTGGGCCCCCTCGCGCGCGCAGGCGCTGGAGCGCCTGGGGCGCTGCCTGTACGAATACCAAATCGAGGGAGTCGTCACCACCATCCCCTTCTTCCGCGAGTTGCTGAGCTGCCCGGAGGTGGCCGACGCCTCGTACGGCACCGCCTCACTCGAGCCGTTCGCGGCCGCCGTCGCACCCTCACTGCGCGCCGCCGCGGGCGCACAGGCCCCGCCGCCGGCCGCAGAGACGGCGCCCAGCGATCAGACGATCCGCGTCGAGGTCAACGACAAGCTCTTCCGCGTACGGCTCGTCGACCGCCCCGCCGCGGCGGGCCCATCGAACAACGGCCATGCGCCCGCTGTGCGCAGATCGAAGGGCGCCGCCAAGCGCGTGGTCCGCAGCGGCAACGACGTACGCTCGCCGATGCACGGCGTGGTGGCCGAGATCTCGGTGCGTGAAGGCCAGGAGCTAGCCGAAGGCGATCTCGTTGCGGTGGTCGAGGCGATGAAGATGATGAACGAGATCCGCGCGCACAAGGCTGGTACGGTTGCGAAGGTTTACGCGGCGCCGGGCGCGACCGTCGAGGCCGACGCCCCGCTCGTTACCTTAGCTTGACGGCTACGGGCGGCTGCGCGCCCTCCAGCTCGATCCACTTCTCCGCCCAGGTAGCCAAGGCGCAAAACGCGTCGCTCAACTCCCTGCCCTTGGCCGTGATCCGGTAGGAGACGCGCAGCGGGGGGCCGGGATCAACCGAGCGCTCGACGATAGCCTGCTCTTCGAGCTCGCGCAGGCGCTCGCTTAGCAAGCGGTCCGAGAGGCCCGGAATGGTGGCCAACAGCTCGTGAAAGCGATGCTCCCCGGCTAGCAGCGCACGCAGAATCGGCCCCGTCCAACGGCGCCCTACCAACTCGATTGCCCGCTGAAAGCGCGGGCAGAACTCCCCTGCCATCGTTTTGTACCTTCGTGCCCATCCGGGAGATTTCCCGTGAGTAGGCTACTTGACATTAGTTGCTTACGTATTGTAACATATCTTCAAGAACCTTACAAATCGTAAGCAACTTCTGGAGTCAACTCCAGGGATTGCCCACCTCTAGGCTCTAGGAGAACACAACACATGACCACACAAGCCACCACCCAGCAGGACGTCACCTGGAAGATCGACGGCGCGCATTCGAGCGCCGACTTCGCCGTCCGCCACATGATGATCTCGAAGGTCAAAGGGACCTTCCGCGTCAGCAGCGGCACCATCACCACGCAGGCCGGGAGCGTCATCCCCGTCGCCATTGACGCGACGATCGACGCCGCGTCGGTCAACACTCGCGAGACCGACCGCGACAACCACCTGCGCTCGGGGGACTTCCTGGACGTCGAGCACTTCCCGACACTGACCTTCCGCGCCACGCGCATCACGGGTAAGGGACAAAGCGACTTTATCATGGCGGGTGAGCTCACGATCCACGGCGTCACCAAGCCGGTCGAGCTCGAAGCCGAGTTCGAGGGGCAGGGCAAGGACCCGTGGGGCAACGAGCGCGTGGCCTACAGCGCGCACACGAAGATCAACCGCAAGGACTTCGGAATGGAGTTCAACCAGGTGCTGGAGACCGGCGGCGTGCTGGTGGGCGAGCAGGTCGAGATCTCGCTGGCCGTAGAGGCCCTGCGCTGACCGGCCGGCGCTCGCGCCGCTAGCGTCTACGCAGCAGCAGCGAGTTGCCGACCACGAAGACGCTGGAGAAGCCCATGGCCGCGGCGGCCATGATGGGGTGTACCAGCCCCACCACCGCTAGCGGCACCAGCACGACATTGTAGGCAAACGCCCAAAACAGGTTCTGCTTGATGGTGCGCACGGTGGCCCGCGAGAGGTCCACGGCGGCGCAGACGGCACGCGGATCGCCGGAGAGAATCGCTGCATCGGCGGTCTCCATGGCGATCTCCGTGCCGCCGCCCATCGCCAAGCCCACATCCGCCACGGCCAACGCCGGCGCATCGTTGATGCCGTCGCCCACGAAGGCCACGCGCCGGCCAGTCTCGCGTAGACGGCGCACCTGCACCGCTTTCTCCTCCGGCGAGCAAGCGCCAGCAGTGTGCTCGATTCCGAGCGCGGCGGCAACGGCGTCAACAGCGCCGCGGCGATCGCCGCTCACGATGGACGTGGCGATTCCGCGCGCATGCAGCATAGCGATCGCTTCGCGCGCCCCCGGACGCAGCGTATCCGCGACCTCGACGGCCCCAAGCAAGGCGCCACCGCGCGCGACCAACGCCACGGAGGATTCCGGGTGGAAGAGCGGCTCCAGCGCCGCAATGTCGTGTGCGTCGATGCCGCGCCCAACGAGGAACTCCCCCGTCCCCACCAAGACCTCGAGGCCGTTGACCAGCGCGCGCACGCCTTGCCCACGTGCGGCCACCGCTTCGCTGGCCGGCGCAAGCGCGGCGCCCCCCTGCTCCGCCGCCCGCACGATCGCCGCCGCAAGCGGGTGCGTCGAGGTGCGCTCGACGGCAGCGGCCGCCGCCAGCACCTCTTTCCGATCCACGCCGCTTGCGGCATGCACGGCCACCACCTCTGGACGCCCGCGCGTCAGCGTACCCGTCTTGTCGAAGACCACGCTGTCGATGGCGCCGATGCGTTCCAGAGCCTCGGCGCCTTTGAAGAGCACCCCACGCTGCGCGCCGATGCCGACACCGGCCATGATGGCCGTCGGCGTCGCCAAACCCATCGCGCAGGGGCACGCGACCACCAGCACCGCGACCGCGGCAATCAACGCCGCCGGCCAAGGATGCCCCACGGCGAGCCAACCGGCGAACGTCAGCGCCGCCACCACAAGGATCACGGGAACAAAGACCCCCGCCACGCGATCCACCAACCTCTGCACGGGCGCGCGCGATCCCTGCGCCTGCCGCACGATGTCGACGATGCGAGCGAGTACGGTCCCGGCGCCGACGGCGGTAGCGCGTACCTCGATCGCTCCGGCGCCGTTGAGCGTGCCGCCCGTGACCGCGGAGCCTGAGGTGACCTCCACGGGGATGGGCTCGCCGGTGAGCATGGAGACGTCAACGGAACTGGAACCTGCCACGACCGTGCCGTCGACCGGAACGCGCTCGCCGGGCGGCACCAGCACGACCTGTCCGCGCAGCACGCGCTCGACCGCGATCTCGCGCAGCGTCCCATCCGCCTCGCGCACCCGCGCGGTCTGCGGACGCAACGCCAAGAGCGCGCGAATGGCAACGTTGGTGCGCCCCTTCGTCACCGCCTCCACGTGCTTGCCGATGTAAATCAGCACGACGATCGAGACGACGCTCTCGTAGTAGCTGGGGCGCAGCGCGAGCGTGGCGTAGAGCGAATATCCCAGCGCAGCCGTCGACCCCAGCGAGACCAGCGTATCCATGTTGGCCGAGCCGTGGCGTAGCTGTGAGAGAGCACCGCGATGAAACGTGGAGCCCACCACGCTCCACGCCGCCAGCGCCAGGACCAGCATGATCCAATCCTTGCCGGGAAACGCCGGCACCGCCATGCCTAGCGTCAGCGTCGGCACCAAGAGCGCGATGCCGAAGATCAGCAGGCGGCGGCTGTGCGCCAGCTCGCGCTCGCGCCGCCGGGCATCTTCGTCACCATCGAGACTCGCTGCGGGCGCCGGGTGCGCACGGTAGCCCGCGCGCTCCACCGCCGCCTCCAGCGCCGCGATGGCGACGCCCGGGTCATGCTCGACGACGGCGCGCTCGGTGGCGAGGTTGACCCCCGCCGACTCCACGCCGGGCGTACGCTCTAGAAACTTGGTAACGCGCGCGACGCAGGACGCGCACGTCATCCCCTCGATGGTAAGCTCCGACCGCATCAGCGCACCAGCTCGTATCCCTCTTCGTCGAGCGTGCGCGCGACGAGCTCCAAATCCAGCGGCTGCTCCGCCTCGATCGCCGCCGAGCTGCCGGCAAGGTCGACGTGCACGGAGCGCACGCCCGGCAGCGCCTGCAGCGCACCGGTCACGTGGCGGACGCAATTCTGACAGGTCATGCCGTGCACGGAGATCGTTTGCACCATTGTATTTACACCAATTCCTTGTTGAATGCGAGCGCCTCCATCAATTCGTCGATGGCGCGCTCGTCCTCGCCGGTGCGAATGGCCTCGGCGAAGCATTGTTCGAAGTGATTGCGCAGCTCCATCCGCCCCACGCGGTCGAGCGCGGCGCGAATCGCGGAGATCTGCTTGACGACGTCGACGCAGTAGGCCTCACCCTCGACCATGCGGATGACCGCGTCGAGGTGGCCGCGCGCCGAGCGCAGTCGATTGAGCATCTCGGTCTTACGCGTCGCCGGGACGTGCAGAGCCCGCCGCTGACTGCTTTTCACCACGGCGTAATCCTACCCCACCTGGGGTGGGGTGTCAAGATGCCGTACCGGCAACCGGGGTGGAAGTGCACGCCGCTTCGGCGAACGCCGCTGCATGAAGACCCCGTCGCACCGCCGCAACCGTGCCTCCAATGCCTCCGACGTTCCGCTCCAGCCGGTCTTCCACGAGGCCGATGCCACCTTTGCCGGGCAGGCGGGGGAGCCGGGCAGTTACCCCTTCGTGCGCGGCATCCGCGCGGATATGTATCGCGGGCGGCTGTGGACGATGCGCCAGTACGCGGGCTTCGGCACGGCCGCGGAATCGAACGAGCGCTACCGCTACCTGCTGGCGCACGGCCAGACCGGCCTCTCGGTGGCCTTCGATCTGGTGACGCAGCTCGGCTACGATTCCGACGCCGTGCCGGCGCACGGCGAAGTCGGCAAAGTCGGCGTGGCGATCGACTCGATCGAGGACATGGAGACGCTCTTCGCCGGCATCCCACTCGATCACGTCACGGTCTCGATGACCATCAACGCGCCGGCCTCGATCCTGCTGGCAATGCTGCTGGCGGTGGCACGGCGCCGCGGCATTCCGTTCGACAAACTGGGCGGCACCATCCAGAACGACGTACTCAAGGAGTACGCGGCGCGCGGCACCTACATCTTCCCGCCCCAGCCGGCGATGCGCCTCATCACCGACGTCTTCGCGTACTGCGCGCGCGAGGTGCCGAGCTGGAACACGATCTCCATCAGCGGCTACCACATCCGCGAAGCAGGTTCGACGGCCGTCCAGGAGTTGGCGTTCACGCTCTCCAACGCCAAGACGTACTTGAAAGCCGCAGTTGCCGCAGGGCTCGACCCCGACGTCGTGGCGCCGCGCCTCTCCTTCTTCTGGAACGCGCACAACGATCTCTTCGAGGAGGTCGCGAAGTTTCGCGCCGCGCGCGCCATCTGGGCGCAGATCGTGCGCGACGAGTTCGGCTGCAAGGATCCGCGCTCGTGGATGCTGCGCTTCCACGCACAGACGGCGGGCTCGACGCTGACCGCGCAAGAACCCGACAACAACGTCGTGCGCGTGACGATTCAAGCCTTAGCGGCGGTGCTGGGCGGCTGTCAGTCGCTGCACACCAACGGGCGTGACGAGGCGCTGGCGCTGCCCACGGCAGAGTCGGCGCGCTTGGCACTGCGCACGCAGCAGATCATCGCCTACGAATCGGGCGCGGCCGACGTGGTGGACCCGCTGGGTGGCTCGTACTACATGGAGTACCTCACCGGTGCGCTCGTCGAGCGTGCCCGCGCGCTCATCGCGGAGGTCGATGCACTGGGCGGCAGTGTCGCCGCCATCGAGTCCGGCTGGATGCAGACGCAGATCGCCGATGCCTCCTACGACGCGCAGCAGCGCATCGAGCACGGGGAACAGGTCGTGGTAGGCGTCAACGCCTTCGCCGAACAGGCGGGCGGCCCGCAGATTCCGCTGCAGCGCGTGGAGGACGCGGTGGAGCGCGAGCAGGTGGAGCGCCTGCGCGCCTTCCGCGCCCGGCGCGACACGGCGGCGGCAACGCGGCGCCTGGAAGAGATCCGCGCGGCGGCCGCGGGTAACGCGAACTTGATGCCGCTCTTCGTGGAGGCGGTCGACACCGGTGCAACGCTCGGCGAGATCTGCGACGTGCTGCGCGGCGTCTTCGGTTCGTACAAACCGCAGGAAGCGTTCGCGTAGCAGGGCCGAGCGGCCCGAGAGGAGGGAGCATGGCCGTCCAAAGCATCGACGATCGCCGCGCGACGGCCGTGGCGATCTTGCGCCTGCTCTTCGGCAGAGATTTCGCCCGCACGTTCGACATACAGCTTTGGGACGGGACCAAGATCGAGGCAGAGGAACCGGCGCGCTTCACGCTGCTGATCAATGGACCCGAAGCCTTGCGCGCGGCGCTCCTCCCGCCCGACGAGGTGAGCGCCGGCAGAGCCTTCGTCAACGGCCTCCTGGATTGCGAGGGCGATCTCGAGGCCGCCGTGGGAGTGCTGCACGCGGCCTTTGATGCCTTTCACCCGCGCGCGCTGCCGGCGCTGCTAACGCTGCTCCTGCGCCTGCCCAAGCCCCCCTCCGCCGACCATGCGGGCGAGGCACGCTTGAGTGGGCGCAAACATTCCCTCGAGCGCGACCGCGCCGCCATCGGTTTCCACTACGACCAGCCCATCGCATTCTATCGCTCCTTCCTCGACCGCGAGCTGGTTTACTCGTGCGCTTATTTCGACGAGCACGTGGCCACACTCGACGAAGCGCAGATCGCCAAGATCGATCACGCGCTGCGCAAGCTACGCGTACAGGCCGGAGAGCGTCTGCTCGACATCGGCTGCGGCTGGGGGGCGCTCGTGGTGCGCGCCGCCGAGCGCTTCGGCGCACGCGTGCTCGGCGTCACGCTCAGTCAGCGCCAGTACGAGGAAGCCAACCGCCGCATCCAGGCGGCCGGCATCACGGCCACGGCACGCGTGGAGCTACGCGACTACCGCGAGCTGCGCCGCGAGCAATCCTTCGACAAGATCGTCAGCATCGGCATGTTCGAGCACGTCGGGCGCTCGCATCTGCCGGAATACTTCTCGACCGCATACGCGCTGCTGCGCCCGGGCGGTCTCTTCCTCAATCACGGCATCGCCGCGCGTAGGAGCGGCCGGCGTACGAAGACACACGCTGGGTTCGTGGAGCGCTTCGTCTTTCCCGACGGAGAACTCGTGCCGATCGGCGAGGCGCTGCAGATTGCGGAGCACTCCGGCTTCGAAGTGCGTGACGTCGAAAATCTGCGCGAACACTACGCGCGCACCCTGCGCTGCTGGGTGGCCAATCTCGAGCGCAACCGCACCGCCGCCGTCGAGGCCGCCGATGAGCGCACGTTCCGCGTCTGGCGGCTCTACATGGCCGGCAGCGCGCAAGGCTTCGCGAGCGGGCGCATGGGCCTCCATCAGAGCCTGCTGGCCAAACCAACCAAGAGCGGAAGTGTGGACATCCCCGCAACGCGAAGGGATCTCTACGTATGAAGAGTCAGCAGAATGGCGCACCGGTCCTCGACCACGTCGCCATCGTCGTACGCGACCTGGAGCGCACCATCGCACTGTACGTCACGACGCTAGGTTTCCGGCAGCTCTACCGCGAGACGGTGGCCGATCAGAACGTCGAGGCCGTGGGCCTCCAGGCGGGTGAGTCGGTGATCGAGCTCTTGCGGCCGCTAGACCCCGCCTCGCCGCTCGTAGCGTATCTGGGCGAGGCCGAGACCAAGCTCCACCACACCGCCTACCGCGTGCCGGATATCGCCGTCGAATTGGAGCGCCTGCGCGCCGCCGGCGTCCGCCTCATCGACGAACGCCCCCGCCGCGGCGCCCACGGCAACCTCATCGCCTTCCTGCATCCGAAATCTACCGGCGGCGTGCTCATCGAGCTCTGCCAGTTCGTGGGCGAGCCCGCGGGCTCACACACCGGCGAGCGCGCGTGACGCGGCCGGGGCCAGCGCCAGGATCTGCTCGTCGTCCGTGACGAGCGGGATGGCCTCCGCCTGCGCGAGTGCGACGTACGTGGCATCGTACGCCGTCAAACCGCGCGCCGTCCATTCCGCCACGCTTCCAAGCGCAGGCTGACGCACGTCAAAGCGCAGCGCCTGAAGGGCATGCGCAAGATCCACCAGCGCGGCACGCTCCCAGCGCCACCGCCGGCCCGCGACGTTCACGATCTCGACGTAGAGCAGCGGCGGAGCAATGACGGCAAGTGTTCCGGCCTGAAAGTCTGCCCGCAGCGACCGCGCAGCGGCGGCATGCCGTTCGGTCTCCGGTTGAAACCACTTCAAGACCACGGAGGCGTCGAGGACCGCCTGATTCACCGTGCGTCGCGCTCGGCTCGAATAGCCGCCGTGGCATCGCCCGAAGGCTGACGCGCGAAGAGGCGATCGAGACGTCGCAGCGCCGCCTCCGGTGAGAGCCCACGCGAGGCCGTCTCCTGTTGTGCCAACCGCGCGACGTACGCGCTACGGGATAGTCCTTGCGCCTTCGCGGCACGATCGATCCGCCGCAATACGCGCTCGTCCAGCGAAAGCAATACCTTCGTCACGCCGCCAGTATATCTCGTATATCCAAGCGGGTCAAGATCGCAGCCCCCAGCATTGGCCCACTTGACGCACCGTGCTACCCTGGAGGTAACCATGTTCACCTCGCCACGCTCCTATTTTGCGTACTGGTACTTTACGGACGCCCATCGAAGGAGCGGCTGAGGTTCGCGTATACCCCACGACACCGAGTTCGTACGCGCCCCCGCTCCACAGCGGGGGCGTTCGTTTTTTTTCTAACCCCATCCGGAGGAGAGCCCATGAGCAGCAGCGTCCAACAACCCATCCCGTACGAAGCCTGGTTCTCGGACTTCCACGTGATGGCCGGACCGTGCAGCGTGGAGAGCCGCGAGCAGATCCATCAGGCGGCGGCCTTCCTCTCCTCGCGCGGGGTACGGATGCTGCGCGGCGGCGCCTTCAAGCCGCGCACCTCGCCGCATTCCTTCCAGGGGCTAGGCGAGCCGGGGCTGCGCCTGCTGCGCGAAGCCGCCGATGCCCACGGCATGTTGGCCGTCTCCGAAGTGATGGACGTGGAAGCGGTGCCGCTGGTGGCCTCCTACGTGGACGTGATCCAAGTGGGCGCGCGCAACATGCAAAACTTCTCGCTGCTCAAGCGCTTGGCTAAAGAGCGAAAACCCGTGCTGCTCAAGCGCGGCCTCTCCGCCACCGTCGAAGAGACGCTCTCGGCCGCGGAGTACGTTCTGCAAGGCAATCCGCAGGTAATCCTGTGCGAGCGCGGCGTGCGCGGCTTCGAGCCGCTCACGCGCAACATGCTCGACCTCGCCGGCGCCGCGCTCTTGGTGCAGATGTCCTCGCTGCCGGTGATCGTGGATCTCTCGCACTCCACCGGCCGCACCGACATCGTCGCGCCGCTGGCCGCGGCCTGCGTGGCCCTGGGCGTGCACGGCCTGATGGTGGAGGTGCACCCACGTCCCGCGGAGTCGGTCAGCGACGCCGCGCAGGCCATCTCCTTCGCGCTTTTCGACGAGATCTTGACCGGCCTGCAGCCGTACCTGCACGCGCGCGAAATCGCGCAGCGCAGCGCCGACTCCGCACGTCGCGCGGCCTACGCCTAACGCCTACCCGCCGGGATTTCCACTGACGTAGAGGTCGAGCGCGTCCGCGACGAACGAGTTGACGGGTGTCGAGACCCCGGCCTGCTGCCCCAAGCGCGCGACGGCGCCGCTGAGCCAGGGTAGCTCCAAGCGGTTCCCACGCTGCAGATCCACCGCCATCGAGGCCATCATCTCCGCCGGCATCGAATCAGCGAAGGCCAGCCTGCCCTCCGCGTATGCGGGGTCGAGCGCCACGCCGCTGGCCAGTCCCAGCTCCACCACCTCCCGCATGATCTGCAAGAACAGCGCACGGCTGCGCGCATTGGCGCGGATCGGTCCGATCGGCTGACGGATCAGCGCGGTCGTCGCGCTCAAGCCCACGAGAAAGACGAACTTCTCCCAGGTGGCCAAGCGAATGTTGGGACTGACCTCATGGGCGATACCGGCGGCGGCACAGGCAGCGGCAAAGGCCTCCACGCGCGGCGTACGCGTACCGTCGAGCTCGCCGAAGACCAGACGCTGCATCGTTCCCGTGTGGCGGATCACACCCGGAGCCTCGATCGCGGCCGCGATGTAGCCCACGCCGCCCACCACGTGTTCGCGCCCGACGATGCGCGCCAATGTTTCGTCCTTCTCCACACCGTTCTGAAACGAAACCACCAGCGTCCGCGGCCCCAACAGCGGTGCCAACTGTTCGGCGGCGCGCTCGCTGTCCCAGAGCTTCACTGCGAAGATCACCGCGTCGACCGGACCGACGTCAGCGGGGTCGGCGCTTGCGCGAGCAGGCGCGATGTGCAGGTCTCCCAGCGCGCTGCGCACGCGTAGCCCCTCGCGCCGGATCGCCTCCAGGTGGGCGCCGCGCGCGATGAAAGCGACGTCGTTTCCCGCCTGCGCCAGACGCGCGCCGAAGTAACCACCCAGACCACCCGTGCCCATGACCGCGATACGCAAGTTGAGCCTCCTATGGAATCTCGATGACGATCTTGCCGAAGTTTACGTTGGCCTCCATGGCGCGGTGCGCCTCAGCCAGCCGCTCCAGCGGATAGGTGCGGTCGACAACGGGCTTCACCACGCCGCGCTCGAGCAGCGGCACCACCTCGCGCGCGAAGGCTTGGATGGCGGCGCAACGCTGCTCGAACGGCCGGGCGCGCATGGTGGTACCCTCGACGCGCAGCCGCCGGCCCAACACGAGCGCCATGTTCACCTCGCCGCGCTGCCCACCCAGCGATCCCACCAGCACCAAGCGCCCCTGCGGCGCGAGCGCATGCAGATTGCGGTCGAAGTACGGCACGCCGACGTAGTCTATGACTAGCGCCACGCCCGCGGGCGCCACACGGCGCACCTCCTCGTCGAACGCCGGCGTTGCGCTGACATCTATTGCTACGTCCAGGCCCAGCCGCTGCGCGCGAGTCAGCTTCTCCGCCGTGCGCGCCGTGCCGAAGACGCGCGCTCCCGCCGCCCGCGCCAGCTGCAGTCCCGCCACGGAGACGCCGCTGCCGATAGCGTGAATCAGTACGTCAAAGCCCGGACGCAAGCCGCCGATGGTAAAGAGCGCGTCGTGCGCGGTAATGTACGCTTCGGGAACGGCGCCGGCCTCGACGTCGCTCAAGTTCGCCGGCACGGGCGCCAGGGCGCGCTCGTGCACCGCCACGAACTGCGCCTGCGCTCCGTCGATCACGAGCCCCATGACGCGATCGCCGGTGCGCCAGCGCGTGACCGCCGGCCCGAGCGCGGCAACCTCACCCATCAGCTCCAGCCCCAGCCGCGTGTTATCGCCGCCGGGCGGCGCGGGATACTTCCCTTGACGCTGCATCAGCTCGGCCCGGTTGAGGCCGGCGGTGCGCACGCGCACCAGCACCTCCTGCGGACCGGGAATGGGCGTGGGCACCTGCGCGATCTCGATGGCTTCGGGACCGCCGAACGACGGAATGGTTGCCGCGAGCATCATGCGCCGACCTTCACCGCGCCCGCGCGGCGCGCCTCCGGCGCTGCGCTAGGGACGTCCGGGATCGAGACGGACGTCGAGCTTGGTTTCGAACGTGCGCTCCCACGGCAACGTGATGGTTAGTCCCGCATCGCGATACTGCGGATAGATCTGCGTCAGCAGCGTCAGCGCGTGCGGCCATAGGGTAGCGCGGTTGTAGTGGTCGGCAAAGCTGAGCGCATCGTCGAAGAGCAGGGTGTGGTCGCGCACGTCGCGCTCCGTCAGCGCGCTGTTGAGGCCGGAGCGCACGAAGTCGTGGAACGCGAAGTCGTCGGCGTAGCGATCGAGCATGAACTGGGCGTGCGCGCGCTCGTCGTACGTGCCCATACGTTTGGCGGCGCCCACGGTGAGCGCCTCGGCCAGCGCGGTTCCCACGGTGTTCGCGGTCGTGTTCCACGAAGCGAAGGCATCGATCTTCCCAGCGATGCCGCGCGCGATCAAGTCCTCGGTGAGCTCGCGCTGCGCGTCCATGTCGCGTGACATCAAGAACGAAAGGTCGGCCACGGCTACCACCTGCGTTGGGAGCGCGGCGGCGATGTCGTCGAGGAACGTTTGCTCCTGCTGCGCCGAGGTACCGGGCGCGCGCACGAAGAGCGTGACGTCGTGATCGGAGCCGTCGTCGCGTCGCGAACCAGAGAGCGCGATCAGATGGTTGATAGTCTGATCGGCCGTGGTGAACTCGAGCGGATCCTGCGTAGCGGGGCCCTGCGCGGTCGAGTAATGCACTGCGATGCGCGGCTGCCAGCCGGCCTCGCGCGCGATGGCGTGCGCCAAGAGCGTCATCCCCAGCTCGTCGGCGCCGGGCTCGATGGAAGAGTTCTCCCCGAGAGCGAAGCTGCGCTGGGCGCGCTCGAGCGCACGCACGTCCTTGACGTGCAGACCAACTCGCCCCGCGTCGTCCTGCCCCAGCACGATACGATCAAAGTCGCCCTGCGCCGCCAGCTGCAGTATCCAAAGATCGACGCCGGCGTCGCGCCTGCGCGCCGCGAGATAGCGCTGCAGCGCCGGCCCCAAGCGTTCTGCGAGACGCTGCGACTCCTCGCGTTCCTGCAACGTCTGCGGCGGGTCGGGGAGGTTGGCGTAGCGGGTGATGAGCTGTGTCTGCTGAGCGGTCTGCGGCGTCCACGTGGGCGCCAAGCGCATCACGGTACCGAAGACGGCAAACCACGCGCCGGGCCGGTCGGCGCGCAGGGCACCCAAGCGCCGGATCCGTGATACGGCCGCATACAGAGAGGCGTCGTCGACGCGCGCCGCCACCAGGCCACCGTAGACGGCCATGTCGGAAGAAACGACCAGCGCGCTCACTCCCGCGGTGCGCTCACCGCCGAGCCAGCGCAGGATTCCATCGGGATCGCCCGGCGTGAGGTAATGCCCGAACAGGGCCGCGGGCGGCGTGCGCACGTCCACGCCGGCGATCTCGCCGAGCATGAGCGGCAACTGGTAGGTGACGGGGCGATCGTCGAGCGGCACGAAGGCGATTGGCGCGGGGGCGTTCCGCGCCGCCGCCGGCGCCCACGCCCACGTCAAGGCTGCGAGGAGCGCTAACAGCCCGGGCAGACGCTTCGCCCTCACCCCTCCTCCAACAAAGGTCGCAGCGCCCCCGCGCTCTGGGCCAACAGCGCGCGCGCGCTCTCGTCGTCGACGCCGCGGTGCAGCGCGACGATGGCAACCTTCACCTCCCAGCCGCTATGCTCCAACGCCGCGCGCGCGCTGGCCTCGTCGCAGTGCGCGAGCGCGCGGACCAGACGCACCGCACGCGCGCGCAGCTTGGCGTTGGTGGCGCGTACGTCGACCATCAGGTTGCCGTAGACCCTCCCCAGCCGCACCATGCACGCGGTCGAGAGCGTGTTGAGGATCAGCTTCTGCGCGGTGCCGGCCTTCATGCGCGTCGATCCGGCGATGGCCTCCGGGCCCACGACTGCGGCGATCGTGATCTCCGCTTCGGCCGCGAGCGGACCGCCGTCCACGCACTGCACGGCGATCGTCAGGGCACCACGCGCTCGCGCCGCTGCCAGCGCACCCACGACGTACGGCGCCGTGCCGCCGGCGCTCACCCCCACCGCGGCGTCGCCCGCATCCACACTCGCGCGCGCCTCACGCAGCCCTGCTGCGCGGTCGTCTTCCGCGCCCTCGACCGCACGCTCAAGCGCCTCGGGCCCGCCCGCGATGTGCGCCTGCACCAACTCCGCGGGGGTTCCGAACGTGGGCGGACACTCCGCCGCGTCGAGCATGGCTAGCCGTCCGCTCGTGCCGGCACCGAAGTAATGCAGGCGCCCACCGCTGCGCAAACGCTCCACCACGGCATCGACGGCGCGGGCAATCTGCCCCGCCGCCGCCTCAACTGCCGGCAACACCGCGCGATTCTCCGCATCGAGGAGGCGCACTAGCTCCAGCGTAGGGAGCACATCGAGCGCGCCCGTGCGCGGGTTGCGGCGCTCCGTCGGCGGCAGCGGCTCAGCGTCGCGCAAGAACGAGCGCCCCCTCCACCGGCTCGCGCGAGAGAACCTGCGCACTCGCTCCAGGCAGAGCGCGTTCGACGCGCTGCTGCACGAGCGCGGTGAAGGGGGTTTCGCCGCGCAACATCCCGCCGGCGAGCACCACGTGCAGCGCGGAGCCGCTCAAGCCTGCCGCGCGCGCCGCGTACAGCGCCAGCGCGCCCAAGTCCGCAGCCGCCTGTTCGACAATGGCGGCGGCAAAACGGTCTCCCTGCGCGGCCAGACGCAGCACGCCCTCGGCCAGCGCCGCCACGCGCGCCGTCTCGAGATGCGCGCCGCTGCGCGTGTAGACGCTGGAGAGCAGTTCTTCGCGGTCCGTAGCCGGCAACTGCTCGCGCACGAGCTCCAGCAGTCCCTGCGCCTCTCCACGGCCGTCCAGCGCCTTGGCCGCCTCACGTAGGGCCGCCAAACCTACGGCGTAGCCGGAACCTTCGTCGCCGATCAGCCAACCCAGCCCACCCGCGCGGTGACCCTGGCCCTGCGCATCCTCGGCATATCCGATCGATCCCGTGCCCGCGATGACCACGACGGCCGGACCATCGGCAACGCCCGCGCGCAACGCGATCGCCGCATCGTCGACGATGCGAACCTGCGCAGCGGGATAGGCCTTCACCAGCGCCTGCCGGATCGGGAAAGCGACGCCCCGGCGCGATGCTCCCGCCGCTCCAACGCAGATCGCGTCCACTTCGCAGCCAGCGGCCGCTTCGCGTACCGCATCGAGAATCGTCGCCACGGCTGTTTCGATGCCCAGGCTCGTGGCATTGGCGGATCCGCGCTGCGCGCGCCCCACTTGCCGCCCGTCGCCGGCGGCTACCGCCAACGTCTTGCTCCCTCCGGCATCGACGCCTACCACGACGTTCACGCTGCACCCACCTCCGCGCGCACACGCGCGAGCAATGTCTCCAGCCCCTGCGGCGCAAGCGCGCCCAGCAATCGCGGTCCAACTGCGCCGGTGACGCGCGGCAAGCCCGCGGGACGGCCACGCAGCAGCTCGTACCCCAAGACCGCGAAGGCGATGGCTTCCTTCGCATCGGGATCGATGCCTGCGCACGCGGAAGACCGGACCTCGACTGCGGTTGCGCGCGCGATGGCGGCCAGCAGCACGCGGTTGTGCACGCCGCCTCCCGACACCAGGACGTCGCAGCTCTCGTAGCCGCTGCGGCCGATCGCGGCGGCGACGGAGCGCGCGGTAATCTCCACAGCGGTGGCCAAGGCGTCCTCGGCCGTTAGCGCGTCCCATGCACCGTCGAGCGCATGTGCGCCGAAGCGCTCGCGTCCGGTCGATTTGGGCGGAGGCTGCGCGAACCAGGGATCGGCGAGCACGCGCTCGACTAGCGCGGTATCGGCTCGGCCGCGCGCCGCCGCAGTACCGTCGCGATCGAAGGGTTGCCCCAAGCGCGTGCGCGCCAGCTCGTCGAGGAGCAGGTTGCCGGGGCCCACGTCGAAGGCCGAGACCTCGCCGCCGTCGCCGGGTATGAGCGTGAGATTCGCGATCCCGCCGAGGTTGAGCGCCACGCGCGGCAGGCCCGGGCGGCGCAGCAACAGCGCATCGGCGTACGGCACCAGCGGCGCGCCCTCGCCCCCGGCGGCGCAGTCGGCGCTCCTGAAATCATAGGCAACCGTCACACCCACACGCTCGCGTATCGCAAAGGCATCGCCGATCTGCAGCGTCGCACCGCCGCGGCCAGCGCGCCTCCCACAGTGATACAGCGTCTGACCATGCGAGGCGGCAAAGGCGATCTCTACGCCTTCCGCCACGCTCGCCGCGGCGTCCCCAAACGCAGCACCGACGTCCGCGTGCAGTTCGCAGACCTCGCGTGCAGAGGCGCTCTGCGGCGGCAGGGCCGCGCGCAGCCGGCGCTCCAACGTACGCTCGTACGGGATCGTCTGAAAACGCAGCAGCTCGACGCTGTAGCTGGGGCCGCGCGGACGCAGCTCGACGACGGCGACGTCGATGCCGTCGAGCGAGGTCCCCGCCATGAGGCCCACGACGATCACGGCGCGGGGCGCGCCTGCGTAGCCGCCGGCTCCGTATCGAGCAGCGCACCCTCAAAGACCGCCTGGCGGAACGCGCGCGTGTCGCTGCGATCGACGTAGACGCTGTTGGTCAGCAATACCACGACCAGATCGCGCTGCGGATCGACCCAGATGCAGGTGCCGGTAAAACCCGTGTGACCGAACGTATCGGCTGACCAGTAGCGTCCGCACGAGTTCTCCTCGCTGGTGCGTAGAGCCCAGCCCAATCCGCGCCGCAGGATCGGATCCCAGGCTTGCTCGCCGATCGCCTCGCGCGAGAGTTCAGCAGGCAGCAGCACGGCGCGGCCGGCCTCCAGATAGGTTCGCCCCAGTGCCGCCGCCGTGGCGGCATCGCCGAAGATGCCGGCATGCCCCGCCACGCCGCCCATAGCGAAGCATTTCTCGTCGTGGACCTCGCCGTGCATCAGCCGTCCGCGCCAAGCGCAGCGCTCGGTCACGGCGATACGCCGGCGCAGCGTAGCCGGAGGCAGATAGCCCACGCCGGTGCTCGCGCCCAACGGCTCCAACACTTCGCGGCGCACCACGTCTGCGAGCGCCGTGCCGGCGGCGCGCTCGACGACTTTACCCAGCAGGATGAAGCCGAGATCGCTGTAGATCACGCGCTCACCCGGCGCCGCTGCAAGCTCCGCCTCCAGCGCGTAGCGCAGCACGTCGCCGTCTGCGAGCGTGCGCACGTCCACGCCGGAGCGTAACCCCGCGGTATGCGCCAGCAGCATCCGCAGTGTCGCGCCCGCGCGCGCCTGCCGCCAACGCGGGAGCCACGGCGCAACCGGCGCGTCGAGCGCCAACGCGCCGCGCGCCACCAACCGCAGCGCTGCGGTCGCAACGAAGAGCTTGGTCAGCGAGGCGTAATCGAAGAGCGAATCACCTTGCGCGGGCGCGCCGCCCGGCTGCAGCTCACCGACAGCGCGCTCGGCCACCGCTCCGCCGCGCTCGACGCGCAACGCCGCCGCCGTGAAGCGCGCCCCCGCGTGCGCGCGCAGCGCCGCCTCCGCGCGCGGAAGATCGATCATCCAGCCGCGTCGATCGAGACGGGCATGCGCCCCCGCGGCTGCTCGCCGGCAACGAGCGCCTCGGCCAACGCACGCAGCGAGACGGGCTCCTCGCCGAAGGTGCATACGGCCGCGCGCGCCTGCGCCAGCAGCGTCGCGTCATAGGGTTCGCGCGCCACCACCAGCAGCGCATCGGGCCGGCGCGTCAGCAGCGCCCGCGCCGACTCGAGCCGCGCTGGATCGTGCTGCACGCGCGAGACCACGAGCGCCACGCGTTCCGCTTGCTCGAGCACCTCCGCGCCAGCCGTCGCGGGAGCCTCCCACGCATCCACGCCCAGCGCCTGCAGCGCCTGCGCGAAGGGCGGGTTGTCACGCTGCGCGTCGGCGGCACCGTACTCCAGTGCCGCCTCCGCGGAGGAGAGCACCAGCACCCGCGCCCCCGGTTCCCAACGCGGCAGCGTTCCGCGCGCCATCGTCAAGGCGCGCCGCGCCGCCTCGCGCCCCACACCGGGATCCGCCGCCGGGGGCGCGGGCACCGAGGCGGTCCAGCGGCGCAGCGCGTCGACGCGCGCCACCGCCTCCGTCAAACGCGCCAGCGGCAAGCGGCCCGCGCGCACGGCCGCGGCAATCGCGCGCGCGATGCGCGCGGCCAGCTCGAGCGAGTGGCTCACGATCACGAGATCCGCGCCCGCGCGCAAAGCCTCGACGGCGCCGCCCTCGCTGCCGACGGTGGTGTCGATCGCTCCCATCTGCATGCAATCCGTGACGCAGACGCCGTCGAACGCCAGCTCCTCACGCAGGATGCCGGTCAGCACGCGCTTCGAGAGCGTGGCGGGGCGGCCGTCTGGATCGAGTGCGGGAACCGCGACGTGCGCGGTCATGATTGCACGCAGGCCGCCCGCCACCGCGCGTGCGAAGGGCGCGACGTCGCGCGCGCGCAGCTGCGCCGCATCCGCGGCAACGACCGGCAACGCCAGATGGCTGTCGACTTCCGTTGCGCCATGGCCGGGGAAGTGTTTGGCAACCGCCACCACGCCGCCACGTTCGAGACCGCGTGCCAGCGCCAGACCCAAGCGCGCCACGCGTTCGGGATCGTCACCGAAGGAGCGCGTGCCGATGACGGTATTGCGCGGATCGCTCGCGACGTCGAGCACGGGGGCGAAGTTCACCGTGGCGCCCGCGCGGCGTACGTCGGCGGCAAGTGCGAGGCCCACACGCTCGCAGAGCTCCTCGTCATCGCACGCGCCCAGCGCCATCGCAGACGGCACCTCGGCGGCACCGGCGCGCAGGCGCGCCACGCGTCCGCCCTCTTGATCGAGTGTGACGAGCAACGGCAGCTCGTCCTCACAGGCGGCCTGGACGCGCGCCACCAGCTCCGCGCAATCTTCGATCGAAGCGATGTTGCGGGCAAAGAGGATCACCCCGGCCGGACGCAGCTGCGTCAGCGAGTGCAGCACACGCGGATCGGCTTGCGCGCCGTCGAACCCAACACACAGCGTTCGCGCGGCTAGCGCTTCGAGCTCGCCGGTCACGCCCGTCAGCGCATCCGGATGATCTGCGCGATGGGCATACCGCCGACGACCGTCAGGAAGACGTCGACCTGCTGTCCTTGGCGAAGATCGGCGATGGAGGAGATCCGGCTGCCGTGTCTCTCGAGCGTCGTCGTCGGCGTCAGTTGGATGCGCTGACGGGAGCCGCCCGCATCGACGTAGAGCATGTTGCGGGCGTAGTCGACGGAGGCCACGGTACCGCGCACGATGCCTCCCCGCACCTCGGTGGCCTCGTCGGCGTGGACGTTACGGCCTCTGGCCCCTCCGTGATCCCCACGATCGCCGCGGTCGCCATGGTCACCTTGATCGTCGCCGTCGCCGTGCTCTTTCTCGGCGACGAGCGGAGCGGCCTGAACGCCCGCCGGGGCCGCGCCGGCGCGCGCCGGTAAAGCGGCGGGCACGGTAACGAGCCCCACCAACAGCAATGCGAACGACTGAAGCAACCGGCGATCGTGCATCTCGGCTTGGTAACGCACGAGTCGAAGGGTTCGTTGCCGCCACCGCGCAAAGCCTTGTGCGATGGCCGATCTGCCCTTGCGCCCGCTCGGCGCCACGCAGTGCCGGGTCTCCGCCTTGGGCCTGGGGGGCGAGGGAGTCCTGCGCACCTTCGGATATGTGGCCGAGGCTGCCGCCGTCATCGAGCAAGCCCTCGCCGAGGGCATCACGTACATGGAGAGCGCGCGCGCCTACAGCGGCAGCGAAGCCTACTACGGTTCGGCGCTAGGCGCGCGCCGGGAGCGTGTCTTCCTGGCATCCAAGGCACACGAGCGCTCGCGCGCGGGGGCGTTGGCACAGTTGGAGACCTCGCTGCGCGCCCTGCGCACGGATCACCTCGATCTCTGGCAACTCCACGATATTCGAGACTTGGACGAGGTCGACGCCTTGGAGGACCCGGCCGGAGCGTACGCGGCCTTCGTCGAGGCCAAAGAACGGGGCCTCGTACGGCACATCGGCCTCACCGGCCACTACGATCCTGCCGTGCTGCGCGCGTGCCTCGAACGTTTCCAATTCGACACGGTGCTGTTGCCGGTCAACCCAGCCGAGGCCGCGCGCGATGCCTTCGCGCGTGAAGTCATTCCCGCCGCACGGGCGCGCGGGATGGGCGTGATCGGTATGAAGGTATATGCGCGCGGGCTGCTGCTCGACCCGCGGATCGGCTTTACGGTAAGCGATCTCGTGCGCTACGCGCTCACGCAGGACGTCGACGCGATCGTGCTCGGTTTCGACGATCCCGGGCAGGTGAGTCAAGCCGCGGCAGCCGCACGCAGCTTTACGCCGCTGACCCCTGTCGAACAAGCGGCACTAGAGGCGCGTGCCGCGCAGCTCGCCACGCGGCTCACGTACTACCGCCGCGCGCAGCCGGAGCCGTAGACGCGGTTACCCCAGCACCCGTAGGTAGGCGGCACGATCCTTCGCAGCCACCGCCGCGCGCAGCGTTTTGACATGCTCGTCGTCGGCATGGTGGCCCGCGAGCACGCTGCGCAGCGCCAAGAGTGCCTCGTCGGCGGCCCTGGCACCGACGGCTTCGAAGGCGCGATAGTACGGCTGCGCCGCAGGCAGCTCACTTCGCTTGGCCAGCAGTCCCTTAATCAGATCCGCTTTGCTGCCGCGCTGCTCGAAGAAGTAGGCGTCGATCGCTTCGATAGTGGTCATCAGCGGTGCTTACCCCACCCGTGAGCGGCTCCTGCCTCCGCCGCCAAGCTGGAAATGCCGCCGGCGCGGAGAATACGCGGCCATCATGACCACCAACCTCACCAACGGGACCGTTGCCATGCGCGTCGAGTCCGACTCGATGGGCACGATCGAGGTCCCTGCCGACCGGTACTACGGAGCGCAGTCGGCACGCTCGCTCATTCACTTCGACATCGGCGACGGTGACTGGCCGCGCGACGTCATGCCGCGCCAGGTCATCCACGCCATGGGCGTTCTCAAGAAGGCGGCCGCGCTCGTCAATCGCGATCTCGGCAAGCTGGACGCGCAACGCGCCGAGCTGATCGTCAAGGCCGCCGACGAGGTCATCGCCGGCAAACTCGATGCGCACTTCCCGTTGCGCGTCTGGCAGACGGGCTCCGGCACGCAGACGAACATGAACGTGAACGAGGTCATCTCCAATCGCGCCATCGAGCTCGCGGGCGGAGAGATGGGCAGCAAGAAACCCGTACATCCGAACGACCACGTCAACATGTCGCAGTCGTCCAACGACACCTTCCCCACGGCCATGCACATGGCCGCGGCCCAGGCGATGAACGAGATGCTGCCGGCGGTCCAGCAGCTGCGCGACGCACTGGACGTCAAGGCCAAGGCCTGGGCCGACATCGTGAAAGTCGGCCGCACGCACCTGCAGGACGCCACGCCGCTCACGCTGGGCCAGGAATTTTCAGGTTACGTCAGCCAGCTCGACCGCGCCATGACGGATTGCCGTGAGGCGCTCGATCATATCTACGATCTGGCGATCGGCGGTACCGCCGTCGGTACCGGACTCAATGCCCCCGCGGAGTTCGGAACGCGCATGGCCAAAACCATCTCCGAGCTGACGGGCCTTCCGTTCCGCTCGCATCCGAACAAGTTCGCGGCACTGGCCTCCCACGACGATCTCGTCTTCGGCTCGGGGGCCCTCAAGACGCTGGCCACCGCGCTCATGAAGCTCGCGAACGACGTGCGCTGGCTGGCATCCGGACCGCGCGCGGGCATCGGTGAGCTGACGCTGCCGGAGAACGAGCCCGGCTCCTCCATCATGCCGGGTAAGGTCAATCCCACGCAGTGCGAAGCGATAACGATGGTCTGCGTGCAAGTCTTCGCCAACGACCTCGCCGTGAGCTTCGGTGCCTCGCAGGGCAACTTCGAGCTCAACGTCTTCAACCCGGTGATGATCTACAACTTCCTGCACTCGACCACGCTCTTGCGCGGAACCTGCACGATGTTCCGCGAACACGCCGTGGAGGGAATGCGCGCCAACGAAGCGGTCATTGCACGGTACTTGGGTGAGTCGCTGATGACGGTCACCGCGCTTTCACCGAAGATCGGTTACGACAAGGCCGCGGCGATCGCCAAGAAGGCGCACCACGAGCAGACCACGCTCAAGCAGGCCGCACTCGCGCTCGGCTACGTCAGCGCCGAGGAGTTCGACCGCTACGTCGTGCCCAAGGAGATGACTTCACCCAAGTAGCGCGGCGGAGAGCGGCGTGGCCGCCTAGCGCGCGCGCCCCTGGATGACGATCAGACTTGCGCCGCTCTCCGAGTTCAACGCGTACGGTGTGTCCGCCGGCAGCGACTTGACCCCGCCCGCGTTCAGCGCTTCGTTAGCGCCTGCAGCCGTGCAGGTGGCGGCGCCCGCGGTCACGATGATCGCCACCGGTACCGCCTGGCGCCGTTCCGGAATGGATCCGCCGGCGGGCACGATCACGCGTACGACTTCGAAGGCATCGTTGGCGGCGATGGTCTCCACGTCGTCCGAGGCGGACGTGCTGGCAATCTTGCGCACTTCCACCATCCAAGCGTTGGGGTCGGGCGCGGCGCTCTCCCACTGGAACGTTCCGGCGTAGAGATCCTCGAATTCGTGGCGCACGCCGCGCGGGTCGTGCGGCGCGGTAAGTTCCACGGCATCGCCGACTTGGATCTCCTCAAACGCGTCGATGACGCTCTGATGGCGCGAACCTGGGGGTAACGTACGAACGTCGATACGGAGCATGGTAGCGCGAGCATAGACCGCGCCGCGGCGACCCTCAACGACTACGGTCGCATGCCGTCGTCTCTTGCACGTGTACCGCCGCGGTTGCGCGCTCGTCGACGTCGAGGTGAAAGATGTCGGGGCGTGCGTAGTGCCCGACGACGTCGAAATCGAATTTCGCGCCCACGATCTGCGTGACGTCGACGTCGGCGCTGAGGATGGTCTCGCCGGAGTAATCCGGCCCGGCAAGCAAGCGTCCGTAGGGGTCGACGATGCAGCTGCCGCCGCGCGAGAGGACCTCCGTGGGATCGGAGGCGGTCACGGGGTAGTCCGGCGGGTAGTCACCGCGCACGGCGTACTGGTTGCACGAGAGCACGAAGCAGCGCCCCTCCAGCGCGATGTGCTGCATGGTGGGAACCCAGGTGTCGCGACCGTCGGCGGTGGGGGCGCAGTAGAGCTGCACCTGCTTGCCGTACATCGCCATGCGCAAGAGCGGCATGTAGTTCTCCCAGCAGATGACGGCGCCAAGGTTACCGAGCTCCGTGGGAAAGACCGCCAGCGTGGACCCGTCGCCGTAGCCCCAGACCAGGCGCTCCGACGCCGTCGGCATGACCTTACGGTGCTTGCCGAGCAGCCGTCCCGAGGGATCGAAGAACAGCACGCTGCAGTAGAGCGTGCCGCCGTCGCGTTCGATGACGCCGATGACCAGGTGCAGACCGCACTCGCGCGCAATCGCGCCCAGGGCGGCGCAAGCCGGCCCCGGCACGTCAACCGAGCTGGCCCAGTAGCGGCGGAACCATTCGCGTCCCTCCGGCGTACGCGAGCCAACCACCGCGCCAAAATCCATGCCGCGCGGATAGGCGCTGACGAAGGCCTCCGGAAACACTGCCAGCCGCGCCCCGCCGCCCGCCGCCTCGCCGGCTAGCCGCCGCGTCTTCGCCAGCGTCGCCTCCACGTCGAACGCCACCGGCGCCGCCTGCACGACCGCTACTCGCACGCTCTCACCCACCGTCCCGCTCCTCGCATCGAGCATTTTCTACGAGGTCGCTACGTAGCGTGAGAAACTCCTGCCCCTCTAGCCGAGCCTGCCGCATCGTGAATAAGATTCCCATTTTCGCGTGCCATTGCGACATTAGTCGCATTACAGACGCGCGGGTGGAGGGTACGCTCCATGACACGATGGCCAGCGAGACAGAGAAGATCGGCAACTACTTGCCGGGCGTTGCGGTGCCCAGCGAGGAGGGCCTCAACCGCTGTACGCACTGCGGACTCTGCCTGAACGCATGCCCCACCTATCGCGTGCTCGGCAACGAGATCGATTCGCCGCGCGGGCGCATCTTCATGATGAAGCAGGTGCGGGAAGAGCAGATGCCGCTGAGCGAGCTGATCGCGGAGCATCTGTACGTGTGTCTCGACTGCCGGGCGTGCGAGACGGCGTGTCCCTCGGGCGTGCCGTACGGCGAGCTGGTGGAGGCGGCGCGCGCGCAAGTGGAGGCTGCCGGACTCACGCCGCGCCCGTGGCGCCTAGGGCGTTGGCTGTTCAACGTCGTCGTGCTGCCCCGCCCGTGGCTGACGCGGCTGCTCTTTCTCGCGCCGCGTCTGTATGCGCGCTTCCCATGGCGCGCCTTGGTGCGCCGGCTGCTCCCACGCCGGTTGCGCGCCGTGGAAGCCTCGCTCCCAGAGCCCACGGCCGCGCTGCCCGTGCGTGAGGCCAGCGCGCGGGTCGCGCCGGTTTCGGCTGCAGCCGCGAAAGTTGAGCGCCCGCGCGCCGGCGCGAAGGCGATGGCGCTCACCGGCTGCGTCATGGAGGCCATGCTCCCGCACCTCAACCGTGCCACCGAGTCGGTGCTGCGCAAGGCCGGCTACACGCTGACAGCCGCACATACAGGCTGCTGCGGCGCGCTGAACGTACACGCGGGAGAGCGCCGCGAAGCGCAACGGATGGCCAAGGATCTCATTGAGGCTTTCGAGCGCAGCGGCGCCGAATATTTCGTCTCCAACAGCGCCGGCTGCGGCGCGCAACTCAAGGAGTATCATCACCTCTTCGAGCCCTCGGACCCCTGGCACGAGCGCGCCCGCGCGTTCTCCACGCACGTCTTGGATCTCAGCCAGGCAGTGGCGCCGATGATGGTGCCGCCCAAGCACACGCTCGAGGCGAAGGTCACCTATCAGGACGCCTGCCATCTCGCTCACGCGCAGAAGATCCGCACCGAGCCGCGCGTGCTGGTGCAGGCCGCGGCCGGTGCACACTTCTGCGAGCTGGGCAACGATCAGTGCTGCGGCAGCGCGGGCGTCTACAACTTCACGCATCCGGAGATGTCGAGCGAGCTGCTGCGCCAGAAACTGGAGCAGATCGAGGCCACCGGCGCCGAATTGGTGGTCACGAGCAATCCCGGCTGCTTGATGCAGTTGCGGCGCGGCGCCGCCGAACGCGGCATGGGCGTGGACGTGCGCCACATCGCCGAGGTACTCGACGCGACGCTTTAGAAGCAACGCGTTATGCTGCCCTCCGCTTCGACCTATGCTGAGGTCTGCCAACGCTTTCGCTGGCAGATCCCCGAGCACTACAACATCGGCGTCGACGTCTGCGACCGTCAGGCGGCCGCCGGACGCACCGATGCGCTCATCTACGTCGACGAACGCGGCGGCGTGCGCCGCTACTCGTTCGAGGAGATCCGCCGACTCTCCAATCGCCTAGCCAACGTACTGGCGGCGCGCGGGCTGGTGCGCGGAGACCGTATGGCGGTGCTCCTAGCGCAGTCTCCAGAGACGGCGGTGGCGCACGTGGCCGCCTTCAAGTCCGGATTCATCTCCGTACCGCTCTTCACGCTCTTCGGCGAGGACGCGCTCGAGTACCGGCTAGGCAACAGCGGCGCCAAGGCCGTCATCACGGATTCGGCCGGTGCGGAAAAACTGCGCGCGATCCGGGAGCGTCTGCCCGAGCTGCGTACGGTGCTGGCGGTAGGCGGCGGCCCGGACGCGCTGGACTTCGCGGCGGAGCTCGAGCGCGCATCCGATGCCTTCACCCCCGCGCCGACGCGCGCGGACGATCCGGCCGTCATCATCTACACGTCGGGAACGACCGGGAATCCCAAAGGCGCGCTGCACGCGCAGCGCGTGTTGCTCGGCCATCTACCGGGCGTGGAGCTGCCGCACGAGTTCTTCCCACAGCCCGGCGACTTGTTCTGGACACCGGCGGATTGGGCGTGGATCGGCGGACTCTTCGACGTGCTGATGCCGGCCTGGCATCACGGCGTGCCCGTGCTCGCACACCGCGCGCGCAAGTTCGATCCGGAAGAGGCCGCCCACCTGATGGCGCAACACGGCGTGCGCAACGTCTTCATGCCCCCGACAGCGCTCAAGCTGATGCGCCAGGTGGGGTTGAAAGCGCCCGCGGAGCTTGCGCTGCGTACCGTCGCTAGCGGCGGCGAGACGCTAGGCGAGGAGTTGCTGGACTGGGGACGCGCGACGTTCGGCTTGACGATCAATGAGTTCTACGGGCAGACGGAGTGCAACGTGATCGTCGCCAATTCGGCCAAGCTCGCGCCGGTGCGTGCGGGCTCGATGGGGCACCCCGTGCCGGGTCACGACGTGCGCATCGTCGACGAACAGGGGCAGCCGCTGCCGGCGGGAACAGCCGGCACGATCGCCGTGCGCCGCCCCGATCCGGTGATGTTCCTGGGCTATTGGAACAACGAGCAGGCGACGGCGCAGAAATTCGCCGGCGACTATCTCCTCACCGGCGATCTCGGGCGCTGCGACGACGACGGTTACCTGTGGTTTCTCGGCCGCTCCGATGACCTCATCACCAGCGCGGGCTACCGGATCGGCCCCGCGGAGATCGAGGATTGCCTCATCAAGCACCCGGCCGTGGCCATCGCGGCGGCAATCGGCGTCCCAGACGCGTTGCGCACGGAGGTCGTGAAGGCGTTCATCGTGCTCAATCCCGGCTATCCGGCCTCGTCTGAGTTGACGCAAGAGATCCAGGAGTTCGTCAAACACCGGCTCGCCGCACACGAATACCCGCGCCGCATCGAGTTCGTGGAGAGCCTGCCGATGACGACGACCGGAAAGATTCTGCGGCGCGAGCTACGTCGCCGCGAAGCCGAGACTGCGGAGACTTAGGAAGCCCGCGCGGCTTCCTCACCGCCGCCACCGAGGTGCGGCTCGAGCGCCTCGACCGGGCGGGCGCGCATGGCGTCGGTGACGAACGCGCTCTCGGAGCGGCGGTACCAACGCGGCTGTCCGGGGAGACGATAACGCTCCCCTGGGCTGAGGCTGCCATAGGTCGTGGGATAGACGGTGGGTTCAGCGCTGTTCGTTTCTTGCATATCCATATCAGTCAACACGCCGGCCGCGCGCGCGGTTGCGCGTCTTAGAGATCGAACGCAATACCCAGCTCCGTGCTGAGGCGCTCGAGCCCCTCCCAGACCTTGACGTGTACCGGCACGCCCTGCGCCCGATGCTTCAGCGTCTTCTCGTGCTCGATCTCGCCGGCCACGTAGACACGCTCCTGGCCCGGCGCCTTCGCGCTCTGCTTGAACGCGCGCAGCTCGCGGTCCATGTCCGCTTTGAACGCGGCGACATCTCGAAACCCATCGATGCGGAAGGCTGCGAAGAAGTGAGCGACGGCACCACGAGCTTCTTCATTGCGGCGCGGCAGGCTATTGCCGAACGCGCCGCCCGAGAGCACGCCACAGAGGATGTCGACGAGCAGCCCAAGCCCATAGCCTTTGTGGCCCCCGAGATCGGTGCCGTAACCGCCCAACGGCAAGAGCGCGCCTGCCATCCCGACTTCGGGATCGGTGGTAGGATTAGCGTCGCGGTCCACCGCCCATCCCGGCAGCAACGGGAGCCCCTTGCGATTGAAAACTTCCAACTCCCCAAGCGGGACCGTCGTGGTGGCGAAGTCTAGCACGAAGGCCGGCTCATTTCCGGCTGGCACGGCACAGGCAAGCGGGTTGGTCCCCAGCATCGCCTCGCGCCCGAACGTCGCGGCGCCGTACCGCATCGAGTTGGTCGAGGCGATGCCGATCATGTCGTGCGGCAGCGCTAGCATCGCGTAGTAGCCCGCGATGCCGAAGTGATTGGAGTTGCGAACCGTACCGAACGCCGCACCGTGCTGGCGTGCCTTCTCGATCACAGTGTCCATCGCGAACTTGGCGGCGATGTGGCCCAATCCGTTGCCCGCGTCGACCAGCACCGACGTCGCCGTCTGCCGCACGATGGACGGAACGGCTTTGGGGTCGATCAGCCCGTCGCGGATGCGTCCGACGTAGAACTTGACCAAACGCGCGCAGCCGTGCGATTCGATGCCGCGCACGTCGGCGGCCACCAGCACCTCTGCAACGGTCTGCGCATCGTGCGGTGAAACGCCAACCCGCTCGAGCGCGCGTGCGATGAACGCATGCAGCTTCGACTCGGTGGTGAGGCGATACTCGCTGGCGACGGCTGGTTCAGACACGTGACTCCTCCAGAACGGCAACCGCCAAGCCTACTACGCCGTGCGCCTGAGTCCTTGCAGGGCACCGGTGCTGCGACTTTCGTCGTAGCCTTACGGCTCGACGCCGCGCCGGAGCCTACTTTACCATGCCGGCAAGGCTGGAAAGTTCACGCGTGCGAGACGAGGCGACCCGGCGAGCTAGGTCCTTGGTGCCGGTATCGTTGGATGAGAATCCGAGCGTCGCCATCGCTATCTCCATCGCATCCACCCGCATCAGCGCCGGAACGAACCCCTCGTCGGGGTCCGCCGCACCCCACCAATTCGATCGCCCGCCGGTCATCATCATCTGATAGGCATCACCGGCACCCATCATTGAGCCGGCGCCGCCCATCATCATCCCAGGGCCGGCCATCATGCCTTGGCCATGCATGCCTTGGCCGCCCTGCGGACCCGGCCAGGCCGGCGGCGCCTGTCCGTACTGTTTCTGATACGTCGCGCGCAGCTTCTCGATATCGCCGGAGCGCTCGCTGATGACGGCCGCAGCCAAACTCTTGACACTCTCGCTTTTCGCGTCCTTCTGTGCCGTGCGCGCCATCGCTAGAGCCGCGTCGTCCAGATGCAAGAACATGATCGCCAAGTGCTGAGCGAACGGTTGCGCCGCGCCCGTCCAGCCTGGGTATGCCGGCACGGAGCTCTCATGGGTGTGCGATGGTGCCGGCTCCGTGGCGGTTTGCGCGCCGGCCGGCACGGTCAACACGCTGGCGAGAATGACCAGCGGGGCCAGTAGTGTGATTCTCACGCCATACCTCATTTCCGTCATTTGGGTACGCCGTGGAAATAGTTCCAGAGCGGAACGAAAACCACGGCCGTGTACCACCCGTACACGACACTCTCAGCCAGGCCGAGGAAGAAGCTGCCCCAACTCAACCAGACAAAACCGGGAAAGAACTGCAGCCACGGCAGATGAGCGCTCGACGGGATCCCGGGAAGGACGAATCCCGCCAAGATGCACAGGACGTATGAGATCATCAAAAACGCGCAGATCGCCCACGCGACCGGAACGATCTGTAACCGATGAGACTGCTGTACGTCTGCCGTAGTAGGAGTGCGAGCGGATGCGCCTTGCATGCTGGTAACCCTTTCGCACGCCACTCTTACCACTGAGGGTCGAGTTTAACGCGAAGGCGCCGCGAAGGGTTCAGGAATACCATTCTCTTGCAGGACAGCACCACGAGCTCACGCCGCCAGCCACTCGCCTGGTTGAAGCGTTTGTCACGGCCAGAACGGCCGGATTCGCGATTCCTTCCAAGGGCCTTCATTGTGGGATACTACAATCTGTCACATGCAATGCATGCGCCGTCGTGACGTTCACGCCGGCAAAGGCAGGAACGTACCAGATCTATTGCTCCGTCCTATGCGGATCGGGCCACAAGACGCAGTATTTGACTATTCTTGTCGCTTCGTAGACGGGGGTGTTTTCGATGGCTGGAGGATCACGCTCGACATCTTGGTCTATGGTGATAGCCGCGTTTATGCTGACGTGGCTGCTAGCCCAGGCCGAACCGGCTAGGGCGGTACCGGCGTTCTCCCAGGCCTATGGCGTCCAATGCTCCGCCTGCCATTCCGTTCCACCGCAACTGAATGCGTATGGGCGATATATTCAGCGGACCGGCTATTCCGCGCTCAGCCGAGAGGTGCTCAAGACCCACACCCCGCTATCGCTCTCCGAGAGCCCAACGCTGGACACGAGCACAGGCAGTGGCCACGTGGAGCTCGGCAACACTGCGCTCCATGCCACGGGGTTCGTCGGGCCGGACATCACGTACCACATCCACCAGTGGCTTTCTCAGAATGGTCAAACCGGCGGAATCGACGTCGTGCAGCTCGCGTACAACAATATCTTGCGGCGCAACGGTCACCTGTTTGCCGGTAAGCTATCGGCCATTCCGGTTCCCGGGCCGCTCTCCGGCGGCTCGGACCTCGCCCCCTACGCTGGCGCCGAGATTCAGGTCGGAGAACACCGCTATCAATTCGACGGCATGCGGTGGGGTGCGTCGCTCAGCTACGTTCGCCCCAAGCTATTCGTCCAAGCAGCATGGCTGGGCAGTAACAAAGAGTGGAGCGGCGCCGCGAATTACTCGCAAGACACCGATAAGACACTCCAATGGCTCGTAGCCTATGCCGATGCAAACGCACCGCTCGAAGCCGGGCTCTTCGGATCGACGGGTTCGTTCCCCCTCGCGGAAGGCGGCGTCGACCGCTACCACACGATTGCCCCATACGTCCAGCGCGACCCGGGGCCGCACGGTATCCCCGGCATCTTCGCGCTCTACCAATGGGGATACGACGCAAACCCGGGTCTGCTTGCGCCCGCCGCCGGCGGCTCCATGCCGACCCTCCGGCACCCCTTGTTCGACTCCGGTATGAGCCCAGTGTCGCCCACGAGCGCGCATAGCCGCGCCATGACGATCGAAATCTTCGAATCGCTCTTGCACGAGCGCGCGCTGTTGGGGTTGCGAGACGAAGTCACCGATGACGGACTCGGCACGCTCACGCGTTCCGGGAACGTCGACCTCGACGTCATTCCGTTCGCAAAATACGACAACGTCCATCTCTACCTGGAGAGCGGGTTCATGCAAGGCGGCGGCCCGGTATGGCGTGCGATGCTATGGTGGGCCGTGCCGCTAGGGAGATGAGTCGATGGCGTGCTCTTGGAAGGGCTGGCTCGTCTTCCTAGCCTTCTTGGCTATCGCCGGCTACCTCCTGACCGGCGAACATCGCGTTCACGTCGTGGGCGCGGCGCCGTTTCTCATCATCCTTGCCTGTCCGCTCATGCACCTGTTCATGCACGGTGGGCATCACGATCATGGGGAGCCGGTGAGCCGATGAGCAGCGAGCAAGCGTATGGCCTTTGGCCCTTGGTCATCCTCAATTCCTGTGTCTTCATCATCTTCGCCTTCAGCTTCTCGAAGCCACGCACGAAGCGCGATTGGCGTTCTCTTAGCGCGTTCTCCGCGCGGATCTCGGCGGTTCCGTGCTGGGATTGCTGGCGCTGACCGCCGTGCTCGCGGTCAGCGCTATTCGGCGCATCGGGCAGGTAGCGTAGGCTACGCCGCGGCCGGCATGGCCGGCCGTGCATGCACGCTGACCGATACCATCCCACACACGCGGTGCTTGATGACGGCATCGCCGCAAGGAGTCAGTCCCCGAATGCACCGCCTGAAAACGGCAACAGTTCGTACGCGCCTCGTGTCACGACCCGCTCGCCAGACCGAACGCCGCGCGTTCCAATCGCCATCCGCCCGTCCGATTCCAACATGATTCTCACTGGAACCGCGCGATATCGTCCGTTCGCCTCGGCAAGGTAGATGCGCGGGCTGCCCGTCTCTGGGTCTTTCACTACGGCACTATCCGGCACGACGAACTCGTCGCGAATGCTTCGCACGACGATCGAGACCTTTACCGCCGCGCCCAGCGTTAGCGCGGCGTGCTGCGGACGAACACGTACGGTCAACGTTCGAGTATCCGAAGCAAGGGCCGGGCTGACGGCCACGACGCGGCCCGCTATCGTATGAGCATCGCCGTCCAGCGTAACGACGGCCGGCTCGCCAACCCGCACCAACTCCGCTTGGTCTTGACTGAGTTGGAGGTCCACGACCGTATGCTGTGGGTTCACCATGGCAAGCACCGTCACGGTGGGATCGGCAGTCTCGCCCGGATTCTTCATCCTCTGCGTGATGACGCCGTTGAAGGGCGCGACGATGGCGAGCAGCGTTGCCTTGGTGCGAGCTGCCGCCAGGGCCGCTTGCGCCTGCAGTACCGCCGCCCGGGCGACATCGACGTCCTGACGGCGCGGGCCCGCGTGAAGAATCGAGCCTTGCTCCTCCGCGACCCGCAGATCGGCCAGCGCGCTCACGTAGCCGGTGCGCGCCTGCTGCACGTCGCGCTGCGATGAAATGCCAGCTTGTGCGAGAGCTTCTTGCCTGTCGAGCTCGGCTTTTGCGGAGTCCTCTTTTGCCCGTGCCGCCTGCAGCGTAGCGACATTTTGCGCGACCTCCTGCGGCCGCGCCCGCAGTTCGACTTTGGCGAGATTGGCTTGCGCCGCATCGACATCGGCCTGTGCCTGTTGGATAGCGCTCCGTGCGATCCGTCCATCGAGCACTGCCAACACCTGCCCCCGGGTTACGGCATCACCGACGTTGACGGAGATCTGCGCTATTCGTCCCTCGCCGGCAAACGCGAGCGCGGCCTGGCCGCCTGCATCGGCCGCAACCTGCCCGTTCGACTCAATCATCCCCTGCAAGGGCATACGGCGTAGGGGCTGCGTTCGGACTGCCACCGCAGGGCGATCGACGACTCCCGGCTTCGACAGCGCGCCCTCTTGAGGCTGCGCCAACTTGGACCCACACGCCGTTAGCGCTCCAAGAGCGAGGACCGCAATCATTTTGCTGTTCACGGTGTAACCGGCACTCCAATCATGAGTCGCAGGCTTGCGACCGCAGCCGCGAGATCCGCCGTGGCTTGGGTTACCTCCGACTGTGCCGAGGCGAGTTCATTTCGCGCAGAGAGAACGTCCAGTACGCCCAGCGCCCCGCGCTCATACCCGAACTGCGCCAGGCGCAACCCTTCCCGGGCCTGCTTCAACGATACGTCCGAAAATTCAAGCCGCGCCTGTGCGCTCCCAATCTGCGCGGACGCCTCGGAAAGCTCCCCACGCAACTGCCCATCCCGGCCGACGTATAGTGCTCGCGCGAGCTTCTCTCCAGCCCGCGCCTCCCGGATGGCTCCTCGAACCGCGCCGTAATCGATGAGCGGCAACGTCAATGTGACCCCGACGAGCGGCCCCACCGACGTTGCACCGGCGGCTCCAGGAGCGCGTTGAAACAGATATCCACCTTGCAGACCGATGGCCGGCAGGCGCCGTAGCTGGGCGGCACGCGCCTGCGCACTGGCCTGATCGATCGCGGCGCGGTACTGGGCCAACAGCGGGTCGAGCTGGGCGGCTTCGGCATACAACCCTTGGACATCCGACAGCGACGCCGGCGGCGCAGAGAGCTGTACGGTAGCAGGAGCATCCGCGGCACGTCCCAGCAACACGTTGAGCGCAATCCGTGCCACCGCCTCGCCGGCCTGCGCGCGCAGCAGATCGGTCTGCGCACGGCGTGTTTCAACCTGTGCCCGCAACACCTCAAAACGGCCTACGTCGCCGACTCGGGCGCGGGTTCCGGCGCTGCGCTCGAGCTCCTGCGCATTGTCTACGCTTAGGCGAGCAGCAGCCACGGCCGCTTGCGCCGATGCCAGCGCATAGTAGGAGGCGATCACGCGCTGATCCACGCCGCGCTCGGCCACGGCATACTGCGCCTGCGCGACCGCTACGCCAGAGGCGGCCGCGCGTCGTTGCGCTCCCAGGGCGGGTGAAAGCTGCTGCGAGACGCCGGCCGTGAATGTCTGCAGCGTGCCCAGCCCCTGCGGCACGTCACGCGTGACGCCCTGCGACACTTCTATCTGCAGCGGCTGCGGCACGGCCTGCTCGAGGCCGGCCTGAGCGGCCTGCACCGAACTCCGCGCCGCGAGGACATCGGGATTGTGTGCATTCGCCTCCGCCAGCGCGGTCGCAAGCGTCAGTATCTGCGAAGCAGGCTGAGCACCGCCCGGGCTAGACAGGCCCAACGCCAACACGACGGCTAGGAGAGCGTGCTTCATGAGTGGCCGGCCTCACGGATGAGCGCGGCGCCATCTGACGACACCGGACGCTCCTCCAGCAAGTCGAAGCGGTACAACGTCCGGCTCGAGGCGTAGAAGACCGGCATCAGCAGCAGCGTGAACAACGTAGAGAACATGAGCCCACCGATCGTTGCCACGGCCAGCGGCTTCTGCATCTCGCTACCCGCGCCCACGCCGATTGCCAGCGGCACCACTCCCAGCAGCGACGTCAACGTCGTCATGACGATGGCCCGCATCCGGGTTCGACCGGCCTCGATCATCTGCGCTTCAACGCTAAGCCCATGCCGCCGATGCTTGTCCACCTCGTCAAACAAGAGAATTCCGTTCTTCACGACGCCTCCCACGAGTAAGATCAGTCCCATGAACGACGAAACGTTGAGCGGGATGTGCGAAAGGCGCAGCGCGATCGTCACTCCAAAGAGCGAGAGCGGTACCGACGAGATGATGACGAGTGGAATGCGAAAGTTTCGGAACTCGAAAACCATCGTCACGAAGACGAGAAGGATCGCGGTTCCGATCGCCATGCCAAATTCCTGGAACGATTGTTGCTGCAACGCATAGCGGCCGCCGTACGTGATGTCGTAGCCCGGGGGCAGCTGCAGCGTTGCCAGGGCTCCCTTTATGTCCGCGATCGTACTGCCAAGATCGCGACCGCTCACGTTCGCGGTCACGCGGATCAGCGGGCGCAGATTCTCCTCGTTCAGCTCGGTCGACGGACCGGCCTGAATCACGTCAGCCAGCGACCCCAGCGTATACGTGCTGCCGTTCGGAGCGACGATCGGCATGGCGTCGAGCACGCTCGCGCGCTGATTCCATGGCACGTCGTACCGTATCCGCACCGGAATCTCTACCGGCAGGTTGGGGACAGTCGTGACGACTCTCCCGTTCAGGCCCGCTTGCGCGGCGCTGGCAAACGACTCCGTCGTGAAGCCAACTCGACTGCCTGCATAAGGGCGCAACCGCACCAACGTATTGGGGTTCGAATATACGATCCCATCGAAGTCGTCGACGACACCGGGGACTCTGGAGATCCGCTGGTCGACCTGCCGCGCGA